>JAPUJT010000124.1 GCA_027296055.1 Planctomycetota bacterium | reverse complement strand
GTTGCGGCCGTGGTCGCGGGAGGATTTCATACGGTGGCGCTGATGGATGACGGCACCCTCCGCGCGTGGGGATTCAACGGCACCGGTGCGCTGGGCGATGGGACCACCACAGACAGCAGCGTGCCCGTGCAGGTCGTGGACGGCGCCGGGGGGCTCCTCTCGGGCGTTGTGGCCGTGGCCGCGGGGGCTAGCCACACGGTGGCGCTGATGGATGACGGCACTCTCCGCGCGTGGGGATCCAACTTCTCCGGTCAGCTGGGGGATGGGACCTTCACGCACAGCAGCGTGCCCGTGCAGGTCGTGGACGGCGCCGGGGGGCTCCTCACGAATGTTGCGGCCGCGGCCGGAGGGAGTTCGCACACGGTGGCGATGTTGGATGACGGCACCGTCCGCGCGTGGGGGGAGAACCGCTTCGGTCAGCTGGGGGATGGGACCCCCAGCTCCAGCACCGTGCCGGTGCAGGTCGTGGACGGCGCCGGCGGGTTTCTTACGGGCGTTGCGGCCGTGGCCGCGGGTGGGCGACACGCGGTGGCGCTGATATCTCCGTAGCCGCATCGCATGCCGGCCGGATCAGACGGCGACGCGAAGCGGAAGACGGTGGATGACGTTGCCGAGATACCCCTTGGGATTCCAGGGCTGACGGAACGGCTGGGCGGAGTCCTTGTCGTCGAAGGCTCTCGCCCAGATCTCGTAATACCCCTTCCTCTCGAACGTCACCTCCTTCTCGAATCGTGCCCACGCGTAAGTATTCCTGGGAGGGATGAGGCGCGCCTCATCCCAGTGGACGCCGTAGTCGGTGGATAGGAGGACCCTGGAGACCTCATTGTCCCCCGCCCAAGCGTGACCCGCCACGGAGATCTTCTCGCCGACCCGGAACTCGCTGTTGGCGGCCGGCCGGGTGATCATGGATTTGATGGGGAACGATGTCGCGATCTTCATGTCGGATTCAGGCGGGCGCACTCCCGGCGCCACGGGGTAGGCGGGGATGCGGTAGGAGTACCCTCTCATCTTCTGAGAATCGTGGACCTTGTCTCGTATCCAGATGCGGTTCAGCCACTTCTGGGAGCAGGAACCGACCCAGCCGGGTACGACGAGGCGGACGGGAAAGCCATTGAGAGTCGTCACGTCCTTCCCGTTCATCCGGTAGGCGATGATCGTATGCTCCTCCATCGCCTTATCGATCGGGACGCCACGGGAGAACGGCTCGGCGCGGCCGAGGGGCTGATCCTCCCCGTAGTGGGCCGTGTAGACGGCGCTCTCCTTAAGTCCGGCCTTCCGCAGGACGTCGCGAAGCCGGACGCCGGTCCACTCGCTGCAAGCGACGGCGCCGCGTCCCCAGGGATTGCCTCGCACCGGCGGTTCGAAGAGTGAGCGGCCATTGCCGCCGCACTCTATCACTAAAGAGAGGGTCACTGCGGGTAACGCCTTGAGGTCATCTATGGAAAGCTCCAGAGGTGTCTTCACCTCCCCGTTCACGGTGAGCTTCCACCCCTGCAGGTCCCGTTTCTCGGCCCTCGTCGGCACGCCCCCGCTGTTGCGCACGTAGTGCCGCTCCGAGGGGGTCACATCATCATCCAGGAGATGCGGAGGAAACTCGCCGTTGATCGGCTGCGGGAAGTGGACGATCATTCCCGGCTTGCCGGGGATATCCGTGCCTCTGTCCGCGTCCTGAGCCCACGCGACGGGGATCAACCCGCGCCCGAAGAGTCCGCGCAGCGCGGCGTCGGTTCCGGCGCCCAGTCCGGCCAGGAGACCGACCGCGCCGCCTGCCATGCCGAGGAACTTTCGGCGGGAGACGATCACGTCGAATCGGTCGAGGTCTTCGGGAAGCGCGCCTGAGTCTTCCAGCATGCCGCGGAGATGATCCTCGGAGAGTCTTCTGGGATCTCGCGTCATTGGATCATGGGATCAGGAGGAGGATCAGGACGGTGGCCACGGAGCCCAGGACGGCTGTGCTGTAGCAGAGGAAGGCGACGGCATCCTGGCTGACCCTCAGGCCCAGATCATGGACGGTGAACCGGAAGCGGTGGGCCCAATGGAAGAGAGGCAGGGCGATCAGCGCCACCAGGTAGATCTTCACTATCGGATTGCCGAGGAGGTTACGCAGGTTCTCCTTCGATGCGATCTCAGGGTCCATCCAGCCCATCGGGACGGCGATTCCGAAAATGAAAATGTGGACGGGAAGGAAGATGGCCGCCATCGTACCGCCCACGGCAAAGAGAGCCCACCAGAACGGCTCCTTCGACTCTTTCTTCTTCTTCTTCATCCCGACCCCATCGTCAGAAACAGCGCCACGGCAGCGGAGACGACGAACCACCCTGCGAACGCGCCCGCCGTGACCCAACGAGGAGGCACGACCTTCTCTCCCAGCTGGACGACCTGGAGCCTTCCGACCAGGGCCAGCCAGCTGATCGAGTGGATCAGGGCGAAGACCAGGATCACGACGTGCAAGTTGATCATGAATGGTGAGGAGATGAGCGCCTGCGCCTGGCCCGCAGCCCCCTTCGTGGCCATCATCATCAAGTAGATCAGATGAAGGATGACGAACAGGGCGACGAAGACGGAGGTGAGCTCGCGGATCATGAAGAAGAAATAGCGGGGGTTCTTGAGCCACCAGTCGCCCGGCATCGCCCGACGATAGGGCTTGGCGGGAGCTTTCTTCGTCGCGGTCGTCATTTCTTCTTCCAGGGCATCAGGAAAGAGAGGAAGTATTCCTTCGTCGCCTCCACCTTCGATCTCTGGATCGCCGCCGCCGGGTCCACGTGCTTCGGGCAGACGACGGAACACTCGCCAACAAAGGTGCAGTCCCAGACCCCGTCATGCGAGTGCATCACCTCTGTTCTCTCCGCCGCGCCTTCGTCCCGGCTGTCCAGGTTGTAGCGATATCCGAGGGCGATGGCCGCCGGACCGATGAACGTGTCGTCCATCCCGTAGACGGGGCAGGCGGAGTAGCAGAGCATGCAGTTGATGCACATGCTGAACTGACGATAGGAATCGAGCTGAGCCACCGATTGCAGGTACTCCCCTTGCTCGACGGGCTTCTCCTCCTTGCGAATGATCCAGGGCTTGACGGCCTTGAGCTTGTCCATGAAGTCGTCGACTTCCACGACGAGGTCCCGGATGATCGGGAAGTGGGCCAGCGGCTCGACGACGATCTCCTCCGGATAGTAATCCCTCACGAACGCGGAGCAGGTGAGCTTCGGCGTGCCGTTGACCATCATCCCACAGGAGCCGCAAACCCCCATGCGACACGACCAGCGGAAGGAGAGGGTCCCGTCGACGTAATCCTTGATGTAATTCAGGGCGTCGAGGACGACCCAGTCCTCCTTGAAGGGGACCTCGTACGTCTGCTCCGTCGGGGCGTCTTCCTCCTCCGGTCGGAATCGCGTCACTCTGATCTTGGCCGTTCTATCGCTCATTACCGCTAGTACTTCCTCTCCTCTGGCTTCCAGCGCGTGATCGTGGCGGGAAGGTACTCGACCCGGCAGCCCTCCGGCGTCCTGTAGCTCATCGAGTGCTTCAGGAAGTTCTCGTCATCCCGTTTCGTGTGATCGCTCCGGCTATGGGAGCCTCTCGACTCCGTTCGGGCCAGCGCGGCGGCGGCGACGGCTTCGGCCACATCGATCATCGCGTCCAGCTCGAGGGCCATCGTCAGCTCCGTGTTGAAGATACGGGACCGATCCTGGATCTGGACGTCGGCGAAGCGCGCCCTCAACGAGCGGATCTTCTCGCACGCCTCCTTCAGTCCGGCTTCATCGCGATGGATGCCTGCGCCTGCTTCCATCACCTTCTTGAGCTCGACCCGGAGACCCGCCACCGTCTCCTTCCCCCCCTCCTTCTGCAGATAACCCTTCTCGATCCGCTGGCGCTCCTCCTCCGCCTTGGAGACGAGGAGATCCGCGGGCGGGTCCTCCTTGCCGGCGGCCCACTCGGCCGCCGCCTTCCCCGCTCGGGCGCCGAAGACGAGGCACTCGGTGAGGGAGTTCGATCCGAGACGGTTCGCCCCGTTGATCGTGACACAGGCCACCTCACCCGCCGCGTAGAGACCGTCCATCGGCGCCTTCCCGGTCACGTCGGTGTGGACCCCCCCCATCATGTAATGCACCACGGGCCGGACAGGGATCGGCTCCTTGATCGGATCGATCCCGACGTACAATCGTACCAGCTCGCGCACGAAGGGGAGCTTCCGGTTGATCACCTTGGCGCCGAGGTGTCGGAGGTCGAGGTGCACGTAATCTCCGTAGGGACCCTGGAACGTGCGTCCCTCCTTCTGCTCGCTCATGAAGGCGCGAGAGAGGATGTCACGGGGGCCCAGCTCGATCTTGTTGGGCACGTACTTCTTCAGATACCGTTCCCCGTCCTTGTTCAGCATGTGCCCGCCCTCGCCCCGGGCGGCCTCCGTGATCAGGATCCCGGTGCCGGGCAGCCCCGTCGGATGATACTGGACGAATTCCATGTCCTTGAGCGGCACGCCGGCGCGGTAGGCGAGCGACATGCCATCCCCGGTCTTGATGAATCCGTTGGTCGTGAAAGGAAAGATCTGGCCCGCCCCACCCGTTGCCAGGATGACCGCCTTGGCGAGAAGCGGGTGCATCTCGCCCGTCCTGATGTCCAGGGCGACGACTCCGCAGACCTTGCCATCATCGACGAGAAGCGTGGTGACGAACCATTCGTCGTACCGGGTGATCTGCTCGTACTTCAGCGTGGTCTGGAAGAGGGTGTGCAGCATGTGGAAACCGGTCTTGTCCGAGGCGAAGACCGTCCGCTTGACGCTCATCCCCCCGAACGCCCGGACCGCCACCTTCCCCTCCGGATCTCGGCTCCAGGGACACCCCCAGTGCTCCATGCGCAGCACCTCGCCGGGGGCCTCCTTGACGAAGAGCTCGACCGCGTCCTGGTCGGCGAGGAAGTCGCTCCCCTTGATCGTATCGTATGCGTGGGAATCGAGATTGTCCCCTTCCTTGAGGACGGCGGCCGTCCCTCCCTCGGCCGACACGGTGTGACTGCGCATCGGGTAGACCTTGGAGACGAGGCCGATCCGGACCTTGTCGTCCGCCTCACAGGCGGCGATGGCCGCGCGAAGACCCGCGGCACCGCCTCCCACGATCAGGACATCCTGACGGATTGGTTCCAAGGACGGGGACTCCTTCAGGGGGACAGGGGGAGGGGAATCGTATCGTCGCGCCGATCCTCTGTCAACCTACGGTCGCACCATTTGCAGGACGGCGGCGCGAGACGTATCATGGGAATTCTTGACCGTGTGGAGGTGGGAATGAGCGTCATCGATATCTCCGTGATCATAGCGATCATAGCCTGTGGTAGCCTGGGCGCCTGGAAGGGTTTCGCCTGGCAAATGGCGCAGATGATCTCCATCACCGCCGCCTTCCTCCTCGCGACGGGCGGCGCTCCGTGGGTCGCCCGTCGCATGATGGAACAGCCCAACCCGTTCGGCCGCTCCGTGGCCTGGGTCGCCATCTTCACCGTCGTCGGCCTGGCCGGTTATCTTCTGGCGCTCCGGATGAAGGAAAAAATCGCCGAGTACAAGCTGAAGGCGTGGGATCGGGAGATGGGAGCGGTCCTGGGAGCGCTCAAGGGAGTGATCCTGTGCTCCCTGGTGCTCTTTGCCCTCGCCGTTCCCCCTCGGGAGACCCGGAAGCGAATCCTCGACCAGAGCAAGGTCGGAGCTCCCTTCAGCGTTCTTCTGGAGATGTTCCACCCCTACCTCCCAGAGGACCTCCACAGGCAAGTTTGTCCGAAAGAGGAGACTGCCGCACCGGGTCACTTCCAGGCGGATCCTTCTCCACCACCCCCAAAGTAATGCGGACCCTTCGTACGACTGGCCAGCTCGTGCGGGCGTTCGAGGTGGCGCGTCAAGAGGCGCGGACCTGGCTCGCCGCGATGCCTGGTCGAGCCCGTCGGCCATCCATCTATCTCCCACCCGACGGCAGCTCGATACCCGCCCCGTCGTCTCGAGGTCCGCACGCCTTCTTCCCCGGTTCCTTCGATCCACCTACCCGCGCGCACCTGCAGATCGCTCGGACCGCGATCCGGAAGGAACGGTGGCGTAGCCTCGTGATCGCCTTTGACATCGACAATGTGGACAAGACCGGCCATGCCCTGTCCCTGGCGGATCGGATCGCCCTCTGCGTCGTAGCCTTCCGCAAGGAGGCCCGCGTCGGGTTCGCGGTATTCAGTCACGGCCGGTTCCTGGAAAAGATCGAGGCGATCCGTCGAAAGTCGGGGTTCAGCGGGGACAGGATCTCCTTCGTCGTGGGAGAGGATACGATGCAGCGGCTCCTCGACCCCCGTTTCTACAAGGATCCGCATGGGGAGATCGAGAAGCTCGTGGACGCGGCGACGTTCTTCGTCTTTCCTAGGACCTCCCCCAGGCAGAACGATCTCGGCCAGACCGGTCTTCGCCCCGCCGTCGTGGCGCTCCCCCTCCCTCCCGAGATGCGATCGATCTCCTCCACGGATGCCCGAGGGGCGCTGCGGGCGGGTGAGGCGCCCATCGACGCGGTCCCGGCCGAGGTGGTCTATTGCAGCCGTGAGATGGGGCTCTACTCCCGGTCCCGTCCGCCCCCGGCCGATGTGGTGACCTCGTTCCTTACGCGCGGTGGCCGGGTCCTGATTCTCAAGAGGAGCGATCGAGTCGGCTCTTATCGAGGTAGCTGGGCGGCGCTGAGCGGGTACGTCGAGTGGCCGCTCTCGAAGATTCCCGACATCCTCGGGGGCCACATCGCCCCGTCCCGGATTCGAGACCAGATGTTGAAGGACGCCCGCAGGGAGATCCGGGAGGAGACGCGGCTTCCGGACGCCAGCCTGGTCCTGAAGAGGCGCGGCAAGCCTCTCTTGCTTCGCGCCCCCGAGCGCAAGAGAGACTGGCAAATCTACACCTTTCTCTTCGAGGTCAAGGGGAAGAGGCGCGTCCGTCTCGATTGGGAGAATGAGGAAGGTTGTTGGATCTACCCGGAGGAGATGGACCGGTACCCGACGGTGCCAGGCCTCTCGCGCGCCTTTGCCCGCCTTCGCCAGTCTACGGCGGGCAAGCCCGCGGGAACGTTTGTCGACCGAGCTGCGCGGATCGCCGGCGATCCTCGGAGAGGGGCAATGGAGATCTTTGGCGATGCGACGCGCTTACTCCGAGAGCTCTCCGAGTACGGAGCCGTCGGCGCGGAGGCGGCCGAAAGGGAACTGGAGGGCGTTCGCGAGGCGCTCGTGTCGGGCCACCCGATGGCTCCTCTGGAGAACCTCGTCGACGCGTTGCGGAAGGAGCTTGCCGGGGCCGGAACAGATCTGCATCAGCGTCTCCTGCGTCTCGTGGATCGGATGGAGCGCCTCGCGGCGCGGGGACACGAACAAATGGTCAAGAAGGCCATCGCGCGGCTTGGTGGGTCGCGGAGCTTCGCCACTTATTCCTATAGCAGCGCCGTGGCCGACGTTCTTTCGCGACTGGGACGCCGCAAGGGAGTCCACGTGGCGATCCTCGATGACCCTGGAGGCCACGGCCGGAGGCTCCGCCGCAAGCTCGCCCTCTCGGGAGTCGACACGAGCCCGCTGGTCCGGGAACTCCCGGCGGCCACCGACGCGGTCGTCCTCGGCTGCGACGCGATCTACGGCAAGGGGTCGTTTCTCAATGCCCGGGGCAGTCGACAAGTCACGGAGCAGGCGCGCAAGAGAGGCGTTGCCGTCTGGGTCCTTGGCCACACTCTCAAGGTTCGGGCCCGACGGCCGGCCCGGTTGCGGGACCCCTCCCTGGAGGTGATCCCTGCCCGCGGAGTGACCATCCTGACATGACGATCGTGGGCCGATCCCTCGGTCGGGGCATTCCTCATGCAAGCGGATTTTAGTATTGTGGCCACACGATGAAATGGATTCCCTTTGGACTCGGGGTGAAAGGCAAGCCGCGGCATTTCCGCGACATGTTCGCCGCGTTGTGGGAGAACAAGGGTCAGCTTCCTTTCGCCTGGCGTATCCTCAAGCACGGGGTCTGTGACGGATGCTCGCTCGGTCCGTACGGTCTCCGGGACAACGTGATGGACGGGATCCACCTCTGCACCACCCGCTTGCGTCTGCTGAAGCTCAACACGATGGGCCCTCTCGATCTCGCCGTGTTCGACGACCCCGGCCGACTGGAGGGCAAACGCGAGGAAGAGCTCCGCTCGCTGGGACGCATCCCCTTCCCGATGGTCCGTGAGGCCGGCGACAAGGGCTTCCGCAGGATCTCCTGGGACGATGCCCTCTCCCGGATCGAGAGCCGCCTGCGGGAGACGACCGGTGAGAGGACCGCCTGGTTCGCCACGTCCCGCGGACTGATGAACGAGACGTATTACGTCTTCCAGAAGGTGGCTCGAGTGCTCGGGAGCCCGCATGTCGATTACGCCGCCCGACTCTGCCACGCCCCGAGTGTCTTCGGACTCCAGGATGTCTTCGGCGTGGGCGCGCCGAACTGCTCCCTCAAGGACTTCATCGGCACGGACCTGATGGTCCTGTGGGGAACGAACCTCGCCAACAACCAGCCCGTCACGATGAAGTACCTGCACTACGCCAAGCAGCAGGGAACTCGTGTGGTCCTGATCAATCCGTACCGCGAGCCCGGTCTGGAGCGGTACTGGGTGCCGTCGATCCCCTCGAGCGCCGTCTTCGGGACGCAGATCCTGGATGACTTCTTTCAGGTCTCGATCGGAGGCGACATCGCATTCATGAACGGCATCTTGAAGGTCCTCCTCGAGACGGGAGGGCTCGCCGACGATTACCTGAAGAGTCACGCGACCGGTCTCGACGAGCTTCGCGAAAAGCTCGGGGCCATGTCCTTCGATAGCCTCGAGAGAGGCTCGGGTCTGCCACGGTCGGAGATGGAGCGGTTCGCCAAGCTCTATTCGCAAGCGAAGACGGCCGTCTTCGTCTACAGCATGGGCCTCACACAGCACCGATTCGGAGTGCAGAACGTACGGTCGATTGCCACGCTCGCCCTTGCCCGCGGGATGATCGGGCGCGAGAAGTGTGGCGTGATGCCGATCCGGGGACACTCGGGGGTGCAGGGCGGGTCGGAGTGCGGCGTCGGACCGGCGAAGTTCCCCGGCGGGGACCCGATCAATCCGGAGACGGCCAAGAAGTGGGAGAAGATCTGGGGGGCGCCCGTTCCATCGGTGGAGGGGCTACCCACTCCGCTGCAGATCGAGGCGGCCCACGACGGGAAGATCGACTTCCTCTACAACATCGGAGGAAACCTGTTCGAGACCTTGCCCGATCCTGATTTCGTGCGGGAAGCCCTCGGTCGGATCAAGACACGGGTCCACCAGGACATCGTCCTCAACAACTCGATGTTCCTTCCCGGCCCCGAGGTCCTGATCCTGCCGGCGGCGACCCGATACGAGACGCCGGGAGGCGGGACGAGCACGAGCACGGAACGCCGACTCCGATTCTCTCCGGAAATCCCGGGGAGACGGATCGGTGAGGCGAAGCCGGAGTGGGAGATTCCCGTGCTGATCGCGAAGGCAGTGCACCCGCGGGGCAAAACGATCTTTCCGTACGAGTCCCCGCAGGACATTCGCGACGAGATGGACCGGACGATCCCGATCTACAAGGGCATCGCCGAGCTCAAGGCGGAAGGCGATCAGTTCCAGTGGGGAGGAGAACGACTCTTCGAGGGAGGAGCGTTCGCCAAGATGCCGGGCGGGAAGGCGCGCCTCTGGGTGCAGGACCTACCGGATCAGAAGATCCCGGAGGGCTCGTTCGCCCTGACGACTCGCCGGGGAAAGCAATTCAACAGTATGACCTACGGAAACAAGGATCCCCTCCACGGCGGGGCGGCGCGAGACTCGGTCTTCATGAATTCCGAAGACGCCGACCGTCTGTCCTTGAGGGAAGGGGATCGCGTCCGGCTCGAGTCCGAGACCGGCCACCTCTCGTGCAGGGTACTGATCGGCCCTGTCCGCGCCCGAACGCTCCAGGTCTACTGGCCCGAGGCGAACGTCCTCCTCTCACGGAGGCTGGATCCAATCTCCGGCGAGCCGGACTACAACGCCATGGTCACCGTCCAGCGGGCGGGTGACTGACTTCTTACGTTCCCTTCGATGGCTTCGCGGGCGGGCTCTGGGGCAGGCGGGCCGACGTTTGTTTCCTGCGCTCCGTCGGCTTCTCGATCTCGATCAGGACGGTCCCGGACTTGAAGACCGTCAGACCTCCAGACGATTCAGAGACGGCAATCGCCACTGCCTTGGTGGCTTTGGTGATCGCGGCGGCCGAGTAGTGTCGGGCCCCGAGTCCCTGACGGAGGTCCACGCCCTGGGCCGGGGCGTCGAGGTAGGTGCCGGCGGAGAGAAGGATTCCCTCACGATCGACGATGAAGGCCCCGTCGAGTGCCGACAGCTCGCGGATCGTCTCGTCCAGAGCCATGTCCATGATGTTCCGCCTCTTTCGAGGGTGACCTTCGAGTGGGTTCAGGATCATCTGCTGGACGTGCTTCGAGACCGCATCCGAGTCGCCGAGGACGAACGTGGTGCCGACCGGTCTCCCCTCGCGACCCTCCCGCGCCAGCCGCCCGGCAATCTCCAGGACGCGCTCGAAGACCGCCTCGTCCACCGCCTCCGTGATCGTCGCGGGGTTCGTGTTGAACATCTCGAATTCCTTGGCGAGGTCGAGGACGACCATCGTGTCCAGGATTCCTGAGCCGGTCAGCCCTGCTACGCAGACGATGGTGTCATTCTGCTTCAAGACGCCCCTCGAGATCGAGACCAGCACGGCGAGCTTCACCTGCCCCATGCGCGTGAGGCCGATGCTCGGCAGATCGATGTCGAGGTCTCCATCTTCAGCCTTGGGCCAGGGACCGCCGGCGCGGACGATCTTGATCTCGGTTCCCTTCCCCTCGGTAAGCTCGATCAACTCTTCAGGATCGGTGAAGGCATCGGCGCAGATCAGTATCGATTGGGCCTTGGCAGACTTGGCGACCTGATGGGAGTGAGACAGAAGAGTCTTCGTAACGCCCTTCATTTCTTTCCGCCTTTCCCCGGATGCTGCTTCCCCGCCTCGATCAGGGCTCTCTTGGCCACCCCCGCCGCCTCCAGACCCCGGAAGGTGGCGCGCAACTCGCGGAGCAATCGCCGGCCCTCTTTCGGGTTTTCTCCCAGCACGGACTGGGCTTTCACCACCCGATCAATTCCCGCGGCGTTGACCTCGGCGAGCAGCTGCTCCGATTCTTTGCGAAACTCGTCGGGCGCCTTGCGGTCCTTCATGAGTCCCTGCAATGCACGGATGGCGGGGGCGAACTCCTCCGCCTCGAAGTGGGCGCGCCCCCGGGCCAGCTTGTCCCGGGCCCTCCGGTAGATCGTTCGACTGAGCGGCTTGCCCAGACTCCTCTGCGCCGCTCTCAGCGCGAGGAGAAGGTCCTTCGGTTTGGTGCCCTTCACCTCGCCGGTTCCCGAGAGCGGCTTTCCATCCGGGCCAAGGACGAAGCACTTGGGCGTCTCCTTGACTCTCAGGAACGTCAAGGCCTCCGAGTGGATCGAGTTATGATCGGGACAGGTGATCACCTTGTAGACCGAACACCGGTCCGTAGTCTTCCCCGTTCTGGGATCGACGAACGATTCGGGCGAGTGCCCCGCATCAGCGGCGGCGGTGTGCGCGGGGAGGGGGACCGCCACCTCGTTCAGGTAGGCCACGATCGTGGGGTCCTGAAAGGTCGTGTCCCAGACATCCACGGACCCTGCTTCCCCATCTTTGAGGAATGCGACCAGGATGGGGACCCTCCGTGTGGAGGCCTCCTTCCGGGCTTCCTCCCACGAAGGGGCCCACAAGATCTGAGCCTCATCGAACGGGATGCCCGCTACGGCGACAAGGAGGAGAGCGGCGGCCCTTCCCGGCATGAATTCATTCCTCGGCGAAGCTGTCTATTCGGGTGGGGGGGACGGACGGCCCTCGGGGGGGCCGGGGAGCGCGAAGACGCGCTCAATCGTACACGACCTTCTTCTCGATGGTTCCCTTGAGGTAGTGAACGATCTGCTCGGCGCGGATCATCCAGACCTGCGATCCACCGTCCACGGTAAGCACCTTCGCCTGGAATCCCCCGTCCGGCGACTCGCCCGTGATCCGGATGGCCTTCACCTTGGTGATCTGGTTGGGGCCCGTGCGTACCGTCTCCGGAATGCCTATGATCTTGTAGAGTCGGAAGAAGTACTGCTTGCGGGCATCCGGGACCTTCTCGATCTCGACCATCGGGAAGGAGTCGTTCACCCTCCTCTTCGGGAAAATCCGCTGCTTACCGCCCATCTGGTCCAGAGTGTCCGACAAGACGAGAATGTTTTGCTCGATCTGATTCAGGTATTCCTCTTCTTCCGGCGTGAGCGGATCCGGGTCATCCGCGTGTACCTTCTCGATCCGGAAGATCAGTGTGGTCGGCATGAGTGATCCCTAGTGATGAGGCATGGAATGCCGCGAGCAATTAATCGTAGAGGATGCCCCGGAGTTCGTCAAGGCCCCCATTCCTTGATTCGTGCTGGGGGTTGCCGTAATCTACCTCGAACACGGACCTGAGTTACGTCGGAGATCGATCCTGTGAGCAGACAGATCACTGTCGGCGAGATCGTCGGACAGATCGAGTCGGTGAGCGAATCGGGCCGCGCCACAGCGCGCCGACCGGGGAAGGGACCGGAAACTCCCGGTATCGACTCGCCAGGGCAGGGCGGAGACAGGGAGAACGGAGACGGTGGAGGAGATGGTTACGAGAGCGGTCCTCCGATCGAGAACGCCAAGCTGGGGATGTGGGTGCTGCTCTGCTCGCTCGCCATGCTGTTTCTCGGATTCACGTCCGCCTATGTCGTCCTCCGCTTCGGCGCTTCGACCTGGCCCCCACCCGGGCTCCCGCCACTGCCCGGCTGGCTCTGGGCGAACACGGCGGCGATCGTCCTGAGCGGCATCTCGATGTATTCAGCAAACGCATCGCTGAAGCGTGGAGATCTGCGCGGCCTGAAATGGTGGCTGATCGTGACGGCGGCTCTGGGGGTGATCTTCCTCGCCCTCCAGATTTACGTCTGGAGGGTCCTCGTCGACGAAGGCCTCTCCCTGCAGGGCAGCCTCTACGCCTCCATCTTCTACGCCCTCACCGGTCTTCATGGCGCACATGTGGTGGGAGGGGTCGTCTTGCTACTCTATGTCCTCCTCGCGGCCCTTCGAAATCGGTACTCTGCCGACCGGCGTACCGGCGTGGAGGTCTGCGGGATGTACTGGCATTTCGTCGGCGGCGTATGGATCTTTCTGTTTGTCGTTCTGTACATCTTGGACTGACGCTAGAATGGAAAGGGACAACCAGGACAGAAAGCGGATGATCATCCTGCTCTCGCTCGTCCTCGGGGGAATCTTTCTCGGATTCGTACTCCTGATCTACGTTGCCGTGGTAGGCCTATGATCAACCGTACCGCGTTCATCGGAAACGGAAAGGCTGCGCTCGTCGTGACGGCCTGGCTCATGGCCGGCTGTGCGGGCGCCTCCATCGACAAGATGCACGACAAGAAAATACTCGACGGGCTGTGCAGCGAGTACTGGGAAGGCCATCTGAAGGCCCACCCGGAGGAAGCCACCTCCATCGGGGATCGACGTTACGACGACCGCCTGACGGACATCTCCAGCGGAGGCCGGGCGGCGGAGAAGACGCGGCTTCTGCTGCTGCGGGAGCAGATCCGCGCGTTCCCCGTCGCCTCGCTCAGCCGGGGCGATAGGGTAACGCTCGCCTCACTGCGTGACGGGGTCGAAAATGGTCTCGCCAGGGCTTCATGTGAGTTCGAGACCTGGGTCGTAGATCCTCTCAGGGGACCCCAGGTGGGTCTGCTCAATCTCGTGGCGTATCACAAGGTATCGACCCCTGAGCAGGGCCAAGGAATGGTCTCTCGCTGGAAGGCGATGGGCCCGTACGTCGACGCTCACATGGCGAATCTTCGCGTCGGGATCGACTCGAAGCGGGTGGCCGTGCGAGTCCATGTCGAGAAATCACTGGGGCAGCTGGACGACCTCCTCGGGACTCCGGTCGCCGAGTGGCCGCTTCTCAAACCCCTGGAAGAGCCGCACGAGGATTGGACGGAAGAGGAGAGGAAGGCGTTCCGGGAGGGTCTCACCGCCGCGGTGCAGGGAATCGTCCGACCGGCGTTCGAGCGGTACCGGAAGTTCCTCCAGGAAGAGATCCTCCCCGTGGCCCGGTCCCCCGAGCGACCCGGAGTGATGCACCTTTCGGGAGGCAAGGAGGCGTACAAGAGGATGATCCGGGTTCACACGTCTCTCGATCGGTCGGCCGAGGACCTCCACAAGATCGGGCTCGAGGAAGTGGCAAAGATCAACGCGGAGATGAGCGTCCTCGGAAAGAAAGTATTCGGCACGGACGATCGGAAGGAGATCGTGAAAAGGCTCCGATCGGATCTGAAGATGCATTTCGCGACGCGTGACGAGGTGGAGTCCAAGGCGCGAGAGGCGCTGGCAAGGGCCGAAGCGGCGATGCCGGAATGGTTCGGCATCCTCCCGGAGGCACCCTGCGTCGTGGAGAGGATGCCCGAATACGAGGAGGAAGACTCCACGATAGCCTACTATCGGGAGCCTGCCGCGGACGGTTCCCGTCCCGGAACCTATATGATCAACACCTACCTCCCCGAGAGTCGACCCCGATACGAGGCGGAAGCCCTCGCCTTCCACGAGGCGATCCCCGGGCATCACCTTCAGATCGCCATTTCGCAGGAACTCAAAGACGTGCCTGAGTTCCGGAAGCACCTCGGCTTCACCGCATTCGTGGAGGGGTGGGCCCTGTATACGGAGAGGCTCTCCGACGAGATGGGCCTCTATACCTCGGATCTGGATCGCCTCGGGATGCTCTCCTATGACTCATGGAGAGCGTGCCGCCTCGTCGTCGACACGGGGATGCACGCCCTCGGCTGGACGCGCCAGGAGGCGATCGACTACATGCGGGAGAACACCGCACTGGCGGAGAACAACATCGCCAACGAGGTCGACCGGTATATCACGTGGCCGGGACAGGCCCTCGCCTACAAGGTCGGGCAGCTCGAGATCTTCCGGCTGCGAGCCGACGCCCGCAGCAGGCTGGGGGATCGCTTCGACATGAAGTGGTTCCACGATCGCATCCTGGAGAACGGGGCGGTGAGCCTGAAGATCCTCGAGGAGGAGCTAGACGAAGCCATCAACGAGATGTGACGGCCATCAGAGTTTCATGACGCGCACCAAACTCTTCCGCACGACACTCCACTGCCTAAATCGTTGCTTCCCAAGAACTTCCAGCCATCGGATTACCGTATCCTCAGAATTCAACCACCAGTTGAGATCGTAGAGGCCGCCTGCCCGGACTCCGCCGAGTCCCTTCAGAGCTTCAGGAGGCGCATCGAACTCTCGGTTTTGCACGATTTCAGGGTTTCGTGCGCGTCACTAAACTCGCTACCGAATGAGGGGTTTGGTGCGCGTCACTAAACTCTAGCGGAAGACGGTGTCTTCGGGGTCCACCTTCCAGGTGAGGTCGAGGAAGCCCGCAGACTGGACTCCGCCGAGGCCCTTTCGCAAAACCTCGTCGGACCAGACGCAGAAGTCCGGATAGCCGATGCCGGAACGTATGATCGAGGTGAGGCCGCTGAGGGCGATCCCTTCGGCGTCGCTACCCCCCACGATCCCGATCAGGCCATCGGCATCTTCCGGATGGGGCGCCACGGCGAGGCATGCAAGCCGCGGGCCCTCCAGCACGCGCTCCCCGATCCGGACGACCCCCCTGTCCGGCAGGACAGGTATCTCGGAGGCGTACCGCGCCAGAGCGGCGTTCATGCCGGCGTGCCCGTAGAAGATCCAGTTCCTGCCTGCATAGCGCTCCGGGTCGAAATCGGTATCACGGATCATCGTCGCGAGACCATTTGCCCGATACCACCAGACCTGCGAATCGAGACGGGCCCGTCTCAACGCGGCGAGGTTCTCAGCTTCGCTGCCGCCCGTGCCAACGATCATCACGAACCGCCTGGCAAAGACCTGCTTGAACGGGCCGTGCCGTCCCGGCCGCTTACCGTTCGGCGCGCCGGGAGGCGGACCCACTCGCCAGGAATCTCCGCGCTGCCTCGATAAGGAGATGCTCGCCTCCCCGGCCCAGTCGATCTTCAGGACTTCCTCGTCGATGCGGACCTCTATGGGGCCGGGTAGGAGGTGCCCGCGTAGATCGATCCCGATCGCCAGGGCGTTCTCGGTCTGCATCTCGACCCAGCGGCGGGAGACGTCGATCTTCGCGCGGGCCCCGCTCCGCTCGTGGAGTCGATCCTGGGCCAGGATTTCCAGCCAGTCGCGGCGATGGCTAGCGCCAGGGTTCATCGTGCTGAACGACACCTCGGTCGGAAAGCGATTCCTCTCCCGCGGGAAGGCGTACTCCCAGAGCTCGGCCAGGTCGACGCAATCGGTGAACGGAGTGTCGCTCAGCCCCCACCAGTGCCCCTTCCCGGGAAACTCGCGGTAGATGAAGTCGTCGTGAAACTCCTCGAGGCGCTCGACCATTTTCCGCGCTTCGGTGGGAGGAACGTTGTTGTCGTTCCCCCCGTGGATGATGAAGATCGGCATGCCGCGGAGGTTTTCGATGAGGGACAGGGTGTCGCTCATGTTCGTCGCGCGCCGGAAGAGATCCTCCACCGGGTCCCTGCCGGACTTCAAGTTCCCTGCCCCGTAGGACCAGAAGCTGACCCAGCCGGCGCTGGGCGAGATCGCGGCGAAGAGTCCCGGATCGGTCACTCCGAGGTGCCAGACACCGTGTCCCCCATCGAGTGGCCTCCCAGAAGGACTCGATCCCGGTCGATCGGGTATCGCTTCTGGACCTCGGCGAGGACCTCCAGGGCGTCCAGCCGTCCCCAATCCTCCCAGTCGAATCCAAAGGACCGTCGATTGGTCGGAGCCACCACGAAGGCCCAGTCCTTGGGGACATAGGCGTTCGCCTGGCCATGGGCCCCTACCCCCGCACCGTGAAGAGTGAGGATCAGGGCATACTCCCACCCAGGGTCGATGCGGGGAGGCGGACGGACGGCGTAGTGCTGCACCGATCCGTCGATGCCTGAGATGAAGGTCTCGACATACGTCTGCCCCTGACGAGCCACTCCAACGCGGAGGGTCGTCGTCGCGCTCCCTCCCTCCCAGCGGACCGCGATCGGCAGCTCGAACGACTTGTCCTCGGCCGCCACAGGGTGTCCCCCATCTCGGCAACGAATGCGAAATGGCACCTTGCAGACTCCGAGCGGCGCGAGAGGAGGGATCGGCTCGGTCATGAGCTCGATGTGATCCGTCCCTCCCGCCTGGATCGAGGCTCCCGTGATCCAACGGTCGAGCGTATTCAGAACGGGGATCGCTCCCCAGGAATCCAGGGGGACATCCTCGCGATGGTGCGGGAGCATGACGTCGCGCAGATTGAATTCGATCGGTCCCTCCGCCGGGACGAGCCTGACCTGAAGTCCTCCGCGTACCGCGCGCGCCAGGATGTGGTTCTCCCCCTTTCGGAGGCGCACCGGAACGCGCAGCCTTCCCTTGTGATAGACGTCCCCGACCACAGGATCGCCGTTGACCCAGGTGACCGTCGTCCCCTTTCCTTCCAGGATGAATCGCCCCGCGGCAGGCAGATCTAGAGTGGCGAAGGCAAAACCGTTGCGCAGTGCACGCCCAGCGTCGTCCCCCGAGTCGAGTCTGCGCCAGGTGACCGTACCGTTCCGCGGCCAGGTGACCGTATCTCCTTCCTTCGGCGCCCACGCCTCACCGGAGAGGAGGTACTGCTCCGCAAGGGGATTGGGTGCAAACGGTCGGCGCCCCCAGCCGGGGAGGGGACCCAGAACGAGCCAGTCCCCCACTTCGATCGGGGGCTCCGGTGTTGGCGCATCGGCCACATCGGGCGTGGCAGCTATGGCTTTCGGCGGCAAAACAGCCGGAGGCGGCGCGCTGGCGCACCCCAGGACGGCGCAGAGCAGCAGGACGGGTGGGATGGCCGAGCGGCCCAACGGAGTCCCCTTTGGTCTGTCGTCGATTACGATGGACTGAAGACTGCAGGGAGAAGGCTATAACTTGCGGAATTTTCCGCCGCCCTCGTTCACGAGCTTGGTGAAACCGTGCTTCTTGATGTTGTCGTCGCTCAGGAGGGATTTCGTCGATTTGCGCCGATTGATATAGGGTGCCTGAACGACGCGTACCACCGCGTTACCGCAATCGGGACACTTCTCCATCGGATCGTCCTTCATCGACTGGACAATCTCGAACCCCTCCTGGCAGAGAGAGCATCCCTTCTCCTCCTTGGCCTGATAGCAATACGTGGGCATGCTCGCTCCTCTGGATCCCCTTTCTTGATCCTACTCGCGATGGATCCATGAGGCAAGGAGCCGCCGCCGCTGTTGACTCTCCTCAGGAAATCGAAGGCGCATGCGCGAGGAGCCGCTTCGCTTCCTTCGCGCGTATTTTTCGTACTCCGATGAGGGCGGTTCGACTTCCACTCCGGGGAGCCACCTGGCCTGTCTCCCAGAGGTATACGGTGTTGGCGCTCACACCGACGAGATGCCCGAACTCGGCGCGAGTGAGATGGATACGCTTTCTCTGGCTGCGGATGGAGCGGGGGCCGATACGGGCGTCTTTGGCATCCGCCCCAGAGCCTCGTGTCTTCTCGAGGGCGCGGACACTCGACTCACGAACGAGTCGATCGGAGGCCGCCTCGAGCGCCGCCACTTTTCGTTTCAACTCGAATGCAAGCAGACGCGTCTCGCTGAGCTTCTTGCGCAGCGGGTTACAGGCCGCCCGGATCTCCTTTCGGGCAATCCGCCGAACTTCTTCCTTGATAACCGCTCCGATGTTGGGCATGGACTGGTCTCCTTGTTCTTCGCCGGTCCCCGGTGGCGCCATCGCCCCGCTTCAATATCAGTTCAGGTCATAGATTCTAGCGCAGATAATGGAGCGACAAAAGGCCATCCGCGAGCTTCAGGATCATACGCCCCGGATGAAGCGGATCAGAGAGGGGCTCAGCAGGAGGAGGGCCGCCGCGATCGCGACGACGATGGCGGCGATGATAGCGCCCCGGGTGCCCGGCCAGTCATCGAGGTGCTCACGGATGTAGACGGCGACTGGCAGATCCTCCGGGCCCTCCCATCGGGTCGGACCTCGACGCGGCCGAACGATACGGAAGACACGGACCTCCCGATCTGGAGAAGGGCGGCGCCTGGCGTGGAAGTCGGTTCCCAGGTTTCCCGTGAGGACAAGCTCATCTTCCCGGAGGATCTTCCGGCGATGGTTCAGGTGGATGCCCTGCAATGACTCCTTCCAGATCCGATCGAGGACCTCGGCCGGAAGCGGTTTCACCCGTCCAACCTCTCCCCCCTCCTCGATCGCGGTCCTGACGACATCATGGAGGAGATCCCGGAGGAATTCCTCGTCGCTCGTCACGAGCGAGTAGTATTCTCCGGCCTTCGGCGAACGAATCTCGAGAAGCACATCCTGAAAGGGATCGCCGTCCCCGCCTTCTCCGAGGCTGCTCTCCGGTTCCGCCTTGAGGAGACGAACGTCGAGACGGCTCCACTGCCGCTCGAGCTCGATCCCTTCGCCGGGCGGCACACGGCACCAACCCTCCGGGCCGTTCTTCAGGGGGGTCTTTCTCGCCAGGGCGTCGTCCTCGGGGGATGCGACCATCGGCGCCAGGCCGAACCGGGTCTCGACGTGGTCTCTCAGATTCACGAAGGGCACGCCGCCGATTTCGAGGGATGTCTTGCCCGACGCCTCCGTTCGCGTGATGTCGATTCCTCGGCCCATAGGCACCCATTATACGACTGGGGCTCGGCGCCCGGCACCCGACTCCCGTCCGGGCGCTAAAGCAGCTTCGTGAGGTCGCGGGAGTTGAAGGTATGCCAGTAGAGCACCGTCGGGCCCGGCAGCCGGCCCTCCCGGGCGCGGCCTAGCAGGGCCGCCACCGCCTTCCCGGTATAGGTTAGGTCCAGCTTCACCCCTTCCTCCTCCTGGACAAGCCGGGCTGCCTCCCTCCCCTCTTCCGTGGGCAGGCCGTACTCGCCACCGAAGTAGTCCGCCTCCAGCTCGAACTCGGGGAGAGGCAGCCCTCGTCGCCGCTTGCCCGCTCGCAGAATGACGCGGAGGGAATTACGCGCCATCCTCTGGACGGACCAGCGGTTGGCGACGAGCAGGTGGTTGACCCTCACGCCGATCACAAGCGTGTTCCATCCGAGCAGGGCGACTCCCGCCAACAGACCCGCTACGGTCCCCCCGGAGCCGACGGGGACGACGATCAGATCCGGCCTCGGCATCTCCCCAGACCGGACCTGTTCCGCGAGCTCCAGGGCGGCGCTCGCGTATCCGAGTGCTGTCCTCGCCGAGGCGCCGCCGATCGGCAGGATTAGCGGAGGCAGGCGCCGACCGCGGAACCACGCTCCCGCGAAGGCCAGCGGAATCCCGATAGGCGTGCGGCAGGATCGCAACTCTCGACCGTAGGCCCGGATGATCGAGTCGTTCGGCTCACGCTCCGATTGAGATGGACGACGAAAGAGGACGAGATCCACATCGGCCCCAAGGGACCGACCGTAGTAGGCGCACGCGGCCGCCCATGACGATCCATGGGGCGCGGCTACGAGGAGAGGACGGCCGGACTCGATGCCCCGGGCCAGGGCGAACTCGAGCGTCCGCACCTTGTTGCCTCCGAAACGAGGGGCCGTCAAGTCGTCCCTCTTCACCCAGAGGTCCGGAATTCCCGCCCTCCTGCCGATTCGCTCCCATGGATTGACGGGGGTGGGAAACTCACCGATCTCCAGACGGGGGATCCTTTCCTTCAAGGCGGGGAACTGCTCGAAGAGGGGGAGGTCGCTCACGGCGACCATTTTCCCGGATTGAGGATGCCGTCCGGATCCATCACCGACCGGATCTTTTTCAGGAGGGCGAGGAAGCCGGGGTCGATTCGATCCTTGTGACGGCGGATCAGCCAGGGGGGAGTCTTGTAGGGGATGAACCCGAGGTCGATGGAGACGTCACTCAGCTCGACGTTCAGGTCGCGCACCGCCGTGACTTCATCGGCGTCTTCCTTGTCGAACGTGGAGATGAAGCGGAGG
Source organism: Planctomycetota bacterium (assembly GCA_027296055.1). Lineage (GTDB taxonomy): Bacteria > Planctomycetota > JAPUJT01 > JAPUJT01 > JAPUJT01 > JAPUJT01. Next base: position 88,610 of record JAPUJT010000124.1, on the reverse strand, counting down.
ACTCCGAAGTGCCCACCCCGCATGGGTCGAGTGACGACCAGCGGCGGAAACCCACGGCGTTCCATCACCTCGATGCCCTTCTGGAGCCCTTCCTCCCAGCGCGAGATCGGCCCGTAGGTGCCAATCCATGTGAGCCCCCCTCGATCCAGCAGGAAATCCAGTCGCGTCGGAAATTCGGCGAGCTTCCTGAAGCCGGGTTCGATCGGGACGATGTCCCAGATGTCGAGCGGACCGACGAGATGCGCCCCCGTCCCTCGCTCCTCGGCGAGCACGGCCTCGAGGGCGGACATCTTCGCGCGGTAAGTTTCCTCGCGGGGGGCGGAGATGTCCGAGTAGACGAAGAAGATGGGCTCGTCCGGATCCCGATAGGTCGGCCGCTGCTCGCCGAAGAGCATCTTGACTATCGGCCAGGTCAGCCCTCCGATATCGTCACAGATATCCTCCCGGACGAGGCGTCGAATGAGCCGCGTGGCCGCCTCGATCTCGTACGCCAGGATGAAGCCGCGGCTCCCGAAGGCCGGCTTGGGGAAGATCTGGATCGCCATCTTCGTCACGATCCCCGTCGTCCCTTGCATGTTGATGAAGAGGCCCGTGAGATCCGGCGCGGGAGAGTCCGAGCACCAGGTGCCTCCCATCGCCATCGCCCCGGTCTTGATGACCTGCCCGTCCGCCAGCACCGCCTCGATACCGTTGATCCAATCGCCGGTGGGGCCATGCTTCAGGCCAAGGGTCGTGAGGCCATCCAGCAGGCAGTTGCAGAGAATCGATGAGTCCGGAGGGGCAAGAGAATATCCGATACGGAAGCTCGGGTGATCCCGGCCGAGCCGGTCGCTCACGTCCTGCCAGGTGACGCCCGGCTCCACGACCATGTACATGTCCTGCTCGTTGACCTCCAGGATTCGATTCATCTCCCGAAGGTCGAGGACAATCCCGCCATGATCCGGGATGGCGAGCCCTCCGACGTTGGTGTTCGCCACCATCGGGACCACGGCCACCTTCGATCGGCTCGCGGTCTGGAGGACACGTCGAACCTCCTCCACGGTCCGCGGGCGCACCACGACTTCCGCTCTCCCCCGAGCCACCTCGGTCAGATCCTCGGACACCTCCTTCAAGACGGCCGGATCCAGGATCACGCGCTCCGGGGTCACGGCTTCCCGTAGCTCCCGGATCGTCTTGTCCGGGAGGGTGCTCTTCGTCGAATCCGTCAAGGCCCCCCCTTCGGGCCCTCGACAGGAGTCAGGCCCGCCCGGAGCAACCGGAGAAGGGGAAGCATGCGCCAGGCCTTTCCCCGCACGGCGACTCGACCCTCCAGCCAGGCCGACATCAAGCCGCCCTTGGTCAGGATTCGCATCAGCGGGACAAGTTCCGCCTCGACCGTCGTGTCGATGCGCGGCCATCGGCCCCTGCGTATCTCGACCGAGCTCTCCTGGACCGCGATCGTGATCTGCATCTCCTCCGATCGGATCAGGCAACGCAGCCCGATCAGGGGCCGGTAGAGCGGTGGTCCTCCGGCGACGATGCCGCGCTGCAGCAGCGACTTCAGAAAATACCCCACGAGGTTCATCTCTCCTGGGGGCTGAAATCGGACCTGAATCTCGCTCGTGGGGATAGATTCTTTAGCCAATGTAGCCGTGCTCCCGAAACCAGACGAAGGCCTTCTCGAGGGCGACTCTCGCCGCCCCGAACTCCATGCCCAGTTCGCGACGCGCCTTGTCGGAGGAGACGTAGTGCCCCAGGCGAGAGAATCGCATCGTAGCCCTGCCGATAGGGAGATCCACTTCAAAGAGACGGCTGCCCAGGTCGCCCGCTCCGCCCATGATGGCGGAAACCCCGCCGGGCAGCCGCATCCAGGGGGCGGCCCGATGTACGACGGACGCCAGCAGCCGGAAAAATTCGTCGTAGGAGAGGTTCTCCCCCCCGAGAACGTACCTCTCTCCGGGTCGGCCCACCTCCATCGCACGGATGTGCCCTTCGACGACGTCATCCACGTCGACGACGTTCAGGCCACCCTTCAGGGACAACCGGAGCAGCCCTTTCGCCGCAAGGCAGACGTATATTCCCGAGTTCGGCTTCCGGTCCCCGGCGCCGAAGACGTACGCGGGGTTGACGATCACGATCGGGAGGCCCGCCCGATGAAACTCGAGGATCTTCTCTTCCGCTTCTCTCTTGGAGTCGACGTACGGGAGACGAAGATGACCGAGGTTGAATGGAGTGTCCTCCGATGCCGGCCGCTCCCGCGTGCCATGACCTATGGCCGCGATGCTCGAGGTGAATACGAGTCGCTCCACCGATTCGCGCCGAGAGGCGGCCGCAACATGGATCGCGCCGCCGACATTTATCTCGCGAATCTTACGGTACGAACGGATCCCGACGTCCAGGAGGGCGGCAGCGTGATAGACGCGGCCACACCCATGGACCGCCTCCCGGACTGCCCAGGGGTCACGAATATCTCCCACCCGGCGCTCGACCGGCAGGCCCGCGAGAGCAGACGTGTCTGACGATTCCCGGACGAATATGCGGACATCTTCCCCCTTCTCGACCAGACGCCGGACGAGATGGGTCCCGACAAACCCACTCGCACCGGTCACCAGCGTCTTCATCCCGCTCCTCCGATCGCGGTGAGCCGGCGTTCGAGGCTAGGCTCGATGATGCTGGGCTCGTCCTGCGGATCGATCATTATAGGGAGGCGAGATCGATACGATCAAGGAGCGCCGGGGCGAGGACGCGGGTGCGTCTCGCTTTCTCGGCTGGAGAGGGCTTGGGAGGTGAGGCGTTTCCTCAGGATCCCTCGGGATTGTCGTCGGTCGCGTGTCTCGAAGCCAGTTCGAACGTGTCCTTGTTCTCGTTCCACCACTTCGTCCAGGCCTTCTTGCTGTAGCCGGTGCTCTGCCCGGTCAGGTACGCCAGCGTCTGGGTACGCGCGGCGATCTCGACATACTGAACCTTGACCTCGAAGACCACACCGGTGGTGAGGGTGCCCAGTTCGGGGTCCGCCACCTCCACGGCTATGATGCCCGTACCGCCTGAGGCGAGCTGATAGTCACGGATGTAGGCCCGCATCGTCGTATCCATGACGTACCCCTTTCCGAACCCGCTCGAGATTCCCCGCCAGGTCTTGATCAACCAGTAGACGGAGCGACGGTCGGGAAAGACGGAGAGGGCCTCGACGGCATGGAGGCGGTGATACTGGTTGTTCGAGTTGAGCTTCTCGATGAACGGCACCGCCGTCTCGGGCGACCCGATCGCTTTGAGAGCCCGCACCGCATTCACCCGAACGCTCTTGTATCGGTCTTCTATGGCTAGCTGCGCGAGGGGGCGCAGCGCCTGCTCGTCGCCGATCTGCCCGAGCTCCCGTGCGGCATAGATTCGAACGGGCTTGTCGGCGCTCTGGAGCGCCTCCACGAGCAGGGGGAGTTTCTGGTCCGCGCCGTAGGCGAGAAGTCTCGCCTTGGCCCCCTCCGCCGCCTCGGGAGCCTGGCTGCCGATCTTCCGGATCAGCTTTCGGATTCTCTTCTCCTCCTTCTTCTGCTCCTCGGCATCCTGCAGCTCGGCCTTTCTCTCCGGGGTGACCCATCGTCCGCGATGCCGGACCATTCCCAGATGGGGTCGGGCCTCGGCCTCGGTAAGCCACTCGTCACCCACCTTCACGAATCCGAGCGCCTCGCGCGCCTCCGCGTGGTTGGTGTCCAAACCGAGGATCTCCTCGTAGGCGGAGCGGGTCTCGGGCTTCAGGCCCATCTCCTTGCACCAACGAGCGAGATCCAGAAGCCCTTGAGCATCCCCTTCCCGTATCTTGACCCTCTTCTCCCGATATCTGTCACGATTGGTCCGCGTGACCTCGACCGACCGCACATCGCGCACCGGAATCCTGGTCTGGATGTTCCCGTCGGTCGTGACGATGTAATGATCGCCACTCACCTCGACGCGGCCTTCTAGCTTGCCGCCGTTCTTGAGGTGGACCACATCAGCTTCGAGGATTGAAGGGGTAAGGATGACGAGTGCGAAGCACACGATGAGGGCGGCCGATCTGGACGTCATGTCTCAGTCTCCGATATATACCCCGCCCGGGTCGAGGTCATTGCTCAACCCATACACCATCCTAGCGTGCGAGGGCAGGGTTTCAAGGTTGTTGCGGATCCAGAGGGATTTATCGCCCCTTTTCCAGGGCGGTCAGACGCCTCTGGACCAGAGGGTCGTTACCCCCGAGCTCGACGTGCTTTCGGTAGTGCTGGATCGCTTTGCGCAGGTCCTTTGCGTCCTCGTAGATCAGCCCCAGATACCCGTGGGCGTCCGCGTGCTTCGGGTCCGCCTTGATCGCCTTCTTGTAGGCCTTCGCCGCGTCGGAGGTCGAGTCCAGCTCCTCCAGAACGATCCCCATGTCGAAGTGGGCGTCGGCGAACTCGGGGTCGATCTCCACCGCCTTCTTCAGGGCCTTGAGGGCGCTCCGATAGTCACCCTCCAGGCTCTGGATGACTCCGATCGCGTGGTAGGCAAGGACGTACCGGTCATCCAGTTTGGTCGCTTTCAAGTATGCGCGGAGGGCCTGTTCCTCGAGTCGCTGTGTCTCGTAGATAACCCCGAGGTGATAGTGCGGCTCCGCACTCTCGGGATCGCGCTTCGCCGCTTCCTCCAGCGCAGCGATCGCATCCGCTTCCTCGCCTTTCAGGCTCATCGCGATCCCGAGGCCCACTCGAGCGGCGGTGAAATCCGGATCAATCTCGAGCACCTTCTTGTACTGCTCGATGGCCTTGTCGAGACGTCCCAGGGTCTCGAGCGCCTCCCCCAGGTGAGTCCTGGCTTCCACGTCGTCGGACTTGACCTCGAGCGCTCTCTGGAACGTCTTGATCGCCTCTTCCCCCTGACCGATCTCGAGCTGCAGGAGGCCTAGCTTGTCCAGGGCCCCCACGTGCTCGGGGTCGAGCTCGAGCACCTTCCGGTACTCCTTCATGGCTCCCTCGATGTCATCGCGGTCAGCCCATATGTCGGCGAGGATGTAACGAGCCTTGATGCATCCGGGGTCGAGCTTGATCGCCTTCTTCAGGCTGGAGATCGCGCGGGAGTCTTTTTCACGCAGATAGTATTTTTCCCCGAGGTCGGCGAGGCGTCGAGATTCGGCGACGGCCTCTTCCTTGGACTGTCCCTGCGGAACTCCGCCCAGGATGAAGACGAGGGAGAGGACCATGGTGGGATACATCGGAAACACCCCATGAAAACGCGCGGGGAGAGGAAGGGATCCCTGCCTCGGATCCCATCTGCCGGGGCTTCCTACCGGTGGTCTCCATCGTGGCGCTGCAGATGGCGCTCGCGGTGGTGCTCCCGGTGGTGTCGACGGTGATGGCGGCGTTCGTGCCTGCGGTCCCGTCGATGCTCCCTGCGAGCGTGACGGCGATGCCGGCGGCCTTCGGCATCTCCGTCACGGTCCCCACCGTGACGACGCCGCTCCTGATCGCGACGGCGCTCCTTTTCACGCTTGCCGTCTCCTTCCTGTCCTCCACCGGGGCCGGCGCGACCGCCATCGCCCCGCCATGCGGAAGTAGGAGTCAGGGGTAAGAAAGTGAGCAAGCCGACGAAGAAAAGGACGATAGTTCTACGAACCATAGGATAGGCCTCCTGCTGGTCTTGCGTTCCACAGCACTGAACCCCCCGCGCCCGACGAAGTTTCTCGGAATTTCCCGAGCCCGCCGCCTTGATGCTCCGCCGCTCAAGACTACCATGGGGAGGTTCCAGATTGGAGGAAGACCGATGGGCGGACTCAATGGCCGACTCAGGGGCGGCGAAGGCGAGGGGAGGTTCTCGTTTACCACATCTCTCGGCTCGATGACGATCTGCTGGACGAGGGAAGGCATCTCGGGAGTTTCGCTCCCTCGTGATGGGTCGCGCGGCGAGCCCCCGATAGGCCATCCGCCGAAAGAGGCGGTCCGTCTCGCCCGGGAGGTGCAGGCCTATTTCCAGGGAAAGCAGCCGTCCCTCGATGTTCGCATGGATCTTTCCGGGACGACGGCATTCCAGCGGTCCGTCTACAAGGCGGCCCGCTCGATCCCGCCGGGCTCTGTTCGGACTTACGGGGAGATCGCGCGGAAGATTGGCCGACCCGGGGCTGCGCGGGCGGTCGGGACGGCTCTCGGCAAGAATCCGATCCCGCTATTGATCCCCTGCCATCGGGTCGTCGGGTCCACCGGCCTGGGGGGATTCTCATCTCCAGGAGGACTGTCGCTCAAGAAGCGGTTGCTCGCCCTGGAAGCCGGGGCAAGCGGACCCTGGCGGACCGGATGAGCCGAGTTCGCGATAGAAGGAGGACCCCGATGAAGAGGCTCTCGATTGGATGGACGGCGGCACTCATGATCCTGGTTGGGTGTCCATCGAGCAACTCGAGCACTCCTAGATCCCCGGTGGTGCAATCGATCTCTCCCGCCACGGGAGGCACGAACGGCGGCCTCCAGGTGACGATTGGCGGAAGCCATATCCACGCCAGCGCCACCGTCACGGTGGGAGGCATACTCGCCACGGGGATCGTCGTTGTCTCGAGCCAGCAGATCACGGCCACGACACCCCCGGGCTTCGCCGGTCCCGCGGACGTGGTCGTCACCAACCCCGACTCGAGGTCAGGCACCCTGGCCGGGGGATTCACGTACTTCCCACCACCGGGCGGCAATTTCACACCCCAGCAGGTCGTGGGGGGGCTTAGCTACCCCATCTCCATCGCCTTCGCCCCGGACTGGGCCACGACGGATAGGATCTTCTTCACGGAGAAGAACGGGGAAGTCCACATCATCCAGAGTTCGACGCTCCTGCCCCAGCCCTTCGTCACCGTCGCCGTGGACTCGAACGGCGATCGGGGTCTGATGGGAATCGTCTTCGATCCCGACTACGCCAACAACTCCTACGTCTACATCTTCTACGACGATACGCGGCCGATGCAGAGGATCGTCCGGTACGAAGACTCGTCCAATCTTGGGATGAACCCGACCGTGATCCTCGATGACCTGCCGACGGTCAACACATACCACAATGCGGGAAACATGGCGTTCGGTCCCGACGGGATGTTGTACGTCACCCTCGGAGACGATGGAAATCCGAATCGGGCGGACGATCTCACATCATTCGACGGCAAGATTCTGCGCCTGAACCGGGATGGGACGGCGCCCCCGGACAACCCGTGGTATGACGGGACGCTGCCTCGAAGCTTGATCTATGCCCGTGGGCTCCGAAACTCGTTCGACCTCGGGTTCCATCCCCTGACAGGCGACCTGTACGCCACGGAGAACGGCCCCGGGGCCGCGGACGAGGTGAATCTGATCCAGGCCGGCGGGCATTACGGCTGGGATTCGAGCCAGATCGGCGGAGTGCGCAGCCAGTCGGGGATGACCGACCCCGTGGATGTTTTCAACCCGGAGCCCGCCCTGACGGGGATCGCCTTCAACACCGGCTACCGCTACCCGGAGGCTTACTTCGGGGACGCCTTCATCGGGGGATGGAATCCCCCACGGGATATCTACCGCGTCGACATGTCTCCCCCCACCTATACCTATGACCCGCTGTCCCGAGCGATTCTACTGAGCATGCCAGCGGGGGTGATCGATGTCGCGGCGGGACCCGACGGCTATCTCTACGTGGCGACGTCGAACGCCATCTATCGAATCGAGTACAACTGATCTATAATGCGGCGAGCGTGAGCGCTGTTGTCGATATAGAAAGAGACTCAGGAGCCTGGGGGGGTTCCGGGCGGAGGATGAGAATATGAAGAAGAGAGCGATCGGTTGGGTGGCCATCGTCAGCGCAATGGTTGTCTGGGTGGGCTGCTCCGGAGGCAGCAGTAGCAGCAAGAAACCGAGCGCGCCCACGACTCCGACGATCCAGTCGATCACCCCTGTCACAGGATTCGGTGGAGTATTCGCCACGATCATCGGGACCAATTTCGAGGCGGGGGCCACCGTGCTGATCGGTCCCAGTGCGGCGTCGCCCATCACCCTCATCTCGGTGACCGAGATCTCACTGACCATCCCCCCCGGTTCGCCTGGGCCGGCGGATGTCGTGGTCACGAATCCGGGCGGACTGTCGGCGACCCTGCCCGGTGGGTTTACCTATTACCCGCCATCGGGGGGGACGTTTTCGGCGGTACCGGTCTTGATCGGGCTCAACTTTCCTGTCTCCATGGCGTTCGCCCCCGACTGGGCAACGACCGACAGGATTTTCTTTACCGAGAGGGCTACCGGGAGTGTGCGAATCATCCAGGGGGGTGCTCTCCTCCCGCAGCCCTTCGTGACCGTCACGGTGCAATCGACTCCCGGCAACGAGCGAGGTCTGCTCGGGATCACCTTCGACCCCGACTATAGCTCGAACTCCTATGTCTACATCTTCTACGACCTGCCGGGGGGCTCGGTCACCCAGAGGGTGGAGAGATGGGAAGACGTCGGCAACACGGGGATGAACCCGTTCACCCTGATCGACAACCTCCCGAGCAACGCCTGGAACCATAACGGCGGAAATCTCGCCTTCGGGCCGGACGGGATGCTGTACGTGACCCTCGGCGAGGATGCCGTTCCATCGCAGTCCAGCAGCTTTACGGTCTACCCTGGAAAAATGCTCCGGATGGATCGCGACGGAAACCCCCTGACCGACAACCCCTGGTACGACGCGGCGATGCCCGGCTCTCCTCAGAACCACTTCTTCGCGATGGGGCTGAGGAACTCCTTCGACATGGCATTTCATCCCCTCACCGGCGAGCTGTACGCCTCCGAGAATGGCCCGGGTGTCAACGACGAGCTGAATGTGATCCGATCGGGAGATCATTACGGTTGGGACGGCGCTCGGCAGAGCGGACCGAGGTCCACGCCGGGATTCGTCGATCCTGTCGACTGGTGGCCAAGCACGGTGGCAGTGACAGGTGTCGCCTTCAACGTGGGCTACCGGTACCCCGAGTCATTCGTCGGGGACATCTTCGTCGGGGCCTGGAACAACAGCGTCGTCTATCGAACCGACCTGGCTCCTCCGAACTACACCTACGACAGGAGCAACCGTGTCAGCATGATCACGGTTCCGGGCGGAGGGATCACCGACGTCGTGGCGGGTCCCGACGGATTCCTGTACGTCTCAACGTCCAGCGCGATCTACCGGATCGAGTACAACTGATCCGGGACGTTCAGGAAGAGGATCCGGCTTGAAGATCTCGGAACTGGCGGCGGACCACCATTACCATCTCGGCATCGTATTTCCCGACAAGCGGTTCTCCGCCAAGGAACTGAAGAGGCTCGCGCCCAAGATGGACGCGGCGGGCCTGGACTACGGCCGTTCGTCCTTCGGGCCCAACGACGCGATCTTCGAGAGCAGCTCTCCCGAGTCCCCCGAAAAGACTATCTACCGGGTCACGAGCAAGTTCCTGGCGATCACCCACCACTTCGTGGGGCAGATGCAGTTCGAGGCCTTCTGCAAGCTGGCCGAAACTTACATCCCTCTCGTCAGTGACACGCTGCAGGTGCCCCCCTGGCGAACCCGGGAGTGCATCGTCCAGAAGCTTGCCCCCTGTCCCGACGGGGAGGACTCCCGGAATTTTCTCTCCAAGACCCTCCTCCGTCTGGATGAATCGAAGCTCGGCTCCTTCGAGAAGCCTCCCCAGGGCCTGGGTCTCCGCTTCGTCTTTCCCGCGGAGAAGACGAACCCGACAGAGATCGAGGTGAAGGTGGAGTCGTATCTGCTCGACACGTCACGCCTCTTCCTCCAAGCCCACGCTAGATATCACCAGCCCCTTCCGCGGAGGGAGGCCAAGCTGGCCGTCGCCAACCTCCGCGAGACGAAGGAGTTCCTCGAGAAAAGAGTATTCCCCTTCGTCGAATCCTAGTGAGATCCGTGACGCGCACCGAACCCCGCACCGAACCCCGCACCGAACCCCGAGATCGGTGCGCGTCATGAAATCCCCTGCGGACGCCATCTATCGAATCGAGTACAGCTGATCTATAATGCCGAGACTGTAAGCGTCCTTCCCGACATAGATAAAGACTCAGGGGCCTGGGGGGGTTCCGGGCGGAGGATGAGAAGATGAATTGCCGAGCCATCGGTTGGGTGCCCATCGTCAGCGCAATCGTTCTCTGGGTGGGCTGCTCCGGCGGCAGTAGCAGCAGCAAAAAGCCGAGCGTGCCCACGATTCCGACGATCCAGTCGATCACCCCTTCCACAGGAATCGGTGGGGAATCGGCCACGATCATCGGAACCAACTTCGACCCGGCAGTCACCGTATCGATCGGCCCCAACGCGGCGCTGTCCGTCGTCCTCGTCTCGGCGACCGAGATCTCGCTGACGATCCCGACCGGTTCGCCTGGGCCGGCGGACGTCGTGGTCACGAATCCGGGCGGACTGTCCGCCACGCTGCCCGGTGGGTTTACCTATTACCCACCACCGGGAGGGACGTTCTCGGCGGTACTGGTCTTGACCGGGCTCAACTTCCCCATCTCGATGGCGTTCGCTCCCGACTGGGCCACGACCGACAGGCTCTTCTTTACCGAGAAGACCACGGGAAGTGTGCGAATCATTCAGGCCGGCGCGCTCCTCCCGCAGCCCTTCGTGACCGTCACCGTGTCAGGGACGACCTTCAATGAGCGAGGTCTGCTCGGGATCACCTTCGACCCCGACTATAGCTTGAACTCCTACGTCTACATCTTCTACGACGTGCCGGGGTTCGCGATCACCCAGAAGGTGGAGAGATGGGAAGACGTCGGCAACACGGGGATGAACCCGTTCACCCTGATCGACAACCTTCCCAGCAACGCCTCGAACCATAACGGCGGAAACCTCGCCTTCGGGCCGGACGGGATGCTGTACGTGACCCTCGGTGAGGATGCCGTTCCATCGCAGTCCAGCAGCTTTACGGTGTACCCTGGAAAAATGCTCCGGATGGATCGCGACGGAAACCCCCTGACCGACAACCCCTGGTACGACCCGCTGACACCCGGCTCTCCCCAGAACCACTTCTTCGCAATGGGGCTGAGGAACTCCTTCGACATGGCGTTTCATCCCCTCACCGGCGAGATGTACGCCTCCGAGAACGGCCCGGGTATCAACGACGAGCTGAACCTGATTCGATCGGGAGATCATTACGGCTGGGACGGCGCCCGACAGAGCGGACCGAGGGTGCTCCCGGGATTCGTGGATCCTGTCGACGTGTGGTCGGCCACGGTGGCAGTGACAGGTGTCGCCTTCAACGTGGGCTACCAGTACCCCGAATCGTTCGTCGGAGACATCTTCGTCGGGGCCTGGAAGAACAGGGTCGTCTACCGGACCGACCTGGCTCCTCCGAGCTACACCTACGACAGCATCAACCGCACAAACCTGATCACGGTTCCGGGCGGTGGGATCACCGACGTCGTGGCGGGTCCCGACGGATTCCTGTACGTCTCAACGTCCAGCGCGATCTACCGGATCGAGTACAACTGACCCGGGACGTTCAGGAAGAGGAACCGGCTTGAAGATCTCGGAACTGGCGGCGGACCACCATTACCATCTCGGCATCGTATTTCCCGCGGAGAAGACGAACCCGACGGAGATCGAGGTGAAGGTGGAGTCGTATCTGCTCGACCCGTCGCGCCTCTTCCTCCAGGCCCACGCCAGGTACCACCAGGCCCTTCCGCGGAGGGAGGCCAAGCTGGCCGTCGCCAACCTCCGCGAGACGAAGGAGTTCCGCGAGAAAAGAGTATTCCCCTTCGTCGAATCCTGAGATCCGTGACGATCACCTGGCCGCCTCCAGCACCCAAGCCTCTTCACCTTCAGAAAACTCGTCGGTACGTCGTAGGCCGGCGTTGATAGCAACCTTTCGACTCGCCGCATGGTGAGGATTGATGCTGGCCCGTATTCGAGTAACACCTATGGCCCACAGCCAATCGATAACTGCCTTCGCCGCCTCCGACGCGTAGCCGCGACTCTGCCATGGAGAACCAATCACCCATGCCAGATCGGCGCGCCGTGGTGCTACGGATGCCTGCATATAGCCTATGGCCTCACCGGAAGCGCCGATTCGAATCATCCAGTTCAACCACAGCTCCCTGCCGCCAGGCGACCGGCGTGCCTCCCGTGACGCATAAAGTTCGCGTAGAGCACTTACCGACGCCGGGGGTTCATCTCCTGTGTGCTCGTAGAGCGCAGGGTCCGAAAGGACAGGAAAGAGGAGCTGCGCATCGTCTCGCAGAATCGGGCGTAACTCCAGCCGATCCGTCTCGATCAAGAGACTGGACTCAGTCGGTATCGGGGGAAGTTGGTCCATCAGCAACTCGCTGCCATCAGCCTGACGGATAGGGCGCTCACGTGGTGCGGGGGCCTGTTAGCCAGTCCCGCACCTTGTGTAGTTATGACGCTCAGTCGGACTTCCCCGCCCTCTTCTTCGGGTGTCGGCCCATGCCGAAGTAAAATCCGATCCCCGCTGCGGCGACAAACGTGAGATGTGTCCTCAAGGGAAGATGGCCCAGATGCGACAGGAAGTATCCAAGGGAACCGTCGACCGCAAAGGGCAAGAAAAGCCAATTGATGAGGACAGACAAAGCCACGGAGACAAGAGCAATGGCCAGACCCCAGGGAAGGCTACGCCGGCGGGCCGCCAGGTCGCTTCCAACTCCTGGCCCGACCGCCACGAAGGCAAGGGCATCGAACCCGTTCCGCAGAGCCACCCAGTATGCCAGCACGCCTAGACCTCCCCCGATGAGCGCCCCGATGATTCTCCTGCGAACGTCACTCATCGGTATTTGGCCTTCGTGGCGGACAGGGCCCTCACCTGCCCGCCGAAGCCGCGTAGCGGCGAAGGCGGGTCAGGGCGGTGCCCAAGCCCTCCCCCCTCTAGATAAGACACAGAATCGAGGCTGGACGGGGGGAAGTTTCTCGGACACTGGGGACCTAGAAGACGGAGATTTCCCTGATGCCGAAGCAATTCAGGGAGCCAAGAATCACTAACGCGCGGTACCGCCACCTTAGCCAAAAACCAATAGGATAGCGGGAATTCCGGCCAAGTATTTAGCCCGATGAGAACTCACCTCTGCCCCCTTGACCGCCAGCACAGGACATTCGCCTCTCATTGTATTCGCTGGGACCGAAGCTTGTGGAATATCGGAGTTTCGGCGGCTTCATGTCGGTGGCGGTCCAGAATTAGCTCCAACTCCCTGATCCTTCTCTGAGGCGGGTGGGCGAACCTCAACGATATCAAGTGCCTGAGAGTTTGGTGCGCGTCATGAAACTCACCGCTCAATCTGCAAGAACGACGAATTGGAGGAAGCTCGTCAGGAGAATGAAGAGAAGTCCTGCCGATACGCCTAGCCCCACGACATTCGCCCACCGTATGACTTTCGCGCCGGGTCCCTCTTCCCTGAGAGAGAGGTGAGCGCCAGTCGCGAAGCAAGCGGGGCTCACCAGGAGCAACCCGATGAGAATGGACGGCGCCCAGTTCGGGGGCGGCGCCACCGAATGTATGGTTGTCAGGAGAGTGGCCCAAAAGGAAAGCCCTATGAGCCCAACCACAAAGAATCCGATATCGGGAGGCCGCTCGAGCAACCAGCGCAGGAGGAACATGACAAGAAGGAGCACCCCCACCAGCAATACAACCGACGCTGAGTCCATGCCATGAGTCTATCAAGGGGGGATCAGCCTCCCTAGCAGCCAGGGGAAGCGCCAATCTTGGCTGCGACTATCGAGGGGGGGGAGACGGGTCCAGAGAGCCAGGACAGCAGGTATCAGGATGAAAGCGGGGTATTTGGGCAGGTACTTCGGCTCTCGGAATATCATGCCGCTCACCTTCCCGTGACGCTCGACTTGCCCTCGAGTCCTTGGCTCCAGTTCTTCCCGCGCTGCTGGCCGCGTGCGGCGGCTTGTCAGGCAGCGTTTCGGTGGAGGGCTCAGGGGGTCCGTTCGAATCAGCTCTCGGTGAGGTTCAACGGTTCAAACTCTGCGAAGAGCTCCTTGGTTTCCTTCAGGGAGGAGACCGGAACGTAATCGCAGACTTTCTCGTACTCGCTCCACATTGCCATGACCTGTGGGTTCGAGTGGGCCGCCTCGATGGCTTCCTTCGATTTCCACTCGAAAACCTCGATGACGGTCCCGTCCTGCGCCTCCATCATTGCGGATTTCCTGTCCGTAACCAGGCCCTCGGCCCTCAACCTCTGCAGGTGAGTCTTCATCAATACGTGCAGAGCCTCCCGCTTCCCCGCCTTCGGGCGGTAGCATGCGATCACGAATCGACCCATCGCTCCTCCTCCTTTGCCTGCGGTGCTCGCCTTGCCTTCACGTCCCTGGTCCGGTTCCTCCCCGCGCCGCTGGGCTGCGGTGGCCCTTCCTCTCAGTGTGGCTCGGCATGACTGTCCCCTACTTTGGGAGCATGTCGTGCTTCTTCATCGGATACCAGGCTGGCAGCCTGAGTTTCTTGTCGTCGCTCTGGTACTTGGCCCTGGATGGTTGGACCAGATGCCACGTCTCCCCGGTCGCGGTATCCAGCATGAACGGAAGCGATGCCTCTGGGTCTACGATCTGATACCGGCCTAGGTCTGGAGATGGTTGAGCTGCCGCTGCCACGGTGAAGATCAGGGCTGCTCCGGCCAGGAGCCCGATCACAAAACTGGACTTCGACTTCATTTCTAGGTCCCTCCTGTTACGGGACGCCCCCCCTCGGCCGTATCCACGGCTTCGGCATTTGTTGAGTTGTCGCGGGGGTCCCTACGCGGAGCAGGCTACAACCCTGCTGGAGGCCGATCAACGGCTAGGGCTTAGTCGCCCACAGAAGCAGGAGCGAGGCCACTTGGGATGGGGACGGAGGCAGATCCTGGATGGGGCTTCTGTTTCTTGGGGGGATCAGCGAGCAAACCACGAGATGAGATGAGGGCTTGACCCCTCCTGCAGGGAGTTGTCAGGCAACCCCTTGTTCGGGGTCGCCATCAAGCGATGGCGACCGAGCGTGCCTCACCTCGGTGGAGGCGAGGTAGTCATGCAGGCTCCGACCCCCCCCGCGACAGGATCGCGGAGGCGAAATAGGACAACCAAAGAAAGTTGGCAAAGGATAAACCAACGATCTGAACGGGGGCGAGTTGTCCCGCGCCCGATGATAGGGCAAACGCCGAGATGTGGACAAGCTCCCAGGGTGCGAGCTTTGCAGATGAGCGCGTGATGGCTCGGAGCAGGCTGGGGCTGCTACGCTTCAAAGTGCGGACTCGTATGTGCATGAGACGCTTACCGAGAGTCGCACCCCGCTGGGAGCAGTCGCTAAGAACAAAATAAGTCCACGCAGGGAGAGAAAAGCCGAGCAACAAGGCGCGATATAACTCGGGGCCTGCCTCCGCACCGGGGTTCAGCCGGCGGTGGACAGCGAAAGTGATCGGACCGAGCAATACAAAGAGGATCGCGCAGTCGACACCGAAAGCTACGGTGCGTCTCAGCAGTAGATTCGTGATCAACATATTAATTCGCCTGGGGCTGCCTAACGGCTAGCCGCTCACCTGTCTGCAGTGGCCCCCTGCCCAAGATGATAGACGCCAGCATCCTTGCAAGACAAGGCCAGCGACTCCTCCACGACGGGCGACTCCCTGGCTATCAGCGGGACGTCATCGCCGGCAGTGTTTGGTGCGCGTCATGAAACTCTACAAAAAAAAGCTGGCTTGCCTGACCAGGTGAACCCGATCTGGCAAACCAGCTCCATCCCACTCTGAAGCGAGCCCCTGCCAGAGAGCCCACTCCAGTCGCCCGGCGGCCACGCTGCCTTACCTGGACGGTTTTGGGTAAAGGCCCGCGGCGTTGCGCCAGGAGAATCTCACAGGGGCGTGAAGGAAACCTTCAGAGACCCCGCAGAGGCCATTCGGCCTCCTTCCCCACCCCTAACGTATTAGTGACAATGCAAGCGGAGTGCCAAGGGCGGACCTCCAGCCGTCCCGCGCGGCGGGCCGGTGGTATTTCGCTGCCTCGCAAAGGATTGCGCCGATGAGCAAGTAGCGCTTCATCTGACAGTCGACCGGCGCGGCAGGTA
Organism: Planctomycetota bacterium; assembly: GCA_027296055.1. Lineage (GTDB taxonomy): Bacteria > Planctomycetota > JAPUJT01 > JAPUJT01 > JAPUJT01 > JAPUJT01. The sequence continues at coordinate 72,634 of JAPUJT010000124.1, read as the reverse complement.
GATCTTGCCCGGCGGGTATGGCGTTCTTCCCTTGATCCGAAGGTCCCCTGTCTGCTAAGGAAGGGGCGACATGCGCCCATCCCCCCCCCCGGACCTGGCCGATCTCTACCGCTCGCTCAACTCGGTCCACTTCGACGGCGCTCTGCCAAAGTGCCAGCTCCTGTGGAACCCTCGGCTTCGCACGACCGCGGGGCGAATCGACGTCCGGCGACGAGTGATCGAGATCTCCGTCGCCTACCACCAGAGCTTCGGTCCAGGAGAGGTTCGCGACACGCTTCTCCACGAGATGATTCATCTCGATCAACACCGGCGGAAGGTGCGGGTCGGTCATACGCCGGAGATGAAACGGATCGCCAGGCGTCTGGGACTCCGGAAGATGTTCGCCAGGGACGTTCCGGGCCGACCGTCCCCCCGGTACAGGTATCAGTGCCCTGCCTGCAGCCGAAAGGTCCTGCGGCGGATCCGGATCGGGCGGAACCGAAGCGCCTGCGCTCAATGCTGCAATCGGCACAACGGGGGGAGGTGGCATCGTCGATTCGTGCTCGTCCCCGTCAAAAGCGATAGACGGCGCCGAACGTGAACGGGAAACCGACGATCGAGAGTTTCGACTTCGATTCCGGGGACTTCGTACCGTCGAGCGGGCCTATCGACTGGACCCCCAGAAGCTCGAAGAAGACCCCCCAATGCTCCCCGCGGATCTCCGTGCCGAAGACGAAGCTCATATGAAAGACCCCGTCGGCGGCGTAGAGCTCCTGCCTGGTTCCCGTGCCTGGTTCGTCGTAATCGATGTCCGAGGTGAGGGCCAGGCCGAGGCCGAGACGTACGTAGGGGATGATCCCGCGGACGTAGGGCACCGCCTCGGGGTCGTCCCAGTCGCCCGGCGACAGCCCCAGAGGGAAGCTGATCCGGGGACCGACAGATGAGAGAAGGAATCCGAAGTCATGAAAATCGGCGCCGGCGGCGCTCCCCCCCTCGAACCACTCATACCCGATGCTGTAGGTGAGTGACATGAGCGGTGTGAACGAGTAGACGAAATCAGCGCCGAATCCGATCGAAGGCTTCAACGCATCGTTCAGTCGTGGGGCCTCTCCGGCCCATACCCCCCGGTTCTTCGCAATCTTGGACGCGGTCAGGGCCGTCGTCCGAAACCAGGTCCGTATGTGCAGATGGTCCAGTGGCAGCTCACCCGGCTTCCCCCTCACTCGAATCGGCCGGGCCCGACGCCTCCCGGCGACATCGGGGTCGGGCGCAACGAGAGGCTTGTAGCCTCCCGGTGCACTTCCTTGCTGCCACAGATCCGAGGTGAGGAGCCCCTGCGCCCCGGCGGTCCCGAGAGGCCACAGGAGGCAGAGCGCGACGGCCGCGAGAAGATAGGAACGTTTCATGAGTCCAGGTCTCCCAGTGCTCCCCCAGCGATGGCGGCGTCCAGGCGCCGGATAGCCTCTTCGACCCCCCGCTCGATGAGGATGGGAAACTGCCGCATGTTTCGCCCGTAATAAAGACCATGCCAGTGGCCCCATTCCTCATGGACCTCATGCTCCCAGAGGACTTCGCCCGTGCGCCCGTTCACGATTCGCAGATAGAAGCGAAGGTCAAATCCGATCCGGTGTCTCGGAAACCCGAAGATCCAGAGAGGAGCGCTAAAAAACGACAGACCATAGGTGATGAGGGTGGCCTCGAATCGACTCGACCGGACCGCCCCATCCAGGATGAGGTCGGTGTTTAGCCCCGAACCTTTGGGGGGGACGCGTTTCAGGTAGCTGACCGAAGAGAAGACCCGGGCATCTTTCAGCCTCTTGGCCAGGATCTCGGCGATTTTTCGTTCCGGATCGTGGATGAGAAGCCGCCGGCCTGGACGCTCGAGGACCAGGGTGCTCGTCGGGACCATAGGAATCCACGCGAGGGCGCGAGTGCTCAGGCGGTGCTGGGGGCGGTGGTTCTGTAGACGTACGACGGATACCGACCACGGCAAGGGCGTGTGATCAGGGGGGCGTTCCCAGCGTGTCGTCTCGAGAGCGGGGGATGCGCAACCGAGTGAGGCGCAGAGAACGAGGGCCGTTCGCCGCAGGGCGGGCCAGACCGTCGAGCCTCGCGGCTCTCCTCCCCCCAGAGCAACTGGACTTTGCCCTTTCACAGGGCGTTGCCCTTCTCCCCCAGTGCGAACTTCTTTGCCCCCATCAATGAGACGAAGGAAGTGGGCGAAAAATTGCACCGGGCGCTGGCAGGCGCGCTACCGCGATTGTGAAGGCGGGTCGAAACCATCCCCGGCTCGATCGATCCAGATCGGATTAGTGAACGCGAACGGCGTGGCGGCAAGGATCGGCTCCATCGTCCTGTCCCCGCGAACGATGACGACGATCCAGCCGTCCCCTTCCAGCGGGACGGCCAGGTCGATCTCGTCTCCGTCCGGTTCGAGGTCGTGGACGACTTTTCCGTTGGCGACCACTTCCAGACGATTCACTTCGATCCAGGGCGCCGTCTGGATTCGCACCCTGATGGGTACGTCTCCCTCCGGATAGTGGACGACGGATCCGATCCGCGCGCCCCCCGGTCCCTCCATCGTGAGGAAGGGTCCGTTGGTCACCACCACGGATCGATCGATCTTCAAGGCCCTCACGATCTGGTCCGGAGAGATGCTCGCGGGATCGTCTCCCTCCACCCGGACGTAATTCCGGGGGTAACCCGAGCGATCCCTGAAGACGTCGTGTGTATCGGAGTTTCCGGTGGCGACGTAGCGGCGGCCCCGGTTCAAGAGCCCGAACCAGTCCTGGAGAACCGATTCCGCCTCCGTAATGCGAAGCCCGTTCCACACCTCGATCGCATCGAAGTCCCAGGAGAACCCCTCTCGTTCCGCGCTACCCCGCGCCGCATCCATCGAATGAAGGGCGAAGTACCCGTTCTTCGACGACCTCGGGTGGTTGATCTGGATGACCTTCTCCTCCGGCGCCGAGGCCCTCAGTGCGGAGAAGATCTCCGCCGGGGTCATCTCCCAGGGGTCCAGCGCGCCGTCCCGCGGTGAGCCTGGGTGCGGCCTGAGGGGATAGGCGTTGAAGTGTCCCAGACTGGCCGTGGTCACCTCATCCCCCACCATCGATCGAATCAGCTTCTCGACACCCAGTCGCCGTATCGTCGGGGCGAAGTCGGTGAGGAAGTCGTGATCGGAAGAAACCATCAACTCGAGACCCTCCGCCACGTTGGCGATCACGCGGTCCTCGAGAGAGACGCCGCTGTCGGCCGAGTTGGCCGCGTGCTGATGAAAGTCACAGGCGATGTAACCGGTCGTGTCGATCGCCCTCCGGATACGGAAGTCGATGCTCGACGGCTTCCCGCCCTCGACTTCAATCTCGCGCTGGTGGATGGTGTACTCGGGGCCGCGGGAGGCCGTGATGCGATATCGGCCCGGAGAGAGAGGGGCCTCGGCCATCCCTGTGATCGTGGCGATAATGTTCCGCGCGCCTGCCGCCCTCGACGTCGGGCCCAGATCCGGATCCGGCGTCTGGCCGAGGCCTTCTATCGTCAACCGGCCGGGCAGAGGTTTTCCATCCTCTCCGGTGAGTGAGATCACGATCCGTCCCGCGGGACCGAGGCGGAGGACGAGATCCTCTCTTATCGCCACCCTTCCTGTCGCCTTCCGGCCCGGCGCGGATGCACGCGCCTCGAAGCGCCCCTGAGGAATCGGAAGCTCGAACCTTCCCCGATCGTCGGCGAGGGCGAAGAAGAGTGGATGGGGAGCATCCCCGAAGACATCCACGCGCGCCCCCGGGACGGGGCGCTCCCCTTCCTCCGCCACGACCTTTCCGGCCACCATCCTCACCGAAGGGCCCAGCGAGGCGGAGATCTCCTTGACGATGGACGCCGTGTCCCCCGTCCCGATGATCAGATACCGGGTGTAAGGGAGCGTCTGTCCAGGCGTGAGGTCGGCCGTCTTGACGATCGGGTCCGACCAGGATCGGCCATGTCGCGCATCCAGGTCGTCGGACAACCCTACGTAGCCGTAGGAGACGCCGGGACCTACACCGGCCAACCACCGAGTGGCCGTCCTCTCGGGAAGATCGAATCCGAGGCCGGGGGCGAAGTGCTCCGTCCCCCCCCACTGCACGGCGTCTCCCATCTTGAAGTCCTTCAGGACTCCGGTGCCCTTCGTCCGGGTAAGGAGAGTCTGAATCTCGATCATCGCCTTGCCCGGAGTGACGGAATACCTCGTCAACGCCCCGATGGCGGGATCATGTGAATCGACTCCTGAGGCCATGATCACGGCAGCCAGTCCATCCTTGCCGTCGGAGGCGATTTCCATCCGCTTGTAGACGATCTGCCGCGGAAACTTGTCGGCGAGATACGTGAAGAGAAGTTGGAGTCGATCTTTCCCGCCGGTAGGGGCCGCATCGATGATATTTCCACCCGAGCGGGCGAAACCCAATGGCCGGTCCACCGCGGAGATCACCGCGCGGAATTTGCCATTGCCGATGATCCAGTCGCCCACCCGCCCCGCCGCCAGCGGCCCGCCGGGAAGGTCTGCATCCTCGACCGCTCTCCGAGCGTAGGCCGGTTCGGTACGACGGACATCCGCCGGCCCTCCCCCCAGAAGTGAGGTCAGCAGCGCTGCCAGGAGGCCCGCGACCGTTGCTACCCGCATCACGTCTCTCCGTCGCCCAACCGGATGAGCAGCGGCAGATGGTCCGACAGGTCCGTCCACGGCGCGGTGGTCATGACGGAGATCTCTTGCACACGGGCGCGGAAGGCGGGGTTGGAGAATACGTAGTCGTAACGAACCACGGGCTCATGGGCAGGAAAGGTGTAACCCTTCTCGGACGGGTGGATCTCCCGGTAGACATCGATCCATCCCTCCTCCGGAAGAACGTCGATGGCGCTCGGGGGGATCTTGTCCTGCCTCCAGACCGGACCGGTGCCGGGTTTGACCTGCCTGGCGGGGACCTCCTCCACCGTGTCGTCGATCCGGATCCCGTTCAGGTCGCCCATGATCGCCTCCGGGAGGTCCTCCCGGGGACCGATCGCGCCAAGGATCTTCCTGATCTCCCGCTCCCGCGTGTGCTCGCGGGTCGGAGAGAGGTGAGCGGCGTGGATCCGCACCCAGCTGTCATGAGCGACCTCCACATCGATGGAGAGGCAGCCATGGAAGAGGTCAAGGTCCGTGTGGGCCTGTACCCGCCGCGTAGGCAGCCTGGTGAGAATCGCCAGGTCAAACCCCGACCGCGCCCGGCAATAGAAGGCCTTTCCGCCGAGAGGGGCTGCCAGGGCCTCCCCCCGTTTGCGTGACCGCCACCCGACCGCCTCGAGGATCACCGCCACATCTGGAGAGAGCTCGACGATCGCCTCGCCGATCGCCTCCCGCTTCGATGCGGCGCCGCCGCGTTCGATATTGTAGAGAAGGATTCGCATCCGACCGTCCTCCCGGACCCCTCGAACCGGTCATCGGCCGGGGCCCACCCACTATACCATGCCCCCCAGCCTCGGATCGGCCCCCGGGGCACCCCTCTTGACGCCGGTGGCCGCGGATGCCTAGACTCAGACCCCAGGGGCCGGTATTCCCGCCCCTCCCGGGCTCCCCCGGGGCTCCCGGGGGGATGTCGGCGCCAGGAGATGGCGCCCCTGAAGACTGAAAGGAGCGACGTATGAGTGCAAACTATGAGAGGCTCGTCGAGCTCGTCGGTAGCACCCGCGAGGAAGTGGCGAAGGCCGAGGGCGGCAACAAGGCAGCCACGTCTCGAGTTCGAAAGACCATGCAGGAGGTCAAGAACCTCTGCCAGGATATCCGTAAGGAGATGTTGGCGCTCCGGGATCGGGGAAAGCCCGCCGCCCCCCCCGGCGAATAAAGGGCCAGAGAGGCACACAGGGCATACCCTTCCGAAGCCGGTGACCAGGGTGTGCCCGGCTCATCCGCAGCCAGAGCCGTCGATTTACCCCTGCGAAGGGCTCCGACGGACGCTGCATCCCTACGATCCCCACCATGTCCCCCACACTGGAGAGGCTGGCGGCAGGCGAGACGGAGGTGTTGCGCCGGACCGCCGCCACCGAGGGGGCCGCCCCCGAAAAGTTCCGGCTCCTCCACGAGCGGGGCGTCTTCACAGAGTACGGATCGATCTACGAACAATATGTCGGGATGATAGCGGATGGGGATCCGGGCACGGAGGCCCTGAAGCGAGCCCTGTTCCTCCAGTGGTACGCCCAGCTCGAGCCGGCAACGAGTACGGGCCTGTGGGACCTGGATGATGAGGGCCAGGATGAGATCATCCGAGAGCTGGACCGCCGGGCCATCGCACGGAAGTTTGACGAGGAGCTCCGGATGATGCTCTCTCATTACTACTCCGTCGCCCCCCACTATTTCGACTCTCAGGAGGAGGGCCACTCGCTCAAGCTTTCTCTTCGCGACGATGAGGAATCTGCCGAGAGGCCGGGTGTGGCATCGATGGAGCGACGGGGTCAGATGGGAGATTACTGGCGCGGGGTGCTCGAATCCGGTGTGGGAGACACGTTTGAGGGAGAGATGGCGTGAGCAAATCGTCGAAGAAAGAGCCGGAGGGCGGCAAGGCGATCATCACGTACTCCCGCGGGTGGCAGTCCCTCGCGGCCACGCGCAGCCTGGGAAAACGCGGCGTCGGGGTCATCACCGGCGATGAATACCGTCTGACACCCGCTTCGTTCTCACGCTACAGCACGGTCAATTTCAGGTACCCCAGCCCTGGCGCCGAGCCCGACGCCTTCCTGGACCGCCTGGAAGAGGTAATCATCGAGCACAAACCCGAGGACCCGGACGCGCCTTACGTGCTGATGCCGATTCACAAGGAGACCTATCTGATCGCCCGGCACCGCGAGCGATTCGAGCGGCACATCTGCGTGCCGGTTCCCGACATCGAGCAGATCGAGCAGGTCCACGACAAGGGAACTCTCGCCGCCTACGCGATGGGGAAGGGTGTCCCGATCCCGCGCACCTGGCTGCCGGCCGATGTGGGCGCGCTCGAGGCAAAGGTGAGCGAGATCCCTCTGCCTGCATTCGTCAAGCTGCGCACCTCTGCGGCCGGCGTCGGCATCCAGAAGGTGGACTCGGCCAAGGAGATCGTCAAGACGTTCAAGTCGTTCATCCAGCGCTACAACCTCAAGCCCGGCGCCTATCCTCTGGTGCAGGAGGGCGTGCCGGGCGAGGACTACTGCACGACGACTCTCTTCGACCACGGCGAGCTGCGAGCAGTGATGACGTACCACAACCTGCGCACGTATCCGGCCGAGAAGGGTGCGGGGGTGCTTCGCGAAACGGTCGAGGCCGAGGCGATGGAGAAGATCGCCCGAGACCTGCTCGGGAGCATCGGCTGGCACGGCGTGGCGGAGCTGGATTTCCGCTGGGACGGCGAGAGCGAGCCGAAGTTGATCGAGATCAATCCGCGGTTCTGGGGCGGGCTGATCCAGGCGATCCGGTCCGGCTGGGACTATCCGTGGCTGCTGTTCCGCCTGGCGGTGGACGGGAAGGTGGATGCCCCCGATGAGACGCGGGCGGATGTGCGAACCGAGACCCCGATCCTCGCCCTGATCGCCACACTCCGGGAGATCTCGGACAGCGACACCCGCATGGATCAGCTGAAAGGGGCCTGGCGTGAGGCCAGATCGGAATTGAAGGAAGGCTCCAAGCGCGCGGGTCTTCGCAAGGTCTTCTCCGGCTTGAAGGACTACATTGACGTCAAACACCGCTACGAGGAGGCGAAGCGACTGCTCGAGGTCCATAAGCACAACGCCTACGACGTCCTCTCCGCCCACGACCCTTTGCCGGTGATGGGCATGCTCTATCCGCTCGCTGTCTTCTTTCGCCACGGCAAGGTGAACATGGAGCTGCTCACCTCTGAAGGCGGCCCGGAGGCCGACGAAGCGCAATGAGCGAGGCGTCTGTTCCGGGTGCGGGCCTCAGCCGTCCACGTCGTTGGACAAAACGCGTCCTCATAGCAGCTGGCATCCTCATCCTGCTCGCGCTGGCGCTCTTCGTCGCTTTCCGCTCCTATCGCAACCGGCTCTACCGATCTCTTCCGGAAGATGCGCCGCGCATTGGCATCTCGCTGGACAGTCTCTGGCTCAATCAGACGGGCCTGACCTACGGCGCGTTCGACATCGCCCTCCTGCGGGCGGGCGGGCGGCTGGTCGAACTGGACTTCACGGCCGCGGGCGAGCCGGTGGATCCAGGCCGGGTAGCGAAGATGCTCGACGGCATCGACGGACTGATTCTCGGCGGCGGCGGGGATGTCGACCCGCGGCTCTACGGCGGCGATCCGTCGAAGTCGGATCACGCCAACCGCCACTATGACGATTTCGATCTCGAGTTGCTCCGCCAGGCGAAGGCCCGAAAGATCCCCGTGCTCGGAATCTGTCGCGGCTGCGAGATCCTGAACGTGGCCTTCGGGGGAACGCTGAAGGACCTGCAAGAGGAGCCGGAGGTCCGCGCACGGCACTTCCTACCTCTCCAGGGACATAGCCTGTACGTCGAGGCGGACGGGCGGTTGGCGGGGATCCTGAAGCAGACCGAATTCGAGGGCGTGATGAGCACACACGGGCATGCAATCGACAGGCTAGGCCTCGGCGTGCGCGCCGTCGCCTGGGCGGACGAGGACAGGAAAGAGATCGAAGCGATCGAGATCGTCGGCGCCGAATGGATCATCGGGATCATGTGGCATCCCGAACGAGAATCCCTCACGGACGAGATGCATCTGAACCTCTTCCGTGCCCTCGTGGAACAGGCGAGGAGGAATCGATAGTCCGTGATCCGTTGCATCGGTGCGCCGCTTCGCGGCACCCGTGGATCGACGCCTCTGTCTGGATCATGCCCGGAGATGGGTTACGTGATCACCGCCTCAACAACTTGACGGTGAGGCTCTGCAGACCAAGGGAGGCTCGCTCCAGGACCCGGATCTCCCGTTGCCCGATCGACTCGCCGCTGCGCAGCTTCGCAAGAATCTTTCGCACCTTTGGCCTCCACCACTTCAGAGCCATCCACGCCAACCGCGTGTAGCCGGGGAAGACCTTCGATGGGCTCCTGCTGTCGAGGACGAACTCGAGCCCCTCTCCGATGACCTCCGCTCCGCTCAAGAGGTTCTCCCCGTCCCTCTCGAACCGGAAGCTCTCGGCCGTCCGGGATGCGAGGACCGTCGTCGAGAAGATGAACCTGGCGATCCGCGACATCTTCTCGTAGTTCAGCTTGTCGGCGGTGTCCCGGGGGCTGTGGTAGAACGATGGCCGCCCACAGGTGAAGAAGAGGAAGGGGATCTCCCGGTCCCGGAACGGGGCGTAGTCGCTGAAGGGATGTCTCCCCCAGATCGGAAACTGCTCGACCATGTGGATCCCGAGGCGCCGGATGGCGAGGCCTTCGATGCCGGCCACCGCGTCCAGGACGGACGTGGCGACAGGGCACTTCTCCTCGCCCATCACGAAGAGCTGGCCTTCCCAGCCGGGCCAGGGGTCCGTCCCGAGGAGGTCGGTTCCGATCATCATCGCAATTCGATGGATCGGTACCGTCGGATGGTTCACGAAGAACTTTGATCCCATGGCCCCCGTCATGAAGTACGGCGGCTCCTCGGAATCGAAGGCGATGAAGAGGATGCTGCGGCCGAGCGGGGAGCGAAGCGCCTGCTGGGCGCGCGCCACTTCGAGCATGACCGCCACGCCGGAGGCGTTGTCGTCGGCGCCAGGGAAGATCCTGTCGCCGGACCGGCCGAGGTGATCGTAGTGGGCACTGACGATCACCACCTCCTCACCCAGGGGAGGGTCGGCTCCATCGAGACGCCCGATGATGTTGGTGCCAACGCCCGTCTCGATCTTCTGAAGGTAGCCATCGGACCCGGCCGGAACGAGGCCCGCCTCCCGGAACGCCTCCTCGATGTACGCGCGGGCTTTCCGGGATCCGTCCGTGCCGCTCGCGCGGCCCTCGAGCTCGTCCGAGGCGAGGTACCGGACGGTGTCGATCAAGCGCTCCTGTGAAACACTCGAGCCGGCGTCCGAAATCTCCCGGGTCATATCCATCGGGGAGGGCAAGTCAGGGCTACGTCCGTAGATGGAGTCAGGACCCCTTCGACAGGTTCTGATAGATCTGGATCTTGTTCCCATCGGGGTCCAGGAATGTTCCGAGCCGCATGATCCCCGGGATCTCACGAATCTTGCCGTCGAAATTCACGCCGCGCTTCTCCAGGTCCGCCTTGGCCTCGTCCGCGTTGGCCACGGTGAAGATCGCCGTCGCGCCACCCTTCGTGACGGCCTGGCCGGGTTGCGTGCGGTGGATCGCCAGCCGGACCGGAGTGTTCGTGTCGTACTCCGCCCATCCCCCCTCGTCGGTCGAGTAGACTTCTCGAAGACCGAGAGTCTCCCCGTAGAACTTCTTGGCCCGGTCCCAGTCGGTGACGAAGTAAAACACCACATCCATACTCTGCAACGGCTCCATCGTTTCTCCTTCGGAAAGACTCCCGGATGACGACACGGATACTGGAATTCGAGGGCACGTTACCGCCAGGGGGCGACGCTTGTCAAGCGGAGGAAGCGACCCCATCGGGACTCGCGGATGGACTCCGATCCGGCCCGATGATATACTGCCCGACCAGTCAGGAAAAACTTCCCGGAACGCGGACCCAGTTCGGATCCACCCGTTCCGATCTCGCCCGGGGCTTCATGCGCGCCTTGCTGATCAATCCAGAGTTTCCGAACTCTTACTGGAGCGCGAAAGAGGCACTCGTCTTCACCGGCCGTCGGACACTGATCCCGCCGCTCGGACTGATCACGGTGGCGGCTCTACTTCCCGATCACTGGGAGTGTCGGCTGGTCGACACCACGGCGGAGGCGCTCACGGATGAAGACCTGCGGTGGGCCGACGTGGCAATGGTCACCGGGATGCTCGTCCAGAGGGAGGCGCTCCACGAGATCCTCGCTCGCTGTCGGCGCCTGGGTCTGCGCACGGTGGTTGGCGGCCCGTACGCCACGGCGCTGCCGGAGGAGCTGGATGGAGCGGATCATGTCGTCGTGGGAGAGGCCGAGGAGATCATCCCCGACCTGGCGGCCGACCTCGAGGGCGGATACGCCCGCCACATCTACAAGGAAGTGAGAAAGCCTGACCTGTCGCAGGCCCCCCTGCCCCGGTTCGACCTCCTGAAGACACATTTCTACCACAACATGGCGCTGCAGTTCTCGCGGGGTTGCCCGTTTACCTGCGAGTTCTGCGACATCATCGTGATGTACGGGAGGAAGCCGCGGACGAAGACGGCCGCTCAGGTGATTCGAGAGCTGGACGCGATCCAGACGTCGGGATTCGTCGGGAACGTCTTCTTCGTCGACGACAACTTCATCGGGAACAAGAAGGCGGTGCGCCAGGTCCTCCCGGAGATCGGAGACTGGAGGCGCCGGACCAAGGCCAAGCTCGAGTTCTACACCGAGGCGTCGATGAACGTGGCGGACGACCCCAGCCTCGTGGATCTGATGATCCAGTCGGGCTTCACTGCCATCTTCATCGGGATCGAGACCCCGTCCGCCGAGGCGCTGCGCGAGACGAAGAAGCTCCAGAACCTCAAGAGGGACATGGCGGAACAGGTGCATGGCCTCCTCGAGAAGGGGATGGACGTCTGGGCGGGATTCATCCTCGGCTTCGATAGCGACGGCCCCGACATCTTCGATCAGATGATCGAGTTCGTGAACCGGGCTGCGATTCCGTACGCGATGGTGGGTATGTTGAGCGCCCTCCCCCACACTCCCCTTTACCACCGGCTCGAGAAGGAGGGACGTCTTCGCGAGGGAGTTAGCGGCGATCAATTCGGCCTCACCAACGTGGTGACGAAGCTCCCGGTCGACCAGATGGTTTCGGGGTACCGCCGAGTGCTGGAAACCCTTTACGACCCGAGTGTGTTCTTCGACCGCTGTCGTGAATACCTACGCTGGTACCGAACGCCCTCGGAGGTCACGCGGCCCAAGGAGGCCCAGGACGTCCGGGCGGTGTTGCGGGCGATGGTGGCCCAGGGACTCCGATCCCCGTACCGGAGGGAGTACTGGCGGTTCCTGAGGTGGGTCCTCTTCCACTGTCCCCGCCAGATGGGCCGGGCTCTGGCCCTGGCCGCCGCCGGGCATCATTACATCACCTACACGAGAGAATCGGTCGTTCCCGGTCTCCGGCGCGCCGAAGAGCAGATACGGGAGGGCCGGCTGTCCCGCCGGGTGGACCCGCACCGCGCACCGAGGACGTACGGCCTGAAGCCCCACCCCGTCTTTTCCCTCTCCGTCGTCCTCGCGCGGGCCTTCGCCCTCGGCTCGTCGATCCGGGAGATGGCCTCGCCCAAACCGTCCCTTTCGACGACCGCCTCTCGAGCGATGCCCCAGGGGAGGTCCCTGACACGGTGACGGAGGGGCGAGCCGATCCGGGCCTCGCAGCGACGCCGGAGATGCGAGCGAGGGGTCCGAAAGATCTGATCCTCTTCCTCCTCGCCTGGAAGGCGATCTTCTTCCTCATCGTTTTCGCCAGCCTGGCGATCCTCCCCAACCTCTTCGCGCTGGAGATCTACCAGGCGAGCTTCCACTGGCCGCGAGGCGCCCCGCCGACGGTCTGGACACACCTCAGCGCCTGGGACGGCCAGCACTACCTCTTCCTGAGCGAGGTGGGCTACAATCCGAGCCAATCCTCCAACGGAATGTTTCCGCTCTGGCCGGCAGCTATCCGGATCGCGGCGCCCCTCTTCGCGGGCAGCCACCTCTGGAGCGGTCTCTTCCTGGCAAACGCCTTCTCGATCGCCGGGATGATCCTCTTCTATCGCCTCGCCAGGGAGCGCCTCGGCAGCGGGCGGGCTGCGGACGGCGCTCTGATGTTCGCCATCGCGGCTCCCGGCGCCCTCTTCTTTTCCTTCATCTATTCCGAGTCCCTCTTCTTCTTCCTCGCCGTGGCGATGATGCTGGCTCTCGTGCGGGGTCGCTGGTGGTGGGCCGTGGCCGCTTCCTTTCTGCTGCCGCTCGTGCGTGGTGTGGGGATCTTCGCCGTCGTCCCCCTTTTCTACGAGACGATCCGTTGGTGGAGGAGCGAGGGCCGAATCCCGTGGGTACGCTCCCTCGGACTGCTGGCCCCCTGTCTCGGCATCGGGATCTATTTTCTGATCATGAACGCCCGCCTGGGCGACCCGCTCGCCGGCTTCGATGTCCAGGGGAAGATGTTCGTCTCCCAGCGCTCCGTCGGCTATCTGTTCGGTCTCTTCCCGTTCCTCCGATCCCTGGTCGACTTCGGATCGTTTCACGGATTCCTGGACTCGTCGCTCGACAGGGCGTTCTTCCTCATCTTCGTCGCATCGCTCTATCCCCTCTGGAGACTGGATCGGCGACTCTTCTTCTACGCCCTCCCGATCGGGCTCGCCCCCGCCCTCACATCCCTCATGGCCTACACCCGATATTTCATGATGGCCTTCCCCGTCTTCCTGGTGCTGGGAAGCGTCGTAGCCAGCAGGAAGTGGTGGCTCCTGCGCGCACTGCTCATCGGGACCGCTCTCGGGCTGCAGGTCTACCTGACGATCCGTCACATCAACTTCTACTGGGCCGGTTGAGATGGCGTAGTGATGGCATGGGGGCGAAGATTCTGCTAGACTGCGCCTCCTGTCCTTCAGTCTCTTGACTCGACGCGATCATTCCCCGGCACGCTCACACATGGAACCGCCCATGGAACCGTTCGAGAACATCTCTCCCCTCGATGGCCGCTACATCGGTCCCGATGAAACGATGCGGAAGCGGATGAGCCCTTACCTCTCGGAGGCGGCGTCCATCCGTTATCAGCTCAAGGTCGAGGTGGCCCTGCTGGAAACGATGGCGGAGTTCGGGATCTGTTCCGCCTCCGTCCCCGAGTCGGCGAGGAAAGCCGCCGAGGACATCACGGCGAAGGAGGTCTTCGAGGAGGAGAGACGGATCGGCCATAACGTGCGGGCCCTGGTCAATTCAATGAGGAAGCGCATGCCGGAGAATGAGCGTGGATTCGTCCACCTCTTCGCCACGTCGAATGACATCCTGGACACCTCTCGAACCCTCGCCTTCCGGGACTTTGCCAGCGAGATCCTGATTCCGGATCTCATCGATCTGGTCAGTGTGATCTCCGGCAAGGCGCGGGAGTACGCCTCGGTCCGCCAGATTGGCCGCACCCATGGACAGTACGCGGAGCCGATCACCTTCGGATACGCCCTCTCGCTCTACGTGAGCCGGATAGGAGGAAGGACCGTCGCCCTCGAAAGGGCCCGTGAAGATCTACGGGGGAAGCTCTCCGGCGCCGTCGGAGCGCACAACGCCCTCGCCCTCCACGACCCGATGAATCCGGCCATTTTCGAGCGGAAGCACCTGGAGCGACTCGGGCTGAAGGCGAGCGATACGCAGGTCTCGACTCAGGTGATCGAGCCGGAGGCGATGGCGGACTTCGTCTTCCAGGGAATCCTCGCGATGTCGGCAATGGCCAATCTGGCCGACGACATGAGGCACCTGATTCGATCCGAGATCGGCGAGGTGAAGATCGTGGACGGGGCGACCCGGGTCGGCTCCTCGACGATGCCTCACAAGGTCAATCCCGTAGCCTTCGAGAACGTCAAGAGCCTCTGGAAGGCGTTCGCCCCCCGTATCGTGACGGTCCTGATGGATCAGATCTCGGAACACCAGCGAGATCTGACCAATTCCGCCTCATCGAGATTCCTCGGAGAGATCCTCGCCGCGGTCGATTACGCCGCTCGGAGACTCGGCGGGGCCATGAAGAAGATCCAGCCCGACGAGGAGGCCCTCGGCCGCCACCTGGCTGCCTGCCGGGACCAGATCGTCGCGGAGCCTCTCTACGTGATCCTGGCCCTCAGTGGACATCCGGATGGGTACGGCAAGGTGAGATCTCTCCTGAAGGATGCGAGAGAGAGTGAGAGCACGCTCCTCCAGGCGGCCGGCAAGGACGAAGAGGCGGCGAAGATCCTCGAGGGCATCCCTCCGCACCAGGCGAAGGTCATCGACGACCCCACCTCCTACACGGGAGACGCGGCAGAACGCGCGCTACACACCTGTGATGAATGGGAGAAGACGCTCGGACTCCTCCGATAGTCCCCGATGGAGAGGAACACGCTCCGGCTGCACCCGGCGGCGTGTCTATCGGATACGCCAGACCACCATGTCGCGGGACGAGGATGGCGATACGCTGCTCCCGGCCACGACGAGTCGGTTCTGGGAGTCCAGGATCGCAGCGTGGCCCGTATCGTCCCCCATCCCTCCGGCGGCATTGTCATCGATGAAGATCCCACTCCCGGCGAACCCGAGATCTCGTGCGCCCGACGGGAAGTATCCCCAGACGACCATGTCCCGGTCGGATCGAGGCCCGGTGCTGAAGCCGGCCATGAAGATCCTGCCCGATGCGTGAAGGGCGATGGCGAGCCCGTCGTCCCAATAGTTTCCACCGGCCGTATTGTCCTCCACGATCACGCCGCCGGTGCCGAACGTCGTATCCAGCGAGCCCGCGTCATCGAACACCCAGAGTGCCGTGTCGAAGTTCGGGGCCGGGTCGAGGTTCATGCTGATCCCGCTCACGATGATCCGGCCGGAAGCGTCCACACCGATTCCCTCCCCGTAGTCCTCGCCGTTCCCGCCCGCCGCGCTGTCATGCGTGACGATCCCCGTGCCCGCACCAAAGGTCGTATCGAGCGTTCCCGATGAGTCCAGGCGCCAGATGACCATGTCGATATCGCCCAGGGCGGTGGTGCTGTAGCCGGTAGCGACCAGTCGTCCGGAAGGATCTTCGGTCACGTTCAAGGCCTCGTCCGAGTCGATTCCCCCGGCGGCGCCGTCGTGGACGAAGATGCCCCCGCTCGCAAACGTGGAATCCAGGACGCCGGTCGGATCGTAGCGCCAGATGACCATGTCGTAATCGCCACGTGCCCGGGCACTCGACCCGGCGCAGACGATGCGATCCGAGCTGTCGATGATCATCGCCCAGGCAAATTCCTCTCCCCCCGGGGCCCCGGCAGCGCCATCATGGGAGACGAGCCCGGCCGTTCCGAAGGAGGCATCGGGCGTCCCATCCGCCATGTACCGCCAGATCGCCATGTCCTGATTGATAGCGTCCACGCCGTATGTCCCGGCAACCACAATCCGACCGCTGGAGTCCTCGTAAACCGAGTACCCCTCGTCGAGCGCCGCATTGCCGCCCCCGCCATCGAAGGTGACCCACCCCTGCGAGTTGAAGGTCGTGTCCAGGCTGCCGTCATCGTTGAGTCGCCAGACCACCATCGTGATGTGCCCGACGGCGTTCATGCTGTAGCCGGTGACGAGGATGCGGCCGGCGCTGTCGATGCTCACGCCGTAGGCCTCGTCCACCCAGTTGCCGCCTGCCGCGCTATCATGATTCACCCAGCCGTTACCGCCGCCGAAACTGGGATCCAGTACGCCGGTGTTGGGCCCGAAGTAGGCGTTCACCTCGACAGACTCGACGCCTTCCGTCGCCCCTGTGACCGATGTCACGACGTAATAGTACGTCGTCCCGTCGATGAGCCCCGTGTGAACGAACGGAGGAGAGACGACCGGGACCTGGGTTCCGGTGCTCTTCGTCACTCCCGGAGCCGTCCCCCAGTAGACGTTATAGGACGTGGCGCCAGCCACCTGCGTCCAGTCCACCGTGATGTCGGTGGGACTTGCCGTCGCGCTGACTCCTCCGGGCGGGGCCAGAGTCCCGGTGGTCTTGCTGCTCGACCCGCTGTTGCACGCGAAGAGGACCAGCGCCGCTGCCATTCCGATCACTCGCTTGACACTACGATCCGCGCTCGACATGAAATCACTCCCTATCTTCCCGCACCCCGTCGTCTCGTTTCTTTCTCTCGCAAGTCACTCTACATTGTTCACGCATCGCTGTCCCCCCCTAGACGCTGCAGAGGCCCATTTGCTGCGTGCGGGCCCAGCCCGCGTTCGTTCCGGCGCGTCGGCGGGCGAGAAGGACGACGAGATGAGATGAGGGTTTGACCTCATCCAGGGAGGCTTCTCAGACAGGTTCACCGCGAGCAAAGTGCACGACTCGAAGAGTCGCGACGCATTCACTTTTCCGTACCGCGCTTCTCGCCCCCGTCCGATTTGTCCTTCGTGTCGGGTCTCCGTGGACTCTCCTTCAGGAGGGTCGGCTTTACGGGCAGTTTCTCGAGCCCGAGGAAGACAATCAGGTCTTTGATGTCGTCCACCGTGAAATTTCCGGTGATGATCCCCTGGCCCGTAATCCTCTCCTTGATCATCGGCGCGGACAGAATCACGCCATCGAGGACAATCGCAAGATTCCGCCCCTTGTTCTTTTCCGTCAACTCTCCGCAGAGGCGAGATCCCTCAGCGTTCCAATCAAATCCGATCGCGGAGCTGCCAAAATCATCCGTTGTGGCGTACACCTTGGAGATCATCTCGCCGGAAAGGGCGTCTTTCCTCACGACGAGGGAATAGGAGGCGGCGTCGCTCGTCGGGAGGGGCTTGCCTTCAGCGTTCTTCCTGAGGGCGATGTCGAACTTCTCATCGTCGGGGTTGTAGGATCCATTCTCCTTACGTCTGAGGATGGCAGCGATCTTCGCTGCGTCCTGCCTGACGGATTCGATCATGAAGCGGAGGTCCCCCCTCATCTCGATCAGATTCTTGGCCCGCTCCAGATCCGAACCTTTCAGATCCGGTAGTTTTACCGAGATTTCCTGTGGCCGCAGGAGACTGACAATCACCTGACCCTTCTTGACGGGTTCGAACTGCTCGAGCCGCTTCTGGATGACGTCAATAGCCTTGTCGACCTGCGAGACCGAGGCACCCTGGAGTCGATAGACCAGCTCGACGCCTTCCTCCGATGTGAGCGCCGCGGCCGATTCGAAGCCAGAAGTGAGAAACAACAAGGCCCCGACCATTGCCACCACCGCGATTCCGGACCTCGCGCATGCCAAGCTTGGATTCACGTTCATGCCAACACCTCCTTGAGCCACCTGCGGGGGCTCGAATCCTCCATCCTTGAAGACACCTGATCGAGACTGGACGGGGAAAGATTGTACAGCAATCCAGACTGGAAATTGAAATGGCCTCGGGACGGAGAATCCCGAGGCCATGCATTCAGATGTTCATACCGGAACGAGTGCGATCCCGTTCCCTATCGAGCGCCGGCCACGCGGGGCACGGGCCTCCTCTGAAATCTCAGACCAAGCAAGACCAGCCCGAGGAGGAGGTACGGCAGCAACGTCCCGAAGATATCGGTGAACGGCATGGGCCCGCCGATCGCTCCGCTGCATCCGCCTCCCGGATGCCCCTGGGTGGGCACCGTGCGGACGGAGTCACAGCACATCATGTCGACGCCCGCAAAGGTCGTCCAGGTCATGCACGCCTCGACGTCCCCATGCTGGATTCCCGTCTCGCGTGTGATGAAGTGGAAGAGGGCGTCCGTGATTCCATCCGAGTTTACATCCGAGAAGTGGATTCCCACCTTGTGCGCAGGCGAGGCGGAATCGGCGCCGAAGCGCACGGATGCAGGGTCAATCTCGGACACATCGAACGTGGTGCTGCCGAGGGCCGCCACGGGGACGACCCCGCGGTTTCTCCTGTTGATCGAGTTGATGTCGCTCCCCGGTTTGATATCGATGCAGGAGAGCTGGACGATTACCTGCTCGCCCCCCAGGGCCGCCGTTTGATTGTGAAACGCCACGTCTGCCGGGTGCGGTGTGTTCGCCGTCGCCAGGACCGTCAGGAATGTTGGCCAGGCGGTGAAGACGCTGTGCCAGCAACATCCGTCCAGGTTGGTGTCCGTGATCCCGAGAGCCAGCCCTTCCGCCGTCGCGGTCACGTCATCGAATTTGTTTCCGCTGGGGAGGTCTCCGAGGATTCCCACCGGCATGGTCGTGATGGTCCCGATCGGGGTGAGCCAACCGTAGGCGTCGGGCAGCTCTCCCTGTGTGAGGGCGAAGAGACCGCCGCCCCCATTCACGAAGGCCTCCACGTCCGCCGCCCTCGCGGTCAGCAGGGCGTTTTCCGCGGGGAGGATTCCCCCTATGACGTCGCCCCTGTCGCTGGGGATGTGAAGGATGGCAAACCCACTGAAGTCGACGGACGAAATGGCGAAGCCGTTGACCAGGGTCACGGCCTGCGGGAAGGTCATCAGAGAAGCCACGTCCATGATCCAGTTGGAGGCGGGTGTTCCCCCATTGGCTCCGATCGAGAGGATCCCGCTGCCTCCGTTCGTCACATTGCTCAGGATGTTGTCGTACAGCCCCGCGTAGATGGCCTCGGCGCCGTGATCTTCCGCATCATGACCGGATATGAAGACCGAGCCCGCCATCGCCGGGCTCGCACAGAGTACCAAGGGGAGCAGGAAGGCTACGAGCTTCCGCATGAGGGACACTCCTTTCTCTGAGCCTGTGGGATATTACCGGGGACCGGATCGTGCAAAACCGCGAGCGAAGTGATGGGGGCTATGTTCAAGACTAGCACCCCTTGTTGTGGAAGTCCATGCCGTTGCCGGCGCATCGGAGTAGGTTGCGCAAGGCCGCCGGATCGACCTTCTCTCCGGGATTATTTTTTGTCTTGAACTATCAATAATATATTGATATGATCCGGACATGAGGAGATTCGGATGAAACCGCTCACCACCAAGCAGCAGAAGGTCCTGAGACTTCTGCAGGCGGCCTACCGGAGGGATGGACGATCCCCCACCTACCAGGAGATGGCGGCGGCGATGAGGGTGACGGTGCGTTCGGTCTTCCAGCACGTCCAGGCGCTCGAGAGGAAGGGGCTCGTCACCCGCAGTCGGCGGCATCGGGGGATCGCTCTCGCTCCCGAGGTCCGGCCGGAGGTCGGAGTGCCGGTGATCGGCCGGGTGGCAGCAGGCCGTCCGATCCTGGCGCTCGAGAACATCGATGCCTACCTCCGCCTGCCCGGCAGCCAGGCGGAGGAGGGGATCTTCTGCCTCCAGGTCCAGGGGGACAGCATGACGGGGCGAGGGATCCGGGACGGCGACTACGCGATCGTCCGGCTGGCGAGAGAGATCCGCCATGGAGAGGTCGGGGTCTTCCTGATCGGTGATGAGGCGACGGTGAAGACGGCCCGCTTCGTCCGGGGCAAGAGGCTGGAGCTTCGACCGGAGAATCCCGACTACTCTCCGATCCGCACCTGGGAGTGTGACGAGGAGGTTCGCCTGGCGGGGAAGGTGATCGGGGTCTACCGGCGGATGTGATGGGTCATCGGCACGCTCATCGCTCGCCGGGGAATGGGATAGGGTTCACAGAGGACAAAAGGGAATGCGCCCGGTCTACGTTCCACTCCGGCTCCGGAGTCACTACTCCCTCCTGCGAGGGACTTCATCCATCGATCGCCTGATCGAGAAGGCGAAGGAGTTCGGGCTCGGCTCGCTCGCTCTCACCGACCGAAACAATCTCTACGGGGCAATCCGCTTCTACCAGAAGGCGCGGGCGGAGGGATTGAAGCCGATCGTGGGGACGGAGATCGTCCACGGGGATGAGGTCGTCACGCTCCTGGCGAGAGACCTGGAAGGCTACGCCAACCTCTGTCGCATCATCACCCGGCGCAACCTCGACGACAGGTTCTCCCTGCAGGAGTCTCTCGAGCGTTTTCACGATGGGCTTCACATCCTGACGGAGGACCCGGCACTCGCCAGCTTCCTGAAGGGCCGTGTGGGCAAGGATCGGCTCTGGCTGGAGCTGGCCACCCCTGGCCGGGGGGAGACGAAGTGGCGGAAGCTCCAGGAGGCGGCGAGGGATCTCGGCCTCCCGCTGGCGGCGACGGCGGATGCGTACCTGTGCGAGCCGGAGGATCACGAGGTTCAACGAGTCCTCTCCGCCATCCGGAAGAACACCCTCGTCTCGCGGCTCGAGGATCGGGACGTCGCGCACCCGGGGGCTTATTTCCTCCCGCCAGAGGGGATGGAGAGGATCTTCGCGAGGGCCCCGGAGGCCCTGGAGAACACTCTCCTGATCGCGGACGACTGCAACCTGGAGATCCCCCTCGGCCGGCCGATCTTCCCCCGCTACCCCGTTCCCGCCGGGGAGACGTCCTACTCGCTCCTCTACAAGATGGCCCACGAGGGGTTGAATCGACGCTACCGGCCGATCCGACCGGAGGTGCTGCAGCGGCTGACTCATGAGCTGGGTCTGATCTCCCGGCTCGGCTTCGCCGAGTACTTCCTCGTCGTCTCCGACATCGCCCGGTACGCCCGCGAGAACCGTATCCCGATGGTCGGCCGCGGCTCGGGGGCGAGCTCGATCGTCGCCTACCTCCTCGGGATCACGGGGGTGGACCCGATCAAGTACCGTATCCACTTCGAGCGCTTCCTGAACTTCGGCCGCACCGACTATCCGGACATCGACCTCGACTTCTGCTGGAAGTCGCGGGACGACGTGATCGCCCACATCTACAAGACGTACGGGGCAGACCGCGTCGCGATGATCTCCACGCACATCACCTTTCGGCCCCGGAGCGCCTTTCGGGAGGTGGCGAAGGCGTACGGAGTTTCCAACGACGATGTAAACCGTCTCAGCCGCCGGATCCCCCGCGGGGGGGGAAGGATCGCCGGCCTGATCGAGGCGAGCCACGCCCGAAGGAGGATTCCGATCCAGGAGGAGCCGTTCCGGACGATCGTCCGGCTGGCCGATCGGATACATGGCTTCCCGAACCACCTCTCGATCCACTGCGGCGGCGTGGTGATGACCGACAAGCCTCTCGACACCTATGTCCCCCTGGAGCGGGCGGCGAAGGGGATCGTGATCACCCAGTACGAGAAGGACGCCGTCGAGGACATCGGACTGGTGAAGATGGATCTCTTGGGAAACCGCGCCCTCTCCACGGTGAAGGAGACGATCGATCTCGTGGAAGCTCGTCTCGGGTGGCGGCTCGATCCGGAGACGATCCCGGACGAGGACCCGGAGACGATCAGCCTTATCCAGCGTGGCCGGACGATCGCCTGCAACCAGCTCGAATCCCCCGCCATGCGGAACCTCCTGCAGATGCTCCAGCCGGGTTCGATGGTGGATGTGATGAAGGCCCTGGCGCTGATCCGGCCCGGTCCGGCCGGAACGGGGATGAAAGATCGGTTTGTCCGGCGGGCCCGCGGGATGGAGCCGGCCACCTTCCCCCACCCGCGGCTCCGGGATGTGCTGGAGGACTCGTACGGGATCATGCTGTATGAGGACGACGCCATGTTGGTCGCCGTCGCCCTGGGGGGACTCTCCCTCGACGAGGGGGACAAGCTCCGCAAGGCGATCGGCAAGATCCGCACCGACGCGGACCGCCTCCGGATCTCTCGATTCTTCCTCGAGAGGTGCGAAGAGAACGGGGTGGAGCGGAAGGCGGCGGAGGATATCTGGGTCCAGATGGGGAAGTTCAACTCGTATTCGTTCTGCAAGGCGCACGCGGCGGGGTACGGGATACTCGCCTACTGGTGCGCCCACCTGAAGGCGCACTACCCGGCAGAGTTCCTCGTCGCCGTGATGAACCACCACGCCGGGATGTACGAGAAGAGGGTCCACATCGAGGAGGCGAAACGGATGGGGGTCGAGATCCGCCTGCCCTGCGTGAATCGATCCTCGGAGGAGTTCACCGCGGAGGATGGGACCATACGGGTGGGGCTCGGCCAACTGAAGGGTCTCTCGACGAAGTCGATCCGATCGATCCTCAGGGAGCGCGCACGCGAGGGACCTTACGGATCGCTTGGCGAGCTCCTTGTCCGGACGGACGTGGGAGAGAAGGAGGCAGAGGACCTGATCCTGGTCGGAGCGATCGACTTCTTGGAGCGGACACGCCCCCAGCTCCTCTGGGAGCTGAAGGCGACCTACCACGCGGCGCGGCGTGGACGGGGGAGCGGGCCTCTCCTTCGGGTGGATCTCGCTCCATCGAAAGTTCCCGACCTGCCGGCGCATCCCCTTCCCCAGCGAGTCTTCTACGAGCTGGAGCTCCTCGGCCTGTCGGTGAGCATCCATCCGATGCAACTCTTCCGGCCGATCATACAGGCGAACGGTCTCATCCTGGCGAGCCAGCTGCCGGAGCGGATCGGTCAGACGGTCCGCGTGGCGGGACTTCTCGATGCAGCCCGCCGGACCGAAACCTCCCGGGGAGACTCGATGGAGTTCGTGACGCTGGAGGATGAGACGGGGGTCTTCGAGGTAACCCTCTTCCCCCGGGTCTACAAGCAGTACGGCGACGCCCTCGGCGTGCTGGGCCCCTACCTCGTGGAGGGACGCGCCGAGTCTCAGTACGGGGCCGTCACGGTCACCGCCAGCCGCCTCGGAGTCGCCCCTCTACCTTCGACGGCGGGGGCGGCGGCGCTCGCCCCGCTTCCCACGATTCGATGATCCAGTCGAGTGCAGATAGATCGGGCCATCCGACGTCGATATCATCCCCGGAGGAACCAGACTCACGGTAGAGGTGTCATGAAACCAACCTCGGCCGCAGCCCTTGCCATCCTTATCCTGTGCCCGCCCCCCGCGAGCCCTCCGACCCCACCAACCCCTTTGACGGCCCTCGCGGGTGCCCCCACATTCTCCCATCCGGATGACGAAGAGGAGATCCATCGCCTGATCGAGCGTCTCGGATCGGAGGAGTTCGATCAGCGGGAGGGGGCGACGCAGCGGCTCATCCGGCTGGGGGAGAAGGCGAGGACGACCCTCGAGAGCACCCTGCCCGGGGCGACCGACCCGGAGGTGATCGGTCGGATACGCCAGGTCCTTCATCAGATCGAGATCCAGAGCCTGAACAAGATCGATCTGCGCCTCGTGATCGAGGTTAGGGTGAGCGGAGGAGCGGCCCATTCGGTCGCCGTCAGTCTCGACGGGAAGCTTTTGGCCTCGGGAGGGAACAAGGGAGATGTGATTCTCTGGGACGCCGACACACTCGAACCGGTGGCCGTGATGCATGGTCACGACCATTGGGTAGGGACCGTGGCGTTTGACCCGACCGGGAGGCGGCTCGCCTCGGCGGCCGGGGACGTCGTGATCTGGGACGTGAAGAAGGCCTCTTTGATCCGAAGGATCCGCGGAAGCAGAATCCGGAAACTGGCCTGGAGCCCCGACGGCCGCTGGATAGCCTACCAGGCCGCCGCATCGACGTTGATCGTGAGGGGCGGAGAGGCCCTCGATCGGAAGCACGTCCTGAAGCGCAATTCGGCGGCGATCGACGCCATCGCCTTCTCCCCGGACAGCAAGCTTGTGGCGGCCGGGAATCGCAATGGGGAGATCTTCGTGCATGACGTCGAGTCGGGCGCCGAGGTCTCCTATGAGATGGTCGATCCGAAGACCTGGATCGAGGACTTGGCCTACCTGCCCGGCGGAACTCTTGCCGCCGTCTTCAGAAATGGCATCGTCCGTTGCGGTGAGAAGCAACGGCAGTTTTCCGGCAAGTTTTCCGCCCTCGCGGTATCCCCCGACGGCAAGGAGCTGGCCATTTCGGGCAAGGACGGGAAGATCCACACCTGGAACCTGGCAGCGGATGAGGTGATGATCCTCGAGGCTCATCCCGCCTGGGCCCTCTCGCTAGCCTACACGCCGGATGGAAAGGCGATTGCGTCCGCGGGCCACGGCGGGCTCGCCATCACTGATAGGAACGGCGTCGTCCGACGAGCGAACGGCCATGCGTCGAAGGTCCAGAGCCTCGCCTTTTCCCCGGATGGATCTTGTCTCGCCATCTCCGGAGAAAACGGAGGCGTTGTGTTCACCGACCTGGGCAGCGGACGGCAGAGAGGAATCGAGGATTCGGGGATCCTGGCCGCCGGCCACGAGAGCTCGCAATTCGTCCTTCTCGGTCCTGAGTCGATATCCTTCTGGGACGGCCGAGAGGCCAAGGTCCTGCGTTCGGTGGAGTCGGAGAATCGTTGGAAGTCCGTGATCGGGCTCACTCTCTCTCCGGACGGCGAAAGAGTGATCGCATCCAACCACTCCGTCGAGATGATCGAGCTCGGGAAGGGGATCCGAAGGGCAATCGGACGAGGTTATGAGAGCGCGATGGACTTCGCCTGGAGTCCCGATGGAAGCACCCTCGCGATGGCCTGTGGGTGGGGCCGTCATGGCGGGATGGGAGGCCTCGTGATCGTCTCCGACACCGGGAAGCTGCTCCACAGGGAGCTGATCGACAAGACGGTCACCTCGGTCGACTTCGACACCGACGGCAAGACGATCACCTGGGGGGATGGACAGACACTCTACCGGACGGACGCCAAGACGTTCGCTCTCGAGAGCCAACGGCCACTCCTGACCCGATGGTGGCGCGCCCTGAACGAGAAGGTCGCGGTCGGTCACAAACGCAGCGCGGTGGTGTTCTGGCACACTCCGACGATGACCGTCCTTCGCGAGTTTCCACAACCGTACATCCGGGATCAGGCCCTCTCACGCGATGGGAGACATCTGGCTCTCTCGGATGGTCGAAGCGTCAGGGTCTACGCCATCAATCTCCAGGCGCGGAGAGATTTCTAGCCCGTTGTTTTGTCATTCGAGTTTTCCTACCATCTCCCGCTTGCCGGGTAGGAGCTGGCGGCTATGAGAGGATTCTGCATCTTCACGGTCTGGGTCATCGGGGCCCTGGTGCTCGTGCCATCGGCGCCCCTCCTGGCCCTGGGCGAGGACCCCGCGATCCAGCCCGATCCTCCCGAAGCCGACCGACCGGCCCTCGTTTCCCTCATGCTCGAATTCCGCCTGGAGGGAGGCGCGGTTCGCACCCTCGCCTATTCCCCGGATGGCAAGCTCCTCGCGAGCGGCGGGGCCGCCGGAGACATCATCTTCTGGGACTCGACGACAGGAGAGAAGATCGCGGCCTTCGACGCCCACAAGGAGGGGATCGGCCAGATCGCCTTCAGTCCGGATGGACAGCGTCTTCTCTCCGCGGGGGGAGACGTTGCCATCTGGGGGGTCCCCGATGCCGGCCTTCGCCAGCGATTCACCATCTCCGGCTGCCGCCACGCCGTGTGGAGCCCCAACGGGAGCCGCCTCGCCTACGCCACCGAGAATGGCGCCGTCATTATCCGGAGCGCGTCCACAGGGAAAGTCGAGAAGAGTCTCAGACGATCCGAGGGGATCCAGGCCCTTGCCTTCTCGCCCGATTCCCACCGCCTCGCCCTTGGAGACCGCCGCGGGATCTTGACCGTGTACGACCTCGAATCCCGCTCGACCGTCACGGTGGAGAGGCTCGATCTGGAGATGGGCATCTCGGATATCGATCACCTCCCCGCCGGCGACCTCGTGACCGCCCTGGAGGACGGACGCGTCTCCTGGGGAACCGTCAATATCCATCTCTCGAAGCGTCCGGCGGTGATTGCGGTCTCCCCGGACGGGGGGCGCGTCGCTGCGGGCGCGACGCGGGGAGCGGTCTTCCTGTGGGACAGTTCCGGCAAAAGGATCGGGTTTTTTCAGGATGACGATGCGAACGTCCTCTCTCTCGCATTCAGCCCGGATGAGAAATCGCTCGCCTCGGGGGGGGACGATGGCTGGATCCGGATCCGGAGAGAGGGCCGATTGCGCCGGCTGATGGGTCACGCGAAGCCCGTGCAGAGTATCGCCTTTTCCAGAAACGGGGCCTACATCGCCGCGGCCGACCGCAGGAGGCTCCGCTTCGTCGAGTTGGGCACCCGGACCAGGACGATGGCGAAGGAGACAGGCGTCGTCTCCACGGGCCAGCAGGGAGCCGAGTTCGTCGTGGCCGGCCCCAGGCGCATTTCGATCTGGGATGCCCGCCAGGGGAAAAGGTTACGGATGAAAGATCGCGTCGACGGCATCGAAAAGCTGGAGCCGATCGCGCTCTCCCCCGATGGGGAAAGGGTCGCCGTCTACAAGAGTTTCGCGGGCGTCTCCCTGATCCATCTCTCCGGGAAGCGCCGGGACATTCGGTTCGGAAAGGGGTACAACCGAATTCGCGATCTCGGCTGGAGTCCCGACGGTCGGTACCTCGCCACCGTGAACGCCTGGGGGATGCTCGAGAGCCGTGGGGGCCTGGTGCTGGTCAACACCGAGGGCAAGTCGATCTTCGAGCAGGTAGTCGCCGGTCCAGCCTGGACCGTGGGATTCGCTCCGGACGGGGATACCCTCGCCTGGGCGGAAGACGATCGCATACACATCTTGAACGCACACACCTTTTCCGAGATCCGAACCCTGGAGGCCAAGGTCCGCTGGTGGAGGTTCCTGCGGAACGATCTGGCCGTGAGCCACGATGGAGAGACGATGCAATTCTGGCGCCTCCCATCTCTCGAGCTCGCGGGGAGCCTCGCCCAAACGCACATCGTCCACCAGGCCGCCTCACCCGACGGGCGATACCTGGCGGTTTCCGATCGGTTTACGATAAGGGTCTACCGGATTGAGCTCTGAAGTGACGGAAGATTCATCGAAGGCTCCAGCCCGAGGGAGGTGGCAGGAGAAGATCCACATCGGAACGAGCGGCTACAACTATCCCGGCTGGGTAGGTCCCTTCTACCCGGAGGGGACGCGCCGGGAGCAGATGCTGTCCGTCTACGCGGATTGCTTCGGGACGGTAGAGCTCAACTTCACCTACTACGGAATCCCGCGACCCGCCACTCTGTCCCGCATGACGCGGCAGACCCCCGAATCGTTCGTCTTCTTCGTCAAGGCCTACAAGGGGATCACCCATGGCGGGGAAGTAGATAAGCACGTCGGTCCGTTCCGGACGTGCCTCGAGCCGCTCTCGGCCGCGGGGCGACTCGGAGGAGTGCTCCTGCAGTTTCCGCAGGCGTTTCGCCGCTCTCCCGAGAGCTTGAACACCCTGCGCTCGATCGCCGAGTCCATGAAGGAACTCCCGCTCATCGCTGAATTCCGGCATGCCTCATGGATCGATGACGGCGTTTTCGAGTTTCTGCGCGAAAGCGGAATCGCGTTCTGCTGCGTGGACGAGCCTCGAATCGAGGGGCTCATTCCCCCTATCGCCGCCGCCACCTCTTCCATCGGCTACGTCCGGTTGCATAGTCGGGATGGGAAGCGCTGGTATTCGGGCGAAGGGAGGTACGATTACGACTACTCGCGAGAGGAGCTGATGGAGTGGATCGACAAGCTGAAGGATCTGGCGCAGCGGACGACCGCCGTTTACGTCTTCTTCAACAACTGCCACGGGGCGCAGGCGGCACAGAACGCCCTGCTGATGCAGAGGCTCTTGGGGCTGGATAGCTCCCCACCTCCGCGTCCGAGGCAGAAGGATCTCTTTCTCTGACCACCACTCTCCCTTCCGACACGGACCTCGACCCGAAATCCTGGCCACTCAACACCTTGAGTCGCCACGCGCAGCTCCAGATCACGGACAAGTTGCTTGCACCTCGTCTGTGACCGTTGTAGCATCGACGCGGCCAGGAGCGTCTACCGGTATGGGTAGACGACCAACTGCAAATCTCGCAGTGAGGTGACGATTGCTCTCGGCGTTGGTGCTCGCCGCCGGTCAGTCAGAAAGAATGGGGCGACCCAAGCCCCTGCTCCCCTTCGGCAACCAAACCTGCCTCTCCCTCGTCCTCGATGCATGCAAGGGCGCCGGTATCGAAGAGATCATCGTCGTCCTGGGCTCGGATGAAAAGGAGATCCGCCGCGAGGTCGACCTGAAGGGAGTGCAGTGGTACCGCAACATGCACCCGGAGAGGGGCCAGACGTCTTCGCTGAAGATCGGTCTCTCCAACATGGACAAGGAGGCGGAGGCCTTCTTCATCTTCCCCGCCGATTATCCCCTCGTACGTCCATACGTCCTCAAGACCCTGGACGCGGCCTACCGGAGCGGCGAGAAGTGGAAGCGGATCTTTGTCCCGACCTTCGGGGGACGGAGAGGCCACCCGGTCCTGATCGACAAGGTCCTGCGGCCGACGTTTCGCGCCCTGGGCGAGGAAGAGCCGGCGCACAAGGTCATACGGTCGCAGGAGGCCAACGTCGAGATGGTCAAGGTGCGGGACCCGGCCGTGATACTCGACATCGACACGGCTCTGGATTATGACCGCTGCCTCCGGATCTACGTGGACCGAGAGAAGCGGGCCCACTCCACCGGCGGCCCCAAAGGCTAGAGAGACGGCCGTCAGCCTCCAGCGATCTCCCGTAGGACACGCTTCACGTAGACGCCGATCATCTTCTTACGGTAAGGCGGGGATAGGTAGGTGTTCTTCACGGGCTGGCAACGGTCCTGGATATCGGCCGAGATCTGATCGATCAGCTCGTCGGTCAGGCTCTCTCCCCTCGCACCCTTGGTCACTTCATCGAAGAGCAGCGGTGTCCAGGAGACGGCGTTGACGACGATGCTCATGTCGTCGACGGTTCCGTTCTGACGACGCACGGCTGCAGCGACCCCGAGGACGGGATAGTCGAATGAGTCCCGCAGGCGAAGCTTCTGATAGGCCGCTCGCAGGTCCGCCGACTCCTCCGGGATCTCGATGTGGGTGATGATCTCTCCCTTCTTCATCACGTGCTTGCGGATTCCGTCCGGCTGGAAGAATTCCCGGGCTCGAATCGTTCGATCCCCCTCGAGACCGCGCAACACGAAGGACGCGTCCAGAACGAGAAGGACGGGAGCAATGTCGCCCGAGTAGGTAGCGTAGCAGATCTCTTTCTGCGGAACGACGAGGCAGACGTCCCCGTCGGCCTTGAGACAGAATCCCTTTGCCTGCCTCCAGAAGAAGGTCTGGTTGAAGTAGAAACACCGCGTCTCGACGAGGATGTTTCCCCCCACCGTCGCCGACTCCCGGACCAGTGGGCTGGCAACCTGGCTCGCCGCCTGGGCGATAGCCGGATACCTCTCCCGGATCAGCGGATGCCCCTCGAGGTCGGAGAGTCGCACCAGCCCTCCGATCCGGTCAGGGGTCACCGTCTTCATCTCTTCGATGTCGGTGAGGCTGATCACGTGGGGTTTGGCGTTGAGGCGGTTCTTGTAGTTCTGGAGCAGATCGGTACCACCCGCCACGTAGTCGAAATCTCCGGGCAGGCCCCTGGCAATCCCGAGCGCCTCGTCGACGCTACGAGGCCGATAGAGCTCGAACTTTGGAAGGATCACGCTTCCACATCCTCTCGATCGCGCTGTGGACTTTGTCCGGAGTGATGGGGAGGCTGTTGCACCGCACCCCCACGGCGTCGTAAATCGCATTGGCCACGGCGGGGAGGATCGGCAGCAAAGGCCCCTCTCCCGCCTCCTTCGCCCCGAACGGGCCCTCCGGGTCGTCGCTCTCGACGATGAATACCTCCACCTCCGGCATCTGCTTCGAGGAGAGGGGGCGGTAATCGAGCAGGTTCGGGTTCAGGATGATTCCTCGATGGTAATCCATCGACTCCTGCAGCACTTGACCGAGGCCCATGTGGATCGATCCCTCGATCTGTCCCTCCACGGCGATCGGGTTCAGGGCCTTGCCGCAGTCGTGCGCGGCCCAGACCTTGGTCACCTTCACGATCCCCGTATCCGGATCCACATTCAAGTGGGCGATGTAGGCATTGAAGGAGTAGGCGGGAGACAACCCCGCCGCCGCTCCCTTGAACTTGCCTCCCATCGGTGGCGGACCGAGATAAGAGCCCTTGGCGATCAAGGCCCCGCTCCCCGCTATCGCCTCCCGGACAGCATCCAGGTACGGGACCGACACCTCCGGGTCCGGCGCGAAGACGACGCTTTCGTCCTGGCAGACGAAACCTTTGAGGGGCTTTCCGGTGAGTCGAGACGCGGCCCCTACCAGTTCCTCCCGGATCTTCTCTGCCGCCTGGAGGGCGGCGTTGCCGTTCATGAAAGTCACCCGGCTCGAATAGGAGCCCAGATCGATAGGTGAGAGGTCGGAATCGACGGCGTAGACGCGCATCCAGCCGAGACCGAGCCCGAGAACCTCGGCGACGACCTGTGCGACCATCGTATCGCTTCCCTGACCGATCTCCGAAGCTCCGGTGTGTATCGTCACGCCGCCGTCAACGTCGATCTTCAGGTGCACCGTCGACTGGGGCATCTTGCTCCGGTGGATAGGGAGGGCGCTCCCGCTGATATAGAATCCGCAGCCGAGCCCCATCCCTTCCCCGTACGGCAACTTCCCGTGGCGCTCCTTCCACCGGGAGGCCTCCATCACCTTCTCGAGGCACTCCCGGACTCCATTGGATGTGATCCTGAATTCATTGATCGTGGTCGTATTCGGCGGCATGAAGTTACGGAGCCTCAATTCGCACGGGTCCATCCCCATCTCGTGGGCAATTTCATCCAGGATGACCTCCACAGCGAACCGGGTGTTCACCGCCCCGTGGGCGCGCATCGCCCCACAGGGAGCCTTGTTCGTGTAGACCCGCTTGCCGCTGTATTTGAAGTTCGGAATCTCGTACGGGCCGATCGAGAGGACTCCGTTGTAATACGTCGTCACCACCCCGAACGAAGACCAGGCTCCCCCATCGATCAAAGCCTCCACGTCCATCGCCTGGATCTTCCCCTCGGAGTCGACGCCGATCGAAACCTTCTGCTTCGTCGGGTGCCTGCCGTGGTTGGTGAGAAATACTTCCTCCCGGTCGAAGAGGATCTTCACCGGCCTCCGGCACTGCCGACTGAGGAGGGCAGCGCACATCTCGTGCGGAAACGGGTCGCTCTTGCCACCGAATGCTCCGCCGACGGCCGGCTTGATCACCCGGACACGGTGCATCGGCATCTCCATCACTTCAGCCAGCGCTCGATGCAGGTAGTAAGGGACCTGTGTCGCTGACCAGACCGTGAGCCGGCCATCAGGATCGTAATAGGCGATCACGGCATGGGGTTCGGTGAAACCGTGGGTCACGCCGACAAACTCGAATTGTCCCGTCCGCTTCCAGCGAGCCTTCTCCAGCGCCATCGGCACATCGCCGAAGTGCTGGTCCACCTCTTTCATGATGTTGGTCCCGCGGATCGATTTCTCCGCGTGGATCGGGTGATCCGTCTTCTTCAAGCTGTCCTCCATCCGGAGGCTGGCGGGAAGCTCCTCGTAGACCACCGAGATCTCCTGCAAGGCCTGCAGGGCGATCTCTTCATCGTCCGCCGCCACGGCGGCCACGCAGTCTCCGATGTAGCGCACCTTCTCCACCGCCATGGCCGTCTCGTCCCGGCTGATCGGGAGGACGCCGAACTTCACGTTCGACTCGCGTCCGGTGACCACCGCGTGGACTCCAGGGAGAGCCATGGCCTTGGACGGATCCAACTCGAGGATCAGCGCGTGAGGCAGCGGGCTCCGGAGTATCTTTCCCACGAGGCAGCCGGGGAGCTTGATGTCGTCCGTGTAGATAGTGTCCCCGGCCGATTTCGCGCGCCCGTCGATCAGCGGGGTTCGCTTGCCGATGATGCTATGAGGACGCTTCTTACTCATTCGGCGCATTCCTTTTGGCCACCTCGGTCGCCGCGTGCTTGACCGCCTCGAATATCTTTATCCATCCCGTGCAGCGACATAGGTTTCCCGAGATCCCTTCTCGCAGTTGCGCGTCGTCGGGGCGGGGGTTCCGATCCAGCATCGCCTTGGCCGCCATGATGATCCCCGGCGTGCAGAAACCGCACTGGCTGCCTCCGAAGTCGGCGAAGGCCTCCTGCAAAGGATGGAGATGGCCGTTCTCTCGTATCCCCTCGATCGTCGTGATCTTCTTGTCCTCGACCTGCGCAGCGAGAGTGAGGCAAGAGAGGATCGGCTTTCCTTCGATGATGACGGTGCAGCACCCGCAGGTCCCCATGTCGCAACCCCGCTTGGTGCCGGTGAGGTTCAGGTTTTCTCGGATGACGTCCAGGAGAACATCGTAGGGCCGAGCGGCCGTACGGTAGGACCGCCCATTGACAGTGAGCCCGAGAATCTGCTTTCCCAATCGAAACCTCCATGTCGAGACGTCCAACATTATAGGGAAAGCTGCCCCGACCCTTCAATCGAGTTTCATGACGCGCACCAAACTCCCCCCCAGACCTCCGAGTTTCATGACGCGCACCAAACCCCCAGCCAGGCCTCCAAGTTTCATGACGCGCACCAAACTCGTCCAGTGTGCCTGTAGGTCCGATCGACGCCACTTTACGACAGGGGTAGTATTCCGGCGGGTGCTGGACCTCGCTTTTTAGGCCTGAGACGCCTGCCTGAACCTCTTTCCAGCCTACTGACGAAATCCTCCGATCCGAAGGGAAAGCCGTTCCGAATGTGGGCCTCCAAGTCCTCGGACTGGTCAGTGGTGTTGGGCTGGCGTAGGAATTTGTACCAGTCCGAGATCATGGGGTTGAGGGCCTCCGTGCGCACCAGGGAGCTCCCGTTTCCCTCCAAGTGAATCCTGGCACTCGAGTAGGGCCAATCCTCGGCGTTCTCGACCAGGTCGGCCACCACCGGGTTCCTGAGAACATATCTGGTCGCCGCAAGGAGATACGGCTCGTCCATTGGAAATGATGAGAATCGATCCTGCCATAAGGACCCCGTCCACCCGTTTCGCTCATTGATCATTTTCGCGTACTCCCAGTGAGCACAGCCTATTCCGCGCCACAGAGAGTGCTTCTCTCGTGGCACGACGATGAGGTGAACATGGTTGGGCATGAGGCAGTAGGCCCAGATCTCCAACTTCTGACGTCCGGCGCTTTTCTCCAGGAAGGAGAGATACGCAAGGTAGTCTCCGTGGCAGAAAAAAGTCTTCATGCGCCGTGTGCCCCTCTGGGTCACATGATGGGGCATATCCGGAACGACAAACCGGGGTTGCTTGGCCATTTTGGGGGGACTCTCGGCGGAGCACACCTAAGGAGTAGTCAGAAGAACTATAGACCACCGGTCCGACACGGAAGTGCCAGTTTGGTGCGCGTCATGAAACTCCGTGCCCGGGTGGGAGTTTGGTGCGCGTCATGAAACTCCGAGGCCGGGGTGGGAGTTTGGTGCGCGTCATGAAATTAGGTGACGTGGGGACGGGGTGCTAGTAGAATCCACGCCGTAATCGCAAGAGGAGAGGAAGATGGGGAATCCCGCCGACGATCCGTTTGAGGCCTTCAAGCAGAAGAAGAAGGAAGAGGAAGAGCAGAAGAGGCGCGAGGCAGAGCTCAAGGCTCAGGAAGATGCGGCCGCGGCGGCTCTCACTTCGGACGAGGAGATCAAGACCGGCGAGCCGCCCAAAAAGCGATTCATTCTCACACGCCAGCTCCGGAAGTCCGCGAAGAAGGGCGAACGCGTGGACGCGGAGAAGCCTGAAGGCTTCGACGATCATAGATTCGAGGGCACCAAGCACGGAGACGAGGCCGAAGCGGGTGAGAAGCCTCACGGAATGAAGTCCGATCGCTTCGATGAGAAGGAAGAGTCAGACGATTCCGACTCGGAGTCCGCTGCCGATTCCGATGCCGATTCGGACGAATGGCCCCCCCGTTAGCCGCTCCCTCCTGCGACTCGACTCCGCATCCGGACATGCCAGAAGTGGCTGAGGCCCTTCGCCTCCTTCACGAGTTCCCGGACGACGAACTCCTTCCCGAAGACCCGTCGGATGTCCGCCGCAGTGAAGAACCGATCGTAATGGCCCCGATGGACGAGCCACCGCCTGCGCTTGTGAACCAGCTCATCCGGTGTGTGGCGAAAGTTCACGTCGAAGACCGTGAGCAGGAAAGTGCCCCCGGGCTTCAACACCTTCAAAATTCCTCTCACGAAGCGTCTCTCGTCCGAGATCCGGATGTGATGGAAGCAACCGCTGTCCAGGATCACGTCGAAGGAACTCTCCGGATAGGGTAGGCGAAGAGCGTCTCCCTTCCGGAGGTTCACGCGGCGACGTACGCCCGCCTTCCGGAGATAGCCCTCCGCCCTCTCGAGAGCGAGCGGCTCGAGATCGAACCCCTCGCAGCGAAATCCCGCCCGGGCAAAGGGAATCAAGTGCCTCCCCTCGCCGCAGCCGATGTCGAGAAACCTCCCCTCGATCCCCTCTCTCCGCATTTTCTTCAGGAACTGCAGGATGGCGCCGGTCGGTCCTTCCGTAGGCCACCCGTGAACGCCGCTCCTGTAGGCGTCCCGAAAGTACTCCTTCTGAGTCGTGTAGATCCCCTGTCCGCCCATCGTCGTCACATCTTCTCCTGTCGCCTCGACTCGCTCTTCTCGAAATACGCCGCTCGCTCGATTCTGTCCCTCTGAGATGAAGGTTACAAGGACGAGGTCCTTTTCTCCGGCCTTCTCCGACGGTCCGATGTTGACCGCGAAAGCCCAATCGAGTACCATGGCTCTTCCCTAAGACTACTAGGAGCACAGAGTTGGGATTGCTGGGTGACCCCCTGGGGGGGATCGGCCGCTGGGCATTGCGCTTGATCTCTCGTGGGGCCGGAGTAGCGGGACTGGGGTACGCGACCCTGAAGGCCTTCTTCCTGGAGAAGGGCCGCGGTCGCCAACTCGTCTGGCAGAGCTTCCTGAGACAGGTCTACTTCACGGCGGCTCAGGCGATCCCGCTGCTGACGCTCGCCTCCGTCTGCGTGGGAACCGTCGTCTTCTTCATCGCCGCTCAACTCCTCGGAGGCCTCGGCCTCGCCGCTCATATCCGGCCCTCCTCCGAGATGTTCCTGAGGGAGCTGATGCCCCTGATCACGATCCTCGTGATCATCGGCCGGTCCGGGACGGCGATGGTGACCGAGATCGGGACAATGAAGATCAACCGGGAGGACCAGATCCTCGACGCCATGGCGATCAACATGGACTATTTCGTGATCTTCCCCCGGCTCCTCGGAATGGTGGCCTCCCTCCTGGTGCTGAACCTCTATGTGTTTGCCGTCTCCTTCCACGGGGGCGAGTTCATGGCGAGGAGCATGGGCCTCCTCTCCGAATCTGCCGGCCGCGTCCCCCTCCTGGAGCTGATGGGAACCTGGGACCTGCCGATGCTGGCGCTCAAATCGATCCTCTTCGGCACCGCGGTCGCCCTCCTCGCCTGTCACTACGGACTATCGGTCCGACTGTCGCCGACGGAAGTGCCACAGATGGCGACTCGCGCCGTGATCTCCTCGATCTTCGTTTGCCTCGTCTTGAACCTGGTCTGCACCCTGTTCATCTCCGGCGCGGCATGGTGAGGAGAAGGGAGCGAACTCTCGATGGCTGAACTTCCCGTCCTTTCTGCCGAGAAGATCCATCTGCAACGGGGACGCAGGAGCCTCTTCTCCGATCTGCACCTCGAAGTGGCTCGCGGCGAAGTAGTGGTCATCGAGGCGGAAGCGGGGGCAGGGGCTACGAGTCTGCTCAAGGTCTGCTCGGGACTCATTCCCCCCGATCGGGGGACCGTCCGGTTCGCTGGCACGGATCTCCACCTCGACCCGTACGCCCGGAGGCGTGCAGCGAAAATGAAGCTGGGCTTCGTCTTCCAGGAGTCTGCCCTCCTGCAGAACCTGAGCGTTTTCGACAATGTGGCGCTCCCCCTGGTGTACCACGAGCTGATTCCGATGGACGAGGTGGGAGATCGAGTCGTGAAGATACTCCGCGCCCTCGACCTCGACTCGATGGCGGATCAGAGACCCGCGGAGCTGGGGCTGCAGGAGGCCCACGCGGCATCCCTGGCAAGAGCGCTCAGCATGGGTCCGGAGGTCATCGTCTTCGATGACTTCTTCACTCGTCTGTCGCGTACGCGCGCCTCGGAGATCTGGGATCAGGTGCGCACGACCGTCGAGGGGACACTGACGGCCGTCATCGGCACGACGGATCGAGACCGGGTGCCGGCGGCGTCCGCGCAGGTCCGGGTGCTTCGAGAGGGACGCCTCGTGGCGGGCTAACCGATGAGAGAGGCCTTCGCTCGATGACAACGCCGACAACACGAGCCGAGAAGATGGCCGGGCTGATCCTTCTCATCTCCATCCTCGTCTGGGGGATCGCTTTCGTCGCCCGCAGCCAGAGCCACGATTGGTTCCACCAACGCCCGACCCTCACCTTCACGCTGGACGAGGCCCACGGGCTGGACGACGGGGCGGTGGTCCGTATGAGCGGGGTACCGGTGGGGACCGTCCAGTCGGTCCGACTCGGCCAGACCAACTCCGTCACCGTGACCCTCGAGATTCTTCCCGAGCACTCGGATCGGCTGAGCGCGGGGCTCGTTGCGGAGGTGATCCCTCCATCGTTCTTCGGTGGAACCGAAGTGTCGCTCTTGCCAGGCGCTGGCGCCGAGCCTCTGGGGGCCGGCGCCCGGATCCCGGCCCGAGTAAAGGCGGGCACGACGGAGTCGTTCGGGACCCTCGCCGAAAGGATGGTCGGCCTTAGCGATCACCTCGAGGAGATCGCGAGAGGGATTCGTGAGGGAGAGGGAAGCATCGGTGCCCTGATCAAGGACGAGGGCCAGCTCTACGCAAATCTCAATGGAATCGCCGAGAAGGCGAGCGAGACCGTCGAGCAGTTCCGCGAGCTCGCGGAGACCGCCACGGTAAACGTGGACAATATGCAGGGTCTGATAGAGAAGCTCGAATCCAATGCCGTCCGGCTCAACACCCTCTTCGAGGAGGTTTCGGTAGCGATGGCGAACGTCCAGACCATCCTGACCAACCTGTCCGAACCGGAGGCAGGCCTCCCCGCCGTCGTCAAAGACCTCCGGCAGGCTCTCGATGAGGCCACCTTGGCCCTCCAGCTCGTCTCCGAGGAGATCCCTCGCACGGCGGAGGCGACCCGGTACACGACGGCGGAGGCCCGTCGCCTCATTCGAGCAACGGAGAGGAACATTCTCATACGAGGAAACCTCGATCCGCTCCCAGAGATCGAGACGTCCATCTCCCGGAGTCGAAGAATGGACCCCTACGAGGATTGACGGATGAGCCGCCTCACCATCCTTGCCCTGACAGCCGTCCTGATTCTCGGCCCAGCCTGTGGCTCCGCGCCGCCCGTCCGGGAAGATCCCCCCGCTCGAGTCAAGTGGAGCGAGAAGGGAGTGAAGACGTACCGGGCAGGCAATTACGAGGAGGCCAACAGGTTCTTTCTCAGGGCGCTCGAGGAGAGCCGCGATCACGACGATTTGCCCTCGGAAGCTGGAAGCATCGCGAATCTTGCCCGCGTCCAGGAGCGGCTCGGAAATCTGGATGAGGCTCGAACGGGATTCAGGGCCGCCATGGAGATCTACAGGATCGCTGGAGATCGCCTCGCCATGGCACTGTGTCTCAACGATCTCGCCGCCCTGGACCTTCGAGAGGAGAATGTCGAAGCCGCCCGGAAGCGACTTCAGTCAGCCTTGGAAATCCAGAAAGAGTTGCGTGATCCCGCGGGACGCGCGATCACGCTGAACCAGATGGGCCTCGTGAGGATGCGGGAGGGTCAGCCGAAGGAGGCGAGGAGGTTCTTCGCCGAGGCCGAGGCCTTCAACCGAGACCACGAGAGATGGGATGATCTCGCCTCCAACCTGGCCAATCGGGCCCGCGCCGAGGAGGGGCTGGATCGGCTGGATGCTGCTCGAATCGCGCTCGAAGAGGCCCTCCGTCTGAACCGCCAGCGGGCGGATCGCGAGGGGATCGCCCTCTCGCTCCGAAGCCTGGCGCGGGTGATGGAGAAGTCGGGGGATCGCGCCTCCGCGATCGGGTATCTGCGACGAGCTTTGCGCGTGAACGAGGGCATCGGGGCCACACACCGCGCAGAGGCGGATCGCTCCGAAATCGCCCGCCTTCAGGCCGCCGGCGACAGCCGGCCCTCCGGGAACCCTACGCTGCCCACCTCACCGACCGGCAGCCACTAACCTCTGTCCCACGGCCCCTGCCGATATCCTCCCCTGCCATCGAAGCAGGTCTCCGATTTGGAATTGCCCACATCGCCCCCGGGATCTAGAATGGAGAGAGCGGGGGGAGAAGACCTCTCCTCCCTGGAGTGTACTTTCATTCGACTTCCGGCTACACAAACTCATTCGAGGAGAGAGACGCATGAGGTTCGGCTCTATCAGGTGGCCCGCCAGGGGGATTCGCTCGACGCTCTTTCTACTGGCGACTCTTCTCTCCCAGTTCGGAACCGGCTGCGGTTACATTGCCATCGCAGCCATCGCGGCGTCCTCGGGAGGAGGCAGCAGTGGCCGAGCGTCGAACGCGGCCCCCAGCGTGAGCATCGATGCACCCGTTCGATCGGAGCTGACGGTGGAAATCCCCTACCGACTGTCCGATCCCGAGATGCAACCGGCCGACATTACGGTGGAGTACGCCGTCGTTCCCTACCCGGGAACGGGAAATCCAATGGCTCCCTGGCTCCCCTGCACGGAGGCAGGCGGCGATGGAACGATTGACCTGGTCACCAGCGACACAGGGATTCCCTACATGTTCATCTGGGATTCGGCGGCAGACCTGCCGGGCGGGGCGGAGTTTGTCCGGGTGCGCATCACGCCGCAGGATTCCCGCAGCCCGAATCTGATCGGTCTCATGGAGGAGACGACGAATTTCCCCGCGTGGGACGAGGCGCCTGCCGCCACGATCACGACGCCTTCAGGGACACAAAACGACCTGGTCCGGATCGACTACACGCTCGTCGATTCGACGGACGACCTCGTCGATATCCAGGTCGATTATTCGCTCGATCTAGGTGGCTCCTGGCAGCCGGTGACGCAGATCCCGGTGGGGGAAACGACGAACCTGACCTCCTCGCGCGCCGGAGAGCCCCACACGTTCGCCTGGGACAGCGACGCGCAGGGTCTGGCGAACGAGCCGACCGTGAGGGTTCGGATCGTACCCTGCGACAGTCCGGACGGGGCGATCCAGGTGTGCGCCCTCCCTCCCTTCGCCGAGACGGGGGACTTCTTCGTTGAGAACGACCCGGCGCCGATCGTCTTCATCAGCTCGCCGGTCAGCGGCCAGGTGATCGGAGGAGACGTCCAGTTGGACTATCTGGTGATCGATGAGGACAGCGACCTGGTGAGCATCCTGGTGGAATACTCGATCGATGACGGGGTGACCTGGTTCCTCGCGACGGAGTGTCTGGCATGCATCAACCCCCCGAGCGGCGGCACGGTGGGGCTGGCGACGAGCCCGGGGGGTATTGCGCACGTCTTCCGCTGGGCCTCGGCCTCCGCGACGGATCTCATGGACACCGACATTCCGCCGACACTGGCGGCGCCGCCGCTCCAGATGCGGATCACGGCGATGGATGCGTCCGGGCTGACGACCTCGCTACCGACGATGGGGTTGTTGCTCGACAACAACTCCGAGCCTTCCGCCGCGGTCAGCACCCCGCCAAGCCCGCAGACGCTGGGGGACGTGACGATCAGCTACATGCTCACCGACACGGGAAGCGACCCGGTGGACATCGACCTGGAGTATACGCTAGACGGAGGTCAAAACTGGATGGCAGCGACAGAGCGCGTCGGTCTTCCGAGCGAGGGGACGACGGCTCTACCATCAGATCCGGGGGGCATTCCTCACACGTTCGTCTGGGACACGGCGACGACGGATCTGGCAGGGGTGCTGGCGCCCACGGTCGTGGTCCGCATCCGGCCACGCGACAACCCGGACTCGCGGCTCGGGGAAGGGCCAACCGCGTTTACCGACGTTTTCCTCGTGGACAACACGGTGGCGCCGGGCGCGGCGATCGCAGCGGTGCCGGCGATCGTGTCCGGCGTCGTGCTCGTCGACTACACGCTGACCGACCTGGAGAGCAATCCGATCGACATCGACCCGTCGTTCTCGATCAACGGACCGGCGGGCCCCTTTTCCCCGGCGACCCGGGCCCTCGGTCAAGGGGAGGGGGTGGCGGGTCTCTCATCGTCCGTGGGCGGAGATCTTCACACGTTCGCATGGGACACACTCGCGGACATGGGGACGGCCCGCGAGACGAACGTCGTCCTCCGGATCATCCCGTCGGACACCAAGACGGGCGCGCCGGCGGTATCGGGTGTCTTCGAGGTGGACAACAACAGCGCCCCCGTGGCGGTGGTGGAGACGCCGGTGGGCGTCCAGTCGGGCAATGTGATCATCACGTACACCCTGTTCGACACGAATTCGGACCCGGTCTCGATCCTGGTGGAGTGGTCCACGGACTCGGGAACAACCTACGCTCCGCTTCCCGCTTCGGAGTGCACGGCTTGCGTCTCGCCAGCGAGCGACGGTATCGCGGGTCTTGCATCGTCTCCGGTGGGGTCGGGCCATATCTTCGTCTGGGATTCGATTGCGGACATCAGCCTGACGAGCACGAGCGCGGCGCGAATCCGCATCACGCCCTCCGACTCGGTCCTCGGCGGACAGGCGGAGTCCGGCGTCTTCTCGATCGACAACGGCTCCCTCGTGCCGATCGTCCTGATCGACCCGATGTCGAGGTCGTACAGCTTCGATGTCTTCGTCCAGTACCGTCTGCTCGATGGAAACGCCAGCCTGGCGACCCTCGAC
The DNA here is from genome assembly GCA_027296055.1 of Planctomycetota bacterium. Lineage (GTDB taxonomy): Bacteria > Planctomycetota > JAPUJT01 > JAPUJT01 > JAPUJT01 > JAPUJT01. The sequence goes on along the minus strand of JAPUJT010000124.1, from coordinate 31,456 downwards.
GTCTCCTTCTCGACCGACGGGATCACTTTCTTGCCGGTCACCAACATCAAGAGCACCGATGATGGGACGCCGTCGGGGAGCATGATCACAGGCCAGACGACCTCCTCCGGAGGAGTGATCCACAACCTCGTCTGGGAGGCGTCATTGGACATCGGGCCGATGGCCCAGGGGGGCATCCAGGTTCGTATCGCGCCGTCGGACATCGACGGCACCGGGATCGATGACAGTTCCAATGTCTTCGTGGTGGGGAACGACGACCCGATGGTCACGATCACGAGTCCGGCGGGAGGCATCGTGGGCAGTCTGATCCCGGTCGAATTCAGTCTATTCGACTCGACCAGCGACCCGATAGACGTGGCGGCCGACTACTCGACGAACGCTGGCGTGGACTGGTTCGGGGCGACGATCCAGGTGGGGGGAAAGACCAACCTGCCATCCGACCCGCTGGGGACGTCTCACTCGTTCGCCTGGAACTCGGTGGCGGACCTGGGCATAGGGAACTTCACGGCGGTGCAGTTCAGGATCACGCCGACGGACGACGAACCGCGAACCGGTCTGCCCGACGTGGCCACCTTCGATGTCGAGAATAACAACCTCCCGGTGGCCTTCATCGGCGCACCGGTGGCAGGGGATCTACGAAGCGGGGATGTCACCGTCTCCTACATATTGATCGACGGGAACTCCGACACGATCACGACGGCGGTAAAATACTCGACCGATGGGAGCACTTACCTCGACGCGACGGAGCGAACAGGCCTCCCCAGCGAGGGTACGACGGGGCTCTCCTCGTCGCCCGGGGGGGACAGTCACATATTCGTCTGGGCCTCGGGGACGAACCTGAACACGATCGACTCGGACACGGTGACGTTCCAGATCACCCCGACCGATCCCCAGAATCCGGGGCTCCCCACCACGACGGCGAACTTTCTGGTGAATAACAACCAGGAACCATCGGCGACGATCACGACCCCTTCGGGCTCACAGGTAGGCGACGTGACGATCAACTACGTCCTCTTCGATCCCGAGGGGAACCTCGTGGATATCGATGTCCTCTACTCGACGGACGGCGTCGCTTTCTTTCCGGCGACGGAGCGTGCCGGGCTTCCGAGTGAGGGGGTGACGGGCCTCTCCTCCACCCCCGTCGGAGTGGCGCACGTCTTCGTCTGGAACACGGGCTCGACCGGCGACATGATCGGGGTCGCGGCGGCGGACGACACGGTGCTCATCCGGATCGTGCCGCGTGACAATCCCGTCCTCGCCCTTGGCGAGGGGACTCGAACGCAGACCGACTTCTTCACCGTGGATAACACGACGGCCCCCTCCGTCGCGATCAACGCGATCCCGGACCCATCTTCGGGAAACATCCTGATCGGATACACCCTGACCGATGCGGAGAGCGACCCGCTGGACATTCTCGTCGAGTACGACGCGGGCAGCGGATTCATCTCCGCCACGGAAGGCTCGCCGAGTGACGGGATTTCTGGACTCGCCTCGACTCCCGCCGGGGTAGCACATCTGTTCCTTTGGTCATCCCAGACCGATCTCGGCCCCGCCTTCGTGACGGGGGTGACGATCCGGATCACTCCAAGGGATACGAAGCTCGGGACGTCGGATACCTCGAACGCTTTCGTCGTGAACAACAACGACGCCCCCGTGACGGCGATCGTGACGCCCGGCGGCTTGCAGTCGGGAGACGTCACCATCTCGTACACCCTGACGGACACGAACTCGGACGCGGCCAGCATCCAGGTGAGGTACTCGACGACCGATAACGGCCTGATCTGGGCGGTGGCGATGGAGCAGACGGGCCCGCCCAGCGAGGGAACGACCGGTCTCACGACCAGCCCCTCCGGAATCCCCCACATCTTTGTATGGGACAGCATAGGCAACATCGGCTATGTCGGTCCCTCGAACCAGACTCTGATCGAGATCACCGCGTCGGACGCGGCGACCGGCCTCGCGGTCGTAACGGCCGCCTTCGTCCTGGACAACGCCATCCTTCGACCGGTGGTCCGGATCGACACGGTGGCGCGTGCCTTCGGGACGGATGTCACGATCACTTATACGCTGTCCGACGGCGACGCCGATCCGGCGGACATCACCGTCGGCTGGCGACAAGGGGGAGTGGGGCCGTTCCTGCCGGCAATGGCGGGCGCGGGGGGCGATGGCGTCACCGGCCTGCTCACTTCGGCGGGTGGGATCGGGCACACGTTCGTGTGGGACACGTCGACGGATCTGCCTCCGGGCGCCCAGGCGGATCTCGAGATCGAGATCATCCCGATGGACCCGGACGGATTGGGGACCTCCGACATCTCCAACCTCTTCATACGCGGAAACGATGTCCCATCGCTCACCATAATCTCGCCCGTCGCGGCCGACATGGTCTCCGGACTGATCGAGGTCTCGTATAACCTGTTCGACTCGACGAGCGACCTCGTGAGCCTCATCGCGGAGTACTCCACCGACGGGATCACCTTCAGCCCCGCGATGATCACCGTCGGAGAGATCAGCAATCTCACGTCGTCTCCGGGGGGGACTCCTCACAGCCTGGCCTGGAACTCGATCAGCGACCTCGGGATGGGTAACTTCACCGGGGTCACCTTCCGCCTCACCCCTAGGGACTTCCCTCCCCCGGACGGCACCCCAGGCTCGGTGGTCATCGACATCTCCAACAACGACCTGCCGATATCGTTCATCGGGGCACCGGCCGAGGGGAGCTTCGAGGCGGGGGATGTTCAGGTCACGCACATACTCATCGATGGCAACAGCGATGCCATCGACATCACCGTCGATTACTCGACCAACGGCACGGACTACTTCACCGCAACGGAGAGGACGGGCCTCCCCAGCGAGGGGATCGCTGGTCTCACATCCTCCCCCGCCGGCATCTCGCACACCTTCGTATGGAACTCCGCGGCGAACCTCATCTCCGCCGACTCGTCCATGGTCACACTCCGGATCACGCCGAACGACGGACAGAACGACGGGGTCCCGTTCACGACCCCGGACTTCCTCGTCAACAACAACCAGGAGCCCTCGATCGTCACGATCAACCCGTTTCCTCCGGGCGATCAGTCGGGCAATATCCTGATCACGTACAGCCTCGGTGATGCGGAGTCCAATCCGACCGACCTGGTCGTCGAGTATTCGACCGACGCGGGTCAGTCTTTCATTTTAGCTAAAGATGCGGGCATCCTTTTCGGTAGCCATGGGACGACGGCGCTGTCCACTTCTCCAGGCGGAACATCCCACGACTTCGTCTGGGAAACCGACGTGGATCTACCCGGAAAACGGGAGACGAGCGTCGACGTACGCTTGACGCCGGAGGACAACGTCCTGGCGATTCTCGGGGTTGGAACTCCGGGTCGGACGGGTGTCTTCGTGGTGGACAACACACTGGCCCCCACGGCCACCATCGACAACGTCACCTCGCCCACGGGGAAGATGGCTCCCCCGGATGACGTCCACAGGAACCTCACCATCGACTACAGGATCATCGATCTCGAGAGCAATCTTTCTAGCATCCAGCTGAAGTACTCCACGACCGGCGTGGGGCCGATCTCGGGATGGTCGGATGCTACGGTCGACGCGTCGATAGGCGACGGCACGGAAGACCTCACGACCTCCCCCGGAGTGGGAACCGTCCACCAGATAGGCTGGATATCGGAGGTGGATCTGTCGGGCTACTTCGCCACGGTCCACATCGCGATCATCGCCACCGACTCCAAGGAGGATCCGGCACCGACATCCTATGGCCCGTTCGTCGTGAACAACACGCCGGTGACCGCCTCCGCGAACGTGGCGCCGGGAATCCTGTTCGACCGCGTGACCTTGAGCTATCGCCTGATCGACTCCAACCTAGACCTGGCCGACGTCACGGTGAGCTACTCCACCAACGGCTCCGCCGGGCCGTTCATGGCCGCGACGGAAGCGGAGGGCCTTCCCAGCGAAGGACTCCTGGGGCTATCGACCTCCGCCGCCGGGGAAGGCCATATCTTCGTATGGAGTGCCTTCTTCGATCTGGGCAGGGCCAACTACACCGACGTCGTCCTTCTGGTGCAGCCGACGGAGCAACCCACGGGCAGCGTCGGCACCCCCGGGGCCACCGGAAGCTTCCGACTCGACAACCGGGTGATCGCCACGATCTCGGGCGCGGGCAACGGTGACGAAGGCGACGCCCTGGACGCCCTCATCTTCGCCCGTGACGTGGCGGCCGATTCGTTTGGAAACATATATTTCACCGAGTTTATCAGGGCACGGGTCCGCCACGTCGATGCCTTCACGGGACAGATCCGGACCATCGCCGGGAACGGGGCTCAGCGGGACATGGGCGACGGTGGTCCCGCGTACCTCGCATCGCTCCGCCAGCCGGAGGGCATCGCCGTCGACGCCAATCGAAACCTCTACATCGCGGACCTGAACAACAACAAGATCCGCCGCGTGGACGCCATCACGGAGATCATCACCACGGTCGCGGGCGGAGGCACGGACCCGAACGACGACATCCTGGCAACGGACGCTCGTCTCCGTAGTCCCCGGGACGTGGCGGTCGACTCGAACGGAGACATATTCATCTCCGAGTGGCAGGGAGCGCTTTACCACCGCGTGCGACGTGTGGATTCGACAGGATTCATCCGGGCCTTCGCGGGCACAGGGGCGCCGGGGTTCATGGGGGACCTCGGGCTGGCCGTATCGGCCCAGCTGGACGAGCCGATGTATCTGGCGATCGATTCCCTCGACGATGTCTTCATCAGCGACAGCAAGAACTTCCGCATCCGCTGGGTGGACCGTGCAAGCGGGAATATCGACACCTACGCCGGCAACGGGATGGACAACGCCATGGGGGATGGAGGGCTCGCCACGGCCGCGGGCCTGGCCAACCCATGGGGACTCGCCATCGACACGATGGACAACCTCTACATCGTCAACCGGGGCGCCAACCGGACCCGGATCGTGGACACGGGGGGGATCATAAACAACTTCGCCGGCACCGGCTCCGCCACCTTCTCGGGCGACGGCGGGCCCGCCCTCTTGGCCGGCACCGGCAGCAACTGGGGTGTGGCGACCGATCCCCTCGGAAATATCCACATCGCTACCAACGGGAGGATCCGGACGGTCGATTCCGGCCTGATCATCAACACCGTTGCGGGGACAGGAGGCACTCTCTTCCAGAACGATGTCCCCGCGATCTCGCAGGTGCACAGCAACATCAACGGCGTGGCGGTGGACTCCGCCGGAAACGTCTACGTGACGACGGATGGGAGAATCCGTCTTGTGGATGCCCAGACCGGCCTGATCACGACGGTGGCGGGAAACGGGGGATGCAGCTGGAGCGGAGATGGCTCTCCCGCCACAGACTTCACCATCACGCTGCCGAGGCAGCTATTCCTCGATGAGGCCGGCGGCCTCATCTACGTTGCCGATTGGGGGCACAATCGAATCCGCGTGGTCGATCTGGTGGCCGACTCGATCTCGACATTCGCAGGTATTGGCGTGGGCTGCACGACGGCAGGAGGGTTCAGTGGAGACCTCGGGCTGGCCACCGCCGCAGAGCTCAATCGGCCCAACGGGATCACCTTCGACGCCTCGGGGAACGCCTACATCGCGGACACCGAAAACCATATCGTCCGCATCGTCGATACGAGCGGCATCATCGATACCTGGGCAGGGACCCCTGCGACCTCGGGGTACACGGGAGACGGTGGCCCGGCGGACATGGCGACGATGACGTTCCCCACTGACGTCGTTGTGGACAGCGGCGGCTTCATCTACATCGCCGACTCGAGCAACCACGTGATCCGGGTCGTCGACCTTCTCCTGGACATCGACACGTTCGCCGGCACGGGCACGGCAGGGTACTCCGGCGACGGGGGTGACGCCCTGGCCGCGATGCTCAACCGTCCCTTCGGCCTGGCGGTGGACACGTCTGACAACATTTACGTCTCCGACTTGGACAATCACAGGGTGCGAGTCATCGACGTCTCGTTGACACCGGACATCATCACGACGATCGCGGGGACCGGCGGGGCGGCCTTCGGCGGGGACGGCGGACCGGCCGTCTCGGCGCTCATGGTCTCGCCGAACGGTATCGACGTGGACGCCACGGGCGTCGTCTATTTCGTGGATTCGGGTAACGACCGCATCCGGCGATTCTGACGGCCGCGCCTCCGATCCAACTCGTTGACCCGCCCTGTGCTGCGCCGAACCCGAACGCCCGTCTCTCCGCCGTTGACGAACGCCCGTCCGAGGGCCTACAATGACTCGCCTGGGGGCTAGGTTTTCCTTTCTTCGATAATTTCGCTGCCGCCCGCCACAGAGGGCCTTTCGTGCCTTCCGTAACGGCGCTTCTAGGGGATTGGTGATGCGCCTCGGGAAACATCCTGGCTCTCGAATGGGCCCGCAAAAGATCTGTCTCCTTGCCGCTACGGTGCTTCTGCTCGCAGGGTCCGGCTGCGGGTACATCGCGGCGGTTGCCATTGCCGTCGCCAGCTCCTCCGGCGGGAGCAGCGGCGGCGACCCCTCCCCGGAGGTGCCGCCCCTGCTGGTCCTGGACCCGATCCTGCGACAGGACGGAAACGTCCTGATCACCTATACGCTCCAGGATGCCAATAGCGATCTCGTCGACATCGTCGTCGATTTCTCCCCGGATGACATCACGCCATTCGGCCCTGCCACCGACGCAGGCCCCGGGGCGGGGAGCGAAGGCACGGCAATGCTCACCGCGGACCCGACGGGAATCACCCATACTTTCGTATGGGACTCGACGACAGACATAGGGACCTCGGCCAATCAGCTCGTCCGGATCCAGATCACTCCCACTGATGCCAAGGGCATGACCGGGATGCCGGTCATCGAGACGAACGTCTTCGTCGGCAACGACGCGCCAATGCTTCAGAACGTCCGCATGGTCCCCGACTCCTCGAACCTCGTCGCCGTGACCTACGACCTCCTCGACTCGACGAGCGACGCGGGGAACATCGCCGTCCTCTACAGCCTCGACGGAGGGCTCACGTTCCCCTCTCAGGCGACGGTGACGGGCGGAGGGGTCGCGAACCTTCCCACGGATCCTGCCGGGATCACACACACCCTGGCCTGGGATGCCCTGAACGATCTCGGCCTGAACAATTTCGACATGGTGGTCCTTCAGCTCACGCCGAGCGACGACCCGACGGGACAGGGTCCGGACATCGGGACGGCGGTCGACACCAATATCTTCGCGGTCACGAACAACGACAGCCCCTCCGCCTTCATCGAGGCGGTCCAGCGTCAAGACGATCTGATCCAGATAAACTTCTTTCTCGTCGATTCGCAGAATGACCTGATCGCCGTCGAGTTCGAGTATTCCCTCGACATGGGTGGGAGCTGGGCGACGATGAGCCTCACTCCGACCAGCGTCGTGATCGACCTCCTCCCCACCACCATCACCGGCGTGCCGCACCCCGTATTCTGGCAGAGCCTCCTCGACATCGGGGTGGTGGCGGCCATCGTCCGGGTGCGCGTGAGGCCATCCGACGCGGGAGGCATGGGGGCCTGGTTCGAGACAGGCGATTTCGTCGTCGGCAACGATGCGCCCTCGGTCGTCCTGGAGCCCATCACGGGACTCCACGACGAGGGGATCATCACCATCACCTTCACCCTGACGGACACGACCAACGATCCCTCCGACCTGAATGTAGAGTACTCGACTGACAGTGGCCTGGTGTTTTTCCCCGCCACGATCGAGGTGGGAGTGACGGTGAATGCACCCCCCAGTCCACTGATGCAGAAGCTCTCCTGGAACTCGATCCTGGACCTCCCCAACGCTGACTTCCCCACGGTCCGCATCCGCATGAGGGCCTGCGACGATGAGATCGGGATTCAGGAGTGCGGCAGCTTCTCGGAGACGATCGATTTCCGCGTGGTCAACATCGATCGGCCGGTGGGCTTCATCGCCTCGCCGAGCCCCGCCCAGGTCGTGGAAGGGAACGTCATTGTCTCCTACCTGCTCTTCGAAAACTCCAGCCTGGACCTCGACGCCACGATGGAATTCTCCACGGATAACGGGGCCACCTTTGCCGCCGCCACGGCCAATCCTATCCCTCCTCACGAGGCCCTGACCGTTCTGTCGTCCTCCCCGGGGGGAACGCGCCACGATTTTGTGTGGGACACGATCGTCGATCTTCCGGGTGTGGACTACTCGTCGGTGAAGCTCCTGGTGACCCCGATCGATGCCGCGGGCCCGGGCACGGCCCGGGCGATGGACGGCCCGTTCTTCGTGAACAACAACCAGGAGCCGGAAGCCTTCGTCGGGACACCGCCGAGCCCTCAAGACCTCGGATTCGTGGCCATCAACTATTCCCTGCAGGATCTGGAGCTCACAGACCTGGTGGAGATCGTCGCCGATTTCTCCACCGACGGAGGGGCGACCTTCGGCCCGGCCACCGACGCGGGTCCTGGTCAGGGAAGTGAGGGCACGATCGGACTTTCCGCAGGAGTTCCGCCGACTCCGCATGTCTTCGTATGGGATTCGATCATCGACGTCGTCGCCCTGGATCTCAAGGAGGATGACGTGATCTTCCGGATCACGCCGAGCGACAATGCCAACCCCCTCCTCGGCCTGGGTTCCGTCTCCCAGACGATCCTCTTCTCCGTCGACAACACGAGCCCCCCCAGCGTGACGATAGCCCCCGTGCCAAACCAGTCGAGCAACATCGACATCAACTACACGCTCTTCGACGATGAGATGGCCCCGATCGACATACTCGTCGAGTTCTCCACGGACGTGGGGGCGAACTGGAGCCTCGCCAAGGAATGTACGACCTGCGGGACGAGCGACGGCGTGACCGGGCTCACTTCGGACCCCGCAGGCGTGGCTCATGTCTTCACCTGGGAATCAGACTTCGACATCGGTCCGGCCCTCGTCACGGGCGTCCTGATCCAGATCACGCCCTCCGACACCAAGCTGGGGACGGCCGACACCTCGGGCGCCTTCGAGGTCCAGAACAACGTCCCTCCGATCGCCCTGATTCAAACCCCTTCGGGCATTCCCTCGGGCGACGTCGTGATCTCCTACACCCTTTCGGACAACAACGACGACGTCTCGTCGATCACGCCTGAGTTCTCGACCGACGCGGGGGTAAGCTTCCAGCTTGCCACCGAGCAGCCGGGGCTGCCCAGCGAGGGGACGACGGGTCTGATCACGAGTGGGGCCGGCGTCAACCATGTCTTCGTCTGGAACTCCTCTGCGATAGCGGATCTCGGGCTCGGCTTCGAGCCAAACGTCCGCTTCCGCGTCACGCCGATGGACTCGAGCGTCGGTGCACCGGCCGACACGGCCGACTTCCCGGTGAACAACCAGAACCTGCTCCCCGTCGCACGCATCGATCCGATTGCCCGCTCCCTGTCCAGCGACGTCACGATCACGTACTTCCTCTCCGATGGCGACCTGGACCTTTCGGACATTCTCGTCGAGTACTCCATCGACGGCGGCGCCACTTTCAGCCCGACCCCCGCCACGGAGCGCACGGGGGGGGCGAGCGAGGGGATCTCGGGTCTCACGACGACCCAGACGGGGACCTCACATACGTTCGTCTGGGATTCGGCGGCCGACCTGCTTGCAGGGGCGCAGTCCAATCTCGAGATCCGGATCACGCCGACCGATGGGGACGGCACCGGCTTCTCTGGCGTCTCCAACGTGTTCATCGTCGGCAACGACGCCCCCATGGCCACGATCACTTCCCCACTCCCTTTGACGACGCAGAGCGGCCTCATCGAGTTCGTCTTCACTCTCTCCGACTCCACGACGGACCCGGTGGACATCACGCCCAGGTATTCCACCGACGCGGGCGTCACCTTCTTGCCCGCCACGATCGCCGTCGGAGGCCTGACGAGCCTGTTCGCCCCTCCCGGCGGGCAGTCGCACGACTTCGCCTGGAACTCGGTGATCGACCTCGGGGATGCCAACCTCACCGGAGTGCAGTTCGAGATCACGCCCATAGACAGCATCGGTGAGATGGGGGCGCCTGCTCTCGTCACCATCGACATCAACAACAACAACGTCCCGATCTCGTTCATCGGGTCTCCCGCGGTCGATGACCTCAAATCAGGCGACATCCAGGTCTCCCACATCCTGATCGATGTCGACAGCGATGCGATTGACATCACGGTCGAGTACACCGTGGATGGGATCATCTTCTTGTCGGCCACGGAGAACCCGGCGCCTCCCAGCGAGGGGATCACGGGACTGACCTCCTCTCCGGACGGTATCTCTCACATCTTCGTCTGGGATTCGGCGACGAACTTCACATCTCAAGACTCCGACCAGGTACGGATCCGGATCACTCCTTCCGATCCGGTCAACGTGGGGACTCCTTTCACGTCGGAGATCTTCCTGGTGAACAACAACCTGGAGCCCTCCTCGGCGATCTCAACGCCGACGAGCCCCCAGGACGACCTGGTGACGGTCAACTACACACTCTCCGATACGGAGAGTGACCTGGTCGACGTCAGCATCCTGTTCTCCACTGACGGCGGTCAGACTTTCGCCCCCGCCACCGAGTTACCTGGGCCCCCGAGTGAGGGGATAACCGGGCTCACAGCGTCCCCCGCCGGAAACCCCCACGTATTCGTCTGGGACACGGTACTCGATGGCGTTGCCATCTCCCTGGCCGAGAACGACGTCATCCTGCGGGTCGTCCCCCAGGACAACACCAATCCGACCCTGGGACTGGGGACGCTCGCCCAGACCGACATCTTCACCGTCGACAACACGACGGTGCCGTCCGTCGTCGTGGTGGATCCCCCCTCGCCGCAGACGGGAGATCCCGTGATCGACTACACGCTCACCGATGTGGAGAGCGCCCTCCAGACGATCGTCGTCGAGTACTCCACCGATGGCTCGAACTACTTCCCCGCCAAGGAGTGCACCACTTGCACCGCGCCGGTGAGCGACGGAGTGACCAACCTGACGTCGTCCCCCGGTGGGACGACCCATGTCTTCCGCTGGGAGGCCTCGACCGATCTCGGCCCCGCCCGCACGACCGGCGTCACGATCCGGATCACGACGATGGACACCAAGACGAGCCCTCCCGACGTGACGTTGGCCTTCGAGGTCGACAACAACGACCCCCCCTCCGCGTTCGTGACGACGCCGCCCGGATCGCCCAGCGGGGACATCGTCGTCTCGTACGCCCTCACGGACACCCACAGCGACATGGCGACCATCATGGCGGACTATTCGACGGACGGAGGGCTCAACTTCTTCATGGCCACGGAACGGCCCGGGCTGCCCAGCGAGGGCCTGGGACCGCACATCACCTCGACCGGCGGAATCAACCATATCTTCGTCTGGGATTCGGTCGCCGATGTCGGCTTCGGGTTCTTCCCGAGCGTCGTCTTCCGGATCACGCCCCTCGACACTTCTATGGGCATCCCTTCGGACTCGGGGGTCTTCTCGGTGAGCAACCAGACGTTCATCCCCGGCGTCGCCCTCGACCCGATCGCTCGATCTTTCGTCGATGACGTGACGATGACATACCGGCTCTTCGACGGTGACTCGGATGCGGTCGACATCCTCGTCGAGTGGCGGCAGGGGGGATCTCCGAATCCATGGATGCTGGCCACCGACGCGGGGCCGGGCGCGGGAAGCGACGGCGTGACGGGCCTCTCCTCCGATCCGACGGGCGCTCCGCACACGTTCGTCTGGGACACATTCGCCGATCTTCTTACAAGCCTAGTGGCGGAGCCGGATCTCGAGATCCGGATCACCCCCACGGACCCGGACGGGACGGGAAACACGGAGGTCTCGAACGTATTCATCCGAGGAAACGACGCCCCGGTGCTCACGATCACCGACCCCGCCCCCTTGTCGATCCAGAGCGGCCTCATCGAGTTCACCTACGACCTGGTGGACTCGACGAGCGATCTGGTGGATCTGGTGGCGGAATACTCCACCGATGGCGTCATCTTCCTCCCTGCCTCCATCTCCGTGGGTGAGACGGCCGACATTACATCGGCTCCGACCCCTGGCCTTTCGCATGACCTGGCCTGGAACTCGATCGCGGATCTCGGCATCGTGAACCTGACGGGGGTCACGTTCCGACTGACTCCGAGCGACACGACGGGGGGCCTGGACAGCGACGTCGTGATCGACATCGACAACAACGACCTTCCGATCTCCTTCATAGGAGCTCCGGCGATCTCCGACCTCGAGGCTGGTGACGTCCAGGTCTCCCACATCCTGATCGATGGGAACAGCGACCCGATCGACATCATGGTGGAGTACTCCACTGACGGCGCGACATACCTTACCGCAACCGAGAACCCCATCCCGCCGAGCGAGGGTATCACTGGGCTCACGTCCTCGCCCGACGGTGTCGAGCACATTTTTCTCTGGGACTCGGCGGCCAACCTCGCCTCGCTGGATTCCGACACGGCGACACTGCGCATCACACCGGACGACGGGAAGAACCCCGGCGTGGTCTTTACCACCGCCGACTTCCTGGTGAACAACAATGTGGAGCCGACGGCCACGATCTCCACGCCATCCGGATCCCAGGACCTGGACATCACGATCAATTACGTCCTCTTCGACGCGGAGAGCGACGCCGTCGATATCGACGTCTTCTATTCGACCGATGGCTCCAACTTCTTCAGCGCAACGGAGCAAACGGGGCCGCCGAGCGAAGGGGTGACGGGGCTCAGCGCCAGTCCGGCCGGGGACCCGCACGTCTTCGTCTGGGACACAAGCATGCTATCCGGGGACGACGTGGGCCGACTGCTGGAGGAGACCGCGGTCCTCTTCCGGATCGTCCCGAGGGACAACCCGAACCTCACCCTCGGCCTCGGCACGCGTGCCCAAACTGACTTCTTCACGGTGGACAACACCGTCCCTCCGGGGATCACGATCGATCCGATCGCGAGCCCCGGAGTCGGCAACATAACCATCACCTACTCCCTCCGCGACACGGAGAGCGAACTGCAGAACATCTTGGTCGAGTTCGACACGGGGAGCGGCCCCCTCCCGGCCACGGAGGGACCCGGCAGCGACGGGACCACCGGCCTCACCGCCTCTCCCGCGGGAATAGCACATACGTTCGTGTGGGATTCCTTCGCCGATCTCGGGCCTGCGTTCGTCCAGATGGTCACCATCACGATCACTCCCAGTGATACGAAGATCGGCACGGCCGATACCTCCAACCTGTTCGACGTCGACAACAACGATGCCCCGGTGGCCACGATCGACACCCCCCTCGGGCAGCAGGCCGGCGATATCGTGATCTCCTACTCGCTCAGCGACTCGAACTCCGACCCGGCCGACATCACTGTCCGCTACTCGACGGACGGCGGGTCGAACTGGGCCGCTGCGACGGAGGGAGGTCCTCCCAGCCAGGGGGTGACGGCCCTCACGACGAGCACGGGCGGGATCACGCACCTCTTCGTCTGGGACAGCATCACGGATGTTGCCTATGCCGGTCCGTTCAACATGACGAGGATAGAGATCACTCCCGCCGATTCCGATGTCGGGCTGGCCGTTGCGACGACGAATTTCAGGCTCAACAACCCGAGCCTCCTGCCCCTGGCGGACATCGCTCCTGTCCCGCGGTCCTTCACCGATGACGTGACGATCAACTACCGGCTGTTCGACGGGGACGCGGACGACTCCGACATCGCCGTCGATTGGTCTACGGACAACGGGGTCATGTTTGTCACGGCAACGGAGGGGGTCGGCGGAGACGGGAAAATGGGCCTCCCCGCAGGACCCGGAGGAGTCGCCCACACGTTCGTCTGGGACTCGGCCACGGATCTCGGCGCCGCGGCGGCTGTCGTGGACATCCTCATCCGGATCACTCCGACGGACAACGATGGACTCGGCACGGAGGACACCTCGAACAAGTTCATCCGGGGCAACGACGCCCCGTCGGTGACGATCACCGCGCCTCCCGCAGGGTCCTCCCGGAGCGGGCTGATCCGGATCGGCTTCAATCTGACTGATAGCACCAGCGACCTGGTCAATGTGGCCGCACGGTTCTCGACCGACGCGGGAGGGACTTTCACGGTCGCCACGATACAGGTCGGAGGAAGGCTGGACCTGACATCGAGCCCGACAGGCATATCCCACAGCTTCGCCTGGAACTCGATCGCAGACGTGGGGATCGTGAACCTGGTGGATGTGATCTTCGAGCTTACCCCGTCCGATACGGATACGGGCGGCGTGCAAACGGTCACCTTCGACGTGGACAACAACGACCTCCCGATCGTCTTCATCGGATCTCCGGCCTCCGCCGACGAGCGGGCTGACGACGTGGACATCGAGTACGTCCTGATCGACGGGAACAGCGACACGATCAGCATCACCGTCGAGTACTCGACCGGGGGGATCTTCTCCGTCGCCACGGAAGGCCCCAATCCGCCCAGCGAGGGGTTGACGTTACTGACATCCTCCCCCGACGGGATCGGCCACCTCTTCGTCTGGGATTCGAGATTCGACCTGGGGGCCAACGATTCGGACACCGTCACTTTCCGAATCACCCCGGATGACGGCCAGAACACCGGCGTCGCCTTCACGACACCGGATTTCCTGGTCAACAACAACGACGAGCCCGAGGTCACGTCGATCGATCCTCTCGGGCCAGGCGCCGAGACGGGGCTCATCACCATCGATTACGTCCTGGCGGACGCCGAGTCGGATAACACCAATCTCCGGGTCGAGTACTCGACAGACGGCGGCTTCGTCTTCGCGACGGCCACCGGGGGGGCCGGAAGCGACGGAATCCTGGGGCTCACGACGTCTCCCGGCGGGACGACCCACGTCTTTGTCTGGGATTCGGACGTGGACCTGGCGGGCATCCTCGAGACGACGGTGGTCGTCCGCATCTCGCCGAGCGACAACGCCAACCCGACCCTGGGTGCCGGGCCGCCCAACCAGACGACCGTCTTCGAGGTGGACAACACTAGCCCACCGAGCGTTACGATCAGCATGATCACGAGCCCCTCCAGCGGCGACATCACGGTGAACTACACCCTGACCGACGCGGAGAGCGACCTGCAGGACATCGTCGTGGAGTACGACGTGGGGGGAGGTCCCGTGCCCGCGACGGAGGGCGCCGGCAGCGACGGCGTCACCGGGCTCACCTCTTCTCCCGGAGGCACGGCGCATGTCTTCGTCTGGGAGTCGGTGACCGATCTCGGCCGCGACTTCGTCCCCAACGTCACGATAACAATCACGCCGATGGACACGAAGCTGGGAATCCCCGACACCTCCAACATGTTCGATGTGGACAACAACCAGGCCCCGGTCGTCCAGATCTTCAACATCAGCGGCGTACAGTCGGGCGACGTCTATGTCTCGTACCGGATCCGCGACTCCTTCAGCCACCTGGTCGATCTCGTCATCGAGTACAGCATCGGGGGGGGCACTCCCGTCACGGCGACCGAGTCCACCGCCCCGCCGGCGGAAGGGAAGGTCATGCTGACATCCGGGCCCCTGGGTGAGGAGGTGGGTCACCTCTTCATCTGGGACACGTTCGCGGATCTCAGCAGCACGATCAGTACAGACGTCGAGATTCAGATCACGCCCACCGACCAGCACGGGGCGGTAGGTGCTCTCGCTGCGTCCAACCCTTTCTCCGTGGATAACTCGATCTCCGCCGAGCTGGTCCTGGGTCACGACAGCTTCCTCCAGGGAGGGGTCGACGGTCGGGGGATCGATCCGGAAGAGCTGGAGAAGGGGACGTCCCGCGGGGACGCTGACATCGGGGGGTCGCAGCTCTTCGTCAGCGATCCGGCCAATCATCGTGTCCTGATCTTCGACAGTGTGCCGGGGTCGGACT
This sequence comes from Planctomycetota bacterium, assembly GCA_027296055.1. Lineage (GTDB taxonomy): Bacteria > Planctomycetota > JAPUJT01 > JAPUJT01 > JAPUJT01 > JAPUJT01. The sequence goes on along the minus strand of JAPUJT010000124.1, from coordinate 15,647 downwards.
TCCAGACGGCCGACGTCGTCGTCGGGCAGAAGGACTTCAGCGTCAACGTGGAGAACTTCCAGGGCCCCTCGGCCAGCAGCCTGAACAACCCGATGGGGGTCTACTCCGATGGAACCGGCCTCTACGTGTGCGATACGGACAATCACCGGGTCCTGATCTGGGACGCGATCCCGACGTCGAACAACGTCCCTGCCGATCACGTCCTCGGACAGCTGAACTTCATGGACAACATGCCCGACATGGGGGGCGGTCCCGATCAGGACACGCTGGACACGCCCCTGGGGATCTACGGGGATGCGGATCAGATCTTCGTCAGTGACGCGAACAATCACAGGATCATGATCTGGAACATCCCGGCCGGAACTCCTCCCGCGTGGACGGATGGCCAGATGGCCGATCATGTCCTCGGCCAGGCGAACTTCACTAGCGAGATGGCCAACCGGGGAGGGGGGACGAACGGCAACACCTTGAACAGCCCGCGCGGGATATTCACCGATGGGACGACGCTCATCGTCGCCGACACGACGAACCACAGGGTCCTCTGGTGGACGATTCCCGGGGGCACGCCACCTGCCTGGGCGGACGGTCAGGCGGCGGACGGGCTCCTGGGTAAGGCGGCGTTCACGTCGCCGGCCATCCCGAACGGCGACTTTAACCCCACGGCGTGCGCCGGTGACGGAAACAGCGCCGGCCGGAGCCGTCGATCCTTGAACTTTCCGCAGGACGTCTTCCTCGATACGGGGCACACCTATATCGCGGATGGAGGCAACCACCGGGTAGTTATCTTGAACCAGAACCCTCCACCCAGCACGGACATCACCTTCGACGATGGGTGCGCCGACGCGGTCCTGGGCCAGATCAATGGAAGGCAAGGGATCGCCAACAGCGGAGGCCTCTCCAGTACGAGCCTCAGGCTGCCTCTGGGGGTGGCCTCCACAGGAACCGAGCTCCTCGTCTTCGATCACGACAACAGCCGTGTGAAAATTCACGATACGATCCCGACAGGCGATAATGACCCGGCGCAGATCGTCTACGGCCAGAGGAACTTCACCTCCAACTTCCCGAACCACGCCCGGATCGACCCCCGGTCGTTCCGGCGACCGGGCGGCGTCGACTCGGACGGTTCGCAGCTCTTCGTGGCCGACAGCCGGAACAATCGCGTCCTCGTGTGGAGCACGATCCCAAACGTCAACAACAAGAACGCGGATCTCGTCCTGGGTCAGTCCGACTTCTCGAGCATCTTGCCCGCGGGGGGGACCAAGGGACACAGAAACCCCACGGACGTGGCCTACGACACAGGAGGCGACCGGCTCTTCGTGGCGGACTCGGCCAACAACCGCGTCACCGTCTACAACGGGCCATTCAACACGGATATGGACCAGTCGATCTGGCTCGGCCAGCCGGACTCGGTGGGCGTGGGCGCGGGGCTCGCTGCGAACCGGATGGACGACCCCGCAGGCCTCTCGTGGCAATCCTCGGGAGGTGGATTCTTGTGGGTGGTGGATCGCGGAAACCACAGGGTGCTCCGATTCTCGGACGCGAATATCGTGACCAACGGCTCGGCGGACATCGCTGTGGGTCAGCCCAACCTCGTCTCCGGGAGCCCCGACCATGGAAACAACGACGGCACGCGCGGTCTTCGCAATCCGAACGACGTCGTCTCGAACGGAACTCAGTTGCTCGTGGTCGATCGGGACAACCACCGCGTCATGATCTGGGATCCGCTGCCGGATCCGTTGGTCGACATGGATCCGGCCGTCTCCCTCGTCCTCGGCCAGGCCGACACGACGATCCCAGGAGTCGCCGCAACCAGCGTCACCGGGATGAGCCGGCCGCTCGGCGTCGAATCGGACACGGCCGGGATCGAGACCGTGGTCATGGTGACCGACGGGGACAACAACCGGATCATGATCTGGGACCAGTTCCCTGTAGCCTCGGGAGAGGCGGCGGATCGTCTGATCGGCCAGCCCAGCTTCGACGATAGCCTGCCCAACAACGGCGGGGTCAGCGAGGTATCCCTCTTCATAGGGAAGGGGATCCTCTCGGAGAACTGCAGCCTTTCCCTCGTCCCCGGCGCGGCCGATCTCCTCTGGGTGAACGATCAGAGGAACAACCGGGTCCTGAGATACGATGTCACGCCATAGCTGGAACCGTTCGGGCTGGCGGTCATTCCTGGCGGTCGCGGTCCTGACGGCGGTGGGCAGCGCGTCCTGCGAGGGATCTAGCCGGACCAAACCACCACCTCCCCCGCCTCCGCCCGGACCGCAATCCGATCTCGTCCTGGGCCACACAACCTCTGCGGAGAGCGCCGTCGACTCCCGAGGTCTCGATCCGCTCGGCCTCTCGGGACTCCACTTCGACGGGACCACGTTGTACGTGAGCGACGCGGCGAACCACCGGGTGCTGATCCTGGATGGTCTGCCGTCGATGGATTTCGAGGCGGCCGACCGGGTCCTGGGCCAGGACGATTTCAACCTTCGGGAGCCGAACGCCGGGGGAATATCGGCCGCCAGCCTGAATCGGCCGGGAGGGAGCTTCAGCGATGGCCAGAGGCTTTACGTCTGCGACTCGGCGAACAACCGCGTCCTCGTCTGGGACAGCCCGCCGGCCTCGAATCGTGTCCCCGCAGATCACGTGATCGGACAGGCGGACTTCTCCACTGACCTCCCTCACCGTGGAGGGCTGCCGGCAGCGGACACGCTGGAGAACCCCCTCGATGTCTTTGCAGACAGCCGCTTCCTCTACGTCAGTGACGTGGGGAGCCACCGGATCCTGATCTGGAACCTGCCGTTATCTTTCGCGACGGAGGGTCCCCCTGCCGATCACGTCCTGGGCCAGGTCGACTTCTCCTCGGTCCAGCGAAATCAGGGGGGAGGGACCGGCGACGACACGTTGGCGAGCCCGCGCCAGGTCTACTCGAACGGCAGCACTCTCTTTGTCACGGATAAATTCAATAACCGGGTCCTCATCTGGAACATCCCCCCCACATGGATCGATGGACAGCAGGCGGATGGGGTCCTGGGTCAGCCCGATTTCACATCAGGCCTCCCCAACCTGGACAACGGAAGCGTCCCGCTATGCTCTCCCGAGATGGTCTCCTTCGGAAGGAGCCGGAGGACGTTCAACCTGCCGTTCGGGATCACGGGGGACTCGGGTCACCTCTACGTCGCCGATGAGCTCAACCACCGGATCATGATCTGGAACACGAGCGTCCCGGCCGACTACGCCTGCGCCGACGTCGTCCTCGGCCAGCCGGATGGCACTTCCGGCATCCCGGACAATGGAGGACGGTCTGCCGCCACGCTCCGGGGACCCCAGTCGATCCTCGCCGACGGGAATCGCCTCCTGATCTACGACGAGCGAAGTCGCCGCGTGAAGATCCATCAGTCGATTCCTGCAAGCGACAACGCCCCGGCCGACGTAGTCTTCGGACAGCCCGATTTCGTCTCTGGCTTCCCCAACCACCGGCTGACGGCCGCCGATGTGCTTCACCTCCCCTCGGGGATCGCCGCCTCCCCTACCCGGCTGGCCATCGCGGACAGCGGCAACCGTCGCGTCCTGATCTGGGACCCGCTTCCGAGCCGTAACGGCCAGCCTGCGGACATCGTTCTGGGTCAGCCGGACTTCATGAGCCTGCTTCCGTCGACGAATCCGGACGGGATGGCCCGGCCGGTCGATGTCGCCTTCACCGCCGGCGATGCCTCGTTGCTCGTGGCGGACTCGTTGAATCATCGGATCCTCGTGTTCGACTCGCCGTTCGGCAACGCGATGGCCGCCACCGCTGCGGTGGGTCAGCCCTTCCTGACAACGAACCAGGTGGGGACGGCCCAGAATCGGCTGAGCGAACCGGCGGGGATCATCCTCGACGGCTCTTTCCTCTGGGTAGCGGACAGGGACAATCACCGCGTCCTCCGTTTCACGTCGCCGTTCTCCACCAATCAATCGGCCGACCTCGTCCTGGGCCAGCCTGACTTCGTGAGCGGAGGCCAGAACGGTGGAGGTAGCGATGACCGGTCTCTGAGTAGTCCCACGGACATCTGTGCGGCAGGGACCGCCCTGATCGTGACCGACAGGGACAATCACCGCGTCATGATCTGGGAGCCGCTACCCCAGACGGACAACGAGCCGGCCGTAACGGTGCTGGGTCAGCCGGACTTCCTCCTGCCGGGGCTGGCCGGGAGCGGAGCCACGGGCCTCGACACCCCCATCGGGGTCGCTTACGACGGCCAGTCGCTGTTCATCACCGACTCGCTGAACCATCGTGTCCTGCGCTGGGACGCTGTCCCCCCCCCAGGCGGCATGTCGATTCCGGCGGATGAGGTGTTCGGGCAGCTCGACTTCGACGATTCGTTTCCCAATTCCGGTGGGGTTTCCAGCTCCTCCCTCGATCTGGGGACTCTGGACCCCGCAGGAGCCGCCGCCACGCCAGATGGGCTTTTCCTGGCAGACCCTGGAAATTCGCGAGTCCTACGAGTTCCCGGGCTGTGATGAGTCGTCAGCGGTTTGATCTTGCTCCTCCCGGGAATCCGTGGTATCTTCTTGACGTTAGTCGACCGAGCGTCTATATTTGGGGCTCGATCGACCAGGAACAAATCCCCCAAGTAGTTCAGTTTGTACAGTATGAAGCACGCGCAATCGGACCAGCCGATTGACGCGTTCCCATCGTCGGGAAATTGAATCCTCGCGCGTCGGATCGCGCGGGCCAGGATCCAGAGAGGCGGCCTCGCCAAGCTCGGATGTCGGGGTCGCCGTTTCAGAGGAGGAGGGAATATGAGGTTTTCGTTCGGCCGGGTCTTGGCGTGTATCGCCGCCCTTGGCCTGTTGGCGGGGGCATCGGTTCAGGCCCAGGAAAACGTCAAGCTCCATCGCATGGACGTAACCGGACAGGTCGAGGGGGACCCATACGGCACCAACACCGCGGCCTTCGACCCGACGGCAGTCCGCGATAACGCCTTTCCCTTCGCGTCCCTCGGATTCCCCATCATCGGAAATCCGGCGGAACTGGCCCCGCCGGCGGGATTTGGCAACTTCCCCGATTTCGGTGGAGGGGTCGGAATTTACTACTTCGTCCTGCCTGACGGCGTGACGGAGATCAAGGCCGTCGAACTCTTCGACGATCACGACGACGACCCGGTGACGATCATCCCGGCCTGTGTCACGGGCAGCGCTTCGTTCGATATCTTCACGGGCCCCGAGTTTCACGCAGTCACGGCCTGGAACGGCGCCGCCTACGTGAACCCGACGTCTCATGCGCGGTTCTTTCCCGGAGTCCGCGTCAACTCGCTGAACCCCTTCACAATGGCGGTCACCGACGAGGAGTACGGGCCTTACGAGGACCCTGCGCTCCATCCGAGTCCGTTCCTGGACCCGGATTGCAGCGTGCTCCCCTACGACAACCTGCTGGGGACCCACCTCGACGCCGGGCTGACGACGCTGGGCCTGCTCCCGCGAACGGCCGGCATGGCGGGAAACCCGGACTTTCTTCTGGACCCGCTGAACCCTCAGACGGCTGCGATCGTAGGCTCTTTCTCGTCGTCCATCATCACCGACACGGCGGGGGTTTTCGTCAGCATCCTGGACTGCGACGGGGATGCCTCCGCGGACACCGCCTACGCCCCAGTCTACGGGGCCTCGCCCCCTCCGGGAAAGCTCCAGTGGCCCGGTTGGATCACGGTCGGCTGCGGAGGCACGATCACGGTGAACTATGTCTCCATCCTGAGAAACGCGACCGCCTTCGGCCCCAACGGCGCGGGGGCGGACATCAAAGTATTTGAAGTCGGATTCGCTGAGGAGCCGGTCGGCGCGATCGGCTCCGCGGACGAGGTGGGGAATATCAACATCGCCGGGACGGCCCCCCCCTGCCCGTGGGACGGGACGCCTGCCACCGAGCAGTGCGTCGTCATCTCGGTCCTGAACGATTCTCAGAATACGCCCGCTTTCCAGACCGGCAGTGATCCGGCCAACTATGGCTTTCCGTTCTCCTTCTACTCGTTCAAGCTATGCGACGCCAACAAGTCCCCGGACCCCCTCTTTCCATGTGACTTCGGGGACTCATGCACCGATCAGGCGGGCAACTGCCGCGAGTACCTCGGCGCGTCGATCTCACCGGGAGCCTCGGGGAGCCTGGGGACGTACACAGTGACCTGCGACACGGAATTCTACCTCTATCTATGGGGTAGCGACACGGACGCTGGGAATCCGGATGGCGACGGACATGGCGAGCAGGTCTTCGCCTCCGAGTTGCCTCCGAGCCAGCTCGAAGGCGCGTCCTTCCTGACATTCACGGGCATCTCCACCGAACCGGTTTGCTACAAGGGCAACACCGACTTCCTTTGTCCCGGCCCGGGCCTCGCGGAGGCCGGCGGCACGGTTGCCGTCCTCGACGGGACCGCGCTCAGCAGCTGGAACCTGTATGCGTTCTCGAACGCCGCAGCGGTGGGACAGCTTCAAACCGAGGCGGCGGTGACGATTGACGTCGATCCGGATACGTTGAATCTGAACAGCGGGGGCCGGTGGGTGACGGTCTACATCGAGACGGTCGGGGATGACATGACGCCGGCGGACCTCGATCCGAGCACGATCCGGTTCGAGGGGGCCAACCCGGAGGAGCCGGTCTTCGCCTCTGCTCGCTTTGCTCTAGGGGATGCGAACGGGAACGGCTCGACCGACCTGATGATCAAGATTCCGCGTGGACCGCTGGCGAACATCCTGCAAGAGGGTCCCGAGACCCTCATCACTGTTCGTGGCGAGACCTTCGATGGGGCTGGCTGGTTCGCGCAGGACACGATCCGCGTGATCAAGCGGGGCACCTCTTCGGCGCCGGGTCAGCTCAAGAAGCCGTAGCGTCTGTTTCGAGAATATTACCTGAAAGGGCGCCACCTCACTGGTGGCGCCCTTTTCTTTTCAGCAAGCTCGGACAGGCAGCACGGATCACGGGACGATCACGACGAGGGGTCCGGCAACGTTGTTGGTCTCGTCGGATTCGACCACCCCGAGGAAGGTGTCTACCTGGGCGTAGGAGTCGTACGTCCCCGTGACCGTCCCAATCCGGGTGAAGGTCACGATCTGGCTCGCCCCCGCCGAGAGGGTCGTGATCACATCGATCTCGTTTCCTCCCTGGAAGGGGCAGGGAGGCACGGTCAGGTCATAGTAGAGGTCCACCGTGAAGGCGGTAGTCACATCCGTGCCGCCCGTATTCGTCACTTCAATGTCATAGGTCACGTCCGAGCCGACGACCTGGGCCGTGAAGCTCGTGATGACCAGATCCGGCGGGCCGCCGACGCCCACCGAGACGGACACGGGACCATCCACGTTGTTGTTCTCGTTCGATTCTCCCACGGCGTTGAACGCATCGACCTGCGCCCACGAATTGTAGCTGCCGTCGGGTGTGGCGCTGCGGGTCATCGTCACGTTCGCGCTCATTCCTGCAGCCAGGCTGAGGACCGATCGGTCATCGTCCCCCGACATTCCGCTCGACGGCGCCGATGGGAGATCGTAGTAGACGTCCACATCGAACGCGCTGGCGGCACCGGTCCCCTGGTTCATCACGGTCACCGAGTAGGTCACCGCGGAGCCGGACACGCTGGCTCCGAAGGCGGTGATGATCAGATCCGGCATACCGGAGATCACGACGATCTCCGGCCCGGTCACGTTGTTCGCCTCGTTCGACTCGACGACCGCGTTCAGCGTGTCGACTTGAATCCAGGAGTCATAGGTGCCCACCGGCGTGCCCGTCCGCGTGAATACGAGCGGGACACTCGCGCTGGGCGCCAGGCTCGACACGCTGGTCGAGTTGTCTCCGGGCGCCCCGGAGGAGGGAGCCCCTGGCAGATCGTAGTAGACGTCGACATCGAAGGGACCTGCAGCCGTCCCCCCCTGGTTGAAGACGTCCATCGTATACGTCACTGTGGTCCCCGCCACGCTGGCGGCGAAGCTCAGTATCACGAGGTCCGCAGCGATCCCCACCATGACCACTTCGGGACCCGCCGTGTTGTTCGTCTCATTCGATTCGCCTATGGCGTCCTGCGTGTCGACCTGGGCCCACGAAGTGAACGTACCCGCCGGCGCGCCGGCGCGAGTGAAAATCACCGTCGTACCCGCGCCTGCCGCGAGCCCCACCACGACCATCGCTTCGTCGCCCCCCACGCCCTGCAGGGGCGCCCCGGGCTGATCGTAGTAGATGTCCAGGTCGAACGCGCCCGCCGCCGTCCCGCCCTGGTTCAGAATACTTACCGTGTACGTCACGTCGGAGCCAGACACGCTGGAAGAGAGGCCGATGATCACGAGATCCGCCAGTGTCAGCACCGTCACCACTTCCGGTCCTGCTACGTTGTTCCCCTCGTCGGATTCGGCCACGTCGTCGAACGAGTCGGCGAAGGCGTACGAATCGTACGTGCCAGTCGGAGTACCCGTCCTCGAGAAATTGATCACCGTGGACACCCCGGAGGCCAGGCTCGCCACCAGATTGGAGTCATCCCCGGCCATTCCGACCGTCGGGGGAGTGAGCAGATCATAGTAGACATCCACGGAAAAGATCCCCGCCGCCACGGGGCCTGCATTGGTCACCTCGACGGAGTACTGGACCGTCATCCCGGACACACTCGACGTGAAGGCGGTGATCAGGAGCTCCGGCTGGCTCGATCCGACTGCCACCGGAAGAGGTCCATCGATATTGTTCGTCTCGTCCGATTCGACGACCGCGTCGGCGCGATCCAGCTGGAGCCAGGATAGATAGCTCCCCGACGGAGCGCCGATCAGGCTGAACGTGAGCATCATCGTGGCCCCGCCCGCCAGAGAGGCGACGCTCTGCGAGTCGTCGCCGGGGGTTCCGGGGCCCGGGGCCGCGGCCCGATCGTAATAGAGGTCGACGTCGAACGCTCCCGCCGAGCCGGTGCCGAGATTGATCACCTCCACATCATAAGTGACGTCCGATCCGACCACCGAGGCCGAAAAGGAAGAGACCGCCAGGTCGGGTGACGGGGGAGCGGTCACGGTGACAATGACCGGACCGGCGGTGTTGTTGTTCTCGTTCGATTCCATCACGGCACCGAGAGTGTCCGCCTGGGCCCACGAACTGTACGTGGCCGCTGGCGTCGCCGAGCGAACGAAGGTCAGCGTCGTCAGCGCCGCAGCGCCGAGGGATGAGACGACCTGGGAGTCGTCACCGGGAACCGCCGGCATCGGGGCCGTCCCCTGGTCGTAGTAGATGTCGACCTGAAAGGCTCCCGCTGCGAAGTTTCCCGAGTTCACCACCGTCACCATGTAGGTCACCGTCGAACCCGTGACGGAGGCGCTCATGCTCACCACTTCCAGGTCGGGGACATTGGGCAGGGTGACGTTGACGTTGGTGGGGCCCCGGACGTTGTTCGTCTCATCGGACTCGGAGACGACGTCCAGCGTGTCGACCTGGACCCAGGAGGAATAGGAGCCGGGCGGAGTCGCCGTTCGCACGAATGTGAGCGTCTGGACGTCGCCGGCCGCGAGGGAAGTGATTGTCTGGGAGGCGTCCCCCGCCGCTCCCATCGCGGGCGGAGATGCCAGGTCGTAGTAGAGATCGACGCGGAACGATGATGCGGCCTTGCCACCGAGGTTACTCACCGTCACCTGGTAGGTGACGGTCGTCATGGTCACCGGGGCACTGACATTGGTCGCCTCCAGATCGGCGGCCGCCTTTTTCTTCGAGCCCCCCCCACCCCCGCAGCCCAGGATGAAAACCAGAGCGCTCAGAGATGCGATCCGCCAGGCGTCCCGTTCGAGCCCCGAACGCTTCGAAGACATTCCCCTCTCCTCCTCGGCCCTGAGAGCCGTTGATTCATCCCTTGAAAAACCCCGCGCTAGGGAACGGTCACTACTTCCGGGCCGGCGGTGTTGTTCCCTTCATCCGCTTCGGCCAGCACGTCCAGAGTATCGACGAGGACGTAAGAATTGTAAGTTCCGGAAGGGACCATCGTCCGGATGATCTGGACGATCTGTGACGCCCCCGCGGCCAGGGGCGGCACGGTGACGCTCTGATCCCCCCGGGCGGGGGGAGACGGCGGAGAGCCGAGGTCCCAGTAGAGGTCTAGCTCGACAGCCACACCCGTGTCAGTCATGCCCTGGTTGCTCACCTCGATCACGTAGGTGACGATCGTCCCCCGAATGGTGGACGTGAAGTTCGTAACAGTGAGGTCGGCTCCGGCTGGCCCTCCTACCGTCACCGTCTGCGGACCAGCAATGTTATTCCCCTCGTCCCCCTCGGCCACAACCTCGGCGGCGTCCACCTGCACCCAGGAGGAGTACGTTCCGGCTGGCGTGGCCGTCCGGCCGAAGGTCAGCATCGTGCTCGCGCCCGAGGCGAGCCCGACCACCGCCATCGTCTGATCCCCTGTCGCCTGCGGGAGCGGCGCTCCCGGCAGATCGTAGTAGAGATCCAGATCGAAGGGACCCGCGTCACCGGATCCAACGTTCATCAAGTCGATGGAATACGTCACGTTCGACCCGCTGATCACCGAGACGAACCGGGTGATCAAGAGGTCAGGCAGCACCGAGATGACAGTGACCGCCTCGGGCCCCGCCACGTTGTTCCCCTCGTCCACTTCGGCCACGGCGTCCGTCGTGTCCACCTGAGCCCAGGATGAGTACGTGCCCGCCGGCGTTGCCGTGCGCGTGAACATCAACGTCTGGCTGGCCCCTGCGTCCAGGCTCGCGACGAGACTGGTGACGTCGCCGGGTATGGAAGGCGCCGGCGCACCGGGTAGATCATAGTAGAGATCCACCGAGAACATGCCCGCGGCCACCGGACCGGCGTTGGTCACATCGACGGTGTAGTCCACCGTGGATCCGGACACGACGGAGGAGAATCTCGTGATGACGAGCTCGGGAAGGTTGGTCCCGACGGAGATAGCGACGGGGCCTTCCACATTGTTGGTCTCGTCCGTCTCCGCCACGACGTCGGCACGGTCCAGCCGCGTCCAGGAGAAGTACGTGCCGGTGGGGGGACTCGACCAGGTAAACGTCGCCGTCTGGGTCATTCCTCCAGGAAGGTTGGAGATCGTCTGGACATCGTCTCCCGCATCGGCCAGGCCAGGGGCCGTCTGGCGGTCGTGGTAGAGATCCACGTCGAACGCCCCTGACGGAGTCGTGCCGAAGTTGGTCACGTCCACGTCGTAGACGAGATCCGGACCGACCTGGGTCGCAACGAAGGAGGACACGGCGAGGTCGATTCCGACGCCGGGGACCACCGTCACGGGGATGGGTCCCGAAATGTTGTTGGACTCATCCGATTCCGCGATGTCATCGATTGTGTCCACCTGCACCCACGACGAGTAGTTCCCTGGAGGAGTAGCCGAGCGGGTGAACGTCAGTGTCTGCGTGCCGCCGCCGGGGAGAGAGGCGATGATCCGGGAGTCGTCCCCGCTCGCTCCGGACGCTGGGGCGGCGCCGAGATCGTAGTAGAGGTCGACCTGAAACGAGGCCGCGCCGGCTCCTCCGGCGTTCTCTACGGTGACCGAGTAGGTAACCGTTGCTCCTGTCACCGTCTCGCTGGCCGCCATCACCTGAAGATCCGGCGTACCTTGCCGTTTCTTCCCGCTCCCGCCCCCTCCTCCGCAGGCCCCGGCAAGAAGGGCCAGGGCCAGAAGCACCGACAGGCAGATCACCATCCGCTCCCCCGAATTTCGCAGAGTCATCTCGCTCTCCTCCCGACCGCACATCGGCGTATCCCTCTCCCCCCCATCTCGCTGGATCTTGACAGTATAGAGCCACGGACCGTCGGCTATCAAGGCGCCGCCGTCTTGCCGGTCGATCGATCCCCCCGGATCCAGCGGAGGAGCCTTGTTCGAACGAGGTGGGGTCTGTACTCGGCTCCTTGCAGGACGAGTCCGATCACGCCCAGTGTGGCGAAGAGGCCGAGGGCCGGCCAGAACCAGGGGTGGGCGGTCCCCCCCTCCCTCTGGTAGAGACCGATCAGGTAGAAAACACCGATCAAGGTGAGGCCTCCCAGGAGGCGAGAAAGCTCGCCGTTGTCCCAGAAGCGACGCCACGAAAACCACCCACTCGCCGATCCTCGAGGACGCCGGAGCCTGGGCAGGAGGCGGGGGGTCATCTCGATGTATCTCTCGTAGGACTCCCCGCACCTCCTTCGAAGCATCGGCTCTTCATATCGGGTGATCCGCCGCCAGGCGACCCACCAGTAGATCGCCGAATAGACCGCGACGGGGATGGCCGCGCCGGCCAGGATGCCGAGGCCGACGTCCGAGAGAAAGGATGACCATGCGATCGGGTTCCGCACATGTGCGAAGGGGCCGCTCGATGTGGGGACGGGCGGGTCCGGGCCCCGCCGTTCGTTGACCTTGTCGAGGTGTCCGGATGCCCAGGCCTGGAGGCCCCGGCCCAGAAGAGCGATGATCAGACCGGTGATGAAGATCCACGCCTCCGGGACACCCCGGAGGAGGGCGTGCAGGATCAACGTGGCGCGATAGATACGCCGGAGGTTAGACCGGAGTCGAAGGGAGGGCATTCGATCCCTCGATCAGTTAGCGTCGTAGAGGGGGCCCTCGTGGGTTCCTGGAAGAGCTTTACTTCTTCGTGAAGGACCGATTCGACAGATAGAGCGCTTCCTCCGGCTGCCTACTCGCCATCCGGTATCTCGCTGACGATATAGGTCCCGCTCCGCTGATCCTTCTCGATCCGGATGCACTTGTGACGAGCTGCATCCTCCAGCAGCCGGGAGAATGCGCGGTAACCGTAATACGACTCGTCGAATGAGGGGAGCTTCCGCTTCAGCGTCTGCTTCACCATCGATCCCCAGATGATCTCCTTGTTCTCCCGGAGTAGCGCCTCCACCGCGCTGACGACGAGGTCGAAGGCCTCTTGCTTCTTCCCGGTCACTTTGGACGTCCTACGAGTCCCCGGGGGTGGGCGGACGATATCCTCATAATAGATGAACTCGTCGCAGTTCTCCGTGAGCAGACGTGACGTGCTCGACTTGACGCCGATCCCGATCACGTACTTATCATTCTCCCTCAGCTTGGAGACGAGGGGTGAAAAATCGCTGTCGCCGGAGAGGATGACGAAGGCATCAAGGTGATCCTTCGAGTAGGCTAGATCCATGGCGTCGACGACGAGGCGTATGTCGGCGTTGTTCTTTCCCGACAGAGTGGAGGAAGGGATGTCGATCAGCTCGATCGCTGCGGAATGGAAGTCTTTCTTGTACTCTTCGTAGCGACTCCAGTTCGCGTAGGCCCTTTTGAGGATGATCTTTCCTTTCTCCAGGACCCGGTCCAGCACCTTTCCGATATCGAACGATTTGTACTTGGCCTGGCGGACTCCGACAGCGATATTGTCGAAATCGATGAATAGAGCAATCCTCCATTCTCTGTCGCTCATCGCCCGGGGATTCAAGCTAGGTCTCCTTGACTCGATTCTTCCGTTCTGCCTCATACGCTCGCCATTGTCCGGCGGCGGGCGGCCGGAATCAACCCCTTTTCCCCGTCCGGCCGGATGGCTCATCCTTCCAGTCGCGGCCGCGAGCCTCCTTGGACTGGTCGCGATGCCTCCCGCCATGGCGCAAGCGCCCGAGGAGGAGGCCACCGACGGAGGCGACCTGGAAGAGGATAATGAGATCGAGCGTATCACGTTGCTTCGACTCGGCGGGTCCATTCCCGCCGATCGTGGGGACGGCCGGTTCATCCCGATCTGGGTACTGGGTCATTACGATCGAAGCGTCTTCGACAGCGACATCTCTCTCTCGGCGTGGCTGAAGACGAGCCGGCAGGAGATCACTCTGAGGGCCCCCATCGGCTCGACGTTCCACGCCGGTGTGGAGATCCGGGGAGAGATCATCAGCGCGGACGATGCGCCCTTTCGCTACGTGAACGGGGAGCGAATCTCGGGGCGGGCCTTCAGGGCCTCGACGGCCGGAGCGGCCCTCTTCGGGGGCTTCAAGACCGACGGAGGGATCACGGGCAGCGCGCGATACCTCTTGCGCCACTACTTCTTCGCGGATGGGGAAGACACGGACGACACCTTCATCCTGCCCGGGGAGAACACGACTCATGGCGGTCGCGTAGATTTCGGTTGGCGCAAGATCCGCACCTTTCAGCAGACGGAGATCCGGGACGGCATGCAGGCAGGCGTCTTCGCGGAATACGAGCACCGGGACGCGTGGAAGGGCTGGGGGGACGATCCGGAAACGTTGGATCGTTATCGAGACGCCCAGTCCTACTTCCGCTACGGGGGTCATGTCGGGATCTACCTGCGATTCCTGAAGCACCATGGCTTCGATGTCGATCTTGCCGCCCGTTTCGGAGAGGACCTCGACTTCCTCAGCGAATATACGGTCGGGAGCGAACTCTCCTACCAGCGCGTCGTCGGCTACTACTACGCCGAATTCCGCTCGCGTCGAGTCCTCATCGCCAATCTCCGTTATGGCGCAAACCTCTGGGACGGAGCTCGAGGCAGCCTGATCTTCGATCTCGCGGGCTTCCGGGCTGCCGATGACTGGGACCTGATTTCGGGGATCGGGGTGGCGCTCCGCCAGAAGATCTGGCTGGGGATCCCCGTGGTCTTGCAGTACGGCTATGGCATCGACGCCAGGCGGGAAGGGTCCCGCGGAGGACACGAGATCTTCCTGTCAGTCACCGCCGCTTTTTGAACCCTCGCACTCCGCACATTGACAGTTCTCGCGGAGGTGTGGAAAGGTGAAGATCCCGGACTGGTGGCCGTCGGTCCATACGATGTGAATCGCGTAGTTCCCGACGGGAGTGACCTCGACGGGTCGGATGTCCTGCGGCACCGAATCGGCGGAGAGACGGCGGACTCCCGTCAACTCCTCCACGCAGACGGCACAGCGGCAGGAGAGACGGAGATCGCGCACCTGATAGACGCTCTCGTGTCCATCACTCCAGGTGATGCCCATCTCGGCCGGACCGAGCTGTCGAATATCCGTGGGTTGTGTTACTGCCATTGGAGCTTGAAGTCGGGCCTGAGGCCTACCGGCCCGGCGTGGACGATGCTGAGCTGCGCGGCCACCTTTCCCGCCACCTCTCTGAAGGCGATAGAGGATGGCGAATCGGGGCTGCGCGCCACGATCGGAACCCCCTCATCCCCGGCGACGGCGACCTCGGGATCGATGGGGATCGCGCCGAGGAACGGAACGCCCATCTCCCCGGCCGTCCTCTCCCCTCCCCCCTGCCGGAAGATCGGTGTCTCGGCCCCGCAGTTTGGGCAGGCGAAAACGCTCATGTTCTCCACGATTCCCAGTACAGGGACGTTGACCTTCTGGAACATCTTGAGGCCCTTCCGGGCATCGATGAGGCTCACGTCCTGCGGGGTCGTGACGATCACGGCGCCCGTGATCGGAGCCGATTGCGTGAGGGTGAGCTGGGCATCACCCGTTCCCGGGGGCAGGTCGATCACCAGATAATCGAGCGGACCCCAGTTGACGGCGCCGAGAAACTGCTGGATCAACTTCGTCACCATCGGCCCCCGCCAGATCACCGGCGCTTCATCACCGAGGAGAAACCCCATCGACATCAGGCTTATCCCATGGGCATGGAGCGGGTCGATCCTTTTGCCCTGCTGCACGTCCGGCTGACCTTGAACCCCCATCATGATCGGAATACTCGGCCCGTAGATGTCGGCGTCCATCAGGCCCACCACGGCTCCTT
>JAPUJT010000123.1 GCA_027296055.1 Planctomycetota bacterium | reverse complement strand
GCTGGTTCCGACGGTTCACCGTCTACTGGGCGGGAATCACCATCGGCCCCGTCCTGCTCGGCATCTCCATCGCCCTCACCGCGGCGCTCCAGTCGAACGTGGCGGTGAAATGGGTCCAGAGTTACGTCCCCTTCTTCAAGGAGGCGTTGTCGATCCTGATTCCCCTCCTCTTTGCGTGGGGCGCCTTCACCTTGCTCTACCTCTACATGCCCAACACCACCGTCCGGCTCATCTCGGCGCTGGTCGGGGGGGTCATCGCGGGCACGCTGTGGCAGACGTCCATCTGGGGATATTCCATCTACGCATCCAGCGCGATCAAGTGGGAGAGCATCTTCGGGGCCCTCGGGGCGATCCCCCTCCTGCTGATCTGGTTCTACATCAACTGGGTGATCGTCCTCTTCGGGGCGGAGATCTCCTTCGCGAACCAGAACGCGGGCACGTACCGAAAGGAGGAGGCATCCCAGAGCGCCAGCCCTCATTTCCGTGAGATCGCAACACTCGGGATCATGACGAGAATCGGCCGGCATCACGTGCAGGGGATGGGCCCCCCATCTGCAGTCACCCTGGCGCAGGAGACGAGATCCCCGGTCCGTCTCGTGCAAGACATCCTCTATCTGTTGACCAAGTACGGACTGGTGATGGAGGCCGCGGGGACGGAGAGGAGCCCGGGCTATGTCCCGGCCCGGCCCCTGGAGCAGATAGGGACCCAGGAGGTGGTGAACGTCGTCCGTCACCACGCCCCGATGCACCTTCCGCTACCCGCGGGGGAGGAGACGGCTGTCGTCTCCAATCTTGTCGACCAGGGCGATCAGGCTCGCGAGGAGGTCTTTGCGCCCGTCTCCATGGCCCAGCTCATCACCGAGGTCGGCCCGTCGGAGGAAGGGGAAGCCCCCGTCGAATCCGACTCGCCGATGCCGATGGACGGATGGCCCGATGACGCGGAGATGGCCGATGGCCTGACACATCCCGCTGACCCCACAGAGATTATGCCGCATGAGGGCGAAGCGGACCCCGAAGAGCCCGGACACCCCCCGTCGCAGGACACGGACACCACAAATACATAGACCTCATACGGTTATACTCTTATGGCCCCTGCATCCAGGGCCCGATTCACGCTGTTCTCGCTCTTGCCGGGTGAGGACTTCGTGATATAATCTCGCCGTGCAGGGGGCCGACAACGGCCAACCCCTTGCTGTCGGCCTTGTGTGATAGCCTGCCAGTAGCAGGAAGGGCGTCGGGTCCTCAGGGGGAGGGGTCGAGTCCGCCCAGGGCGTCTGTTGACGGGCCTTGGGAATACGGCCGCTCGCCTGCATGGATTGACTTGTCTGCAGCGTCTGCATCGTCCGCATCCATGTATCGCCCATGGGGGAGTTTGTGTCGATCGGGCCAAGAGAAATCACCCCCGTAGAGAGAATTGACGCCAATCTCAAGGTGCCGGGCTCGAAGAGCCAGACAGCGCGGGCCTTGGTCTGCGCGGTGCTTGCCGATGGCGAATGCGTCATCCGCGACCCCCTGCGCAGCGATGACACGGAGGTCATGTGCCAGGCTCTCCGGTCCCTCGGATACGAGATACGGGCTGAAGGGGACACCCTCCGAGTGCAGGGCAAGGGAGGGGCGATCCCGGCGGCCGAGGCGAAGATCGACGCAAGGGACGCGGGGACGGCGATGCGCTTCCTCACGGCCCTCCTCACACTCGGGTGGGGGCGCTACGAGATCGACGGTAGCGAGCGGATGCGCCAGCGACCCATCGGGGATCTCGTCCAGGCCCTCGCCTATCTCGGAGGAGGAGCGACGACCCTCGGGGACGAGGGATTCCCACCCGTCGTCATCGAGGGCGCTGGGCTCCGAGGGGGCACGACCTCCCTGAAAGGGGGGACGAGCAGCCAGTTCCTTTCGGCCCTGCTCCTCGTGGCTCCGTACGCCGAGAACTCCGTCGAGATCGAGGTGAGCGATGACCTCGTATCCCGGAAGTACGTCGACCTCACGCTCGGAGTGATGGCCGACTTCGGGGTCATCTTCGAGAGAGACGGATACCGGCGATTCCATATCCCCCCGGGCAGGCGGTATCGCCCTACCGACCTCACGATCGAGGGGGATGCTTCCAGCGCATCCTATTTCTTCGCCGCCGCGGCCGTGACCGGAGGCCGGGTTCGCGTGGAGAACCTGGATTACAAGACGCGCCAGGGGGACGTGGAGTTCGTGGACATCCTCGCCCGTATGGGCTGCAGAGTGGAGACGGGAGAGGGATGGACCGAGGTCTCCGGCGGAGACCTCCAGGGAGTCGAAGCGGACCTTCGAGACCTGCCGGACGTCGCCCAGACACTCGCCGTCACCTCCCTGTTCGCCCGCGGGAAGACCACGATCCAGAACATCGACCACCTCAAGACGAAGGAAACGGACCGGATCGAGGCCCTCACCAAGGAACTGAGAAAAGTCGGGGCAGGCATCCGCACCCGCGGCAGCGCCCTGGAGATCCAGCCGAGAAAGATCAGATCCGCCGAGATCGAAACCTATGGCGATCACCGCATGGCGATGTCGTTCGCTCTTCTGGGGCTGAGGGTGCCGGGCATCCGTATCCGCGACCCCGGGGTCGTCTCCAAGTCCTTCCCGGATTTCTTTGACCACCTCGAGAAACTCGGGCAATAGGAACCTGGGGATATCCCCAGGTTCCGGCCAAATTTGTTAATATTCTGACTGGATCGCGTCCCGACTTGCGGACGCATGGAGGGGTTAGTGCCGCCCGAATCGACCAAGATCGACAAGATTGTTTCGCTCTGCAAACGCCGCGGGTACATATTCCCTTCCTCCGAGATCTATGGGGGGCTCTCGTCATCCTGGGACTACGGGCCCCTGGGCGTCGAGCTGAAGCGAAACGTTCGGGAAGCCTGGTGGCATTCCACCGTGACCGCCCGCCAGGATGTCGTCGGTCTCGACGCCGCGATCCTGATGCACCCGAAAGTCTGGGAGGCGTCCGGCCACATTTCCGGCTTCCAGGATCCCCTTGTCGACTGCAAGAAGTGCAAGCGCCGCTTCAAGGCCGACGGCCCGGAGGTGAAGGACCGGAAAGACTGCCCCGAGTGTGGGGGGGACCTGACGGACGCCCGCATGTTCAACTTGATGTTCAGCACCGAGATGGGGGTGATCGAGGGGGAGACCTCCACGGTCTACCTTCGGCCCGAGACGGCCCAGGGGATCTTCGTCAACTACGTCACCGTCCAGAAGACGGCGCGCCTGAAGCTCCCCTTCGGAATCGCGCAGATCGGCAAGGCGTTCAGAAACGAGATCACGCCGGGGAATTTCATATTCCGGACGCGCGAGTTCGAGCAGATGGAGCTCGAGTACTTCGTCAAGCCATCCGACGCGGATCGGCACTTCGAGCCGTGGGTACAGGAACGCTACAACTGGTATCTGAAGCTCGGCATCTCTCCGGATCGCCTCCGACTTCGCCCGCACGGGGAGAGCGAGCTGGCCCACTACGCCAGCGCCTGCACGGACATCGAGTACGAGTTTCCGTTCGGATGGTCCGAGCTCGAGGGGATCGCCAACCGCGGGGACTACGATCTGCTCAAGCACCAGGAATCGAGCGGCAAGGACCTGACCTACTTCGACGACCAGGAGAAGAGGCGCTATCTCCCTCACGTGATCGAGCCCTCCGCCGGCGTCGATCGATCCGTCCTCACTTTCCTTGCCGACGCTTACGACGAAGAGGAAGGAGATGAGATCCGGGTCGTCCTCCGGCTCCATCCCGCCCTCGCCCCCATCAAGGTGGCGATATTCCCCCTCGTCAAGAAGGACGGCATGCCGGAGCGAGCCCGCGAGATCGAAACGGTCCTTCGTCCGGCCATGGCCGTCTTCTACGATGCAGGCGGCGCCATCGGCCGGCGCTATCGCCGGCAGGACGAGGCCGGGACACCGTTCTGCGTCACGGTCGATGGCCAGACCACGGATGATGACACCGTGACGCTTCGGGATCGCGACTCGATGAAACAGGAGCGGATCCACACGAAGGAGCTCCTTCCAGTGATCCAGGAGCGGATCTCGGCCTGGAAGCGTCCAGGGGAGTGATGGCCATGTACGACGTTATAGTGATCGGAGCCGGCCACGCCGGCTGCGAGGCAGCGCTCGCCTCCGCCCGGATGGGAGCGCGCACCCTCCTCCTCACGATGAACCTCGACACGGTAGCTCAGATGTCCTGCAACCCTGCCATCGGCGGACTGGCGAAGGGACAGATCGTCCGAGAGATTGACGCCCTCGGCGGCGAGATGGCCAAGGTGATCGACCGTACCGGAATCCAGTTCCGGATGCTGAACATGAGCAAGGGGCCAGCCCTTCGATCCCCACGGGCCCAGGCGGACAAGAAGGCGTACCAGTTCGCCATGAAGGAGGTCCTGGAGGACACGATCGGTCTCTCTCTACGTCAGGATGTCGTGGAGGACCTGATCCTGGATGAGGGTCGCGTTACCGGTATCCAGGCGCGAGCCTCGGGCCGGATCCCGGCACGCGCCGTCATCGTGACGGCCGGGACGTTCCTTCAGGGTCTCGTCCATCAGGGCGACATCCGCTTTCCGGGAGGACGGGCGGGGGAAGCGGCTGCTCGATCCCTGTCGGGAAGGCTGGCGGCCGCGGGGCTGGAAGTGAGGCGGTTCAAGACCGGAACGCCCCCCCGGGTTCACGGTCGGACGGTCGACTACTCGCGGCTCGAGGAGCAGCCGGGCGATCGCGACCCGCGTCCATTTTCGTACCTGACCGAACGAATCGATCGCCCCCAGGTGAGCTGCCACCTCACTTATACGAACGAGGAGACCCACTCGGTCATCAGAGAGAACCTTCACCTCTCACCGCTCTACGCGGGCCGGATCAAGGGCGTGGGTCCCAGATATTGCCCGTCGGTCGAGGACAAGGTGGTGAAGTTCCCGGACAAGGAGAGGCATCAGGTCTACGTCGAGCCGGAGGGATTGCACACTCGCGAGGTCTACCTGAACGGCATCTCGACGAGCCTTCCCCGCGCAGTCCAGGAACAATTCGTCAAGACGATTCCGGGTTTGGAGCGGGCGGAGATCACGCGCTTCGGCTACGCTGTGGAGTACGACTACTTTCCGCCTTATCAGCTCCGCACCACCCTGGAGTGCCGCGAGCTTCCCGGCCTCTATCTGGCCGGTCAGATCAATGGCACCTCCGGGTACGAGGAGGCGGCGGGGCAAGGGCTGCTCGCAGGCATCAACGCCGTCCTCGCCCAGCGGGAAGAGGCCCCGCTGATCCTGGGGAGATCCGACGCGTACATAGGCGTTCTCATCGACGACCTGATCACTCTGAACCCGGACGAGCCATACCGGATGTTCACCTCGCGGGCCGAACACCGGCTCATCCTCCGGCAGGACAACGCCGATCGTCGACTCACGCCCTTCGGGCACCAGGTGGGTCTGATCCCCGCCGAGCGGCTGTCGGCGCTGCGGGTCAAGGAGGAGGCGATTTGCAGGGCCAGAGAGGCCCTCGACAGGATGAAGTCAGGAGGGAAGACCCTGACCGAAATCCTCCGGAGGCCCGAGGTGAAGTTACGACATCTCGTGGAGCAGGAGGGATCCCTCCGTGATCTCCGTATGACCCCGGAAGTGGCTGAGCAAGTCGAGATCGAGGTAAAATATGAGGGCTACATCCGGAGGGATCGCAGTCGGGTCGAGGCCTCACGTCGGGCCGAGAAGGCACGCATCCCGGATTCCATCGACTTCGGCCGCCTGACCGGCTTGCGGCGTGAAGCGATGGAGAAGCTCTCCAAATGGCGGCCTGCTTCGGTGGGCCAGGCCTCGCGGATCCCGGGCGTGACACCGGCTGATGTCTCGATCCTCCTCGTCCATCTGAGAAGGGGGACTGCGTAGCGAGAGACAGGCATCTCGCCCTGCATACGGTCACAAGCCGGTTTTGACAGGCCGTAAGTTTGAGCGTATAATCTGTTTGCGGGGGGTACGCGAGTGCGAATCGTAGCGCTCATGAACCAGAAAGGCGGGGTGGGGAAGACGACCACCACCGTCAACTTGGGTGCATGTCTCTCCCAGCTGGACAAGAGAGTCTTGCTGATCGACATGGACCCACAGGCCAACCTCAGCGTCCACGTCGATGCGGACGCCGGCGGCGCGGACAAGTCCGTCTACCACATCCTGACCAATCGAATCTCCTTCGAAGAGACGATCCAGCGGACCTCCGTGGTCAACCTGGACGTGATTCCATCCCACATCGACCTCTCCGGAGCGGAAATCGAACTGGTCCAGGCGATGGGCCGCGAGACGATACTCCGGGAGGCGATCCGGGAATTTGAGGAGAAGAATCCCGACCGGTACGACATCATCCTGATCGACTGTCCCCCTTCCCTGGGTCTCCTGTCGATCAACGCGATGGCGGTGGCGACCGAGGTCCTCGTCCCGCTCCAGATGGAGTTCTTCGCTCTCCGGGGGATGAGCAAGCTCATGGAAGTCATCCGGCTCGTCGAGAAGCGCTTGAACCCTGCCATCAAGGTGAGCGGCATCATCCCGTGCATGTGGGATTCCCGAAAGCGTCTCTGCCGGGACGTCCTGGAAGAAGTATGTAACTACTTCAAGGACAAGGTGTTCAACACTCGGATCCGGGCCAACGTCAAGATCGCAGAGGCGCCAAGCCACGGGAAGGTGATCGTGGAGTATGATGAAGAGTGCAACGGAGCGGAGGATTACCGTTCCCTGGCGCGAGAGTTTCTGATTCGCGGGGGAGAGGTTCTTCCCGAGCCCGAGCCTCCTGTGCTCGAGCCCGAACCCCCTGCGCCGGAGCCGGAGGTTCCTGCTCCGGGGAAAGGTTCTGTAGGTTTGCGTGAGGAGGCGGAGCCGGCGGACGAAGCGCCGGTGCCCCATCCTCACCCCGCCCCACCGGATACGATTCGGCCGCATCCGACGGGGCATGAGTCCGAGGGTATCCGTCCATGGGCAACGTAACCTATGCCGTGAACGAGAGGGCGCGCAAGCTCCTCAAGTTCGCAATCATCGGCCTCGTGGTCATGCTGGTTCTTTCTCCGTTCTTCATCTTCTCGAACTACGGGCTGACGAAGATGCACTCCTGGGCGCTCAAGAACGATTCGCCGAGGATGCTCTACGCCGCGGCGCGGATTCACTGCATGATGGGAAATCTCTATGATGAGCGCTTCAAGAAGTCCCAGGAATACTTCGAAGAGTTCGTCTCCAGGTACCCGGGTCACAAGAACGCGGGGTACGCCTACTTCTACCTTGCCTGGTCGATCGAGTATCAGAAGCGGGTGGACAATCAGGCGAGAAGAGACGAAGCCAGGGACGCCTACGAGGAGTTCATGTACCACCACCCGGAACACGAGAAGGTCCCGGCGGCTCAGAGGGCTCTGAATCGGATCGAAGTCGACAGCGGCCGCTGAACTCTCCAACGCTTCTCCGGGTCGATTCCCATGACATCCCACTGAAGGTTAGACTTCTAGCATGATCTCCCGAAGAGAGGTTGACATGGCCCGCCTGGCCGTCCAGAACGGCTTCTGCACGCGGGCGCAGGCGGACGGCTGCCTCGAGAAGTTCATGAAGGACGATCGCCCTCCTCCCATCGAGACGATCCTCGTGGAGAAAGGGTATCTGACCAACGATCAGGCGACCGCCCTGCAGCTCGCCGTCCGCCGTATCCGGAAGGACGCGGAGAAGAAGTACTGGTCGGTCAGCGGCTACGAGATCTACAACATGCTCGGTGAGGGCGGCCTGGGAGTCGTCTTCAAATCCAAGCAGGTGAGCATGAATCGTCTCGTCGCCCTCAAGATCCTTCACAAGCGGTGGCTCTCCGATGAGGAATTCCGCAAGAGGTTCCTGGTCGAGGCTCGCATCGTGGGCAAGCTCTCCCATCCCAATCTGATCAAGGTCTTCGAGGTTGGCCGGGAGGATTGGAGGTACTTCTTCTCGATGGAGTTCATCGACGGGGAGACGGTGGAGGACTGGATCGAGCGAGAGGGACCTCTCGACTTCCTCGCCACCACCGAAATTGCCATCGAGATGGTCACCGTGATCCGCTACCTCTGGTCCAAGCAACTGGTCCATTGCGATATCAAGCCGAGCAACATCATGATGGATCGTGACGGCCGGTCCAAGCTGGGGGACTTCGGGTTCGTGAAGTCGAATCTTAAGATCCAGGTGGACGATTCGAACACCGTTCTCGGTACTCCAGACTACATCTCCCCCGAGCAGGCCATGGGGAGGGATGCCCTCGATTTCAGGAGCGACATCTACTCCCTCGGCGCCACCCTCTATCACATGCTGAGTGGCCGGCCCCCGTATGAGGGAAGCGTCTCCACCATCATGAAACAGCACGTCAAGGGAGACCTTCCGTCGCTTCGGAACCTCCGAAAGGACACCCCCGACAATCTTCTGCACGTCGTCGAGAAGATGATGGCAGCCGATCAGGACGACCGCTATCCGGAACTGGAGGGATTGGAGGAGGATCTGGAAAGGGTCCGTGTCGAGCTACGTCTCGGTGGTGGGGACTGGGATCGCGGAAAGACCACCCTCTTCGAGGCGATACGCGTGGAGAAGGAGAAGTCGACGGAGCTGGAGGACGAGGTCGTCATCCTCAGGCGGAAGCTACGAGTGAGCATCTATGTGCTCGCCGCAGCGGCAACCCTTCTCGGCGTGGCCTTCGGAGCGCTCGTGATCTGGTAATAGAGTGGGCGACTATCAGAACGGTCTTCTGGCGAGTTTTCGGCGGAGGCCGAGCGTGACCTCGGCGATTCTCTCATCGATTTCGCCTGTATCGGAGTCCTTCCGACCGTAGATGATTTCGATGCTCGCCCCTGCCTTTCGGCTGGAAATGATCTCTCTCAGGATATCGAGGTCGCCGGTACGGATTCCCTCCACCTCGAGTATGTAGTCGCCGGCTCGAATGCCCGCGTGCTCGGCGGGGCCACCGACTGTGACTCGCTCCACCTCCACGGATCCGACCAACGAGGAACGTCCCGCCATTCTCAAGCCGAGAGAGCCTCGTTGCGGAGGCGCGGCGGGAGGCTTACGTAGGGGCGGGGGCCTTCTCTGCATATCCTCGAACATCCTCTTGAATTCTTCCCCAAAAAACTCCGCGATCTGTTCCTTTACAGCATCCTCGATCTCTCTCATCCCCTCTTCTCCGACGAATCCCTTGAATCGCCGGCCGAACTTGGAGATGGGCGAGTCCTCGCCGAGCGCGTCGTCCATCCACTCGAAAAACTTCTCGAACGACATGTCCGGGAAAGGGTTGAAGACGTGAGGAATCACATCCAGGTCCGCCGGTCGCTCGGTGACCTCCCCGTCTTTCATCGCGGGAAGGGCAGCGAGTATCTCTCCCGCGGTCGTCGAGTACGACGTGCCACGATGCGGTTTCGCCACGTTCAGGCCAACCCATCGCCCCCGACTGTTGACGATCGGGCCTCCGAGTTGACCTTTCTCGAGAGGGGAATCGTGCTGGATCACGCCTCGATACTCGCGCATCGGCGTGCGAAAGCCCGGTTTGGCGAAGGGGATGCCGATTCCCGGTGATTTTCGGCCTCTCCCCACGTCGCGATCGATCGCGCTGACGACGCCCACGGCCAGGGGCGTCTCTTCGATACCCGGAGAGACCACCCACTCGCCGATGCGGCTCGGCTTCCCCGTCTTCAGGATCGGTAGACGCGGCGCATCGGGGTCGAACCGGAGGAGTGCGACATCCAGCCATCCCTCTCTTCCGGCCACGCGCGCAAAGACCGTTTCCCCCTCCGCGGTCTCGAGGCGGTAATTTCCGTCCTCCGGAACTACTCGATCACTCGTGACCGCCCAGCCGTCTTCGATGGCCATCGCGTACCCGACCGGTTCTCCGTCCACGAAGACCCGGAGGACGGAGCGGGAGGAGATGCGTCCCACATCCCGGAACGCCTCCGTCAGCACGTCATCGCGGGTCGGCCGATCCTGCGCCGCCGCCGACGAGATAGCGACTCCGGCGAGCAAGCTCAGGACGATGGAGCTGCAGAAGATTCTGCTCATCGCATTTCCCCCGCCTCTTCGAGGGCCTCTTCCAGGAGGGTCACCTCGATCTCCTTCGTCCATCCTTCACGGAGGATGCTCACTAGGACCTCGTCCCCGTGGTGGTGTGCGGAGAGGAATCTCTGAAGGTCACGCTCGCTGGTCACGGTTTTACCATCGATCGCCATGATTCGATCACCCGCCCGAAGCCCGGCTCGATCGGCTCCCCAGCCGGGCTTGACCCTCTCTATCCGGACGCCGGGACGATCATCGGACCTCTGCAAGTCGACGCCAAGGCGCGCCTTGACGTCGAGAGGGATAGGGGAGTCACCGTCCCCGAGGAGTTTTTCGAGCTCTCTGAAGATTCTTGACCCGTCCGGGGCGCGGACCTTGGGCTGCGGCTCCTTCTGCATGCGGTCGAGGAAGCGCTTGAAGTGCTTGGCCAATGGGCCCCAGGTCCTCTCCACATCCTCCTCCGAGATCTCGGTCCACAATTCATGCATCGCCCCTTCCCAGTCCTCGATCCTCTCTCCCTGGACATCCTCCCCGTCCTTCAACGCGTCGATGTCGGCAGAGATCTGCCTGAGGGGTACGGCGTAGGAGTTCTCGTTCAGGAGCAGGATCGCCCCGTTGATGCCCAGCAGACGTCCCTCCAGGTCGATCAACGGCCCCCCGCTGTTGCCTCCGAATATCTGCGCGTTCGTC
Organism: Planctomycetota bacterium; assembly: GCA_027296055.1. GTDB lineage: Bacteria > Planctomycetota > JAPUJT01 > JAPUJT01 > JAPUJT01 > JAPUJT01. The sequence goes on along the minus strand of JAPUJT010000123.1, from coordinate 3,009 downwards.
TGGATCGCTTGCGTGTACTGCTTTCCGAACAGGCCGAGAGGAAGCCGGCGGTTCAGACCCGTGACCTGGCCGAGCGAGAAGGCGGGCTGGCTGTCGGAATACGGCCCCCCCGGATGGCCGAGGGCCCCGACCCAGTCGCCGACCTTCGGATAGGAGGGTCGCTCCACGTCGAAGGCGGGAAAGTCGGTCTCCTCGATCCGGATCAAGGCGTAATCATTCAGCCGGTTCATCCCGAATAGCTCGGCCCTATGCTCCGTCCCATCGGCGAGGATCACGTCGATCCTGCTCGAATCCGCCAACTCGACGACGTGGGCGCATGTGAGGATGAAGCCATCCCCGATGTGGGCGCCCGAGCCGAACCCCACCTGTCCCCTCATTCGCACCCGAACCGCCACCGTCTTCTCCATGGCGATGGGCACGATTTCCCGTACCTTGGTCTCGATGCGGATCAGGGTATCGAGATCGACGTCATCAATTTGCTGTTGAGGCTGCGGCGCTTCCACCGCCAACAAGGGAACAAGAAGGAGGAGTGCGACAGCTACCGGCATGGTCTATCTCCCGAGCGGCCAGCAGGGCGGCCGGTGTGCGTATTCTACCGGCCGCCGCGGGAGCGGGCAATGTGAAACTCCCTCCTCCAGCCCACGGCTGCGTAGGTCGGATGCGACGCAGACGATTCAACTGCCCCTCGGCCGAGAGATCGATATAATCAATCGACCTTCGCTGCGCTGGCGGCCTTCGTTTTCCTGGAGCCTGTGCCGCCCCAGCCCATAGGCTCGATAGCCTCGATATTCTCGACGGTCTCGATCGCCTCGAAGGATCGAACCATGAAGAAACGAACGCTCTTTCTTTTCGTCCTGCTCCCGGCAGCAGTGGTGTTCATGCTGGTCGTCGTCGTGATCGTGGCGGGGATCTGGTTCCTCTCGGGCAACCGCGGCCCCGACGGGGAGGGAGGGAATGAGGAGCAGCGCTGGTCATTCCTGAGCCTGGGCTCGAAAAAGAAGACTGTCCGCGTTATCGAAGCCCGGCGGGATGCCGTCGTCGCGACGATCTCGGCGCCGGGCGTAGTAGCGCCGGCCAGGGACGTCGCCATCACGTCGCGTCTGGCGGGGCGCGTGATGGAGATCTTCGCCGACCTGGGCTGGTCCGTCGAAAAGGGCCAGATCATTGCCAAGCTCGAGACCGAGGAGTTCGAGATTGCGCTCCAGCGCGCCCAATCGGATTTCAAGGTCGCGCAAGCGAGGCTGGAGGAGGCGATCGCAACCCTCGAGCAGGCAACCGTGGCCGCGGCCAGGTCACGCACGGAGGTGGAGCGCAAGGAGGCGCTACACGGCCAGGGGGCGTTCTCCGATTCGGAGATCGATCGAGCGCGAAACATGTCCGACGCAGACCGTCTCCGGGAAACCGTCGCCCGTAAAAATCTGCGCGGCTCCGAGGAGGCGCAACGAGCGGCGAAGCTGGCGGTGGATGAGGTCGAGCGTGATCTTGCGGAGACCGAGATCCGCACCCCGTTGACAGGCATCGTCACGGCGCGCAACGTGAATATCGGCGAACGGGTGAGGCTGGGCATCGCCGGGGATCCGTCCTCCGCTCTCTTCGTCGTCTCCGACCTCTCCGAGATCCTCATCTACACCAACGTGGACGAGTCAGACGTCTCGGAACTCGAGCCGGACCAGCCGGCCAAGATCACCACGGAAGCGCTGAAGGATCGGGAGTTCGACGGTAGGACGATAGACATCGCACCCCGAGCCACACGGTCCGGAGAGATCTCGATCTTCCAGACGAGAATCCTCGTCGAGGGGGACACGAAAGACCTCCGCCCAGGGATGTCGGCCCAGGTCAGAATAGAAGTCGATCGCGTCGAGGACGCTCTGGTCGTCCCCATCGAAGCGGTCGTCGAGCGAGTGCAGGATAGCGAGGAGGAGGAGGGCGAGGAAGAGTTTGCCCGCACGTGGGGAAAGCGAAAGAAGAAGGAATACGTCCAGATCGTGTTCCGGGTCGAGGAGGGGAAGGCGAAAAGGTGCGAGGTCAAGACCGGGATCTCGGACGAAACCAACATCGAGATCCTCGAGGGACTGGAGGAGGGAGACCAGATCGTGTCGGGGCCCTATCGAGTGCTCGACGATCTGAAGGATGGTGACGTCCTTTCGGTCATCAAGAAAAAGAAGAAGAAACCATCCCAGGCCGAGCCGCCCGGAGAAGAACGTTCCTCCGAGGAATCGGAGGAGGCCGCAAAGACGCGTAAAGAGTAGCGCTCCCACCACAATGTTGATCCACCTCGAACAGATCACGAAGCGATACCAGATGGGCGCCACGACCGTGGAGGCACTACGCGGGATCAGCCTGGGGATCGAGGCGGGGGAGAAGGTCGCCATCATGGGAGCGTCCGGCTCCGGCAAGTCCACCTTGATGAACATCATAGGATGCCTCGATCGACCCACATCCGGGAGATACCTCCTGGAGGGGAAGGAGGTCGGCCGCCTCTCGCCCGGGCAGCAAGCCCACGTTCGCAACCGCCAGATCGGATTCGTCTTCCAGACGTTCAACCTCCTCTCGAGAACGACGGCATTGAGAAACGTCGAGCTCCCGCTTCTGTACGCGGGAGCGCGAAAGAGGGAGGCGAAGGCGAAGGAGGCCCTGGCCGCGGTGGGGATTCTCGATCGGGCGACCCACAAGCCCAGTGAGCTCTCCGGCGGGGAGCGACAACGCGTGGCGATCGCCCGTGCCATCGTCAACCGGCCATCCTTGATCCTCGCGGACGAGCCGACGGGAAACCTGGACAGCAAGACCGGCGATGAGATCCTCGCTCTCTTCGACCGGATTCACTCTGAAGGGAACACGGTAATCATCGTGACCCACGACGCGTCGGTCGCCAAGCGTTGCCAGAGGATCATCCGGCTCCATGACGGTGCGATAGCCGAGGAGCGTTCCAGTGATTCTCGTTGAGAACTTCCGCGTGGCGCTCCTTCAGCTCTGGGCGAACAAATTCCGTTCGACCCTGACCACCCTCGG
>JAPUJT010000122.1 GCA_027296055.1 Planctomycetota bacterium | reverse complement strand
CTCGTCGACCTCTTCACGCAGCTTATCCACCCGCTCCGGATCGTTTCCGAGGAGCTCCGCCTCGCTGAGGAGGAAGGAGGACATCTCGAAGGATTCCTTTCGCAGGGCGACAGCCGCGTACTCCAGGAGAAGGTCGAACAGGGCCCCAAGGGTCTTGGAAGCCACCGGGTCTTTGACGGGATCCCTCGCAGCAGCCTGACGGATGAGGATGATGGCCTCCGGGTATAGCGCTCCCGCCGACTCGAGGGGAGCGTGTCGTGCCTTCTCGGCGAGATGGAGCCCTTTCTGGAGGAGTCCCTCGGCCTCCTGACGCAGGGCGTCTGTCTTTCCCGCCTCCACGAGCGCCTTTGCTGTCTCGTGGATCCCTCTCTTGGCCTCCTCACTCTTACGATCGATCTCAATGGCCTCGCGGTACTTCTCGTCCGCCTCCTTGTACTCTCCCTGATCGAAGAGGACGTCTCCCTCCTGGATCAGAGCATCCCGCGCCCGCAACAGCCCCCGTTCCACGTCCTCGATCCCGTACGCTGCATCGCGGCTGTTCGAGTCGATCGCCAAGGCCTTCTCGAACTCCAGCTTCGCCCGGGCGAGGTCGCCGTCGCCCATCCGAGCCTGGCCCATCTCGATGTGTGACTGGACCTTCTGGACCCGGGCCCTCTCCGCCCTCGCCCTCGCCGCAACAGCGAACGCGGAGATCCCCAGGACGGCGAGGAGGGCAACTGCCGCGCTGGCGGAGAGGGTCTTGTGCCGCGCGATCCCTCTCCAGATGCGCTCCCACCACGCTATCGGACGGGCCTGGATCGTCTCCCCGTTTATGTACCTCTCGATGTCCTTCGACATCTCCTTCGCCGACAGGTACCGCCTCCGGGGGTCCTTCTCGAGGGCCTTGAGGCAGATCGTCTCCACGTCCTTGTGGATCGTCGGGTTTAATGATCTCGGAGCAGGGGGCTCCTCCTTGAGCGCCTTGATCAGGAGGTCCATGGAGTTCTCGCTCTCGAAAGGAGGTCTGGAAGTCAGCAGCTCGTAGAGGACCGCCCCGAGGGAATAGACATCCACCCGCCCGTCGATATCCCCATGCCCCATCGCTTGCTCGGGAGACATGTAGGTGGGGGTGCCCATCATCTGTCCCGTCATCGTCACCCTGTCGTCGGACTCCAGGACCTTGGCGATTCCGAAGTCGGTGATCCGGGGATTCCCGAGGTGATCGATGATGATGTTTGCCGGCTTGACGTCGCGGTGGATGATTCCCTTGCCGTGGGCATAGTCGAGCCCCTCCGCCACCTTCTTCGTCAGGATCAGCGCCTCGCGAATGGGGAGCCCTCCTTCGTCGATGATCCGGGACAGCGTCCTCCCCTTGATGTAGTCCATCGTGAAGAAATGGCGCCCTTCCATCACCCCGAACTCGTGGATCGGGACGATGGAAGGGTGATCCAGCTTGGCGGCTGCGGATGCCTCGATGTAAAACCGCTGGACCGTCTCCTCCGATGCTCCATCCCCGGCCAGGAGTACCTTCAGGGCCACGACCCGGTTCAGGTCCTTCTGGAGGGCTTCGTAAACGATTCCCACTGCGCCTTGAGCAATCTTCCTCAGGAGCCGGTAGTTCCCAAACTCCTTCCCCTGGATCTCACCCCCCGCGGGGTATTCGGTAGGGGAGGCGCCGTCCGGCCCCGTCTCGCTCCCAAAGCCGTCCCCCAGGCCGGTTGCAGGGCCTGCCCGCCGCGATTCTCCCTCGCTGCGGGGAGCCTCGGCGTCCAATTTGGGATCGAAGACCTTCAGCCTCCCCCCGCAGGAATGGCATCGGAAGGACCTGCCGGGCTCGAAGCCGCCGACGTTGTACTGAACGAGGCAGGCGGGGCAGAAGAGGACTTCCTTCCCCTGCTGCTTCAGGATCTTCCGCACCTGGCCCCGGGTCAGGACCTGATTATTCACCAGGACATCGCCGAGACGAACGCGCTCAGGCCCCTCCCGACTGCGAGCCTGGGCCCGGAGGGCGTCGTTCACCTCCTTCTCCGTGGCCAGCCCAAGGGCGATGGCCTTCTTGCCGAAGAGAGAATCCCGCAGGGGTTGCCAGGTCATCGGGTCGGCCTGCTGAAGCCGACTCCTCTGAATCTCCAAGATACAGCGAAGTTGATCCTGGTCGAGGTAGCCCTTGCCCAAGAGGATCTCGCCGAGCGGCCGCGGATCGGACGCGTCCTGCTCGGATCGGAGGGCCTCCTCGATCTGCGCCTGCGTCACCACTCCTTCAGCCAGGGCGATGTCGCCGAAGAGGATGGCGAGCCCGTTCGGCTGGCCGGGGACTTCGTTCATTTCCAGTGCTGATTCGGGTTCCGTTCCAGGTGCCGTGTTCCCTCCTCCGGGCAAGACCGCCATCGGGATAGACCCCCCCGTCCACTAGCTATGCAAAGGATGTGCCTTCCCCCCCCCGCGAATCGTGCCGGCCACCAATCTTCTTTGGCTTGCCTAACTCCATCTCCTGAATGGGGATGAGGGGAGAGGTTCTCGAACCGGCCGTTGATCGCAGCGGTGCCGGCCGCGGATATCCGAGGGCACGTCCCGATTCGGGAGACGGCGAGGCCATTTCTGGAATCCCCGCGGGAGCTTGGGAGACACCGAATCTGCCGGTTGCTCCGAAGGTTTGACCGGCGACCGTCTCTCGGGCGATGGGGCGTTCGACGAAACTGCGGGGAGAGCTTATACTCCCACGGGCAAGGGGTGGGTCGGAGGAAGAGCCTTGCCAAGACCTGTCGACACATGGATGGATATCGGACCCCGCGCCAAGTCGTCCCAGAAAGCATCATTCCAACTGAGAGCAGCCTTCAACGATCGGCTCGGGAACCTGTTCGTGGAGTACCAGGAGGCACTGTCGAAGTTGCCGAAACGGAAGCGTTCCGACCTCTCCGTGCAGGAGGAAATTTTTACCCGCTACGCCACGACGTTTCGGCTACAGCTCGAGCAGCACATCATCGCGATGGACCAGGCCCTGAAGGACGAGATCAAGAGTCGGATCAGCGTGGAGGGAGAGAATCGACTGGCAGCGACGCTCAACCGCCTGGGATCTGCCCTAATCCAGGACTGGCCCTTCAATGACCTGTTGCGCCTCATATGCGAGGAATGCACGGAACTCCTCTCCACCGCGAGCACAATCGTCTTCGTCGTGGACCCCGGAGGCGAGCTCAACCGCCACAAGGATCTTGAAACGGTCCAGTTCGCGAACTCGGACGTTGTGCTCGATCCCATCGTCCGCGAGGTCTTGGCCTCGAAGGAGCACCAAATCCTCGAGGATCCCGTGGGGGAAGCAGCCATGGGAATGAAGAAGTCCCTGGGAGGCTCCCGGGAAATCCAGAACCTGGTGGCGTTCCCGATCACCATCGGCGAGACCGTGCTCGGGATCATCGTGTGCATCAACAAGAAGAACGGTTTTTCCAAGGAGGACACGAGCATCCTCACGCGAGTGGCCAGCCATGCCGGGACGGTCTTTCATAAGCACATGATGCAGAAGGAAGTCCTCCGGACGAGGCAGTTCTATGCAGACCTGGTCGCGAGCGCTGGACAGGCCATAGTCTCCCTATCACAAGGGAAGTTGACCTCGTGGAACGATGGCGCACGGAAGATCTTCGGACACAACCTTGACGATGTCCTGCTGAAGCCCCTGGACCTGATTCTGGCGCCGGCGGAACGAGAGGGGATTTCGAGAAACCTCGAGGAGATCTACCGGACCGGTCTCACCCAGAGTTTCGAGGCGGAAGGAGTTCGGAGTGATGGTGGACCGATCGATCTCATGGTCACCCTGTCTCCTCTCAAGGGACACCAGCAAGTCGTGGGAATCATCACGGACATGAGCGATCAGAAACGGTTGCAGGTCCAGCTCATCCAGGCGGAGAAGATGGCTGCGGTCGGCCAGCTCATCTCGGGGGTGGCGCACGAGCTGAACAATCCCCTCGCTTCTGTCATCGGGTACGCGGAACTCCTCGGCGAAGAGGCCGACCTGGACCCGGACCACACCCGGGACGCCAAGATGATCCTGACGAATGCGATGCGGTGCAAGGGTATCGTCTCCAAGCTCCTCCGTTTCTCTCGCAAGGAATCCACGCGTTTCCTCGCCTTCGATCTCTCCGAGGCCGTCCGAGATTCGGTGGCCCTGCGCGAGCGCGAGATGTCCTTGCGGAATATCACCGTTTCCCTCGAAGCGGAGTCGGGCCCCCTGACGGTGCTCGGGAGCCCGGGGCAGATGCAGCAGGTCTTCCTGAACATCCTCAACAATGCATACGACGCCGTCCTGGAAAAAGACGAGGCCGGCTCCATTCGGATTGTGGTCGACCGTACGGATCGGATGGGAATCGTAACGATCCATGACACGGGGAGGGGCATCCCCTCGGATCACGTTTCGGAGGTATTTGATCCCTTCTACACGACGAAGAGGCCCGGCCAGGGAACCGGTCTCGGCTTGAGCGTGTCTTACCGCATCGTGCAAAACCACAGCGGCCAGATCACAGTGAGCAGCGAAGAAGGCAAGGGGACGACGTTCCGGGTGGAGATCCCGCTTTACGAGGTCGGGATCCAAGACGGATCGTCCGGACTCCCGGAGAACGAAGCGGCGGGCGGGCTGCGGGACAAGGAGATCCTCGTCGTCGAGGACGAAGAGGACATAGGGAAGCTCCTAGAGCGGATCCTGACCAAGGAGGGAGCGAAGGTCACCGTCGCAGGAGGCCCTCGCGAGGCTCTGAAGATGACGGAGGAGAGAAGGGCGGACCTCATCATCACGGATGTGATCATGCCGGGGGAAATGGATGGATTCGATCTCTTCTCCGAGCTGTTGCATCAATGGCCCGAACTGGATGGCAGGATCCTCTTCATGAGCGGGGGAACCATGAATAAGGGGATGCTGGAACGGCTGGATCAACTTGGAGCCCAGTTCGTCCCCAAGCCCTTCGATAGGGCAGACCTCTTGGAGGCGGTGAACGGTTGCCTCTCCGCAGACGCGCCGGCCCGCCCCGATGTCGCCGGGATTCCTCCTCGCTAGCGTCTCCGGGCCTCGGTCGCTCACCAATCACGAGCCCCGAACGATCCCTACCTTGTCACGCGACCCGCGAGATATGGGGACACACACTTATCTATTTTGAATTAAGTGAGTGTCCCCTTAACTCGGATAATTGGTGCGCGTCACCGAACCCCCAGCACCCAGCCCCGGAGGATCGACGCGAGATGCGGGGCTTCCTCGTCCTTGATCAGAGGTATGGCGAGGGATGCGGGACCCTCTTCCCCCCGGTAGAGGATCCGGACCGTTGGCGACTCGGCATAGGTAGCCACGGCCAGGACGCTCTCGAGGGGGACGGTCGTCTCCGACAGATCCCAGGAGCCGATGTGATGGATGGCTCGAACGTCCCTCCCCGATCTTATCTCGTACCTCGGCTTGTAGACCAGACCCACCAGGATCGGGCCGAACAGGATAAAGACAAAGAGCGGCAGGAGGAGGAATGTGGAAAAGAATACCCCGAACTTCTCCCTCCAGGTATCCCGCCTTTTCGCGTCCCGAATGAATTCCCTCAGCCAGGAGAGAGGTAGCAGGAGGAAGAGGGCGACGAGGATGCCCGCCACCCATATTGGCCAGCCGTAGTGTCGTGTCAGGACGAGAAGATCCCCGCCCTCCCGGTCGATGCTCCACCAAGCCGGTTCGAGCTTCCGGTCAGCGTCGGCCCCGGAATGCTTCCAGCCGCCGGTCTCTCGACACGAGACGACATCGCCGATGCCGAGGTGGTTGGTCTCATCGGGACAGCAGATCCTCCACTCCTTACCTCTCCGGGAGAACGAGTACGGCTCATCGATCTCCGGGCAACGCCACTCCTCCGCGACTCGGTCCCCCAGGACCTCCTCGAGCCGGGCCGCGGTCCAGGCCTCGGCCTTCCCTTCGATCCTCCCTGCGGACGCCTCGAGGAATCCCGCCAGCTGCTCCATCCGGACGAAGCACGGAGGCGCCTCCGGTCGGAGCATCTTCGGAGCTCGGATCAGGTTACAGGCGCCTATGGAAAACAGGATGATGCAGATCAACATCACGATCTGCATCTCCAGGTTGTAGATACTGATGGAGCCCGTCTCGGAGGACCAGGTCGGGAATCGTCGGCGATGGACGGAAGGGTTCACCTATGATCCCGGGTCGGAGTCTTGAGAGGTATTCTCCTTCTTTTCCACCGAAAAGCTCACGGCCTTGATCAACTGCTCGTCGACATACAGGCGCACTCTGTGAGTGCCGAAATCGTGAATGATGACCTCATCGAAACTTACGCAGATGTCGTAGACCTTGGCAGGTGCTCCGGGATCGACCTCTGGTGTAACGGTTGCATTGAACGTGAAGAGGTTTCTATCCTCGCTATCCACAAAGTCGACCCTGACGTCCTTCTCTTCCTGAGATTCGAATCCGAACATCAGGCGAGCGAAGAGGCGCAGTCCCGACAGTACGAAGGGAGTCTGTTCAACCGCGATTCCGCCCAGTCCTAGTTCGTGTATCTCGAAGGTTTGAGCGCCGGGATTGGGTTCAACCCCATCGCACAAGAACATGAACTGTAGCTTCCCGCTCTGTTTCGATTGCCAGATCTCACCACGAGTGAATCCTCGGTCGAACGCCCTCTTGCAATCCAGGCAAACCACGGGGTCGTCCCTCTCGAGAGCGACTCCCTCTCCGTCTTCGGTCAGGAGTTCCACCTCCCGGATCTTCGAAAGCTTCGACCCCCTATGGCCGGGATCTTGGGCTCGTCCGCACCAGTCACAAGTCGCTGGAGCGCCCATCACAATGCCTCACCGAGCTCTTCGATCAATGGATGATTGCACCTGGACACTTAGCCCGAACAATTCACAATGCCGCACGGTTCTGGCCGGGTCCTGACGTCGATCTCAGCGTTGCGGCTCGTCGGGGACTCTTTCCATTGAAGCGGCGGGCTCCGCAACCGTCCGCTGGACGGTCGCTCCGGGGCCGCTCCCTTCCAGCCGCGCCACTAACCTCTACGCCAATCCCTCGCCCAGAACAGTCTGTACCGGAAACAGTATGTCCCTATTGCTCGCAAGTCCTTACCATATTAAAAGTTCTCACATTGCGGCGCACGGCCTCATGAATCGTCCGGGCTGGAGGTGTACAGAAGCCCTCAGCTTACCATGTCTGGGCCCAGGCCCGGAAGCGGTCAGTAGACAGGCAGAGCGAAAACGGATGAAGTCAGCGAGATGACCAGCACTTTCTCGTCGTGGGTACCGGAAGCCGCGGATTTGCCGATGGCCTTTGCTCAGGTCCGCGAGGATCCCCTGCTAGACCTCTGGGTCGTCAATCAGGTGGTCAGCGACGCATCCGTGATCATGATCGCATCCGGTGGCTGTACGGCTGCATTCCTGGCCGCAGCACCAAAAGTCGCCCGGCTACACCTGGTCGATCCCAATCCTGCGCAGCTGGCCCAGTCGCGGCTCAAGCTCCGGCTGCTCCAGACGACCGATCCCTCAACACGCCTGGCCCTGCTCGGCCACTCTCCGATGACCCCCACGGAAAGACAGGCACGCCTGGAGGAAGAATTGGCCGCCCTCGGTCTGCCAACCGACGCACTGGGGGCGGCAAGTCACGTAGCCCGGGTGGGGCCCGACCATGCGGGACGCTACGAATGCGTCTTCGCCGCTCTCCGATCAGCACTGAGCAGTTCGGCGGATGATCTCGAAGCGGTGCTCCGGCTGCACGATCCGGTCGAGCAGCAACGCCGGGTCGCACCGTCAACCGCGCTGGGCCGTCAGCTCGACGAAGCCCTCGACACCGTCATGGCGCTGCCCAACCTGGTTCGACTTTTCGGCGAGGGGGCGACCAAGAATCCGATAGAGCCCTTCTCTCGTCATTTTGCCGGCCGCCTCCGCTACGTCCTGGCCACACTTCCCGCCGACCGCAATCCGTACCTGTGGCAGATGCTCAAGGGACGCTATCCCGAAGGTAGTGTGTCTCCGTGGTTGACCGAACCGGTGCCCTCGCACGCGCCGCGGATCACCTGTTCGGTCGAGCTCATGGGCGAGGCGCTGGAGGCGGAGCCTGCTTCGTTCGACTTCGTTCACCTGTCGAACATCCTGGATTGGCTCACGCCAGAGAAGGCCCGGGCTACTCTCGAGCTGGCATGGGGAGCACTGCGGCCCGGCGGATGGACGCTCATCCGCCAGCTCAACTCGGTTCTCGATATCCCGGGCCTGGGGCGCATGTTCAACTGGCACACGGCGGAGGCGAAAGATCTGCACGCCCGCGACCGCAGCTTCTTCTATCGAGCGCTGCACCTGGGCAGGAAGTCATGGGGGAAGAGGTCATGATCGTTCATGACTTGCGGACGGCACCTTCACCGGAGCTCACCCAGGCCTTGGAGCGCTTCGAGGCACAGTTCCAGTATCCGCTTGGCCCCGATCGGTATTTTCATATCATCCACGGGGAGGACTATCCGCGTTTCTTCCGCGCGATGGGCGAAGGGGCATGCTTCGTGGCCGAGAGGGAGGGAAAGATTCTGGGTGTCATCGGTGCAGCCCTTCGGCGCCTTGCCCTGCCAGGAGGAGAGCAACGCTCGGTCGTCTATCTGGGTGATGTGAAGATTGATCCCACAGCACGCGGTGGCAGAACATTCCTCAGGTTGGCGGGGGCGGTCCGGCAGTGGGTAGCCGCAAGGGCGGAAGCAGCCTTTGCCGTGGTGATGGACGGAACCCCCGTCACACCGACCCGCTACACGGGACGTCTTGGGATTCCGCTCTTCTCGGAGCTGGGAAAGATCATGGTCCTGCGTTTGCCGACTTCGGGAATCCAGATTCAGCCCGATCACGGCTTCTTGGAGACCGCGGACCGCGGCAGTGACTGCTACTCCCGCCTGAGCGTCTCCGGTTACGCTTGCCCCGGCGGAAACCCGGCCGAGCGCTCCGAGATGGAGCCTGCCTGGCTCATGGATCCCGACGGCAGGGCCTGTGGCCGGCTGGAAGACACGCTTCGCGCCAAGCGGCTGATCGCCGACGACGGGGCGGAGATGCGGAGCGCGCATCTTTCTTGTTTCGCCTACCAGGACCGGAGTGCCGGCGTCAAACTGTTGCGGGTTGCACTCCGGCATGCCGCCAGCCGGAACTTTCCCGATCTGTTCGTGGCCGTTCCCGCCCAGGAAGCCAAGGCGTTTTGCGAGGCCCTGGAGGGGATGGAAGTGGTCGTTGCACCCGCGACCGTATTCGGCGCAGGGCTGGAACCGGGGCCACTCTGGAACATCAACACGGCGGAGATCTGAGCCATGAGTCAACCGAGCCGAGCACCACACGTCACTGCCCAGGCCGATGCCATCCTCGAGCGCATCAAGATCCTGCACAACCCCTACCTCGTGGCGTTGCAGGACGGCTCGATGACGCTGGAGTGCTTCCGCCGAACGCAAGACCAGTTCTTCTTCGCCGTGACGTTTTTTCCCCGGCCGATGGCGGCCCTGGTCGGTCGCATTCCGGATCCGCGGCACCGCATCGACATCCTGCATAACCTGGTCGAAGAGCACGGCGAGTTCGAGGAGCAGGCCTTCCATCACACCACCTTCCAGCAATTCCTGCTCACCATCGGCAGCCAACCGGAGAAGCTGGACGACCTCAGCGCCTGGCCGGCGCTGCGCGCGTTCAACAGCGTGCTGACCGCATCTTGTGTCATGGACGAACTGGAGGTTGGCGTCGCCTGCATGGGGATTATCGAGTACGCCTTCGCCGGCATTTCCGCCGTGATCGGGAAGGCGGTGGTGGAGCGCGGATGGGTATCCGAGGAGCGCCTCGTCCACTATAAAGTGCACGCCGAGATCGATGAGCGTCACGCCGAGGAATTCTTCGCCGTCATCGAACCGGCATGGGACGATGAACGCCGCCGTTACTTCGTCGAACAAGGTCTGCAGCTAGGGGCCTATATCTTCGATCGGCTCTACCGCGACATGTACGCTGCGGGTCGAGAGGAAGTAAAATGATACGAACGATAACCTTGGCGCTATCTGTCCTCATCGTCGGCTCGATCGGCTGCGAACCATCAGATCAGGAGGTCGTCGTGGAGACCTATGGCGGCAATAATGGGACCACTGCTCCCTCGGGGCAGCCGGACTACACTACATTCCCATCGGAAAGCGGCACGGAGCCTCTCTGGACAAGCGAGGACTCGACGGAGGCCTTCGAGGCCATCGAGCAGGGCGACCTCGCGACGGTCAAGGCGAAGATCGAGAAGGGAATGCCGACGAACGTCAGGGGAGGGGAGTTCCGTGAACCTCTCCTGAGCCATGCGGCACGGCACGGCACGGCGGAAATTGTTCGCTTCCTCGTATCCCGGGGAGCCAATGTCCGGGAGGAATTCGAGCCTACTTCGATCACGCCGCTCGCGGTGGCACAACAGCGTGGCAACCTGGACGTGGTGAAGGTGCTGGTGGAGAACGGAGCCGACGTCAATGCCAAGATGAAAGGAATCATTACATCGTCTGTCTTGCAGCTGGCGCTCATGAATGGCGACGTAGAGATCATTCAGTATCTCATCGAGAAGGGAGCAAGACCCGGGAGCGCGGAGCTGAGGAGCGCCCTCATTGGTCTTGACAGCAAGAGTGTACAGCTCATGGTCGATCACGGCGCGGATGTCAATGCGAAGAACGAATACGGACAGTTCCCCATTCAAGTGGCCATCGAGCAGTTTTCGATCATCTCCAACTACTCGGAATCCGGCAAGAGGATCAACGATGAGCAGATTCGCATGATCGAGATACTCCTGGAAAAGGGAGCCCGAGTTGATGTGAAAGACAAAGACGGCCGCTCTCTCACTCAGGTCGTCCGGGAGAAGTTCGGAGACGGCGGAGAAAGAGAAAACGTCGTCGACGCCACCGAGGGCGCCGAGTCCGTCGCGGCCCAGGAACTCACCGAGAGCACCACGAGGAAAATCCATCCCGTCTACAGGGAGCGGAAGGAGGAGATTCTGCGTCTCCTTGGAAAGCGCGGCGCCAACGACTAGACAGCCCACGGGACCTAGGCTTGGCAGTGGGACGAGCGCGGTGTAAAATCTCCCACTTGCGGCAGGGTCATGGATACGTTGTCTCCTGTAGACCCTGCCGCGATTCAGAATTCTCAAGACCATTCACGTCTCCGAAGGAGGAAATCCATGCGAGTGCTGACCCTGGGGCTGTGCGCCGCCATGCTCATTGGTTGCGGCTCGACAACGAGTGAAACCTACTCCCGTGATCCGATGACGGAGATCGCGAACTACCCCCCCCCACCACCGGATTACAAGAGGGTCCGGGTCGGGATCGCGGAATTTGACGACAAGACCGGCTCGGAGATAGGCGAGCAGGCCGGCGTCCAGATGGAGACGCTGGCGCACCGGTCGAAGCGGTTCAACGTGATCGATCGCACTCAGCTCAAGACGCTCCTGAACGAGCAGGGACTGGAGGGCATCGTGGATCCGGCGGAGCTCGCCAAGCCCGGGCGGGTGCGCGGAGTGGATTACCTTTTCGTCGGGGCGATCACGAACTTCCGGGTCAAGACCGTCAAGCAGAAGAAGGGCTTCGACCTGGGCGGGTTACCGATCCCGGGGCGAGGGAACCGGTTCAGCGCCGTCGGGGTCGACACCTCCAAGACCACCGTCGAGACCCAGGTCGGCGTGGACATCAAGCTGGTGAACACGACCACGGGCGAGATCGTCGCCAAGGACTTCGGTGAAGTGATACGGCAGGACCTGGCGTCCGCCTGGGGAATGCGGATCCTGGGGAGCGGGGGCCAGGCCAGTAACGACCTCAAGATCGACGAGGACAGCAAGGGGAAGATCCTCCGCTGGGCACTGGACGAATCGTTGAAGAAGATGCTTCCGGACATCGATGAACGATTCTCGCGGGAAGAGCTCCCGGTCTGTCCGAAGTGCAAGACCGAGGTCGCGGCAGGAAAGAAGTTCTGCCAGAAGTGCGGGACCTCCGTAGGTCCCGTCGCCTGCGCCGAGTGCGGGGCCGAGATGGAGCCGGGCTCCGGCTTCTGCGGCTCTTGCGGGGTGAAGGTCGAGAAGAAGTAAGGGCCGAAATGACTCTACCAGGGGCCCGGACCACGAGGGTCCGGGCCTCTTCTTCATTACGGGGGCTTCCATGCGCGTGATCACCATTCTCCTCCTCCTCCTGGTAACGGCCGGGGGCCCGGGACCGGATCGGGATGCCTCCTTGTTGCGCCTCCTGCGGACGGCGGAGCGGCATTACATCCAGGTCGGCGATCCGACCGACGTCCGCTCCCTGGCGACGCGCCTCGAGTTCGACCGTGGGCGCATCTTCGAATTCGTCAGGAACGAGATCGCTTACGAGCCCTACGAGGGCGTCCTTCGAGGGGCGAGCGGCACTCTGTTCGCCCGGAGCGGGAACGCCATCGACCAGTCCCTGCTGCTCTTCGCTCTCCTGGAGGCAGGGGGTGAGAGGGCGCGAATCGTTCAGGGACCGATCCCCGACGAAGGCGCCGCGAAGCTTCTCGAGATGTTCCTCGCGGGTCAGTCGGGCTCGAAGCTGCCCGAAAGGAAGCGGGCGGCCGAGAAGGTGGTGCGGGAACTGGGCGTGGATCGGGAAGCCCTTGATGCCCTCCTCTTCGAAAGGGAGAACGACGACTCCACATTGATCGATGAGGTCCTCGAGGGATCGGATCGTGAGGCGTCGCGCCTGCAACGGCTCCTGGGGGATCGCCTCGCATCCGGGACGCTTGACGCCCCGCGCCAGCACTACTGGGTGCAGGTCTTCGACGAGGGATGGAAGGACCTCGACCCGACCGGGATCGAATTCGATCGGAAGGGCGCCGGATCCCTCGGGGATCGCGATCTTGCCTCTCTGCAGCGCTTCGTGAAGTTCACTCTGATCCTGGAGAGAAGCGTCGGCGAGAAGACGGATTCGGTCCCCCTGCTCGACGTGACCTTGCCGCTGGAATCGGTGGCGTGGAAGGCCGTGGACCTCGTCATTCATCCGGAAGCTGGAGAGCTCCCGGAGCCGAAGGAGTTCTCGGCGCTGAGCGAACAGGAGAGGCTCGAGGCCATCAAGAAGGCGAGCGTCTTCCGGCCCGGGCTGAGAGTGGAGGGGCGTCCCTACGGTGGCTCCCCTTTCGGTCTGGACGGCAGGACCTTCGATGTGGCCAAGGACGGTCGGATCGCCTCCGCCAAGGACCTCGGAAAGGGGATCGGCGGGCTCCTGGGCGGCATGGGTGGTGGCGGCGAGAAGAAGGGGCCGAAGTCGAAGCTAGAGCGATTGATCCTCGAAGTGGAGATCACGGAGGTGGGCTCGAAGGGTCAGGTCCATCGGCGGGCGCTCCTCGCGAGAGGATCCGATGAGTGGCCGCTCCTCCATGCCTCCTTCTTGATCGAGACCCATCCCCTGCCCGAGGGCGAACGTGACCGGCGCGCCCTGGGAGTGCTGGTCGAGAATCGAGAAGTGATCGAGGACCTGCTCGGGGGAGAGCCCGGGGAGGCCGATATCCATCTCCACTCGGAAGTATCCGCCCTTCTCCTTCGGTTCTCCGATCTGCGCCGACGGATCCTGGCGCGGCAGGTCGCGCGAGAGAAGGGCGATCTCAAGTTCTTCCGGGAGCGGCCGGGGCTGATCGTCGAGACGAGGCAACTGGTACTGGACGCTGAAGGAGGGGCCGTGAGGCTGCGTCATTCCATCGACATCATGGAGAACGCCGTCGCTTTCGTCTCGGCCTCGGGGAAGCGGGCGCCGGAAGCGGTCCTCCGCCTCGGGGTCGCCGACACTGCACTCGAATCTCTGCTCCTGGTGCGTTCGGATCCTTCCGACTCGGCCCCGTCCGCGTGGAACCTGTTACAACGCGCCCGCCTTCATGGCGGCGATCGCCGCCTGGAGGATGTCGAGGGGAAGCTACGCCTCGCCTGGGGCGCCGATGCCTGGTGGAGCGTCGATCCCCTGACGGGAGCTTGCGTGGGTCGGGTCCCTTCCGGGGCAGGACAGGCCATGGTCGAGTATGCCTGGAACGTGGCGGGAAAAGTGTGCGACGTCTCCATGTTCCTCGGGATGTACACGGCCTCCGGGAAGGCTGGAGAGACCGCAAAGGATGTCGACAAGCTCGTGGGGAACATGTGCGCCCTGCACGGCGGAACGGGGGCGCGCGACGTCGCCGGGGGCCATATCGCCGAGATCAAAGACGCGCTATGGAAGCATACGATGTCCGCCCTCGCCGGAATGGGGGGAGAGTAGTGGTGCGCGTCATGGGGACATGTGTTCTGGGATGTGTGCTCCTCCTCGGGCTGGCGCCTGCGCAGGATGGGGAGTTCGTCATCATATCCGCCGAGGGGCTGGACCCCGCCTCCTTCCCGGCAACGAAGCTTACTTCAGGCAACCTCGGTGTCATCAACGGCGGTCTTCTGAAAGACGATCACCAGGAGGTCTGGTCGGATCTCCTTCCCGCTGCGGGATGGGCCATCGTGAATGCCGGCTGGCAGGACCTGGCGGCGGTGAAAGGCGGGGCCACGCTCGGCCCGGTCTCCCTCATCTCGGCCAACGTCGGCGGTGCCAAAACCGCTTACGTGATACGCGACTTCGCCGGCCACAAGGTGGGCCTGATCGGGGTTACGGCCCCCCCACCTGACACGACGATGGTTGAAATTCGCGATCCAGTGGACGCCCTCGAGGCGATCCTCGAGGAGGTGCGGCCCCAGGTCGGAGCTGTGATCGTCCTCGCGCAGATGTCGCCGGAGCAAGGGGCGGACCTTCTACGGAAGACGAAAGGCGTCGATGTCTGCCTCGTCTCCGGGAAGGGCAGCGGGGATCCGCAGGCACTGAAGATCGGTGAGGCGTGGCTGGTCGAAGTCCCGTGGGGCGGCGCTCTCTGGGGGCGCACCACTCTGACATTTGGCGACTCAGGGAGGATCTCGGGGGTTTCCCACAGGTTCGTGGAGGCAGGGGGCCCGCCGTCGGAAGAGGTCGCGGCGGTCAAGGTGAAGCACGGGCTGCCCGGGGACCCGCTGAGAGATCTGATCGACTCCGCCGGGACTTCGACGAGAGAGACGGCGCCGCTCGAGGGTCCGCCGGTCACAGGCAACCGTGCCTGTCGCTTCACGCTGCTCGGGATGACGGAGCGATCGGTCTACGGGTCGGAGAAGGCCGCGGAGGGAGAGACGTTCCTGATTCTAGATGTCGAGCTAGAGAACATCATGCCGATGACGATCATCCGCAAGCTCGATGTCCCTACGCAGTACCGGATACCCAACCTGGCAGATCATCTCTACGTCGTCTGGAACGGGAATCGTCTCTCGGAGCTACATTCCAACGCGGACCGTCTGCCCGGCCACATACCGGTCGTGGGTTTCAAGCTCGATCGTCTCGGGGCGAAGATCCGAGGCAACGTCGTCTTCGAGATCCCCGAGGAGGGTGTGGAGAATCTCGAGATGCGCTTTTATGACTTTGCCCACGGGCACATGTCGTTCGCGCTGAAGAAGGGAAAGCCGGTAGAGGAGAGCACCGCCCTCGCCTCAGCAGAGAACGAGGTGCTCGAGGCGGGCGTCTACCAGTACGACAAGGTGAGGGAGGTAGGCGATCGCGCGGCTCCCGAGGGGATGACCTTCGTCGTGATCGAGCTGCTCGCGCTCAGTCATTACACGTTCGAGGTGGACGCGACGGCCTTCGACCCGAAGGCGAACAAAGGCGATCGGACGCAGATCGGGACGGTCGCGGACTGGGACGAGACGGACAGGTATCTCCGGATCGTCGTCGATGGCGAGCACGGCTACGCTCCGGAGCCGGAGACGCGACTCCCGGAGGAGCCTCGGTTCCTGCCGGATGTCCTTACCGGCGAGAGGGCTATCTTCCTCGTGCCTGAAGAGTTCATCTCGCTGGAGCTTCGCTGCGAGTTCCCCAATGCGAATCCCCCCGACGGGGGGATCATCCACCCGAAGCCGCTGATCTTCTCCCTGCAGGGAGAGCGGCCCGAGCCGACCGAGCGCAATCCGATCCTGGAGATCGATGACGATGTCTTCCACGTCTCGCTCGTCGCCCAATCGCTCGTCGATGAATTTTCGGGAGCACAGGCGGGCGGGGGGCAGAAATTCCTCGTGCTCGATTTCGTCGTGGCGAACTCCGGGGATAAGGGAGAGTTTTTCCAGGCGCCCGAACAGATCCAGTACGTGACCGAGAAGGGCACCAAGCAGAATCTGGATCCCGTCACGTCCCTCGGGCCCTACCGGCCGGGATCTCTCGTCTGGATCCCGAAGGGTGAGCGGCGCGCCTTCCAGGTCGTCTTCGGGGTGGCGGAGTCCGATCGCCACCGGCTCTCCTACACCGGGATCTCGCGTGCGGACATCCTGGATCTCTCCCCCGCTGCGGGGGAGCCGGCTTCCGAAGAGGAGCCGGTCGTCAAGCGCGATCCCAAGGAAGATCCGCGGAAGCCGGAGGAGCCACCCGAGCCCGAGAAACCTCCGGAACCTGAGGAGGCAGCGAAGCCGGAGGAGCCATCCAAGCCCGAGCAGCCTCCGGAACCTGAGGAGACGGAGAAGCCGGAACAGCCGCCGAGGCCCGAAGAGAAGCCCACGGCAGGTGCCGCGGCCAGGAAGTGGGATTTCGGATCTCCGCTAGGGCGCGTCAGCTTCATTCCCAGGGAGGAAGCCCCAGCCTGGCTCTCCGAGAGGCTCTCGCGCTCCGTCGATCTCGCCTACTACGCGTTCGACACTCAGATCGAGATAGATCCTCCGGGGGAGCTCCCGCACGTGGTAGCCCGCCAGCGCCGGAGCCTCATCGACCGGGATACGTGGGGCTACGAACAGCGCGGGTCCACGACCTATACCCTCACCCTGCTCGGCGGGCGCGTCGTGTCGCTGGATGGGGTCGGTATCTATCTTCGCTACGCGGCGACAGGCATGCGCATCCTCATCGAGGGTGAAGGGGAGACGGGGCAGTTCCGCCGTCTCGCCTCGGAGACCGGGATCGACCAGGAGGGGGACGGGCTTCGCGTTTACGAGTTCGATCCCCAGCGCGTGGGGCGTCTGCGAATTCGGATCGAGAGCGAAGGTGAGCACCGCCCGACAGAGATCATGGCGTTCGAGGCGCCATCGGCGGACCGGGCGGAGTCGATCCTTTCCGGGGGGGGGGCGAATATCGCTTCCTATTCCCTCGGTGGCGTGGTCATGCACTTTTCGGAGAGGCCTACCACAGTCTTTAATCTGATCGACAGCGATCCGACCACGTACTCCTACGTCACCGGCAAGGGTGGGAGATCCACCACCGTGGTCCTGGCCTTCGCGGGGAACCGAGAGGCCAAGGTGAGAGCCATAAGCCTACGTCCCGCGTTCAATAAGGACAGGTCCTTCGTCGAGGAGCTTCCCGTGAGGATCCGGGTCTTTGCGTCCACGGAGGACCCGTTCGAAGGATACCGCCTGCTTGGTGAGTTCGCCGTGAGCGAGGCGGAAGAGGAGCAGATCTTCGAGGTTCCCCCAGGGGCTCCGGCGCGCTTCGTAAAGGTCGAGATGATCCCCCGTCCCGGTGCCACCTATGTCAGCCTCGGCGAGATCGCCGTCTATGAGGGGTCCGGCCAAGGCTACGTGAGCGTGCTCTTTCGAGGGGGAGAGTCCGATCTGGCCCGGATGACGGAGGAGAAAGGGCTGGATGACCTGGTCACGATGCCCGAGTTCACTGGAGAGAAAGAACCGAACGATGATGAGGAGGAGGCGCAGGCGGTGAGGATCCAGTCATGGATCCGCGCCAAGCTCGAGTCCGGGGGGGATCGGGACCTCTTCCGGTTCACTCTGGAGCACGGCGAGGACGAGCAGCCGGTGATCGAAGTGCACATGGCCCCCTTTCTGAGAGCGAAGGCCCGTATCCTGGATCCGTCCGGCAAGCAAGTTTTGGACCTCGAAATCCAGCGCGCGGGAGGAACTTTCGCACGTCTCCTTCCATCGGTTCCTCCCGGAGATTACATCCTCGAGGTCACCCCTTTGCCGGTCTTCCTCCTTCTCGGGTATGACTCCAGTGGCAGCATGGGGAAGACCTTCGAGACCTCTCAGGAGGCGATCCGGCAGTGGGCGGACCAGCTACCTTCCGGCTTTCAGGTCGCTCTCGCCACCTCGGCGCGCGACAAGGAGACGCGGAAGGATCTAACCATCATCTGTCCCTTCACGGCCGATGGGGAGAAGCTCAAAGAGGCGGTGGAAGAAATGTTCGCGATCGATGGCTCCTCCGCATGGTACACCATAGTGAGAGATCTTCTGGAGTATGCGGACGAAAACGTCCCCGAGGACGCGGTGGAGGCGGTGGTGCTCATCGCGGACGGGAATGGCTCGGGAGAGTTCCGCAAGATGTGGGCCCGGCTCAGGCAGACCCGGGCGAGGTTCTACACGATCGGGTTCGGGGACGTCGGCCGAAGACCGGACACCATGACGAGCTGGGACGGGGCCCGGGGGCTCTTCAACGTCGCCTGGTACCGGTCGGGAAGATACTTCGAGCCCCACACGGTGGAGGCTCTGGTGACGACCTACGACCGGATCTTCGAGGACCTCCAGGTCGCGCCGGAGTACGCCTTTCGCATCTCCCTGAAGGAGCGAGAGGAGGGGACACTGGTGACGGAGCCCCCCCCCCCAGGCGAGAACCGGCCGATCCTGTTCATACTCGACGCTTCGGGCAGCATGCTGGCCGAACTCGATGACGGGACGAAGCTGGACATCGCCAAGAGCGTGATGAAGAAGGTCGTGGAGTCCCTCCCGGCGAAGAGCCAGGTGGGACTCCGGGTCTACGGCCATCGATACCGGACGCTGGACAGGGACAAGGCGTCGAAGGACTCCGAGCTGGTCATCCGGATCGGAACGCTGGACAAACCGGCCTTCCTCGGAGTGCTGAGCGGCATCCGGGCGAGGGGTGGAACGCCACTCGCCTACAGCCTGGAGCAGGCGGCGAGCGACATCCGGGGTGTAAAGGACCCGAGGGTGATCCTCATCACCGACGGGCTGGAGAGCTTCCGGGGGAAGCCGGTCAAGGCTGCCGCCTCCCTGGGAGCGGAGCTGACCGTCGTCGGGTTCGATATCGAGGAGCCGATGGACCAGGAGAACCTGAAGCGAATGGCGGAAGCGGCCGGGGGGGCCTACACCAGCGCGAGCAATGCGGGATCGCTCGTCGAATCCATCCAGGAGGCCCTGAGTCCGAGCGTTTTCTACGTCATCCTCGACGGCCAGGACCGCGAGGTCGCCCGCGGGAAATTCGGGGACCGGCACACGATTCTCGAGGGCCGATACACCTGTGTCTTGCAGCTTGCGGGGACGGAGCGCCGCATCCCGATCACCATCCGACCCGGATCCGAAACCCACATCCGCCCCCCGACGGAGTGAATCGGGCCTGGGACCGGTGCCCTCTCGGTCGCTAGCCGGCCACTCCCACAGATGATCACGTCTAGTTGCAGGTCACCGTCAGCGTGTAGTCGCTTGCCAGGGCCCAGCTCTGGACAACGAACGAGATGTTCGTCGAGGCGCCGAGGTAGTCGTTCAGATTCCAGTCGGCGGTAATCCTCTGACCGTTGGGACCCAGGAACCCGGTGATCCCCGTGGCATCGATCGTCGCCCCGTCGGGAAAGATCATCGGCTGTATCGACTCCAAGATCATGGCCGGGATTCCCGGCGTGACGCCGGGCGCAGCCAGGTAGAAGTCGGTGTCCCCATTAGTCGTCATGACGGAAATGTCGATGGAGGTTACGCCGGCGGGGATGGTGGTCCCATCGATCTCGTAGAAGGTGACCTCGTTCGGGTTGGTGTAGTCAGGAGGCGAGAGCTGGTTCCCGATCAGGGATCCGCTGACGCTTCCGCCGCAAGCGATCAGGACCGGGACCTGGAGGGGAGTCGAGTCGCAGTGGATCGTCAGGTCGTAGACGCTCAGCAGATCCCTCCCCGTCACGACAAAACCCATCTCCACGCCGGAGCCGAGATACTGGGTGAGCGTGGGCATGTTCGCCGACTTGAGAAAGGTGGAGATGCCTGCTGGCATGACCGCGATGGAGTCCTCGAGGTTCGTACTGAACGGCATTCCGGGAATCGAGTTGTAGGCGTAGTCGGCCAGGCTGGTGCTGCCGGCCTGGATGCCGACGTCGAGGAGGTAGATGTCCGTGTCACCCGAGTTGAAGACGGTCCAGGACAAGATCGTCACGGCCTCGACACCGGGAGTCACTCCGGTGATCCGGTAGTAGTGGCTCTGCTTGCAGTCGTCGAGAAACGGTCCGCCCGAGCCCGGCCCTTCGATCGAGATTCCGCGGATCGTCGTTCCGCAGGAGATATCCTGAACCATCGGACAGCAGCTGACGGTGAGATCGTAGTCCGTCGCCGGACTGTACCCCGCCACGAGGAAGGAGATCGGCGTCGCGGCGGCGAGATAATCCGCCAGCGTAAACCCGGACGGGCTGCCGACGATATCGGTGATGCTCGTCAGGTCCATGGTGATGCGATCATCGCCCGTCTCGCAGGAGCAGAAGGCATAGTCCGCCGGGTTGACGCTACCCGGGACCGTTCCGGGGGCGGCGAGGAGCAGGTGCGCATCCCCGGTAATGATCGCGAGATCGATGATCACCTGGACCGTTCCGGTGGCGAGGGGAGGCATCTCGTAAAAGATCGTCTCTGCCAGGTTCGTGAAGTCCGGGAGCGATGGGGAGGAGGACCCGGGAACCGTCGAGGAGACGAGGCTCCCGCAGCTGACCAGCGTTGTCGGCTGGTTCCCGAGGACATCGATGGTCACGTCCTGCGTCACCGGTAGGTTGATGCCGTCCTCGGCGGAGAAGGTGACAATGTAGGACATTCCCACCTGGCTCGAGTCCGGTGTGAACGAAAAGTCGCCCGTCCCGTTGCCATTATCCACGAAAGAAGCGTTGGTGATCGATGGAGTGGCCATCAGGGTGATCGGATCCAGGTCAGGGTCTGTCGCGGTCACGGTGAAGGCCAAGGTGTTGAAAGGGGCCACCGTCTGAGGCGTCGGGATGGGGTCCAGGGTGGGCGGCCTGTTGCGCGGAACCACATTGATGTCCACATCCTGGGTGACGGCCGGGTTGATCCCGTCATCGGCCCCGAACGTGATCGTGAAGAGCATCCCTACCTGTCCGAGAGTCGGGGTGAACGTGAAGTCTCCCGTCCCGTTCCCGTTGTCGGTGAACATTGCCCCGGTGGGAAGCCCGGTCGCCGTGAGTGTGATCGGGTCCAGTTCCGGATCCGTGGCGGTCACGGTGAAGGCGTGCGGAAACCCCTCCGGCGCGTTCCTCGGGGTCGTTATCGGGTCCAGAACGGGCGGCTGATTCGGAGGGGGGGGACAGCTCACCACTACGGTGAAGTCGGTCGGGGAGACCGCCGCGGCCACCACGAAGACCGGTCCCTCCGGGACGGCGAGGAAGTCGCCTAGTGTGTAGGTGCTATCCAGGTTGCCGGTGATGTCCTCGACGCCAAGAGGGCTGATCGTGATGCTGTCCGACGGCCCTGGATCTGCGGAGGAGAAGTAGTAGTTGCCGATGGTCGTGGTCCCCAGGGCGGTTCCCGGGATGGCCAGGTGGAGATTCGAGTCTCCTGAGACGCTGGTGAGCGTGATGACGACGGAGCCGGCGGTGGGAGAGATGGTCTGGATCTGGAAGTGATGGCTCGAGAAACCGTCGGAGAGGACCGGTGGGCTCCCGGCAGTCTTTCCCAGTGACCCGTTGATATTCTGGCCGCACAGAATGGGATCCTCGGCTATTGCTGTGGTCCCGCTTCGTTTACCTCCCCCCCCGCCGCCGCAAGCCCAGAGGAGGCCCAAAGAAATCGCCAATACGCCTGCCGGCACGACTGTCGAACGGAACGACATAGATCCTCCTCATCGTACGCGGAGATTCAACCCGACAGAATCTGCGAGCCAAGGGACCCTCGAGGCCGAAGGCCCAATGCTGAATTTAGATGTTTCGGTACCCCGCCGGTGAGCCTACGCCCGTGGCCATCCCGATGTCAAGTCTCAGGTCGGATCTGCAATAGCCGAAGTCGTGCGTGTACGCCTCTATTGCCCGTCTCCATGGATCGTATCCGTCCACGGAACTTCCGACGATGCCTCCGGGCTGGGTATGTCGAGGTTAACGTCGATCGGGTCCTGGTCACTCCTTAACACGACGGCGACCAGGGGTTCGTTGTCGCTCGCGTTGATTTCCTGATGTGGGCAGTAAGGTGGAACATACATGAAATCACCCGGTCCAGCCTCCGCCACGTACTCCAGTCGATCTCCCCACCGGGCGAACCGAGAACGCTTCTCAAGAAGTCGACGGTACGCCGGGTCGTGCCCCCTTGTACCACTGGTAGGCTCCGATCGTAAGCCCGTACAAGTACGTGGAGCCGAACGCCCCGGCTATGACGACGGCCGCCTGAGGTACCCGCCACGCCACGACCAGGGCCACATTCACCAGCCCGATCGAGACAGCCGATTTCGTGAGACTCCGGATGAGTCCCGGCATGCGGAAGGGCACGAGTAGCGATACGGTATGCAGGGCAAATACGACGGCAAGCACACTCGCCCCATCGATGCTGATCGCCCCCACCAGAAGCAGAACGAATAGCATATGGCGCATCAGCTCGTTGGTGGGTGAGCCGGTTCCCACGGCTGCACCGGGCACGATTCTCGAAACGACCCGGATCAACATCGCCGTGGCCGCCGCCAGACTCAGGACGCCGCAGATCCATCCGAAGTGCATGCCGATCATCAGCGCGAACACGGTGTGCGCCACGATGTCGCAGACATTGTCCAGGGCCGCTCCGAAGGCGCTGCTGATCCGGAGCTTGACGGCGACGATGCCGTCGAGGTCGTCCATCACGTTGTTGAAGATGATGAGCGGGATGATGTACTCGTAGCCGTCGTCGAGAAAGAGCACACAGACGGGCAGGACACCCAGGAGCGAGATGACATTGGCCAGGTTCTTGATGATCACCGAGCGCGACTGTTCGGCCATGGTCCCCCGTAACCCCGATGGGCCGGATCAGCCCGAGGCTTTGAGTACGAAGAAATGATTCGTCAGGCGCGGGAAGGGTAGGCGCAAGGCCCCGAGAACTCGAACGGCCCATGGATTGCTCAACCGAAGTCCCCAGTAGGTGAAGCGGCCCACCAGGGGCGTCCATTGCAGGGGCTTCGGGACCACCGCCTTCCATTTGCGGACGGCTTCGCAGCCGATCTGCAGCAAGACGTAAGGCAGGTTCAGCTCTATCGTGGAGACCGCGAGCCCACTTTCCTCGAAGATCTGGGAGTAAGTCGCCACGGACCGGTACGTCGCCTGATAGTCTCCCTGGCGCGTCACGGTTCCCTCGCGCACGGTCGTCTCCCTGCACAGGATCATGCCGCCCGCCTCGAGGAACGGGACGAGTTTCCGGAGAAGCAAAATCACGTCCTCGGTCTTGAGGTACATCAACATGCCGCCGAAGAACATCAAGGAGTAGGCGCCGTCTGGCTCGAACGCCATCGCGCTGCCCTCGATGGTCTCGATGTTCGGATAAGGATCACACCGGCGCTTCAGATCCTTGAAAAGCGGTTGGCTGGCCTCGACAGCGATGACCTTGGCGAATCGACTCGAGAAATACTCAGCCCAGAAACCCATCCCACTGCCCAGGTCCAGGACGGTTCCCTGGGTGTTCACTCCGGCAGTGAGCCGCTGGACGATTCTCGATTCCGCCCGAAATCGAAACAGACCCGCCCCTGCAGGGAAGCCGAATCCGTCCATCATATAGGGTGCGAGGATCGAAGGCTGAGCGGCGTTCCAGTACCGGCGGACCGTGGCGTAGTCCAGCTCCGTCGTGCTGGGCGTCAGACGCTTACCGAGAACCAAGAGGCTCCGGCGCCGGCAAGGCACTGCCGGGTCCGAACAACTTTTCAGTCGCGCGAAGATCCTCGATCGTATCGATTTCCTGCCACTTCCCGCAGTCAAAAGACACGGCCTGGAAATCGAGCATCCCCTCGGCGACCATGTCGCGGAAGATGGTCTCGTAGTAGTCGCTCACCCTCCCCGAGGATACGTGCGAGTCGAGACGCCTCCCCACCTGATGCCATGTCGGCAGGGACAGGCTGTAGATGTTCACCGTCTTGTAGGCGCCGGGAGCCTGCTCGGCGGTCCTCCCCAAGTGAAAGGCCGTGACCTGCTGCGAGTCGTTGAGCGTGACCGTAGTGCCACGCATCCATGGCTGCCGCGTCGCGACAGCAATCCTGTCAGGTTGCAGCATGCCTTTCAGTTGACCCACGTCGAAGAACAAGTCGCACTCCAAGAGGAGAAACGGCTGCTTGATCACATTCCGAGCTAGCCACAGAGACGTGATGTTGTTCGTCGTTTGATACCGTGGGTTGTAGATGTAGTCGATCTTCAGATTCCCGGGGGAACGGTCAAGGAACTCTCGGACCTGCTGGGGCTGGTGTCCCAGGACGACATACAGGTGATCGAATCCCCAACGCGACAGACACGATATCTGTTGCCCGAGGATGGGGACACCGTTGACCTCGGTGAGGCACTTGTGAGTGCCATTGGTTGCGGATGAAAGTCGGCTGCCGGTTCCGGCCGCGAGCAGTAGGGCGGTACGTATGGGACGGACTGTTTCTATGGAATACCTCAATTCTCCGAGCGGAAGTGACAACCCGCGTAGGCAAGGGAGATTTCCCCCAATCGGGCCTGATTCAGCTACGCTTCTAGAGCCAGGGGAGGGAGTGGATTCCCGAGGATACAGGCCAGGCCATGCCGCGTCAACCGCCCTGCCTCGAGCGCACCGTCAGCGGTGACCGGCAAGAGGTCGCGGAAAACACGGAACTACTTTATTTGTATGGCTTTATGTCGGACATGGGTCGTTTCGGATTGAAGGCGGAACTGGGGGCCGTGAGACGGCCTGAAGCGGTCGAAGGTACGTGGGGGGGCCGGCCCCCCCGGGGGGCGCGGGGGGGGGGGGGGGGGGGGGGGGGGGGGGGGGGGGGGGGGGGGGGGGGGGGGGGGGGGGGGGGGGGGGG
>JAPUJT010000121.1 GCA_027296055.1 Planctomycetota bacterium | reverse complement strand
CTTGGGAGGATGCGACCGAAAGCGAGAAGTATCGACGCCTGGCGCTCGAATACGCAGAGGTCGTGGCCAAGAATGACGCTATCTTGCGGTCATCGGATGATCCCGGGGATCGGTATGGGGCGCAGAGGATGATTGACAGGTACACCAGGGAGGGGGAGTTGGCTCGAGGTCGCGTGAAAGACTTCTTCGGAGTCAATCACTTCTCCAACCGAGTCATCCCCCTACGGAAGGATCTAAAGGACGACGAGGGCATCCTCGAGATCATACGGAACTACAAACTCGGCGTACGACGCCTGGCCGGGGAGGAGGTGTCAGCGGTGAAAGGGCAGGAGGGCCTCTATCTCGGAGCCGATTCCTGCAAGAGCTGCCACCAAGCGGAATACGACTCGTGGAAGACGACACAGCATGCTCACGCCTACGCCACCCTGGAGGCGACGGACCAGGAGATGGACCTCGAGTGTGTCGGTTGCCACACGACTGGTTACAGGAAGGACGGCGGGTTCGAGGCCCCTGCCGCCGTGGGGCATCTGAAGGACGTCCAGTGCGAAGTCTGCCACGGGCCAGGGGTCGGGCATCCCGTAGAGAGAGCGAAGCTGCCGCTCCTGGTCGAAAAGGGAGTCTGCTTGGATTGCCACACGAAGGAATTCAACAAGGATTTCAGGTTCGAGGAGTTCTGGGCGAGAATTGCGCACAGGAGAGAGAAGGGGGTCCATCAAGGAGCGGGGGGGAAGTAGCTCGTCAGGCTAGGCTCGCCGGTCGCCTCTAGTGTCCTCCGTCAGTGCTCAGGACGTGATGCCTGATCGCCCTCCCGCATCTGGAATTCCCTGGCCGCATACATCAGCTCGATCAGCGACAAGTGCTTCTCCAGCAGGTCGCCAATCCTGGGTAGCGTCGACGCCAGCGCCCTCCTGTCAGGAGCCTCGCCCGCTTGGAGTCGCTCCAAGTACTGCTCCGCAATCGCTTCGACGAGGAACTCCGCTTCCGACTCCACGGTGTCCTCGGCGTGTCTTCCGTCGATCATAATTCCACTCCCTCTCGAACGCGTGTACGTCTGCATTGGTCCCCATTGGGCTCCGAAGCCCATGGCGGCCAGGCAATCTGCCATCCGAATCCCGCGCTGCCGTGAAAGGGTGCCCGGCTCCAGGACGATCTTGTCGCCCATCCATCCAGACACGCATTCGGCCGCAAGGAGGGGAAACATTTTCGAGAAGTGTGAACGGACTCAAAGTGGCGGGCCGAGGGACCTGATTGGTTAGAGTTGGCTCGGGGTCGCGGGCTCTTCCCCATGACACCTCGGGCTCTCCCAAGCCATCCCGTAGCCCACGGCGCTCCGGGGCTGGCTCAGGGCGTCTAGCGAGAACCCTTGATCCCCACATTCTCACGGTCTAGTATCGCCCCCACTAGCAACCGGGCATTCCACATTCAGACAAGACCGATACCGGGAGGGGCGGGCGCGTACCTGTCCCAGATACGTTTGCGGGCCTTCTTGCCACCCCTACGGAGGGGAAGGCTGGAAAGGGGGGTTGTAGAGGTGATCTTTCCAAGACGGACAATCACGGCGTTGGTGGCCTGGGTGGCCATCGGCTTTTCGGCCTGCGTCATCCCAGAGGCAAAGGCTCAGATCCCCGCGGGGTATTACGACACTGTAGACACCACGAGCGGTCCGAGTCTTCGGCTGACCCTGCACGACGTCATCGACGATCACAAGCGGTTCCCCTACTCCTCCACAGCCAAGGACACTTGGGATATCCTCGATGAGGCCGACGAGGACCCCGGCGATTCCAACAACATCCTCGACCTCTACAAGAACACCAGCATCCCAAAGGAAGGCCGGGGGAACGACTTCTACAACCGGGAGCATAGCTGGCCGAAGTCCTACGGTTTCCCGAACGACAACAGCAGGAACTACCCCTATACGGATTGCCACCACCTGTTTCTATGCGACAGCCGGTACAACTCCTCGAGGAGCAACAACCCGTACCGAATGTGCGATGCTACTTGTACCGAGAAGCCGACGGCCCTGAACAATGGAAAGGGTGGAGGCACGGGGATCCACCCCGGGAACTCCAATTGGAGGCGAGGTAGCGGTTCTTCCGGTGCCTGGGAGACGTGGATGGATCGGCGCGGAGACGTGGCCCGAGCGCTCTTCTATCTGGATGTACGCTACGAGGGCGGCACGCACGGCGGGACTGGGGCCGCCGAGCCCGATCTCATCCTGACGAATGACGAAGTTCTCATCGAAAACTCGAAGACGGGGAACAACGAAGACACCGGCCACATGGGCATGTTGAGCGTGCTGCTCATTTGGCACGAACAGGACCCGCCCGATGACAAGGAACGGCGACGGAACGATGTCATCTTTGCAAACCAAGGAAACAGGAACCCCTTCATCGATCATCCCGAATGGGTTGCGTGCGTGTTTCTGAATGACTGCGGCACCCCCGTGGACCCGCCCGATAATGGGCCTCCTCCTGGAGAGCCCTGGATCAACGAGATCCACTACGACAACAAGGGCGGCGACAAAGGGGAGTTTGTCGAGATCGCCGGTCCCACCGGAACGACCCTCGACGGGTGGCGGCTCCACGGCTACAACGGCGCAAACGGCGAGCTATACAAGTCAGTGAAGCTCTCGGGCTCGATCACGGAGATCGAGAATGGGATGGGCGTGAAGGCGTTCAATTTCAAGGGCCTTCAGAACGGTCCATCCGACGGCATCGCCCTTGTCGATGCGGACGGCAGCGTTGTTGAGTTCGTGAGTTACGAGGGCGTCATGACCGCCTTGGAAGGGCCTGCCGTGGGCCGTACGTCAACCGACATTGGGGTGAAGGAGACGAACAATACGCCGAGGAATCAGTCACTCCAGAGAGTGGGGAGTGGGAAGAGCGCATCTGACCACGCATGGCAGGAGCCAATGAAGAATACGAAGGGCAAGAAGAATACGGGGCAGAGTTTCTGAAACTAGGTAGAGAACTAGGCGAGTCACAAGAAGAATACTGAGGATTTCACATGACGAATTGTTTGGCGGCGAACAATATTTCTCCCCAGAACGCACAGAAAGGGTGTCTATGCTCCGGGGACCTGCTCGCGCCAGGAGGGGGCCGTCTGGAGATCCGGTCTAGTGGATGGATGGGACCAGCGGCCGGAATCGGGGACGGGTGCGGACGGGTCCCCTCTTTGCCCGCGTCCAGACCATCGCTCGGGGGAGCCGCGCCCTGTCTGAGGAGAACAGGAAGCACAAACGAGTCCCGACAGACTTCCTGATCCGAGCGAGAGTCTCGACTCACGACGAGGTCCAGGATGGCATCTGCCGGAACCTCAGTACAGGCGGCCTCTTCATTCAAATGCAGGAACCCCTCCCGAAGGGAACCGAGATCTACTTGGAGTTGAAGCTCGAATCGATCAACCAGACCATACATGCGGAAGGCGTTGTCGTTTGGGTG
>JAPUJT010000120.1 GCA_027296055.1 Planctomycetota bacterium | reverse complement strand
CGCGCACCGTTTGGGCCCACTCGGAGGTGGAGGCGAGAGATTCCGGTGAGGATCGAGCCACTTGGGGAAGCGACCGTCGCCTTCGCGGACCGGATGAGCGCGGAAGTGCCTGCTCGTGTCGAGCGAGAGCGCGGTCTTGCTCATGATGCGTATCATTCCATGCTCTATCACTCTCACGTTGAAGCCTTCGGCCGCCCTGTGCCTGATCGAGTGTGGATCGGTGTCTCAATCGAGCTGGAAGCGATTAAGCACCAAATCCAAGTTATGAAGGAGATAGGCGCGCCGTTATCCGAAACCTTTTACCTCTCTCGCCTAGATGGTACCCATGCCGACATCGATGGAGATGGCGTGTACACTCACAAAGACTACCTTCTTAGAGATTGGTAACATCACAATTCTCTCATTCGGGTCGTCTTCTACCTGATCCCTCCAAGAAAGCAGAAGCCCCATTCAAGATCTCGATCCGTCCCCATCCCGAAATTCTGATCTAGGTTTTGGCAGTGGGCGGGGGAGGGAAAATTGGGGTCATAGGCGGCCGAGGTCTCCGCATGTACTCGCAGTATTCGCACAATTCGCAGAAATCATGATCTGGGGCATTTGTGCGAATACTGCGAATATTGCGAAGGGGTTCCCAGGCTGAACGTCACAATCGAGGGGAGATGATCCGGCTCAGTGGTGGAGAGCCAGCCTCAATTCGCATTTGGGCGGGAGATGTAACTCAGTAGTGCCGCCGGAAGGCCGATTCCACGTCTTTCGTCATTCAAACCGGCGATGGGGCCGGGACAATAAGGCTTCCGGCGGGCCGCAAGCCCGGGCTACCGCTCCGACCCGCTCCCCTTGCTCCCGGGACCCTCCTCATCGCCGTCCCGGCCATCCTTCTCCCCCTTCTTCTCAGGAGGAGCGTCCGCCTTCTTCCTCTTATCCCAGGCCTTCCGGGCCTCCTTCATCTCCTTCTCGAAAGCCGAGAACTCGTCCGCGATGTCCTCCTCGGGGCGGGAGGTGATCTGGGCGACGTACTCATCGTCGATCACTCCCTTCTCCATCTTCTCGATCAACCAGTCCGCGTCCACCGCCAGCCGGGCGTTCCGGCCCTCGATCTCCATGTCGTCGGCGTGTTCGACCTCGCCCGGAAGACGGAAGGTGTACTCGAACTCCAGGTCCGCGTACGACATCCGGAGAGCCTGGCGGACACGCTCCTTCTCCTGTTCCCCTTTCGCCCGGTCAAAGTGCTTCCCGTGGTCTCCGATCTCCTCGATGGCATCATCTTCGAACGTCAGCTCGTAGGAGCCGTCCTCCTGCTTCCGGAAGTCGAAAGACTTCCAGCCCTTCATTCTCGGACAGAGCATGGAGATCTTCACCTGGCTCAGGTCCTCGAAGTAGCCCGTGAAATCCCAGACCGTCTCCCCATCGTCCTGGCTCTCGCGGGTCTCCGTCCAGGCGACGATCCCGCGGGAGCCGGCCTGGATGCTTTCCGGCTTCAGCGTCTTCCCGGAGGGCTCCCCAGGGGGGGCAAACTTGCTGAACGCGTGACCCGCCTTCGTCACGCGGAGTCGGATCTCGACCTTGCCGGAGCCTCCGGGGTAGACAGTCATGAGCCACTTCAGCTTCACGCAGCCGGGGAGGAGAGTCACGAGGCCCATCGTGAGCAGCGCCGCTATCCGTACTCGACCCTTGCTTCCGTCAGTCCGTCCGAGTCTTCCCTGGTGGTTCATGGTGGTCCGTCCTTTCCTTCCTGGCGTGCACCGGGCGAGTTTCGTTCTGGTGGAGAGACACGGAAATCGCCGATGGGGGGGGCTGGAATCGTCCATACCTCCGGGATGATACGTCAGGCCCTGCGGCATCTCCATGACCGTGCCCATCCAAGGATGGTCGCGCCTGGACTCCCGGGCCGGTCTGCAGGATCCCCTGGCCATCCGAAAAACTCCATCCACTTGATGAAAGCTCGCTCTGTTGGCGTCCAGCAATCCTGCCGGCTGTCCTTCTTCCCTCGTGGTCGGGAGATATAGCACTCGGAGGGGCCGCCGGCGCGGAGGCGAGTGACTGCCGGGCGACACCGCCATGGGATCTGAAAGAAGGAACCTGGCCGCGCCTCAGGCCGCGACCCGCTCGTAGCGATGGTGAAGCCCACCCAGCACGGGGATGGAGACGATCTTCGTGGGGCCGGAGTCCTCTGGCAATCGGGCGGAGGCCGGAGCACGGGCACGGGGGCGAGCATGATGCATGGATGATGATCTGGAGTGGACTCCCAGGCCGCCGCGGATGATCGCTGAGGCCCCCTCCGCCTCCTTCGCTGGAACAGCCAATGAGGATTACGGCCACCGCAACGGCCACAGAGCAAACAGGTACAAACGTCCGTAGCCGAGTCATAGGGTCTCCTCCGGCATGTCAATGTCCAAATCAGATCTACTCGTACCGCCAGAGCACCCTATCGTCGATCGTACCGTTTCAACTGAAACCCACTCCGAGGATTTGACAGGAGGCACCCAGAGTGATGGGCCCTTCAAGTGTCATCATTGATACCCCCCGCGGCATCATGAATGAGGGAGCCATCCCCGCCAAATGGATGTTGCATCGAGTGGAGCCTCGTCCTTCCTCCCTCAGGGCAGCCAGTCATCATCGTAGACGGAATTCCGACCCGTCCTCCCGCGGGGAAATCCTCCAGGGGCTGTTCATCCGAATTACTCCTCCTCGTTGGAATCTATGGGATTACGTCAATTGGAACCTCAAGCCGTTACGGCATCCCGCGGGATTACTGTACTTGTCCACCGACTTTGCGCGCAACCTTCCTTGGACCTAACGACCTTAGCCTCCGCTGGCCAGGACGTTTCTGGGGCACGGATCACGCCGGCACTAGGGGATCACCCTCACCGCCTCGAAACTCCCAGAAATCAGAACGGTCTGAGTGGGCAAGCTTGACGAAGTCGCCATTCCCGAGAATGTAGCTACGGTCATCGCCCCCTCATCGTTGCGGTCGGCGAGCTGAGTGACGGTGAGCGTGAGGTCCACATCCGCGGTCCAAGAATCTGCGGGCGTTCCCAGATACCTGAGAAGCATGGTCGGTCGGTTCAGCCCGCCGGGGCCCCAGGTTCCCGCGGAGCACGGAATCCATGTAGCGTCGCAGTCACCACAGGGCCAGGTGAAGGACAGGACCCACTGAGAAAGCTCTGGCGCGGCGTGATCGAGAGTGACGACGCTAACTGATTGCCCACAGCCAGCACCCTCAGGCGAGTTGTCAACCACACGATCGAACACGAGAATCTGAAAATCATGACTGATCGACGCCTGCCCCATCCCGAACCACCACGGCGGGGACGCAGGCTTCTTCCTCGAACTCCCCCCTCCCCCACTACTGCACGAGAGAGCGAGCCCCGCCACCGACACGGCCGCCACGATCAGAAACTTCCTCATCCCTGGTTCTCCCTAGGTTCCATCGTCGCGTCCCCTCGGTCCCTGCACTCCTGGCAAAGCGGGGTGTCCAGGTCGATCCTCAACGAGAACGATGGCGTCGCCCCAGCCTTCCGGCTGAAAAAAATACTCTCCGGGTCCATCTCGTAGACCGACTTCGAGATTCCGCATTCCCTGCGGCACAACTCGAGGACCGGGCTCTCGTCTCGATAGCCGTCACTCACTCGAACGAGCCCTTCTTGTCGCTCATGAACCTGCCCCCCGCGCGAACCCTGCCACCGCCGAGTCCAAAGAGCTTGTCTCTCAGTTGTACATGTAGCACCCGGGACAGAAGGCGAGGCAGCCCCTCGCGTCAATATGGATGATGTCCACCGGTCCCGGGCCCGTCACCGATGGGGGCACCACCACGGACAGCGTGCTGTCGTCTACGTAGGTCGCCCTGACGATCTCCGAGCCGAACAGGATATCGATCCAACCGGTGGGAGTGGGCGGCGGAAAATAGGTGGGATCGCAGAAGCCGCTGCCCGTAATCGTGATCGTGTTTCCCCCGGCGACCGGTCCCGAGCTGGGGGAGGCGCCCGCTACGGCGCACGCCATTGTTTCACAAGCGTGGAATCGATAGGTGAAGCCCCCGACCAGGATGCAGGGATCGGAATACTCCGGGGCGACGACCACATCCACGATCGTAATCCCCGAGGGGTCCAGGCCCTCGCGGCTGGTCGGAACCAGCACCTGGATCTCCTGGGGAGAGACGAAGGTCACCTGCGTGGAAGGGAGGATTCCGAAAAGGACCCCCGTATTGGCGTCGAAGCCATCTCCCCGGATGGTCACCCAGAGATCAACCGCGACCTGTCCGCAGGAGTATCCGTTGTCAGGGTCGATGTCCGTGATGCTGCAGGAGCTCGCGCCCGGGAGGACGTAGGTGAAAGTCACCGAGCACTCCGTCCCGAAGAGCCAGTTCTTGATCACGACGTCTTTGGGCCCCCCGGTGAACGAGGGCGGAGAGAGAACGGTGATCTCGGACCCCGTGGGGTCCAGCGTGAAGGAGCCCATGGGTATGCGGACGTCATCAAAACGAATCGTGGGAGAGATCGTGGGGCAAGGGTCACCGGGAAAGGGGTTGAGCAGGGTCTTGCCCGGCTCGAATCCCCACCCGGTGATCGTCAGGAGATCGCCCCCGTTTGTCCCTCCCGAATCAGGACTGATGACGTTGATCACGCACCCGGGGTAGTAGGTATAGCAGCAGTAGGTGCAGGTCTCCCCACTGGGAAAGTTGACCCTTATCTCCACGGCCGTCTGCCCCGCCGACGGAGGGGTGAGGACCTCCACCTCCGTTTGTGAGAGGCGTTGCACAACGGTGCACTGCTCCGTTCCGAACCAGACCTCCGGCAAGGGACCGCCGAGGACGGGGAAACCCGTTCCCGTGATCAACACGGTGACATTGCCATCTGGGGGCCCGAAGTCGAGAAGGACGGATTGGATGAGACAACTCGCGTAAGTAAAGGCGTTCCCCCGGGTGCAGCAGATTCCGCTGGGGTTGATCACGTGGACGTCCACTGTCGGGTCCGGGCCTGCCTGGGGCGGGACGATCACGACGAGGTCCGTGGGCAGCCCGGTGTCGTCGAAGACGGTTGCCTGGGCGAGATCCGGGGCGTCCCCGAAGTAGATCTGAGCACCCTGCTCGAATCCTGCGCCGCTCACCGTCACCAGATCTCCCGAGTTCGCCCTGTTCGGAACCACCCTCTGGAGCGTACAGGTCTGGATCCCGCAGGAGATATAGTCGAAGTTGGACGCGCAGGTCGTCCCTCCCCCGATGTCGACCGTGATGGCGACTGTGCCGGTCCCCGGGGTGGACTTGACCTGGATCTCCGTGCTGCTTCGGAAGATGACCGGGGTCACCTCGACCGCACCTATCCAGACGCGAGTGCTGACGTTGAAGTCACTGCCGTAAATGGTGATGTTGGTCGCCCCGAAATCCGGTCCGAACGCGGGGTCCAGGGAGGTGATCGTGCAGGATGGCGGGCTTGGCGGGGCGAGGTATTCGAAGCCCCCGGGGAGCACGCACTGCCCCCCCTGGTTCGTGACGATGACATCCACGGGCCCCGGAGTCGTGGACAACGGGGCGTCCACCTCGATGAAGTCGCCGGGAAGGACGGAGACCACGGTCCCGAAGTTCCCCAAGCCGAACTCCACCGTGGGTGCAGGCAGGGGAGGCAGATCGAAGTTCGTGCCCACAAGGGTGACCCTCGTTGTCCGATCCATGAAGCCCTGTCCCGGATTGGCCGCGATGACGGTGCACTGCCCTGGTGCGATGTACTCGAACCCACCGACCCGTGTGCAGGTGCCGGCCTGAGTCGTGACGATGACATCCACGACCCCCGGGCCTCCAGGCGGCGCCACCACCTCGAGCAAGGCGTCGCTCAGGACGGTCACGTTGGACGAGGGATTGCCGAGCCCGAACTCCACCGTCGGGACCGGGAGAGGCGACAGATCAAAGTCCGACCCGTCAATGGAGATGGTCTGCCCCCCCACGGTGCTCCCCTGAATCGGTCTCACCCCCAGGACGGTACATGGGGCGTTGATGTAGGTGAACCCCTGAGGCAGATAGGCGAACTGGACGGTCCCGGTACTCCGGACGTCCACGTCGACCGCCTCCGGTGTCAGATGGGGAGGGGTGATCACGGTCACCGTGTCCCTGTCCACGGGCGTGACAGCCGCCAGATCGGTCCCGAAGAAGACGCGGGGAGGATTTTGCGTGAAGTCATCCTGGAAGCAGGCCGCATCGATGGTGACGACCTCGCCCCCGGAGATGTCCCCGGTGTCGGGGGTGATCCGAGAGATAGTCGGGTTGCATGACCCAGCCGCCTTCCCACCATGCTTTCGGCCGCAGCCTGGGAATAGGATTCCTGCCGCCAGAATCGTCAGGGCGAGCCGGGCGAGCCCGCTATGTCTCCATGTACGTCTCCATGGATGGCGCCTTCCCATATCGTCACCTCCTCCTACTCTTTCTTCTGCTTGATTACTGCCAAGGCTCCGGGGAGTCGCCCTTCCCGCAAGGTGAGATCCCCTCCCCTAGAGACGGACGCTCTCACCGGAATCCTACATCTTTCTGAGCAGGTGCTCGGCCACTCCTATCCCCCGGTCGCGGAGGACCAGATCCCACGCCATCCAGGCCCGTCGGAGTATCTTGACCCCGAGGGATACATCCATTACCAGGGAGAGTCCGGGAGCGCCAGTCGCACATCAGCGTCCCTCCCGGCGCCAAGGTGGAGCAACAGGCTACCGATGCCCGCCGCGCCTTGCATGTAACCCGACTGTGCCACCAGCTGCTCCAGGCTAACGCGGTTCTCCGCCTGGATCCACCACAATCCTCCGGCCGTCTCGTCGGCGCGCCCGAGTACGTCGTCCGCGAGATGGTGGGCGAATTCTCGATACTCGGAGCGATCCGTCTTCCTGTAGAGGACGTCGAAGAACTCGGCGACGCCGGCGTCGCCGCAGCACTGGCTCACGTTGTTCCAGAACCCCGGAGTCCTCTCCTCGGGGATCCCGGTCCGTATGATGGCGCGTGCCGCCTGGTGGATCATCTCCATCCAAGATTCATCTCCGGTGACCTGCCACAGGCGGTAGAAGAGACGCGCTGTGCCCGCCGGACCGTGGCACCAACCCAAGTAGAGGAGATCTTCCCCCCCCGGCTCATGATGGAAGATCAGGGCCTCCTCGGTCATCACAGAGCGCAGGTAGGCGGCTCCCTGGAGGGCAGTCTCGAGGAAGACCTTCTCACCCGTCGCGCGGTACAGATCGACGAGGAAGTGCGCCACGCCTGCCGTACCGTGCGAGAAGTTCGGCATCAGGCGGGGAAAGGTCGAATCCATCTTCCACTTGCAACCGGTCTTCTCGAGAATCCGCCGGGCCACGAGTTCGTGACCGGCCCGTACCGCCAGGTCCTCTTTGATCGTCGGCCCCGAGCCGTTCACGGGGAGCCCGGAGCTCGGGCGCGGGGCCGATCAACTAATGATGATCCTGTGCGAACTCCCCCGCCGCCGCTGATCATCGCCGAGACCTCTCCAACCGCCTCCGGACCTGCCGGGCCCGCCCATCGCCGTCGTCGTCGGGCAGGGGGCCGTTCGCTTATCACGGGGAGGCCGGAATTCGGGCGCGGAGCCGAACATCATCTAGTGATGATCCTGTGCGAACTCCGCCGCCGCCGAGGAGCATCGCCGAGACCTCCTCCTGCTCCGAGCTGCCGGCCCCGCCGACGACGACGACCATCGCCGAGACCTCTCCCTCCGCCTCCGGACCCGCCGGGCCCGCCCGCTCTGCCCATCGCCATCGGCCCGGCGGGCGGATGCCGGAGCTCGGGCATGGGGGCGATTATCTAATCGTGATCCGGCGCGAACTCCCCCGCCGCCGTTGATCATCGCCGAGGCTTTCGGCTCCGTAGCTACCGGGCCCGGCCCTTCCGCGCCTAGCCGGATCGTCACCTCGACCTGATATCCCCGCAAGCGGCCCGGCCGGGCGGGATCGAGACGAGGCCCTGGCTCGCATCGTCGAGAGCACGAGAGACCTTCAGGGCTTCACGGCCACGTACCAAGCAACTGTCAAAGGTTCCGAGCAGAACATTCGGCTCTCCTACCTGGCGCCGAACCGCGCCCGGCTCGAGATCTGGTCCGACGAGAGGTCGGCGTCCTCCTGGTTCATCGATGGCAAGATCGTCATGCATGCCGAGTCCGAAGCGAGGACCACCCGTGCGGAATTCTCCTACGATGAGGAGCCTATTCAGAACGCCGAATTCGTTGCGCTTTTCCGTTCGGAATTCCCGAAACCGGAGACCGGCGCGGATGACCGGGGTCCCGGTCCATCGTTCCTCATCGAGCTGCAGCCCGATCCCGAGTCCGCCGAACACGGAAGTCTCCACGCCCAGCTGATGTGGAGTAAACATCCAGCGCACCTCTTTCAATGGTTCGCCTCGCTCGAGGACTGGAGGCATGCACGCGAGGAGGGCGAGCGGCTCGTCCGCGACGTCGGCGGCGGCGGGCGCGTGTACCTGTCGCTAGAGTCCGGCCTCATCGATGAGATGACCCACCCCGGAGGCATGCACCTGAAGCTCATCGAGTGGAGACGTACCGCCGGTGACTCCCAGTTCGTGATCCCGGAGCCGAAAGAAGGCGCCGAGGACGTCACCGAGGAGATGGTCCGGTATTTTGTCCGAAGGGCAGTGCCGAAACGGCGCGTCCTCCTCTACGAGGCCGCTCTCGAGGCCAAGGAACACTCCCCCGGCGACACGGAGCAGCTCCGTGAGAAGCTCACCCGCGTGTTCGAGGCGCTGTATCGCCCCGAGACCGTCCGAAACTACGGCGAATGGATGGCCAAAACTGCGGCGGCGACCGAGGTGTACGCCGCGTGGTACGGGGAGCAGCACGACCGGCACGCCGACGATCCCGCGACCTGGAAGACGGTCGAAGACATGGGCGCCCAGCGAAGGACGGAGCTCGACGAGGTCCTCTCCCGGCAGATCAAGATGTGGACGGAGCGGATCGATCCCCCCGATCCGGAGATGGGAGATCCGGCGTTCCTCGCCACGATCGCGGACGTGGAGCGGGAGACGCTGCGATCGGTTTACCAGCGCGAAATTGCCACACCCCTGCTCGGGGGATTCGACGAGGCGATACGATCGGTGGAGGTCGGCGACTAGGCGTTTTCGGGAATGGAGCATGCCGACG
Organism: Planctomycetota bacterium; assembly: GCA_027296055.1. GTDB lineage: Bacteria > Planctomycetota > JAPUJT01 > JAPUJT01 > JAPUJT01 > JAPUJT01. Next base: position 1,005 of record JAPUJT010000120.1, on the reverse strand, counting down.
CGATCCGATCGGAGTGGGCGATCAGGCCAGCAAGGTCTGGGGAGTTCTGCGCTGCCGGACTCCTTACAGGCACCTATAGAGATATCCCTGGGATCCTCCTCCCCAGTCTCATCCTCCTTGTCCCCGCGCATGAAGGGCTGCACTGGGTTACGGCCGTGCTCCTAGGGGTCCCTCGCCGCGATTGCCTCTTCGGGCTCTACTGGCAGAAGCTGATTGTGACGAGGAACTGCTCGATGTAGGCGAGGGGATCGGAGGTCGCCTCGAGGAGGGCCGCGTCGGAGGTGGAGAGGGGGGTCACCGCTCAGAGCTCTCGCAGAAACTCGTTAAGTCTTCGTATGCGACCGTCTATGGACTTTTCAAACTCAAACTTATCGGAGCCGTCGCCAGAGAACTTCATTCCCGCGAAGTCGCTGAGCCGAGCACCGAAGCCTTTGCCCCTGCGCTTGCGGAAGTAATCGTCCATTCTCCCCACCCATTCGTGGCGCTCCTCAATCGGCAGCGGGTCCTCGCTCGCTCGGGCCCGCAGGTCGCCACCCTCGCGAATAAAAGCGGCCAGGTCACTCTCCCCCGGGGCTCGAAACCACGGCAAGACTTTTTCCCAAATTGCCCAGGCAGAGGCAACCGCACCGATCACAGCTAGGGCTCCCCAGAAAGAATCCACGATCTCACCCCCACACGTCGTCCGGGTGGGCGACGGGGACGAGGCTTCCCTTCATCGAGTTGCCATCTCGCCTCCACACCAGTTTGAAGGCTTGCCCCTTCCAGATCATGCCCACGACCTCGACGGGCTGCTCCTGCTTCAATGACTCACCCAACATTTTGCCCGCCATCTCCGTTAGCTCTGTCGGCGGGGACAACTGACATTTGGCGCATCCCCAGAGATCGACCGACCGCGTACGCGTCAGAACCGAGCCGATCCTGGTGGTCGGCTCGTCGCATCTAGGGCAGGGGTGGGACGGGCCGGGGCAGAGACCGTGTGAGTCGCTATCGCTCATTCCCCGTTCC
>JAPUJT010000012.1 GCA_027296055.1 Planctomycetota bacterium | reverse complement strand
GGTATCGTCACACGAGATTTCAGAAGATGTTCCATGCGGTCTGCTGCGTCCTCCTCCTGGCGCTGACGCCCTTGCCCGGGGCGAGGGGCGCCGATGACGGCCCGCGGGTCGATGGGGACCGGATCGAGCGCCGCATCCAGGAGCTCTCGAGGTTCGGGCGCAACCCTGACGGAGGCGTCAGCCGGGTGGCCTTCAGCGATGCCGACCTCGCTGGCAGGGAGTACGTTACCGGGCTGATGCGGCAGGCGGACCTCGCTGTGAGGGTGGACGCGGCGGGAAACCTCATCGGCCGGCGCGAGGGGACCGAGCCGGGCCTGCGTCCCATCCTCTTCGGCTCCCACATCGACTCGGTGCCTCACGGCGGGAACTACGACGGAGACGTGGGAGTCATCGCCGCGATCGAGTGCGTCCAGGTGCTCCACGAACAGGGGATCACTACTCTCCATCCGCTGGAGGTGATCGTCTTCTCGGACGAGGAGGGCGGCCTCGTCGGAAGCCGTGCGCTCATCGGCGAGCTCAGCGAGGAGGCGCTCGACGTGGTGAGCCACAGCGGCAAGACCATCCGCGAGGGGATCCGGGCCCTCGGCGGCGACCCGGACCAGCTCGAGACGGCCCGCCTGCACCAGGGCGATCTGGAGGCGTTCCTCGAGCTCCACATCGAGCAGGGCGCCATCCTCCATGATGAGGGCATCCCCATCGGCGTCGTCGAGGGAATCGTCGGGATCAACTGGTGGGACGTCACCGTCGAGGGCTTCGCGAACCACGCCGGGACGACCCCCATGAAGGGCCGCCGCGACGCGATGGTCGCCGCCGCGCACCTGACCCTGGCCGTGAACCGCATCGCGACCGAGACACCGGGTCGGCAGGTGGGCACGGTGGGGCGGATCCGCGCCGAACCGGGGGCGCCGAACGTGATCCCGGGCAAGGTAGTGATGAGCCTCGAGATCCGGGACCTCTCGGCGGAGAAGATCCAGAGGCTGTTCGAGGAGATCCGTCAGGAGGCGGCCGCCATCGCCGACCGGACCGGAACGCAGATCCGCTTCGAGCCCATCGACGTCACGGCCGTTCCGGCTCTGACGGACGAGCGCATGCGCCAGATCATCGCCGAGGCCGCCGAGGGACTCGGCCTGCGCCACAAGCTCATGCCCAGCGGCGCCGGCCACGACGCCCAGGACATGGCGCGCATCGCCCCGACGGGGATGATCTTCGTCCCCAGCGTCGGCGGCATCAGCCATTCCCCCGAGGAGCTCACCCGCCCCGAGGACATGGCCAACGGTGCCAACGTCCTGTTGTTGAGCATCCTCAAGATCGACGGAAGTCGATAGCCCCACGGAGATCGTAAACTACTGAGACACAGACAGATCAGAGGCCGAGCGCGAAGTACAAGAATCGCTGGACCCCTACACCCAGAAGTATCCAGCAAAGCCGGCCGGTCGCTCCCTTGGTTGCCTTGGTTATTCTTCCCTCATGGCCTCGATGATTGCCTGTCCGTTGACTCTGTCGTGAACCGCACCGAGCCAGCGTGCCTTGATCCTTCCGTCCAACCCCACGAGATACGCGCTGGTCGGGCTGTAGGCCGTCGATACCTGCAAGCGGTCGTCGTTGGCCAGGTGGAACTCCAGCTCGGCTTTTTTCTTGGCGACCTCACTGCCCGCGGGGATGCATTCCAGGTGGATGGCTAGGAGCTCACCGCCGAGCTCCTGAATCTCGGGATACGCCTTGTTCAGCTGGACCAGCTGACGCATGCACGGCGGTCACCAGTGTGCTCGGGAGAACACCAGGACGAGCTGCTTCTTTCCCCGGTACTCGGAGACGCGGTGCCGGTGCCCCTCGATGTCGACAATCTCGAAATCGGGCGCCGGATCTCCAACCTTGGGCAAGGACTTGTAGGGGGCCAGTCGCGCCGCCGCACTTCCTGTGGATTCGGGTGCCTCCGAGAGGAGAAACTCCTTGAGGGTGTCGTTGAGCTGGGCCGCGTTCGGGACGTAGTTCGCCGGCCGGAACATGGCGGTGAGATCGGAGTACTCTCGGGATACCGGCGGTTCATGATTCCCCGGAAATCCTTCGAGGTACTCCTGCCACTGGGCACGGGACCAGTACTCCGGGCCCCAGGCGTGACACGACGTACAGGTGCGCTCGAAGATGTAACGACCTGTAAAGCGCTTCCATGTGGCACCCAGCTCGGGATCGTCATACCAGGCCGGCGGCTGGAACCCGGAGGGGTCTGTTTCCTCCTGCGCCCCTGGGGGAACGGCGAGCGTCAGGCCCGAGCCCGCCGGCGGTGCAGCCAGGATAAGAACCATCCCGACGACGGCCGTCAGAAGGACTCCTGCCCGATGGATTCGTGGTCTCATCGCTTGCCTCCTCGCCCGGTGCCCGCTTCCATGGGCCCGGTCACGTGCGCCGCACTCACGACCAGTGAACTCACGCTGGAGCCATCCTAGACCTTGAATGCAGGTTCACGGTCAAGAGCGTACCTGCATGGTGGAAATCGGGTCGCGGGAGTATGCTGGGCAGGTCCCGGAAACACAAGCTTGGTGCGGCTGATGAGGTGTTAAGGAGGGACAGCCCTTCATTGGGGACGGGATGGTTTCCTACTGTGGCTGAGCGTCTCTTTGTTTACGGCACGTTGGGCCCCGGAGGGCCGAATGAACACGTCCTCTCTCAGATTGGGGGAAACTGGGAGCCCGGATGGGTCCGAGGGCGGTTGCGACACCTCGGGTGGGGGGCGGAGATGGGCTATCCGGCCATCGTGCTGGGCGAGCGAGCGGATCCGGTGCTCGGCCACATCTTCGTCTCGGAGAAGCTTGCAGATCACTGGCGCGAGCTCGACGCGTTCGAGGGTGAGGAGTACAGGCGGGTTACCACCACTGTGCATCTCGCGGACCAGAGCACAGTCAAGGCATTCATTTACGTCCTTCGGGAGGATGTGTAACGGTTGATCTTCCTCGCCATCCCTGGGTACTGAAGCTGTAGTGCCCAAGCGCCAGGATGTGCAGGACGGACGACCGGACGCGCCGTTTCCAGCCGCGGGGCAGGGGCAGTTTCGGGGCCATCGGAGCCTCCGTGAGAATCTCTTGTCAAGGGCTTCACGGAGAGCATAAACTATTGGTATTCAGACAGATCATTGGCCAGGGGCGATGTACAAGAATCGCTGGACCCCTTCACCAGTGCTCTCGGGGGCACACTCT
>JAPUJT010000119.1 GCA_027296055.1 Planctomycetota bacterium | reverse complement strand
GTCATCCGTGCCATCCGTGAAGGCGCTTCTCTGGAGGTCCGTTTCCGGCAGATCCTCGATGCAGCGGTCGAGGTCGCCGAGGCCGAGCGTGGCTTCCTGATCCTGACAGACCGCGAGGGTGAGACCGTAGCAGCGGCCCGGAGCTGCGATCGGGAGGACGTTTCCAATCCAGAAGGAAAGGTAAGTCGGACGCTCCTCCGCCTCTGTCACGAAGGTCAAAAGGCGGTAGTGGTCACCGACGCGAGCATCGACGACCGCCTTGCCGATGAGCCTGCCTCCCGCAGTTTGCACATGGGCTCCTCCCTTTGCATCCCCGTCATTGTCCGGGGGAAGGTCGTGGGAAGTCTCTTCGTTGTCAACCGTTTCCGGTCTCATGCCTTCGGCCAGCGAGAGGTGGAGATTCTCCAAGGGCTGGCAGGGTTAGTTGGTGTTTCCTCGGAGGGAGAGGCGTTTGAGCCGAATCCCCCGGAGCCGGTCGACGCCTCGATCTCTCAGCCAGCCTGAACTGAGCAAGTCTTCTAGTCATCCACCATCGGTGGCCCGCCGGTCCTCAAACAAATTCTTAATCTTCCCCCTCGGCCGCCAGATACTCGTTTCTGAGCAAGGGCTCTTGGTTGACATGGCCCCCGACGAGGCCGAGCACCTCGTTTACCCCCACCTGTGGACCTCCGATCATAAGGATGGACAAAGGCGGAGAGTGTAGGGTAGGCTCGACGCTGCGGCAACGCCCCGGATCGAGGGCGGATCCTAGGAATCGAAGAGGGCGGATGAGATGCTGGGCGGCGATGCGGCCGAATCTTCCAGCTGAGCGCCGGTCGACAGCCGAATTCAGGTCCAAGTTCATCTTGATAGGACGGGGATGACCAGGATGGACTGGATGGAATTGTTGCAACAGCCAACGCCGCAAACTCCTAAAGACAAAGAGGAAAGGAGGTTCAGGAAGTACGCGCAGGGAGAGAGGGAAAGACCGCAGCAAATTGTTTCAAGAATCTCTACCTCCATCCCTTGGATTCGGTGTCGGGGATAACGAGATTCGTACTTCCCGAGCTCTCCGATCAGGTTGAACATCTGGAGTCTCCCTCCAGACCTGAGACCCCCGAAGAGCCTCCCAATCGGCACCAGGCATGGAGGACTAATACTGTTGCCTCGAAAGAGGGGATCGGTTGCTCCTTCGTGCCTTGCGTCCAGAAGCCATAAGCAGGATTCCCCAGCCCCGCGGAATTGAGGCGTAAGCAGAGCGCCAAGAGCGTATCTTCATCGACGGTGGAGGAGTGGCTATTTGAAGGCAATCGGTCTCTGCCGAACGCGGTATCCCATCTGGCCGACCTGGCTGCCTCCCCGATTCCTCAACACGTCGAGTTCCAGCAGATCCGGGCAGGGTCGTTCCTTCGGTGTCAGTGCCAGGCTATTTCATGTCGGTAGGGCATCCCGCGGATGTCGGGAGTGGGAACCAGGAGAATGAGGAGAAGAGCAAATGTCAGTAAACGTGAGTGTTCCGGTGAATACGGATGTGACCTCCCTGGCGATTGCGAACAGCGACAATAACTTTCAGAGGGTGACCATCGAATGGGACAACGGCAATGGTCCAACGGATACCTACACGACGACTTCCGTGCCGCCTTACGACAATGTGGAGTTTGGGGGAGCGACTCGGAATAGCGGATCGTCGGGGGTGATCAAGGTTACGGTGGAACATTCCAGTAACGGGACGACAAACTGGCAGGCATCCGAAATGCGGCTCAAGGAGCTTTCACCCTCCGGCGAGGCAGAGGTCCAGTCGAACGAGGATGATCCCCCTCCTGAGCCTTGGGATGATACGATCGCCAAGTTCACCTGGTAGAGGTTAAGGAAGCCTCGGGGTCAAAACCTCATTCCTTCGAATCCGTTCTTCCAGGATCTTTCTCGATAGGAATGCGGCGACCTATGGTTGTTAGGGTTGGTATCTCGCGGCCTTTTCCGGCTTTCCCCAGGCTTCATAAAGGTCTATCAAGAACTGGAGGGACTGGCGTGTGCTGGCGCTCGTCTCCCACAGTCTCTCTTGCAGTTTCTCGTAGCTGGGCAAGAGCTGTGCCTCGGCATCCTCGAACTTCTTCATGAGCGCCAGACATCGTCCGTAGTGTGCCCGAGAGATGTCGATGCGCTCGCTCCACGGGGGGAAGACCTCAGAGGCCTTCGCCAACGCTTCTTGATACAAAGGGGCCGCTTCTTCGAGTCTCCCGTCATCACGAACGACCGTCGCGAGATGGAGCAGCGCGGTTGCCATCCCTCGGGAGGTCTCGACGCCGCTACGGCGCCAACCCAACACCGAGTTGCGGAGGAGGCTCTCGGCATCCTCGGAGTCGCCCTGAGCTTGCAGTACTCGTCCGAGATTGACCATCGTCGTCAGGACGTCTCGATGATCCTCCTCCAATTCGGCGCGCTGAATGCCGAGCACGAATCGCAGACTCTCTTCCGCCTCGTCGAGATTGCCCGAGCCGCGCTGGGCATTGGCAAGATTGCTCAGGGCCCGGAGAGTATGCGGATGCTCCGGTCCCAAGAGATCTCTGGCCGCTTCCAGGACCTCCGAGAATACAGCGGCCGCCTCCGGAAATCGCTCCTGCGAGTAGTAAACGGACCCCAGGTTGTTTTGGGCCCCCAAGGTGTCCGGATGGAGCGCTCCGTGCGTCCGCTTGCGAACGTCGATGAGTTCCAGAAGGAGCCTCTCGGCTTCGCCGTAATCACCTTCTGACTTGTGCATCCTTGCCAGGGTCGAGAGCGATGACTGCCGGGCGAGGTTTTCCGGTTCCAGATCGCGCGTCGCCCTCCAGGACTCCTCGGCGAGCTCCCTGGCCTCGGCTAGGCGTTCCCGATCGAGGAGACTGCGAACTAGGAGGAAGTTTGCGAGGGAATTCCTTGCGTAGATCGTACTCTTCGCGGTGCCACCGTCGAGGAGAAAGTACAGGGAGAAGACTCGACGATAGAGCGTCTCCGACCGTTCCAATTCGTTGAGATGTTTCAGGACGAGAGCGAGACGTCTCATCGTCTGTTTGGTGTCGGCAGATTCCTCCCCGAGAACCTCCTCTCGCAGTTCGAGCGCCTTCTCGAGCTGATCCTTCGCCTCGGGGTAGAGACCCAAGCCTTCGTAGACCCAGCCGATCGTGTTGCGGAGAGCCGCCACGACCTCCTCGCTTTTGGGAGGGTCGTCCTCGAGTCTCAGGGCCTCCCTCTCCAGGATCTCTGCCACGCGGATTTCCCGGCCGTCCTGACCGGGCTCGACGGACCGGAGCATCTCGATGAGCTCGGCACGCCATTCCCTGGCGAGCTGCTCATTCTTCTCTGCAACGAGACGCTGGTCGGCCTCTGCCTGTCGGGCAAGGACTTCCTTGTCTCTTGCTTCCTGGGCCTGCAGGAAGAGCCAGGCAAAGCCGAAGGCGCTCACGACGAGGAGCGTAACAAAGCCGACGGCCGTGCCGACGAGACGGCGGTGCCTTCGCACGAACTTCCGCACGCGATAGGCGGCGCCCGGAGGGCCGGCCAGAACGGGGTCGTCCCTGAGGTGCCGATCCACGTCCGACTTCAGCTCGGCCACGGTCTCGTACCGCCTGTCGCGATCCTTCTCCATCGCCTTCATCGTGATCCAGTCAAGGTCGCCTCGGAGAAACCGGGAGAGGGACGCCGGATCGGTGCGGCGTCTACGGGCAACGGCGTCGGAGTCCAGTCCCAAGGTGCTGATGCGCGTGCTCGGTTTGATGGGGTCCGCCTCTCGAATGCGCCGGCGCATCTCGACGGTCCCGCGCGCGCGCATATCTTCCGTGTCGTAGGGATGCGCCCCCGCCAAGAGCTCATACAGAATCACGCCAAGGGAGTAGATGTCCGTGCGCGTGTCGATGTCCTCGGTAGCGACGTCGGCTTGCTCAGGACTCATATACTCGAGCGTCCCCATGACGCGGCCGTGCTCGGTGTACTCGGTCGTCTCCCAGCGCCTCCGGTCCGTCGCTTTGGCGATGCCGAAATCAATGATCTTAGGGACTGGCTCGCCGTTCGGGAGGGTGACGAGAATGTTCGATGGCTTCAGGTCGCGATGGATCATTCCCTTCTGGTGGGCGTGCTGCACGCCCTCACAGACCCTCTGGAATAGCTTCAGCCTCGCAGGGGTATCGAGGTACTTCTCGTCGCAGTATTCGGTGATCGCTATCCCCGGGGCATGCTCCATGGCGAAATAGGGCCGACCCGAGTCTGTGGCCCCCGCCTCGAAGACCCGGGCGATATAGGGGTGGTCCATCAGGGCCAGCACCTGCCTCTCAGTGGCAAACCGTGCGATCACATCTTCCGTATCCATCCCGAGCTTAATGAGCTTCAGAGCGACGCGACGGCGGATCGGCTCGGTCTGGTCTGCCAGGTAGACTACGCCCATGCCTCCCTTGCCGAGGACCTCGAGGATCCGAAACGGGCCGACACGCTGCGGGAGCCGCTCGGGGTTGGCGGGATCAATGACCGGTTGCTCTTCCGAGGTTATCGAGTCGGGAAGAGTCTCGGAATCGGTCCTGAGAATGCGGGCGCTGCTGTGCTTTTCGTATTCCCCTGCCCCGAAGAGCATCTCCACGAAACGCAGCCGCCGACGTAGCGATTCACCCATCTGGGGGAAAGCCGCGATAATCGCTTCCCGGTCCGGATACACTCCGTCGTGAAGGTCCTCGAGATAGCGCTCGGCGATCTCCTCGATCCGATCCTCGTGCGGCAGTCCCTGGTCGGGCACAGTGTTATCGATCGACACAGCTAGTCTCCCCTATGTCTTCCATTCCGGCGGCTCCCGCCTCAGGACGAGGACGGGTCTCTCTCGTCTCTCCAGACGCTTAAACTCCATCCCATAGGTAGACAATTTGGCGTTACCTTCGAGATTCTCGTCCTCTCCCTACCGTAAGTTGCCGCATCGCAATACTTTGGCAAGTACCGCATCATGCGCAGGAATCTTCCTCTAAGAAACCGAGCTTCCGGCGGAGTCTTCGTTCGGCGGCCCGATACCGATTCCGGACCGCGTCGTAGCCAAGCTCCAGCTCCTTGCAGATTTCGGCAACCGTGAGACCGTCGAAATACTTCATGGTGACGATCTTCGCGTCGAGTTGGTCCGGGAGCTCCTCGATGGCTTCCCGGACCTTCCTCGCCATTTCCTCATCTCGGGCGTACTCGCTCGGTGTCTTCTCGCTGGCGTAGGCCTCGAGCCTGCGGGGGGCTTCCTGCGAACCATCGCACATGGGTACGTCCAGCGACAGGATCTTCTCGGGGGGGCTTCGTATGTGACGTCTTTGGTCCCTTCGCGAGTTGAATCCACGCCTCTTGACGATCTGAGCAATCCAGGCACGGAACATCGCATAGGTTGCCTCATCGCACTTTCCTCCCTCGAACATCCCGATCTTTTCCCACGCCCGCAGACAGGAGTCCTGGAAGAGATCTTCCGCGCTCTCGACCGCTCCGGCGGAGGCGGCGTAGTACCGAGCCAGATGCCGGATATAGGGTTCGAAGATGGTCAGGATCCGGTCCGTGGCTCCGCGGTCACCCGCCTGCGCCTCCCGGACGAGACGGTCAAAACCCGCAGTTGGGCCTCTCCCGCTCGAATCCCCTGCCCTGTGACCCATCAGGATCTCCTTGGAGCGTGCCGGCGGCCGGACGGGGGCCTCCCTGGTCCTCGGTGGGGTTCCCGGCTCGTTCGGTGTCACGGTCCTTCGATTCCCCATCTCATCCGGAGTCACCCTGGTAGTGGTTTCGAGTCGATGTGAATGCCCCATTCTGCCAAAGTAGTGTGAGGCTCGCCACTTCAGGCTCTCCCTGTACCGTAGACGGCAGGTTTGCCTCATCCCCGCAGCTGGATGCGCTACAGGTGGGCCCTACCCCTTTTTCCCGATCATCTGTGCCTGCCCCATTCCCTCCCCAAGGGGAGAGGGCTGCGGCGCACTCGGTTTCGGGGAGGGATTTTCAACTCTGCGAACGCTCTGTCCTCACGACCATATACAAGAAAGCCGTCGAACGCCTTCGGTACCGGCCTCCCATCGCCACTGCTATCCATGTAGACCATGTAGAGTGGAGCGTCTGCCCCGTCCAAGTCTTCCACCTTCATGACGCCCACACCCGGCAATCCAGGAAGGCCTTTCAGGCGGTTGCGAAGTCCACGCATCCCCCTCTCAGCCCGATTGAACTCGCTCTCGAACTCCTAGCGCACGCTCATCGCTGGACAGAGCCCTATCCGACTTGACTGCGGGGATTGCCTGGCGCCGACCATGATGGGACAGACTACATCCCCTCACTTTCTATGACACCAAAACCGAATCCGCCGGGGTAAAATTCTTGGAGAAATTGACTTTGTCAGCGCGAGAAACACCGTCCTTGTTGTAGCACACGGAGTTGGGCCATCCTGCGATTCCGGGATAGATCAGGGGGTTCTTCCTTTGTGGATCCGAAAAATACGGGAGCGTGTGCCTTGCGAGGACTTACGGCCAGCTCGATTCCGGAAGAATGCTCGTCTCCAACCCGGGGGTGAATTCATTCCGGACGCCTTGGATGGCGCAGGATCGGTCGATTCTCGCTGAATCCGGCGGGATCGGGGGCCAGGTGTTCGTCCAACCCGCCTAACCTACTCCCTGGGCAGGAGTTGAGCGAAAACTGACCCGGCGCGACCGGGAACACCTGGTCGGCAAGCTCAAGTACTGCCGGGACGCGGGCTAGAGATGCGGGCGAGCCCCTGCGGGTCGGATGAGATCCTGGACCTGTCCATACGAAAAAGTCCATCCATATGATGAAGACGCTCTGCTTCGGCGTCCAGCGATCCGGGTAGCCGTCTCATGGTCCCGCTGGCATCGGGGCAGGTGGTCGGAATGCGGCTTTCCGCTGCCAAGATCTCCGGGTAGGTACGGAATCCCGTCGGAGAAAGGAGTGGGGAACTCATCTGCGGATCAGGCGGCGACGCGCTCCTACCGATGGCGGAGTCCACCCACGACAGGGATCGAGATGATCTTCGTGGGCCCGGAGCCGCTCGGGCCACGGGGGGGAGGCCGGAGCTCGGGCACTGGGGCGATCATCACATTGATGAACATCAAACCCGACCTCCCCCGCCGCGGCTGAGCATCGCCGAACCCGCCCGTTCCGCCCGCATCATCCCCGCCGGCCCGAATCGCATCGGGCCTGGACGGGTAAGGCCGAAGCTCGGGCACGCGGGCTGGTCATGATGATGATCCAGGCTGACACCCGTCCCGGCCGCCGAGTAGACCGGGGACCTCCTCGCCTCCGGACCCGCCGGGCGCGTCCCCTAACCCACGACGACGCACCGGCGCTGGGGAGGCTGTTGGACCTGCTCCTGTGCGTGTTACTGATCATCAAACGTGACCACTTCCATTTGCAGGACGTCGACGCCTTTGCACTGCGCGCGTGAATGGTCACGCGATTCTTTTGCAGGCCAGATACCCGTCGTAACTCTTTAGCACTCCACGACATGGAGCTCTTCGGGCGTGCAAGTGCAGCATGGATTAATACTTTTCATCCCCACAGGGCCATCAAAGGGTGTCTTCGTATGATGAGGAGCTAGGCTCCCCCTACAGATAGCGACCTTCGATGAGGTTTTGGGCCGTCAGCCCTCTCGAATTGAGAGGTATGGCTAGTTTGAGCGAGGATGCGGGCTGTGGGAGTTTCTTCACTCCGGGGGGTCAGCAGGGTGCCCGACTCCAACGGCCTGAAGATAAACAGCTCCCTTGGAGGATTTCGTCATGTTCACGCTTGTTCGCTCGTTGTCCCTCAGGCGCCTTGCTCTCGAGCAGATTCCGACAGTCGCCGTGGCGTGGCTCCTCGCCGAGGCATTCTACAAGTTCCACAGTTTCACCCTGGAAGCGGGAGCTTTCCTCGGTACATGGTTCGTTCTTGACGCCGGTGTGCAGTTTGCGCGCTCCTTTCTGAGTAAGCCCCAGAAAGTAGCTGCCCAGCCACTCCGCTAAATCCAGGCGGGGCACAGCCATGGTGTGTTGCGGCGAAACCGATAGGAAGACGGGAGGCAAAGGGCGATCTATGTCCTTGTTTTGCCGCGTCTGGACCATTATCACGCGTAAGGGCAAGACGCCGTACGGGGATCCCTGCGTTACGATTCCCGGACACGTAGCTCGCAAGCCCGATCCATGCATTTATGATCAGTTTTTTCTGATGAAGCTCAAGCAACCGGTCACCTGGGATAACCCAGACGTCCGAATTCTCTTGAACGGCGCTGAACAGTACACGTATAACCTGAGCGTCGACACTGAGTATGATCTTGAGGTCACAGTCCATAACTGTTCGCGCGACAAACCAGCAATCAACACGAGCGTCAACGTGCGATGGATCGAGTTTGGCGCAGGTGGGCGCACCCGGCATCCGATCAGCACCCTAACCACCGATGTTCCCGTCTGGCCGGGGACGTCAGTAGTGATGACCAAATGGCGGACCCCAGATGTTCCAGGACACTACTGCGTTGAAGTAGAGCTCGCACATCCGAATGACGGGAATCCCGCCAACAATCTGGGCTGGAACAATACCCAGGTGCACGCCGCGAATTCGCCAGTTACTCGAGAAATTCGAATCTTCAACCGCCACATCGGTGACTGTCCTTCGATCGCCGAGGGCGGTGGTCCTTTCCTGAATCCGGCTAGGGCGTTCCTTGGCTGGGGTGTCATCGGCGCAGTGGCGGCAATCCTCCTGAATCACACCGTGCTGCGAGAGCTCCCGATTTCCTTGCGCGTCCCTGCCCTCGCGGGGGGCGGATACGTCCTCATGGCGTTTCTCGGTTTGGCCGGCGAGGCTTTCTACGTATGGACGAAACGTCGACGGAAAGGCCCAGATGCTGATCATCCGAGGCGTGACCGCACAGACTGTCACCTAGTGGAGATTGAAGTCGACTCCTACGAGTTCGACGATGAAAAAGGGAAGGCCTTTGATCCGAAGGAAGGCTTTCGGGGAAAGCCGCCTGTATGGCCGGCCCGCGTCGAGCCTTCCAGCTTCGTCTTCGCAACGAATGAGGCGCATCGCGACGTCGACCTCATCGTCGACGCTCCTGACGAGCCCGGACCCCCCGGCGTTTTCAACGTCAATGTTCGGCAGGGCGGTGCGCCATCGGGCGGAGTGACGGTCACGATTACCCACGATCAGGATTAGTACGATGGCCGGATGCGAAGTCCGACATGATGGTCTGGGCGACAGGGACGCCGCCGAGGGTCGTATCCGCGGATGGATCATAGCTGGAGCTGCCTTGTTCGGGATTGCAGGAGCCACCGCCGCTGCCGCGCTGGGACCTGTCGGGTGGGGCTTGCTCCTAGCTGCCCTCGCAATCGCGGTGGCCGCTGTCGCAGGGGGCATCGTGGGATTCTGGGTTGGCTTTGCGGTCGATTGGTTCGATCGCTTGTTCGAACACTCGCCGAAGACCATCACCATGACCGGCTGCATTCTCTGTGCCGGCAAGAACACCGGGTTCCCGCCCTGGCACGATAACGACTGGACCTTCAACCTGGGGGTGTCGCCGCTAGAACAACTTGGGCCGACGATGGCCGGGCTTGATGTTGCAGAGATTCGCACCCGTAGCGCTCCGGGAGGGGGGCCGGCATTTACGGTGGTCGATTCGCGATCTGGCAAGGATGCCTTGCACTGCGAAATAGGTTCTCACATCGGGGACTATGCCGCAGTCGGGGGTGCGATTGGCTCAGTCGCCGGAGCAGTGGCGGGCGCGATTGTAGGAGCTGCCATCTGCGTTGCCCTCGGGCTTGCGACGTTTGGAATCGGCGCTCTTGTTTGTCTTGTGGTCGTCGCCTTAGTGATTGCCATCGGCGCCGCTCTAGGGGGGTTCGCTGGGGACGCCATCGGTGCAGGTATCGGCTGGATCGCCGACGAACTCGACGATTTCGACGAGCGAGGGGAGGCAATCACCCGTGGCTGTCTCATGATTCTCACTGGCCGTTGGGTGACAGATTCGGCTCATCAATGGAATGAGATTCACGACATCGAGAGTGCTCAGCTCGTGGAATGCAACGACTGCCACGAGGATGACCCTACGGGCAGTTCGTCTGCGCCCTTGATTGCTGCCGTGGGGATTGGTCGCCATCCTACCGGCCGCGACCCTTGAGACCGGCTGGGAATTGTGTGGATCCGTAGAGTCGAGGCGCGACGCGGTGGCGGTCCAGGCCTTGTGAGCCCCAGCTATTTCCGCCCTCTCGGGCGGGTGGCGTTGGGGCCGCGTGGTGAGAGGCCGGAGCTCGGGCACGGGGGCGATTATCTAATGATGACCCTGTGCAAACTCCCCGGCGGCCGAGGTGATCGCCGAGCCCTCTGCCCCCCCCGGCTCCGGACCCGCCGGGCCCGCCCATTCCTAGGACCGCCGCGGTTGTCGGCGCGGGGTGGGTCGGAGCGCGGGCACGGGGCCGATCATGATGGTGATCCGGAGCAAACTCACCCGCCGCCAATCATCGCAGAGACCCCCCTTCCGGAGGGCGCGGGGCCGCCCCTACCGCTCCTGCCATCCGTAATTCGGTCGGAGCCCTTCGGGGGGAGGCCGGAACTCGGGCACGGGGGGGTCATGATGAATAATGATGATCCGGCGTGAACTCACCCGGCCGCCGAGGAGCATCGCCGAATCCTCTCCCCCGCCCCGGAACTGCCGAGCCCGCCCGTTCCGCCCTTGGCCGCGTCGTCTGCCCGGGGCCGTGGCACCGGCGGGGGGAGCCCGGAGCTCGGGCACGGGGGCGATCATAATGATGATCCGCCGCGCACTTCCCCGCCGCCGATAATCGCTGCGGCCTCTCCCTCCGGCTCCGGAGCTGCCGGGCCCGCCTCTTCCGCCGATCGCCCGAGTCATCGGGCCGGAGGCCCGATGGGATATCGGGGGGAGGCCGGAGCTCGGGCTCGGGACCGATCATCTAATGATGATCCTGTGCGAACTCCCCGACCGCCGCCAAGCATCGCCGAGCCAACCGCCTCTGGACCCGCCAGGCCCGCCCCCTTGCGCCTCTCGCGCTCGCCGTCCGCTGGGGCGCCTGCAGGCCGGCTGAGGGAGGCCGGAGCAAGGGCACGAGGCCGATCATCTCATTCTGATCCTGTGAGAACTTCCCCGCCGCCGAGGAGCATCTCCTCGACCTCATCTCGCTGCCGTCCGCCCGGGGGCGGTCGGCCTTCGGGGGGAGGCCCGAGCTCGGGCACGGGGGCGATCATCTAATGATGATCCCGTGAGAACTCCCCCGCCGCTGTCGGCTCGGGGCCGTTGCCGTGTCACGCGGAGGCCGGAGCTTCGGCACGGGGGCGACCATGATGATGATTCGACGTGACGATCGCGACCGCGGGGGGAGGTCGGAGCTCGGGCACCGAGGCGACAAGGAGGATGATCTTGGCCTACCTCCCCCGCCGCCGAGCAGAATCGCCGACACCTCTCCCCAGCTTTGGACCCGCCAAGCCCGCCCCTACCGCTCATCGCGATCATTATCGGCCTCGGACGCGGCTCCGCGCAGCCCCGCCCCGGAGGGCGGAGAAGCATTAGTGGGCAAGAAAGAGGACCTGTAGGATCGACGACTTCACGCGGCGATTCCACCCCCTCGGAACGAGCAACTTCTTTCGCATCGGAGCCTCCGTGAAAGATTCGGGGTATTCCCTTCACGGAGATCCCAACATCTTGATCTACATACGATTAGCGCGAGGACGGGCCGTTGAAGGATCCTATGAACCACCACACCGCCCCGAAACTCCTCCGCCCCCATTGAATTCTAGGATCCGCCCCTCATCCAGAGAGCTGGATCCAAATCCTGGGGCCCAAGATGCCGTTCTCTGACCGGAAACATGGGTTTCAAGGCCAATTGCCGGGGAAGGGCCATTTTGATAGGACGGGTTTGAGGGCTAATCTCGGGCGAAGGGTCATTTTGATAGGACGGGCAAGCGACGAGATGGAACGGCGACAGACGCTCGCCAACTTCATCCTCTCCGGCCAGCGCTCGCGCTAGCAGGTTCACTCCCCGCGATTAGATCTCACGCACCCTCTCCCCTCCCCCACCTCTCAGCAACTGGTCATCGACGACTTGAAGAAGCGTGGCGCCTGCTAGGTCCCGTACTTACCGTCGGCAATTTCCCTGGCTAGATGGTCTAGGTCTGGGAAAACGTAGGACGGGCGAATTCCGAGTCGATCCAACTGGTTCCGGATCGTGGCCTTTGCCGATACCGGAATGCTGCACTCGACGAGGAATTCTTCCCGCCGTGGATGATTCTCGAGCGGTTCTGGCGTCCCATGAACCGTGAAACAGGACTGTTGGGCTGACATGCGGGGATGTCCATCAGCGGGCAAGACCGCGACTGAATAACTAGGCGGCGTTGCATCCTCCTGAAAGGGGGCTCGGATGAGTGGGGCGGCGAGTTCGTGTCCAGGGGCCATGATCAGTGACTTCCCGCAGAATACGTCGTTAAATCGAATGGGGTCGATGGCCCAGAGGGTGCCGGTACTTTCTGGGTGGTGTCTAACTCCGAAGAAGGCGGCGATCAGCGGCGATTGTGACCAATCAAGGACCCTGGTCGGCAATCTGTGATGCTGCATCAAGAACAGCCATTTGTTCGCGCTGTCCTCGGGGCAGTTAGGGAACAAGGCCGGTGCCCGTAGTTGGAACCGCGTCGTGAGGTTATGCTCGACACTACTCAGCTCAGGGGAGCGCAGCAGAGCGGGCACAAGTTGATAGTGGGCCTGGGCATGTCCTCGCCACCAGAGCTCTCGTGACGAATCGTCGGCTATGGAGACTAGATCCTGAACGCTCATGATCTCTGTCATCGTCCCTCCTCTAGGCAAGAAGTGTAGATCGCCAAGGCGGACACAGGAGCCGGTGAAATCCCTCCGTGCAGCGTATCGTCCGGCTCGTCCAAGGTTGTTCGTACGGGTTAAGCGGAGGGAGCCTTCGTCCCGGGCCACTCGTCGGGGATGCAGGCATCGGCAAAGAGCTTCCCAAACTGAGAGAGGCTGACCTTTGTATAGAGTCGCGTACTCGTTTGCGAGCTGGCGGTGTTCTCGACTCCGAGCGTTCTCATGTAGACGAGATTCTGACTCTCGAGGTGCTCGACGAATGCGGCGGCATTCTCGATCTCTTCTGGGAGGTCGGGAGGGCCGTCGGTGGCGCGAACCGTGTCCAAGGCGAGATGCCCTGCGGCTCTATCCTGGTCCCCCCGCTCTCGTGCGACCTTGTGAGGGCCGATGGATTTCAGGAGAAAGAGAATGCGCGCCTCTGCGGGGTTCATTTGGGCGATGATGCCTGGAAAGGACGACGGTGGATCGCCCGTCCGATTGGCTCTGGAGGCTTGCACGAGCAAGTGTGTGAACATCTCTTCGGCAATGCCGTGGTCGGGGACGGCTCGCAGCTCCCGGAGCAATTGTACGACGAGCTGACCATCGGGAGTGCTTCGGTCCGCGTCCCCTAGGACTTCATCGGTTTTCGTAGCTACTCGCTCGAGCCTTTCCTGCGAGGACCGGGCGATGCTGACGGCGCCCGCTACCAGTCCCCTTACTCCCGCGGTTCTGGCGGGGACCTCCCCTAGCCAAGCGTCGACCTCCGATTCGTCCATAGCTCATTCCCGTCCTATAAAGATGCTCTCTGGGCTCGATTCCGCTCCGGATCGGCGCTCAGGTCCAGAATTCGGCAAGATCTCCACTCAGAAACTCATCCGTCCCCTGCGAATCCTAGGATTCGGCCCTCAACCAGACCGCCGGATCCAAATCCAGGGGCCCATAATGCCCTCCCCCGGTCAGAATCATGGGTTCCACGGGCGATCTCCGCCGGGAAGTCATCTTTATAGGACGGGCACCGCCTTCTGAGGTGAAGGCCAGCGTCATCAAGATGCGCCGAGATGTCGCCCTGCACTTGGCGAACATGATAAATTCCTTCTAGTAAGTCGGAGTTACGATGGCGCGTGCTCCGCCAGTCTTTGGGCCTGCCGTCTCACGCGCCTGTTACGCTGCGCTTGCCGACCTCCTCTACTTCCGATCTTTCGGAAGCCTGAGACCTGGCAGCGTCCTCCCCTCCCTCTTTAGCTTCGGAATCGCATTCCGATCGATCATCAGAAACGCGCTACCGGATTTGGGCCCCGCTTGCCACCTCGCACCAGCGAAAGATACGGTTCCCGGAGATGTCTTCCATTGGCCATACAATTTGTAGGCTCCTCCAATGGTGTCGCTGCCTTTCGCTCCGAATTCTAATGCATGCCCAGCCTCGAAGCTGATCTTCAGGCTGTGCGGCGTGACCGCTTCTACTGATTCGGCGATGCCTGGGGTCTTGGGTCGGATAGCCACTTGGTGAATCGTGCGG
Source organism: Planctomycetota bacterium (assembly GCA_027296055.1). GTDB lineage: Bacteria > Planctomycetota > JAPUJT01 > JAPUJT01 > JAPUJT01 > JAPUJT01. The sequence continues at coordinate 8,883 of JAPUJT010000119.1, read as the reverse complement.
TCCGACCTCACTATCAAGCGTCCTTGTGAGACTTCGCGCCCCGAAGACCCCACATTTCTCTCCAGCCGGATGGGCGTCGAAACGTAGTACTGCAAACGTGTCAGTTCCTCATTTGTCAGCTTCTCTGTCAGTCGAAGCTCATGCGTGAACGCGATCAATTGTCGTGTGCATGACGCTGAAGCTCCAGCGATCAGAGTCACAACAAGCAACGCGTGCGGTGCGTGAGTTGGTCTTACGAGAATGTCTCTCATGGTTTCTGCCTCCAAAGGGCTCCCAGCTTCATCAGTTGAATGTCGAGTCCTCAGAACGGACAACGTTCCGCTCACGGACGTGACCTGCCCTGCAAGGAGCCATGGAAGAATTGACCCCCAGGCCTGAGATTGAGCCCGACTACTAAGGGCGTAGATCCGTCTGTTATAATAGTGTTCGAAGGCTGCCCAATCCCATTGTGAATCCAAGCGGGGGAGGATAAGACATTCCGGGCCCGCCTGCAACTCGATTAGTCCTGTCCATCCGAACAATTCGTCTCCCTTGTCCCCCAGCGACTTACGAACGCGTTAATCCTAGCCTCCTCGCGGCTCCCAGCGGTAGAAGGTCTGCTCCGAGATGCCATACTTCCGACAGACCGTCTTAATGGTCCCGCCTCGCTCCGCCTCCCGCAAGATCGACACGATCTGCTCCGGCTTGTGCCTCTTCCTCGGCATGCCGTCCCCTTGATAATGTGCCTCGAAACTCCCAGTCTAGCTGGCACAGATTTCGGGGGAAAGGTCAGAGGGAACTGATGCCTGACAACTCCCAAGACCGCACGAACAACATTCCCTTCTACCGCACGTTCGAAAGCTTATCGAACGCCTTCGCACTGACAATCGGTCTCCTCATCCTAGTTCTCGGCGTCTACCTCCTCGTCCATCAGTTTCGGAATGCGCCCGAACTCCCTTGGCTGACGATCGGCGCTCAGCTGGAAGGTTCGGCCACATCGCCCCCCAGAATCTCATCCGCCCCCTTTGAATCCTAGGATCCGTCCGTCATCGTGAGAGCTGGATCCAAATCCAGGGGCCCAGGATGCCCTTCTCTGCCCAGAAACATGGGTTTAAAGGCCAACTGGGGGGGAAGGGTCATTTTGATAGGACGAGGAAGGGCCCCGGGGAATCTAATTACGGACAAGGAAGGGCATTTCTTCTGTGATGGGTTCCGAGATTGGTGTCGGCGGAAGGGAATCGGCCTTCGCTACGGGGCGGCGGGGAAGCATGGCAGCATTGCCGTAATCGAGAGATTCAACAGGACGCTCAAGAGGGAGTGTACGCGACGCATCCGGGTTTCCCCGCGACGTGAGAGCATCAGCCGCGAGCTGTCATTGTTCGTTCTCTGGTACAACGAGTACCGCTCGCACACCTACCTTGGTGTTCGTACGCCCAATGAGGTGTACAAGCACCTCTCGCCTGCCTGCGAGCAGCCACGTTTCGAGCCCCGGCCAAAGTGGCCTAGGCGATCGAAGTGTGCGTCACCGCAGGCGCCCGCAGAGAGAACGCGGTCGAAGTTCGTCCGACCCGAGGTGCGCTTCCTCGAAGGGCGGCGTCACCTTCCGGTCGTCTCCCTTCGACGCGCCGCGTAGCGTGGCAAGAGTATCTTGAGAAAGCCTCGGCCGCGCCCAAGGTACGCCTCAGTCGCGTCCGATCGCATTCATCTCCCTCTTCGGATGCGAATGCTATCGGGATCCGGGAATCATTCAACGCCTGGCGAGCAGAGACGGACGCCTATCAGGGCCTTCGTTTGGCCGTTCCGGGCCAGTCAATGTCGATGGACCAGTACACACAGACGTCAAGTGACTTCGCCGCGTGGCACATACAGATCCGTGACTCTCATCGCTATCCTTATACTTCCGCAACGACCCTAGGGAAGTTGCCGCCTGCCTTCGCGGGGGAAACTCGCAAGTAGCAGCACGTCTCAATCAACTGGTGCCCAATCCAACGGGAATCGATAATTGGAGAGTACAGCAAGGCTTGTCCCAGGAACCGAAGTAATGTCTCGGAGTCGATCAGATCGCGTCCGTAGAAATGGAAAGAGGTGCCGCTCTCCACGATGACCCCCCGAGAGATGATCAGATTACGCGCGATCTCGATCACCTGTGCAAGGCTTCTCTTCGTGGGGCTACATCGAAAGTCTAGCATTGGGATGTGCCTCTGCATTCCGTCGTCGGTATCCACTTGCGAAGAGAAGACTAGCCAAGAACCAGTTGGCAGGGAGCTATACATCTCTCGAATGAGGTCGCCACTCAAATCGAATCGATTAACCAACCTGACTTTACGCCCCCGACCTCTGTGGAATCTAGCGGCTTCTAGTAGCCAATCGGGCACATCCGTACTCGTTAGAATGGATGAGAGTAGTAGTTCCCAGAATGGAAGCCCTACTTCCCTACTCTGCTTTGTGGCTTTTTCAATTACGGAACTCTCGCTCTCTGCCAGCCGAATTCGTTCCTGTAGAGTTTGAGGGGGACTGACGTCGTAGAAAGCTACCCCCTGCGCGCTCCCGTGCTTGAGAACCAAGTCCGTAACTAACTCCGGAGCTTCAAGCATGAGCGCGTTTCTGCCGTTCATCGGAAGGCCTTTCACGGATCATATCGAAATGCATACGCTATCTTCCTGATTGTACGCTGGCCCCGCCATCGATGCTCTGAGAGCAACCTCGGGGACGGGATAATGAGGGAGCCTGGCTGTAACTCCGCTCACCTCTTGCTGACTGCGGCCCTGCGTGTCGGATCGCAAGCAACGACGTATCGTATCGCGGCACTCTTGACATGTCGGAATCCCGATCTCGACCCCACAAGACCAAGTCGCTGGAACGGAGAGTTCGACTCGGGAGCCGTTCGCATGGTGCAACGTCCGCAGAATTGCTCGCAGTTGACACAACAGGCACTCGCCTCCGCTTCGGGCAGAGCGAGACTTACTGGGAGCGACATAGGGGCAGATGGTGATGATATCTACGGCCCTCCTTTGAGCCCACAATATGGACCGCCTGAGCAAGTTTGCTCGCACTTCTTTCCCCAAGGAAGGCATCCCCCACACGAGATATGCGCGGGTTTCTACGTGATTCTCCTTGAGGATTTCGATGGCTCGCTCAAATATGGCATCCGGGTCTGGCCGCCGGATCATTCTAGCAACCCAATCACCTGTGCTGTGAAGGCCCAATCCCATTCGCAACTTGACAGACCCAAGCCGATAGCGTAGCTCACGAGTAAGAGGGCCGGATACGAAACGGGGGACGGATTCTATGCAAAGCCGCCTAATGCCTGCCTTTCGCACAGTGTCACAGATTCGCCACAGTTCCGGGCGGGGAATCTCCGCGGGATTCAGAAGGGAGCCATCGTTGTAAAGGGCTAATTCCGCGGGACTGCTGCTTCGAAGGACGTCGCGAACTGTTTCTGAAGGGGATCCCCTAGGGGATGAACGGCCATACTTTGGTAGATTGCAAAAGCTACATGTAGGGGTCTTGCACCCGCCTGTACTCAGGATTACTTTCAGTCGGCCACCCGTCGCTTCCACCCATCGGGCACCGGGAATTGGGTTGAGCTTGGGCGTGTCTACACTCGGCGACTCGACTGTAGATGAGGAGGAGCGGATATCTGCCTCCCTGGCGAAACTCCATCGCTCCGCAACTAGGATAGCCCTCGATAGCGCTTGAAATCCAAATGAGACTACCGACTCTGCGGGAAGCACTCCCTGCATCCCGTCTCGCAGGAGAAACTGCTCGACTCTTCTGGCTGATGCAGGATCTCCCACTATGCGGCCAAGCTGAGAAATGCGCCGCTCTCTCGTCGCGCCTGGGTCGTAGCGGAGACGAGATCGGATCGCAAGTGAGCGAAGAACGCTGGAAATGCCCCGACGAATTCTCACGAATCTCGTTGTACGTGCCTTCAAGTTGAAAGAACCCACACCTACGAGCGCATCCGTTAGGTATTCCGACTGGCGGCCCGGAATCTGGAGGCGGTGGCACGAATGGCGTAGTTCCGCGACGAATGATCTGTGCGAGAATAGCCTGGTCCCAGCGACCTCGAGGAGGGCCGTCGCTCCAACGCGCAGAGATTCATGTACGAGCATTCTCGAGAGGAGGTGACAGCCAATCGCACGAGCCATAGCGGCGAGTCCGAATAGCGCCTGCGAATCTCGACGGTGCATTCCCATGCGTTCCTTGCGGGCACCGGCGGAAAAATACCGCGTCACACTCTTTCGCCAAACCTCTTCGAGAAGATCGGTTCGATGGGAAAGGGGATATGCTTCGGAGAGACAATACCCCCATTCCGAATCCCTCCATGCTGCCATCAGCCACGCTCTAGATGCGATATTGAGATCGATGTGGGCCGGGCCTGCGGGGACTCGATGATAGATCCGGCCGTTCAGATAGCCGTTTCCGACTACGAGCAGGTCAACGTCGCGGCCCGGCTCTCCTCGTGCAAGGCTACCGAAAAGAAGGACAAGGGGAGCCTGAGTTCGAACCCACTTATTGCTTCGGAATGCCTCTGACAGGCACCGGCGTGCATGCAGGCCGTGCGAGAGCCATGGACTCGCCATGCGAACGAGGTCCGATACCCGGGCGATCACTTGAGCCACTTCTGGGCCCTGAGATTCAGCCACGCCGAGTCTAGGCTTACGAGAATCTCCCGTATTTTCGCTTCTCTCTCTTGAACTTCGCAAGCGCTTTCTCATCGCCCTCATGCAGAGCGCTGAATTCCTTCTTCCACCGCTTCAGAATCACCTCTACGATCCTACCGTCCTTCGACGCTCGCTGCCGAGAAATAAATTTGCCTAGACCGACTATCTCGGCAATCAGAGTCCCAAATGGCAAACCCTTTGCAAGCTGCCTGGATGTAGTCTCGTTGAGGCTAAGGATTCGCCGAATTAATGCTACTCGCTGATCCTCATCAGGCCAACCCACCGGAATTACGAGATCAATCCGACCTGCCCGCCTGACGGCGTCATCGAAGCGTGTGATGTGATTTGTCGCAATAAAGAGGATGACCTCCCCCTTGTCATGGAGCTTCTGAAGCGGGGGCAGAAGTGCGGCTGTAAGAAACTTCTGGAAGACCTCAGTTTGTTTCTTCTCCCTCGCTGCGAATACCTCTTCAACTTCATCAAGAAGAATGACTACCTTCCGTAGGTGCGTAAGGTCGTCAAGAATCCTGACGGCATTCTCAAATATACCGTCAATACCAGAACTAACGAAGTCAAACATTCCTAACTCGATAAGCGGCCATCCCACGCGCTCCGCCACAGCCTTAACCAAGGTCGTTTTCGCAGTTCCCGGGGGGCCGAACAGGAGTGCAGTACACAGCCGCGGGACATATCGTTGCGCCTCCGATGACCTTCGCGGAAGGAAGGCCTTCTCAATAGCTCGCCTCTCCCTCTTTCCCAGAACAACGTCTTCCCAGAGCACACTCGGCGAAACGACCGCCCCGCGGTACACACGCAGGAAGTGAGATCGAATGGTGCCCCGTATCAGGCTATGGAATTGACGAGTGAACTTCAAAGTTAGACAGTTGAACCAAGTCTCTCTGACAGGCTTGCGAAGGTGGAGATCCGCTACTCGCCAAGGCGTGTCCAGATCCACGCGATGCTCGCGCAACCATCGATGATGTGAGGCAAGCGCTGGAAAAAGATCACCCACTCTCTCCGAGAGGTGCTTTGAACCAAGCACCGCCAGGCAAGCCTGGAACGTTGAACACCCTACGGTACGACGATTCATTCGCAGTAGCGGCTGGCGATTCTTCCAGATGCGGCCATCCTTCGCCCCTTCGCGCAGGGCCAATATGCCGTAACTCAACATGTCAGAGTCGATGGAGAAGGGCTCCGCCAAAGAGATCATGAGGGCGATATCGACGTAGTTGATTTCAGCCTCTGTATCGCCGGCACGCGAAGCGACTTGACGGCCCAAGAGAGTAGCTACGACTCGCTGAACTTGCGAAGCCGGGAATGCCCTGGCGGTTCCCAGAACTCTATGCAACAAATGAAGGAGAAAGATGGATACATCGAACCGAGCGCGGCCGAGCAGCCACCGATTGGTATAATTATTGATCCACTTTAGTAACTTGCGTTTCGCCCGCCGATCCCCAACAATCCCCAGTACTATTGACAAGCGGTAGGCAGCAAACTCGCTATCTTCGGGTCTATCCAGGTTCAGGCTATCGGTGTATTCGGGTATCTTCGGAAGAATTATCTCCTGTTTCCATCTGACAACGCTTTCCTCATCAATTCCCGAACAGAACTGCGGCAATTCTACGGTCGCTCGAATGAGTTCGGCCGTATTGACGACGCTCTGCTTGTGATGGGGACCTTCAAGAGTATGAACCGCTCCGTGGCGGTCAGATCGGACAAATTCCCTCAACCCAACTTTCTTGTACTCTGCGAGTTCATCCTTTAGAGTTCTGGAAAGATGAATAAGTCCGTCGACGTCGGGTTTCAACTGAGAGTTCATCTGCCCGCTTTCGAGAGCCTATGCTCGCCCGAAACACCTTTGAGAGTACCCTCGGTGTCTGACGCGCCGACCTCCGAGCGCGACCGGTCTGCACTGCATATGGAGAGTCCAGCATAACAAACATTGCCGGGCTCTTCCCGTGTTTACATGCACCCTGGACCGAGCGGCCACTGTCGCCGACCGATGCAGGGGATCACAGTGCTTGCGTAGAGTTCACTATCGGGGCTCTGGCCCGCCTCCGAGTGATTGTCGAACCGGTGGGCAGCCTTTGCTGGACACCAGCACCACCGCGCATAATTGCTAGTCCACTACACCAGCGCGTTCCGCTGCTGAGCGAGCCTGCCGGAAATCGGTGGACACCCACACCCCACGAGGTTGGACGAGATCTCGGGGAGCGATCTTGGCGATTTCAATGGGCGTCGTCAGATCCTGGGCCATCCAGGGGCGTCGGAATAACTTCACCCCACGGGCTAGAAGAGCATCCTCTGAGCGGAGTGGCCCTCCTCGAGTCTCAGGATGAAATCGCATAACGGGGTTCGGTGGCCGATCATCAGATGGAGGGATGCCGAAACCCGTTGCCTGACAAGCGCGCTAGCATTCCTCGGATGTACAATCCCGACATCGACGAATGAACTGGCCAGCACTCTCGTCCGGCTTGAGCTTCAGGAACAATCGCAGGATCAATGCTGCGAGGAAAACCACAGCAGCAGCGGCCTTCAGCGTAGCCGGTAGAAACGCACAAACCACTCGCGAGTACCCGCTACGCGAACATAGTCCATGTCTTTGTGAAGGGTCGCTGCATACTTCCGGCGGTTGACTCCGGCCGTGTCGCGGACGTTTATCACGCCGCCTCCGCAATCGTGCCCGGAGCAATCCCCCCCTCCGTTGGCATGCTCCTTGGCGAGAACCACTTGATGGAACCGCCGCTAGTATCGTTCCCGTCCTATCAAAACACTTTCAGGCCTCGAAAACGCTCTGAATTGGCGCCTATGTGCTGAATGCGGCAACATCGCCACGCAGAAACTCATCCGCCTCGCTCGAAGGGAATGATCCGCGTGCCATCGAGGAACTCTCCCGTGGCGTAGCGCCTTAGAACGAGGTGTATTCGCCGACTTCTGGCGGGTTCCGGCTACGATCCCCATCAGCGAGACAGGACTAGATTCATGCCGGATCCTAGTTCACGCGACCTCTGCGCTTGAAACCGACCTTAGGCCGGCCACGGAGACCAAAATCCAGCACAGGAGCATTTTGATAGGACGAGGATGGGATCGGCCTGGTTCAGCGTTTCAGACGAGCAAGATCGCTGAATAGCGATAGGACCCTATCAATGGTCTCGCTGATCTCGACGTCTGACAATTTCATGATGGTCGCCTGAATCGTCCCTTCCTCGCCAACAGCCTCTTCCCTCGTAACGTCTACCATCAGATCTTCAAACTCGTTCTGAAGTGCCGAGGGAAACTCCTCCTTCCTGAGACCTGATATGCAGTGGGTGAACGCATCAATCAGTCGCTTTCGCTGCGCCCCCTCCCCAGCCAGGATCCGGGCTCCTTCGTAGAACTTCTCCCAGGCATGTGACATCGCGGCAATTCTCCTATTAGCGCACGCTGTAGTGGTCGTCCTATCAAAATGACCCTAGACTTCAAATCTGCCGTCGATCGGGGCCTAGGTACGAGATCCGGCTACATCGCCCCCCAGAATCTCATCCGCCCCCTTTGAATCCTAGGATCCGTCCGTCATCGTGAGAGCTGGATCCAAATCCAGGGGCCCAGGATGCCCTTCTCTGCCCAGAATCATTGGTTCCAAGGGCGATTTCGGCCTGGCGAGCATCTAAATAGGACGGGGACCCATCCGCGCCCATCCCTGGCTCCACATGTTCTGGCCCCACCCAGGCCACTTTGCCATCCGGGTCCCCCCTCTGCTCTCCGGAGCGCGGACGAGTCCCCATCCCGTAGACACCGAACCGGCTGTTCCTAGGGGAGGAATCTTGGGAAATTCTCCTGGGGGAGCGGTGTAGTGGTCCAGCGACCTTGCGCGCGAGCCGATTCCAGCCTAAAAAGTTAGATTGTGTCAGGTTACGCCATTCAAGTGACCTGTCCTTGGGCCCAATCCAAGCGCTCCTTCACAGGGGCCGATGTGGGCTTCAGTTGGTGGCTTGACCTGCACCCCTGGGATCGTGCCGGAATGAATGTTAGATTCTGGACGATTTCAGGAGGGCGATATGGCCAAGAAACGGCACACCTCGGAGCAGATCATTCGGATGCTCCGTGAGGCGGAGATCGAGCTTGCCAAGGGGCAGCCGATGGCTGCGGTCTGCAAGAAGCTCGGCATCACGGATCAGACCTATTACCGTTGGAGAAAGGAATACGGAGGGCTTCGGGTCGACCAAGCACGTCGGCTGAAGGAGCTCGAGAAGGAGAA
>JAPUJT010000118.1 GCA_027296055.1 Planctomycetota bacterium | reverse complement strand
TCTGGCGATACTCCCCCCCCTTCTTCTCGATAAGGATCGCCTTGGTCGTCGTGCTCCCGCAGTCGGTGGCGAGGATCACTTGCGGGTCTTCAGGCATCAGGAACCTCCGCCTCGAGACCCTCGATCCGGCGCAGGAGGCTATCCACCGCCATGCGACGTTCGAGGAGGGAGGTGAGAGTGTCGTAGTCCTTGCCCTCGACCAGCGCCTTGGCGAAGGGCGCGAAGAAGATCAGAGCCTGGCTGCCGATGAAGTGCAGGGGGCGGAGCGATTCGAGAAACAGGAGTGCGGGAGCGGAGAGTCGGCGCCGGACGAGGGCCTGGGCCAGTCGATCGAGGAGGCGTTCCTCATCCTCCTTGAGCGGTGGGTCCCCCCGGTCCAGGGCAAATGCGTGCCGCCACCCCTTCACGATTCGCCCCCTTCCAGGTGCCGTGTGATGAACTTGGCCGCCTCATCCCGCTCTCCCCCCGCCAGGAGGAACAGGCCGCGGAAGTTCTCCAGCCGGTTAGGTCGGGAATAGGGGCTGAGAAATATTCCGTTCCCCTCCACCTGGATCGACGAAAAGTCGGACCAAGGCCGCCGAACCTTGCGAAGGGGATATCGCACCTCGACCGCCGCGCTGCCGAGCACGTAGGCGGTGGGGAAGAAGAACCGATTGAGCGAGATGAAGATGAGACAGCCGGCAAACAGGCCCCAGGGGATGGAGCCGGTCGTGAGGCCGGCAACAGCGGCGAACAGGGGGATGGAAAGAGAGGCCAGGGCAAGCCGCCAGCCCCGATCCTTGGCCGGATGGACCGTCCAGCGGAGGCCTTCCGAAGGCTGATCCGCCCCCACCCTTCCCGAGGTTTTCAAACCCGGGTTCATCTGCAAGATCAGACTCTCATTTGCCTTTCGACGAAGGGGGAGATTCTAGCAGGAGCGGTCCAGGCCTGCCAAGGGAAAACTCCTCATGGCCCCGAGTCTCGCCGTCCTTCCACCTTGAGGCATGCCTTCATCAGGATAAGACGCACTTCATCCACCTCGAAGGGCTTCGTGATGTAGTCCCGCGCGCCGAGTCGCAGCGCCTCCTCCCGCGTGTAATCCTCCGAGTAGCCTGTCATGACGATCACCTCGACGTCCGGCAGGACCTTCTTCGCTTCCTTGAGAAGCGTGAGGCCATCCACCTTCGGCATCTTCATGTCTGTCATGATGATGTCGACTGCCTCCTCGCGGATGAGATCGATCGCTTCCTGCCCGTCCTTCGCCTCGAGGACCGTGCAGGTCTCTCCATCCAGCTCCTCCAGAACGATTTCTCGCAAGAGGGCCCGGATGTCCGCCTCGTCATCAACGAGGAGAACCGTTACGTTTCTTACCACCATGCGATGATCGATGGAGCTCGCAGAGGGAGTCGAACCCACAACCCCGGCTTTACGAAAGCCGTGCTCTACCATTGAGCTATGCGAGCACTGTCTGTCTTGAATCCCGGTCACGTCACCCGGTTGCCCGTCAACTCCGGAAGGGCGAATTCTAGTGGCGGCGGCAGGAGGTGTCAACCGGCGCCGCCTCGGCGCCCTGCGGGTCTGGCGAGAGGATGGGGGAGCCTGTAAGATGCCTGCCTGGAGGTGAGTAGATTGTCGAATAGGCTATTCGGTACGGATGGCATTCGAGGGATCGCCGGAAAGGGATTCCTCTCGGCCGACTCGGTGCGGCGGCTGGGGGCGATCATCGGCGCGACGCTCGGAAAGGGCGCGGCCCGCGCCTGTGTGGGTCGGGACACTCGCCCATCGGGCGCTACCCTGTCGACGGCTCTGCTGGAGGGCCTGACGGGGGCGGGGATGGATGTCGTAGATCTGGGCATTGCTCCCACGCCCGCCGTCGCGCATCTGGTCGGGCCGTACGAGTGCGACGCCGGGGTGGTGATCTCCGCTTCTCACAACCCGGCCGACTACAACGGCCTCAAGGTCCTCGGTCCGGCCGGCGAGAAGATCGACGACGCCATCGAAAGGGAGATCGAGGAGAGATACCTGGAAGATGGTCCAGACCCCAGCGCCGCGCACAGAGGCGAGGTCGTCCAGGCATCCGATGCCGCTCGGCGCTACGTCTCCTACCTGCGCGGCACCTGGCCCGAAGGAAGCCTCGATGGCATGCGCATCGCGGTGGATTGCGCGAACGGGGCGACGGGAAAGGTGGGGCCCGAGATCCTGCAGGAACTGGGAGCGGACGTCCGTGTGACCTGCGCGGACATGAGCGGGGCCGAGATCAATCTGAACTGCGGGGCCCTCTATCCGGAAAATGTGCAGCAGCTAGCCCGTGAGGTCGAGGCGGATGTGGGGATCACCTTCGATGGGGACGGTGACCGGTTGATGATGGTGGACGATTCCGGGCAGGTCCGTGACGGCGATGACATCCTCGCCGTCGGGGCGCGCGATCTCGACCGCCGGGGGCAGCTACCCGGCAAGGGTGTCGTCGGCACGGTGATGTCCAATGTGGGCCTGGACAGGTCGCTGGAGGAGATCGGGGCAAAGCTGGTGCGCTCCCGGGTCGGTGATCGCTTCGTCCTGGCCGAGATGCAGGAGCGAGGGTTCGCCCTTGGCGGAGAACCCTCGGGCCATGTGATCTTCATTCCACTATCTCGCGCCGGGGATGGCATCCTGACCGCACTGCAGATGCTGCGCGTGATTCGCGAGAGTGGGGAGCGGTTGTCCGTGCTCAGCCGTTGCCTTCGGAAGGTCCCCCAGGTCGTCCTGAACGTACCAGTAAAGGACAGGCGCCCCCTCGATCAACTGGAAGGTGTGCAGGGACAGATCCGCCTTGCGGAGGAGAGCCTGGGGCGCGAGGGTCGGGTGCTGGTGCGCTATTCGGGGACCGAGCCTGTCGTGAGGGTGATGATCGAGGGGCCGGGCAGGGATGCGATCCGCAAGATGGCGCAGGCCATCGGGGACGCTTTCGGGCAATGAGGTCGTGGCGGTAAGGCAGAGGGAGGTGAGCGATGTTCGAGGGGGCATGGACGGCGCTGGTCACTCCGTTCGAGGACGGGAAGCCGGAGAAGATCAACGATATCTGCCTGAAAGATCTCATACGCTTCCAGATCGAGCGGGGCAAGATCGACGGGCTCGTCGCCTGCGGCACGACGGGAGAGGCCCCGGCCCTCTCGGAGGAAGAGCATGCCCATGTGGCGCAGAGGGTGATCGAGTATTCCGGCGGTCGCGTCCCGGTCGTGGTGGGGACGGGGAGCAACAACATCGATCGGACGATCAGTGCGACCCGGGCCGCGGCCGAGATGAAGGCGGACGGAGCGCTCATCGTCACGCCCTACTACAACCGTCCCGGTCAGGAGGGACTCTACCGGTTCTACCGAAGAGTGGCGGATGAGGTGGATCTACCGATCATCCTCTACAACGTCCCTAGCCGCACTGGCGTCAATTTGCTCCCCCAGACGGTGCTCCGCCTCGCCAAGGACGTGCCCAACATCAAGGCGATCAAGGAAGCCAGCGGTAACCTCGGACAGATCGAGCAGATCATTGCCGGAGGGTTCCCCGTCCTGTCCGGGGATGATGCGCTGACGTATCCGATCCTCTGTCTGGGAGGCTCGGGAGTGATCTCCGTCGTCTCCAACGTCGAGCCGGGTCACGTTGCGCGGATGTGCAAATCGTACGCCGACGGCGATCGCGAGGCGGCGCTGGGGATCCATCGCAGTCTCGCCTCCCTCGTGAAGCTCCTTTTCATCGAGACGAGTCCAGTGCCCGTCAAAGCGGCGATGTCCCTGATGGGAATCTGCCCTGCCGACGTGAGGCTGCCGCTCGCCCCACTCTCGGAGGAGAGCAGCAAGAAGGTTCGGGAGTATATGGATCTGCACGGCGACATTCTCAAGGACTGAGGAATGGACTTCGTCAAGATGCACGGCTGTGGCAACGATTACGTCTTCGTGCGAGAGGAGGTGGACCGGCCGGACGAGATCGCCAGGCTGATCTCGGACCGGCACCGAGGCGTGGGGGGAGATGGTCTGATACTGATCCTCCCCTCGAAGGTGGCCGATGCGCGCATGCGGATGTTCAACGCCGACGGTGGCGAGGCCGAGATGTGCGGCAACGGGCTCCGCTGCGTCGCCAAGCTTCTCTACGAGGAGGGGGGAGTCAAGAAGCCGCACATGAGAGTCGAGACCGGCCGCGGCATCCTCGAGATCGACATCCGCGCCGAGAACGGACGGGTCCTGTCGGCGCGTGTCGGCATGGGTAAGCCTGGCCTGGAGCGGTCCGAGATTCCGATGGGCGGGGGGAAGGGGAAAGCCATCTCCGTGCCGCTCGAGGCGGGCGGGGAGACCTTCGAGGCGACGTGCGTTTCGATGGGAAACCCGCACTGCGTGTTGTTCGTGGATGATCTCGAGAGCGCGGACGTCTCCAGGGTTGGTCCCCTGCTGGAACACCACCCGATCTTCCCCAAGCGAACGAATGTGGGCTTCGCTCAGGTCGTCTCACCGTCCGAGATCAAGCTGCGAGTCTGGGAGCGAGGAAGCCAGGAGACGCAGGCCTGCGGCACCGGAGCCTGCGCCGCTGTCGTCGCCGCCGTCCTCACCGGACGAACCGGACGGAGTGCGAAGGTGCGCCTTCCTGGGGGAGACCTCCAGATCGAGTGGCCGGAGGCGGGAGATGTCTACATGGAAGGCCCCGCGCAAGAATCCTTCCGCGGCACCTGGACCCCCTGATCAGTTGATAGCTTTGAACGTACCGCCATTGTCTTTGGCGAGCTTCTTGAGAAACACCTTGTCGGCATCTTCACTGAAACCGAAGGTGTCTATGATCACCTTCCTGGTCTTGTTCTGGAGGGCGACCATGTCGAAGATGGGCTGCGGCGGAATCGGCGCGTGATCGCGGTAGGGTCCCCCGTCGGAAAGGAGGAGGATCGCGTTGGCCTCCCGATGGGCGAACGCTTGCTCGAGGGCCCAGTCGGTCGACGTGTAATGCTCAAACGTCAGTCCCTCGACCCACCGGACCGCCTTGATCAGATTCTGCTCTGACGCCGGGATCAGCTCCGATCCCGGCTTCCAGGCGAAGACATCCGTCGAGAAGGCGAGGATGTTGAATTTCACGTCGTCGGGGAGACTCTGGATGAGCCTCGCGAGCTCTCGCTTGACTCGCTCCACCCGCATCCGCGTCTGCGGGAGGCCGATCCCGCGGTGCCGGTCCCCGCAGACGGGGCAGGCCCCGCCCGTCTCCTTGTCGCCCGGCTTGCGCCGCGGCTGCTCCCCGCCCGTGACGGGGTCCTTGATGTGCATGCTCTTGGAGATGTCGATCACGAAGAGGACCCGCTTGTAGAGAATCTCCGCGTCGAAGAAGGTCGGGACCCCCTTCTCCTTCGTCTTGAATCCGCTGCCCTTCTCGTCGCCCCGGTGCTTTTCCGGATTCCAGTTCTCCTTTCGCACGGCCCAGAAGTTCTTCCAGTCGGCCGCCGTCTTCATGCTATACCCCGTGATCTCGATCAGGGCCTGGCCGGCCGCCCTCCAGATCTCGTCCTTGTTCTTTTCCTTCCTCTCAAGGATGTGGATCAGCGGGTCCACCGCCAAGGGACTGCGGCGTCTCGCCAGGGCCTGCATAGCCTCCAGCTGGACCCGATCGAACTTGAACTGCCCCAGGAGGGGGATCAGGGCCATCTCCGAATCGGGACCCTTCATGTGGCCGATGATCTCGGTCAAGAAGACCTTCTTGTCCGCATCCCGCGCGCGCTTCAGCCTCTTCGCCTCCTGGAACAGGAATTCCCGCGCCTTCTCATCCGTCACCTTGGGCAGCTCCTGCCGTGCGGCGAGGAAGATGAGCATCTTGCCATGCTCGTTCAGGGTCGTGTACTTGTCCACGCGAAGACCCACGTTGATAATGAATACCACCGCCTTCTTGGTGTTGAGCTCCGCCAGTCTGACGATGGTGCCCGTCGCTTTGTTGGCGTCGCCCGCCTGGAGACTCTTCTTCAATCTGGACTTCAACTCTCCGAAGCTGGGCTCTCCATCCTGCGCCAGGGCGGAGGGGCAGGAGAGGAGGGTGATGATTCCCATCAGGAGCGCGGCCGTACTGATCTTCATATTCGATACCTCATGAAGCAGTCGTCTGGATTATAGACGGGATGGACGGGGTGCGCCTTGCGGACGAACTCAGCGCTTCTGCGACCCCTGGGGGGACATGAACTGGAATTTATGGCCGGATATCTGGATGACATCGCCGTCCCTCAGCCTTTGCTGCTCGACAGGGCGGTTGTTGACGAGCGTCGGCCCCTTGGCGGAGACGTGGAGGATCTGGAAACCCGCCTCATCCCGAAAGAGAATAGCGTGCTTGGGAGCCACCCGCCAGCCGGTAGCTTTGATGTTCGCGGAGTCGGCCTTGCCTATGACGTAAAGGCTGCGATCCAGGAATGTCGGTTTCGCCCCCGGCGTACCCACAGCGAGAAGATGGGCCCGGACCCTCGTCGCGCGCTGCCTCTGCATCGCCTCGACCTGACCGGCGTCCATCTGGAGCGTGGCCCCGACCTGTGGGGCGCCGGCGGCAGACTCCTTCGGCTTCATCAGCACGTCGGTCCCCTCATCGTCCCCCTCGGGGCGCTCAAACAGGACCGTATACTTGCCCAGCATGATCTCGTCGCCGCTGTTCAAGTTGTAGGTCGTCACGCGCCGGCCGCTGACGAAGGTTCCGTTGCCGCTGTTCAGGTCACGGAGGACGTAGATTCGCTCCTTTTTTTCGATCTGGCAGTGCTTTCTCGAGACTCCGATATTGTCGATGTGGACCTCACACCCCTTCTCCCTGCCGATCGTGACGAATTGCTTTTCCTTGAAGTCGAAATTCTGGATCTTCTGACCGGCAAGGAAGACCGTCAGCTTGAACATGAGTCCCTATTCCTCCCGTGTAGCCAAGATCCTGAGTGGAGCGCGGAGTATAGCAGCGGCTTTTGAGCGGTTCAAGCAGATTTTGCACCCCGGGACTTCCATCCGGAACCTGTCAGGGGAATCACGGTGTAAGGCTTGAGCCCCTCCTTCGTTCTGATGCGCCGGAGTGCGATGGCCCACGGGAGGGCCGACGTGGGCTCCACGTCGTAGCCCATCTCGAGCAGCGAGTCTCGCGCGACCGAAATTTCCTCTTCCCCTACGGTGAGCCATTGGCCACCGGATTCCGCGACGGCCTGCAAGACTCGCATCCACCTCACAGGACGCTCGATCGCGGCGGCATCGGCCGCTGTCAGCTTCGGCCTGATCCTCGGCAAGGCGCCTGCGGCGAGGTGAGCCGCCCAGTAGAGTGGAGCGCAGTTCTGGGCCTGTACGCCGGTCAGCGCCGGCAGCGACCTGATCCTCCCTCTCGCCAGCAAGCGCCGGAATCCAAGGTGGACGGCGTACAGCAATCCTCCCTGGCCTACGGGGAATATGATCTCGCCCGGCGCCTTCCCGCCACATTGCTCCACGATCTCGTCGGCCAGGGTCCCGACGCCGGTAAGGAAGGGTGCAGCCCAGGAATGACCCGCATAGTCCGCGCGGGATCGAGCGAGCCTGTGGGCCGCCTCACGACCCTCCGCCACCTCATGGATCGTTGCCCCGTAGCGGCGGATGGCCTCGATCTTCTGAGGGGGAGCTCCCCGCGGCACGAAGACGGTGCACCGCAAACCGAGCGCAGCGGCGAAGGCCGCGTATGCCGCTCCCGCGTTTCCCGACGAATCCTCGGTGACGGATTCCGCCCCCAGGCTGGCCAGCAGGCTCAGGCTGTAGGCGGCCCCCCGGTCCTTGTAGGATCCGGTCGGCGAGAGAAACTCGAGCTTGAGATGGATCTTCTGGCCTCCATGATCGATCGGAACCATTGGCGTGGCTCCCTCACCGATGGAGATTTCACGAGGGAGGGACCCGACGGCATCTCGATGTCTCCAGATGCCGTCCCCGGGGTTTCCATCCGTCCCTCGGGGCGCCACCCCCGGGTCGAAGGCGGCCGAGCACTCGCACGCCGCTACGCCGGGCGCATAGTGCGCGTGTCTTCCGCACGCAGGGCACCAGAGAGGGAATTTCAACATCGTTTTCCGGGCGCACTCCATCCTCGCCCGTCCATCATGGGTGGAGGAGCGAATCGATGATCTGGTTGACCACAGCGGGGTTGGCCTTCCCCTTGCTCTCGCGCATCACGAAGCCGACGAGCGCTCCTCTCGCCTTTTCCTTTCCTCGTCGAAGATCGTCGACTGCTCGGGGGAGAGCGACGAACGCCTTCTCCACGAGACCCTGGATTTCATCCCTGCCCGAGACCTGGCTGAGCCCTTTCTCCTCGACGATCGTCGCGGCGCTCGAGCCCGTCTTGCGCATCTCCAGGAACGTCTCCCGCGCTCGAGGGACGTTCAGGGCCCCGCTCTCCACCAGCCGGATCAGCTCGGCGAGGGCCGGGGCGCGGAGAGAGAAGTCTTTCATCGCGACGCCCTCCTCCTTCAACGCAGACAGGACTTCGTTCGTCGTCCAGTTGCTGGCCCCTTTGGGCGAGACGCCGATCCCGATCAGCTCCTCGAAGTAGGAGGCCAGCGCGGGATCGGTGACGAGGACGCCCGCGTCGTAGGCAGAGATCCCATGCTCGCGTCTGAATCGCTGCATCCTGGCCAGCGGGAGTTCGGGAAGGGAGGCCCGTATCTCCTTCACGCGCTCCGCGGGTATGGGAAAGGGGGGAAGGTCCGGCTCGGGGAAGTATCGGTAGTCGTGGGCCTTTTCCTTGGATCGCATCCTCTGGCTCCGATCCCCTGCATCGTCCCAAAGTCGCGTCTCCATCTCGACGCGCCCTCCACTGGAGAGCAGGTCCGCTTGCCGTCCGATCTCGTAACCGATCGCCTTCCGCACGAAACGCATCGAGTTGAGGTTCTTTACCTCCACACGGCTGCCCAGGGCCGTCTCCCCTTCCGGCCGCAAGGAGATGCTCGCCTCGAAGCGTAGCGAACCTTGCTCCATGCGGCAGTCCGAAACCTCGATGTAGAGCAGGAGTGCTCGGAGCGCTTGCATGTAGGCGTCGGCCTCCTCGACGCTACTCATGTCGGGCTGCGTCACGATCTCCAGGAGCGGAGTCCCGGCGCGATTCAGATCGACAAGGCTATGGTCTAGCCCTTCCGGATGGAGGAGCCTCCCCGCGTCCTCTTCGAGGTGAACGTTGTGGATCCGTATCCGGCGCAATTGCCCCGCTACCTCGAAATCCAGATGACCATCGGTGCCCAGGGTCTGGTGTTCCTGCGAGATCTGATAGTTCTTGGGCAGGTCCGGGTAATAGTAGTTCTTTCGGTCGAAGGACATCTGCGGCGAGATCTTGCAGTCCAGGGCGATCGCGGCCCGGAGGGCCAGATCGAACGCCTTCTGGTTCAACACGGGCAGCACGCCGGGGTGCCCCAGACAGATCGGACAGGTCTGGCTATTCTCCGCTCCTCCGAAGGCAACCGAGCAAGCGCAAAAGAGCTTCGAGTCGGTCAGGAGCTGGGCGTGAACTTCCATGCCGATGACGGTCTCGTAAGTCATCCGGGCACCCCCATCCCTTGTGGACCCGGAGGGAACGAGATCCCCTCCTCGACGATCATCCCCAGCCTCAAGACGTCCCGCTCAGCGAACGGCTTCCCCACCACCTGAAACCCGGCCGGGAGCCCATCCGCAAGCCCGCATGGCACCGAGATGGCGGGGAGACCGGCGAGATTGGCTGCCACGGTCAGGACGTCACACTGGTACATCTGGATCGGATCCCCCATCTTCTCTCCGATCTTGAACGCGGTGATGGGAGAGGTGGGGCCGATAATCGCGTCCACTTCCTGGAAGGCTCTATCGAACTCGTCGCGGATCTGGGTCCGAACTCGTGTAGCATTCTTGTAATAGGCGTCGTAGAAGCCGGCGGAGAGGACGAAGGTCCCGAGGAGGATACGGAGCTTCACCTCCGCGCCGAAACCCTGCTCACGGGTGGCGGAGTACATCCCGATCATGCCTCCGGAAGCTTCGGCCCGGATTCCGTAATGCACTCCGTCGTATCGAGCTAGATTGGAAGATGCCTCCGCCGTGCAGATCAGATAGTAGCAGGGAAGGGCGTAAGGCGTTCTGGGGAGTCGGATCTCGCGGACTTCGACCCCCGATCTCTCCAGGACCGTGACCGCTTCCCGCACCTTGGATTCGATCTGCGGATCGACGCCTTCCAGATACTCCACGGGGAGTCCAACCTTGATCCCTTTTCCGTGGTTCCCGCTCCCGCTCAGGAAACGTGGCGTCGGCTCGCCCGAAGAGGTCGAGTCCTTGGCGTCGCGTCCCGCGATCACGCCCAGGAGCAGCGCCGCGTCGTCGACGTTTCGGGCCATCGAACCGATCTGATCGAGGGAGGAGGCGAAGGCGATCAGGCCGTACCGCGAGACGCGCCCGTAGGTCGGCTTCAACCCGACGATCCCGCAGAGCGAGGCCGGCTGTCGAATCGAGCCGCCCGTGTCGGAGCCGAGGGCGATCGGGACCATGCCCGACGCCACGGCGGCGGCCGAGCCCCCGCTCGACCCCCCAGGGACTCTCTCTCGATCCCAGGGGTTCCGGACCGGCCCATAGGCCGAGTATTCGCACGAGGAGCCCATCGCGAACTCGTCCAGATTCGTCTTTCCGATGACGATCCCGCCGGCGGCGCGTATCCGCTCCACGACGGTCGCGTCATACGGGGGGACGTATTCTTCCAGGATGCGCGAACCGGCGGTGGCGGGCATTCCGGCGACACAGATGTTGTCCTTGATCGCGATCGGTACACCCGACAGGGGTCCCGGATCCTCTCCGTGGGCAACCCGCTTGTCGATCTCGCGGGCCGTGGAGAGGGAGTCCTCGCGATCGATATGAAGGAAGGCGTGGAGGTCCGGATCGAGGGCGTCGATGCGCTGAATCGCAGCGACGGTCACATCCTCCGCCCGGATCAGCCCCTGCCGGACCTTCTCCGAGATCTGGATCGCCGAGAGGAGATCTTCCGCCATGCCCGGAACTCTTTCCGATATTCGGTGCGGTTAATCAATGACTCGAGGGACTCTGAAGTAATGACCCTCGCGATCCGGGGCCGGTGCCACCGAGTCACCCGCGGGGAGTGATTTCTCGGTCCCGTCTTTCCGGAAGTGCTGAATCGGCCGAAGCACGGAAGAACTGGGCGGAGCGCTGGATGTTTCCAGCTCTTCCAGTTTGGAGACGTACTCAAGGATTCGTCTGAGATGGGTGAGGATCCGGCCCTCGTCCGCTGGAGATGGGTCCAGCCGGGCTAGCTCGGCCAGGGAGCGAACCTGGTCTCTATCCAGCTCCGTTCCCACCCGCCCCCCTGCTGAACGCTAGGCAGGCAGCGCCCGCCTTCGTGGCTTGGCTACCCGACCCGATCGGATACAGCGCGTGCAAACCTTCATGCGGCGCACCGTTCCCTGGACCTCCACGCGGACCTTCTGGATATTCGCCTTGACCTTGCGCTTCGAGCGACCGGTGATCTTCTCACCCACACCACCGTGTCGCTTCGCCAGGCCGCGCCGGGCGACGGACATCCCTCGGACCGTGTGTTTTCCGCAAAGTTCACACTTGCGCGCCATGGTTGACACCCAATGGTGGGCACCCTAGCCTGGTCTCCCCTACGAGAGGATGTGACTCAGGTAAGGAGCCCGAATCAATGGCTCGGACCCAGAAGGCCCTGCCCGTAAAATTGTTTCTCGGCCTGCGAATCGCATCGCCAGAGATCTTGAAGGAGGTCTCCGAGGCCCTGGCGGCCAAGTACGGGGACATCGATCTCAGCACGGCGACTTTCGATTCGGTCCCTCCCCCGGAATCGGAGGGTCCCATCTACGAGAGGAAATTCCTCTCCTTCGAGTCCTTGATCGACCCAGGACGCCTTTCCCGGATCAAGCTCGCCACCGACAGGGTAGAACGGGAGCTGAAACCTCGTAGAAAGCTCGCTAGCCCTGGCCCGGTTCTCATCGAGCCGGGATACGTCAGCTCCGCCAAGGTTGTCCTGGGGTCCAGAAGAAACGCTGTTCATCGGGTCTACATCGGTCGTGGCGTTTACGGGGAGGTGACTCTCGCCCTGCACGACGGCGCGTTCCTCCCCAATCTCTGGGCCCCTCCCGACTACAGGCAGGAAGTTGCGATCCGATTCTTCGGAGATTCACATCAACGCTACCTGGACCAGATTCAACTCGCGTAGGGTTAGCCCTTTTCCTTTGGCTTTCCCTTCAGCTTCTCCTGAAGCCGCTTGAGGCCACCCTTCTTCTTTTTCTTCTGGGGCGCCGCGGCTTCCTCGGCCGTCGGTTCCCCTGGCACCCAACCGAAGAGAACCTGAACGCCACCGTCTCCGAGGCGACTCTTCGGGTATCGGAGGATTCGCGTGTAACCCCCCTGCCGATTCTCGTACCGGGGCGCAATCTCGGCGAAGATCTTCTTCACGGCCGCTGCGTTGCTGAGCAGCTTTGCCGCCCTCCTGCGATGATGCAGCGTCCCCTTCTTGCCCAGAGTGACGAGCTTCTCCGCGAAGGGTCGACACTCCTTGGCTTTCTCCCGCGTCGTGATCAGAAACTCTTTCTCCGTGCCTGCCCGCTCCACGAGGCTGATCGTCATGTTGCGAAGGAGGGCCTTCCGGTGTGATGAGTTTCTTCCGAGCTTCCTGCCTCGCTTCCTATGTCGCATCGTGTCCTAGTTCTCCAGGAATGAGAGGTCCATCCCGAGTTCGAGGTTCCGCTCCGCGAGCTTCTCCTTGATCTCGACCAGGCTCGTCTTTCCAAAGTTTCGAAACTTCAGCATGTCCGACTCGGGGCGCACCACGAGATCACGGATCGACTTGATGTTCTCCGCCTCGAGGCAGTTCGCGGAACGGACGGAGAGCTCCAGCTCCGCGACGGCTTGATTCAGCGTCGCTCGGAGATCATCCTTCTCCTGTTCCTTGAGCTTGGTCTCCTCTTCCCGTGCCTTCTCCTGCTCGAGCTCCTTGCCCAGCTCGAAGTACTGCACGAAAGGGTTCAGATGCTTGCGCATGATCTTGGCTGCCTCGACGAGCGCAAGCTCGGGGCCCACCGTGCCGTCGGTCCAGAGCTCCAGGATCAACCGGTCGTAGTTCGTCATCTGGCCGACGCGAGTGGCCTCGGTGCTGTACTTGACACGCCGAACAGGAGAGAAGATCGAGTCCACCGGGATCAGGCCGATCTCCTGCTCGCCCTCCGCGTTCTCCTCGGCCGTCACGTACCCGCGTCCCCTCCTTACCTCCATCTCAGCTTTGAAGGGAACGTCCTCCGTGAGGGTGGCAATGTGGAGATCCGGATTGACGACCTTCACTCCCGCTACCACCTGGATGTCCGATGCCTTGACCTCCCCCTTCCTCTCCACGTCGATCCGGATCTTCTGCGGCTCTGTGGAATCTATCTGCACGAGAAGCTGCTTCAGGTTCAGAATGATGTCTGTGACGTCCTCCTGCACCCCTTCGATCGAGGAGAACTCGTGGCTGACGCCCTCGATCTTGACGGAGGTGACTGCTGATCCCTCCAGCGATGAGAGCAGCACGCGCCGCAGGCTGTTTCCGATCGAGATCCCAAACCCGCGTTCAAAAGGCTCGGCGATGAACCGCCCGTAGCTATCCGAGACGGTCTCGCGATCGGGAACGACCCGAGTTGGGAGCTCGAAACTCCTCCACCGGATTCTCATGTAAGGACCTCCAACGGTTTTTCTATGGTGTGACGGCCAAGGCCGACCACCCCCCGTGAACCTCTGATCTCACCGGCGCCATCCGGCGCGCCGAAGCGGAAGAATCGATACGCTATTCGGGCGGAAAAGGGATCCACCTCTACTTGGAGCAGTACTCGACGATCAATTCAATCTCGGCCTGCAGTGAGTATTCCTCTCTGGGGGGTATCCGAACGACCTCCCCCTGCAGCGCGGATACATCCCGGGCGAGCCAGGACGGGACGGGCCTATCCCGGCCTTCCTCGTGAAGGGCCAGGATTCCCTCGCGGATCTTCTTCTTCTTTGTGAAGGTAACCTGCGAGCCCTCCTTCAGTCGGGCAGACGGGGCGGTGGTCCGACGGCCATTCATCAGGACGTGGCCGTGAACGATAAGCTGCCGCGCGTGCCCGCGGGACAGCGCGTATCCGAGGCGATGGACCACGTTGTCGAGGCGAAGCTCGAGGCCCTGCATCAGATTCTCGCCCGTAGGGCCGCGTTTCTTGTCCGCCTGGGCAAATGCTCTGCGGAACGGGGTCTCGCGCAGCCCGTAGAATCGCTTCACCTTCTGCTTCTCTCGAAGCTGGACGCCGAACTCGGAGAACTTACCCCGCTTCCAGGGGTGCATTCCCGGGGGAGTACCACCACGCTTGTCGACGCTGCACTTGACCGTTTCACAGCGAGTGCCCTTGAGAAACAGTTTCTGTCCCTCTCTCCGGCACAATCTGCACACTGGACCCGTTGTGGACATCATGGCGCCTGTTAGACCCTCCTCTTTTTCCTGGCCCGACAGCCATTGTGGGGCAGGGGTGTTACGTCCTCGATGGCCCGGACCTGGATCCCCGACGCTTGCAGGGCCCGTATCGCGGATTCTCGACCGGAACCAGGCCCTTTCAGCTTGACCTCGACCTCTTTCACGCCGTGCTTCTTGGCCTTTTGAGCGCAGGCCTCTGCCGCCCTCTGTGCGGCGAACGGCGTTCCCTTCCGGCTTCCCCGGTTCCCTACGGACCCGGCGGATTCCCAGCAGATCGTGGCCCCGTTGCGATCTGTGATGGTGATGATCGTATTATTGAATGTCGCCTTGATGTGGGCGGTCGCCTTGGCGACGTTCTTTCGGACCTTTTTCTTGGTCTCTGCCATATTGTCCTTCCCGTTCCTGGAGCGGCGCGAGGCGCCGTTACCTCATCTGCTTTACGCTTCGCTTGACAGCGACAGTCCGCTTCGGTCCCTTCCGGGTCCGCGCGTTCGTACGCGTCCGTTGCCCTCTCACGGGGAGCCCGCGCCTGTGACGCAGGCCTCGGTACGACCCGATGTCCTTGAGACGGGCAATGTTCTGGATGACCTGCCGTCGAAGCTGCCCTTCGACCTGAAAATTCTTCTCGATCTCGGAGGCGATTCGAGACAGCTCCTCCTCCGTCAGGTCCTTCGCTCGAACCGTCTCCTGGATGGCAGTCGCCTTCAGGATGCGAACCGCCGAAGTCTTCCCGATCCCGTAGATGTATGTCAGGGAGACCAAGATCCCCTTGTCCGCAGGTATGTCGACTCCCGCCACGCGCGGCATACGAAACCCTCCTTTACTCCTATCTTCCCTGTCGCTGTTTGTGCCGCGGGTCCGAGCAGATCACACGAAGGACCCCTCGCCGCCTGACCAGCCGACAGTTCTCACATAGTCTCTTGACAGAACTGCGAACCTTCATCGGTTAATGCTCCCGGTACACGATTCTGGCTCGATCCAGATCGTAGGGGGACATCTCGATCGTCACCTTGTCTCCAGGGAGGATGCGGATCCAGTGCATTCGCATCCGACCCGAGACGTGGGCGAGCACCACGTGTCCGTTCTCCAGAACGACTCTGAATCTTGCGTTCGGGAGGGCCTCCCTCACCACTGCCTCTACCCGGATCGCCTCTTCCTTCGCCATGACCTATACCTTTGTGAGGACCTCGTGCCCCTCCGCGGTAACCAGGATCGTATCCTCGAAGTGAGCGGACAGCCCTCCATCTGCGGTGACCACGGTCCAGCCATCTTGCAGCTTACGGACGTCCTTCTTCCCCGCGTTGACCATCGGCTCGATCGCGATCGCCATCCCTTCCTTCAAGGTGTAGTCGGGCGTCGAGGACATCCTGGGAACGTAATTCAGCACCTGTGGGGGCTCATGGAGCTGCCTGCCGATCCCGTGGCCGACATAATCCTCCACGACGCTGAATCCGTTGCCTTCCACGAAGGTCTGGATGGCCAGGGAAATCTCGCTCAAACGGACACCCGGCCCAACCTTCGAGATGGCGATCTCCAGGGCCTTTCGACAGACCTGCATCAGCTTCTCCGCCTCGGGAGAAACCGTGCCCACGGCATACGTGCTGGCCCCATCTCCGTAATAGTTCTGATGGAGAGCTCCTATGTCGACCCCGACGATGTCGCCGTCTTTCAGCTTCCGCTTTCCGGGAATGCCATGCACGACTTCCTCGTTCACGGAGACACAGATCTTTCCGGGAAATCCCTGGTACCCGAGGAACGCCATCTCACCTCCGAGGGCGACGATGCAGCGCTCCGCCTCTTCCTCGAGATCGAGCGTCGTGATCCCGGGGCGGATCACCTGTCCCACAGCCTCGTGGGCTTTCCCCACCATGGCGCCCGCCGCTCTCATCATGTCCGCTTCGCGAGGACTCTTGATGGTTATCATTGACATGGGCCTATCCTGACGAATCTATCCTGCCGCCTCGATAGCGGCCCGAATTTCCTCCACTCCGCCCGAAGCGTCGACGCGGAACAGAAGTGATCGCTCCTCGTAGAGCTGGACCAGCTCCGCCGTCTCGTTCTCGTAGACCTTCAGTCGCTCTCGGACCGTCTCGGGATGATCGTCATCTCGCCAGATCAGATCGGTGCCGCAGCGATCACAGACGCCCTCCTTTCTGGGAGGGAAGTGTCGAAGGTGGTAGTTCGCGCGACAGGACGGACAGACGCGGCGCTTCGAAAGTCTTTCGACGACGACATCCTCGGGAGCGTCCAGGTAAAGGACCCTCTCGAGCCGCAGGCCCCTGTTGGGCAGAGCTCCGTCCAGGTAATTCGCCTGAGATCGGGTTCGGGGAAACCCATCGAACACAATCCCGGCGTCGCAGTCATCACGATCAATGCGTTCATTCACGATCTTCAACATGATCTTGTCAGGGACCAGGTTTCCCCGGTCCATGTACTGTTCCTTGGCCTCACGACCCGGCGGCGTCCCGCGCCTCGCCGCGTCCCGCAGGATGTCTCCCGTCGCGATGTGTGGCAGCCCTCGAGCCTTCGAGAAGATGCTCGCTTGCGTACCCTTCCCCACCCCTGGTGGTCCCAGGAACAGGAATACGCCCCCTCGTCCATCACCGCCGTCCACGAATCCTCGTTCCTCCCTTGAGGAACCCCTCGTAGTGCCTCATCACGAGGTGTGACTCGATCTTTCTGACAAGGTCCAGCGCGACACCGACGACGATCAGGATCCCCGTCCCTCCCAGGAACGAAGCGGTGACGTACTGGATCTCGAAGGCCGAGCTCACCAGCTGTGGGATGATTGCTATGAGCGCGAGAAAGCACGCTCCCGCAACAGTCACCCGGTTCCAGATCTTCTCCATGTACTCTGCTGTTCTTCGACCCGGACGGATCCCCGGGATGAAGGAGCCGTACTCCTTGAGATTGTTCGCCATCTCCACCGGGTTGTACATGATCGAAATCCAGAAATACGTGAAGAAGAAGATCATGACGACGTAGATCATGATGTACCAGAATCCCGTCGCGTTGAACCAATCCCGGGACACGGAATCCAGGCCTATCCACGCGAAGAGCATGGCGGGAAGCATGATCAGTGACTGGGCAAAGATGACCGGCATCACTCCAGCCGAATTGACCGAAAACGGAAGGAAGGATCTCTGTCCTCCGTATTGCCGACGACCCCTCGTGTGCTTGGCCTGCTGCGTGGGAATGCGCCGCTGTCCCTGGGTCATGATCACCACAGCCACGACGACGGCGATGAACATCGCTATGAACACGAGCATCTTCATCGTCTGGTTGGCGTAGGTGCTGCCCATCTCGGGAGCGGTGACGATGTTTTCGATAAAGGACTTTATCGACCAGGGGATGCGACCGATGATGCCGCCCATGATGATCAGACTGATCCCGTTCCCGATCCCGAATTCGGAGATCTGCTCGCCGATCCACATCAAGAACACCGTGCCGGTGGCCATGATGAGAACAGAGCGGAAAAACCACCACGTCGAGGCGGCCTCGTCCGGAAACACGACGGCAAAACCTCCCATGTTCCCTGGATTCTTGATGTAAGCAAGAATGAAGATTCCCTGAAACATGCATAGGGCCACGGTGGAGTAGCGGGTGTACTGGTTGATCTTCTTTCTACCTGCTTCCCCTTCCTTGGAGAGAGCCTCCAGGGCGGGGAGAACCTTGGTCAGGAGCTGGAATATGATCGAGGCGCTGATGTAGGGCATGATGCCGAGCGCGAAGAGCGTGCAGTTCTGCAGGGCGCCGCCAGTGAGGGCGCTCGCCACGTTGAGAAGGCCACCGATACCGCCCTGCTGCTGCTGCGTTTCGAGGGCCGCCGCGATCTGAGTGCTGTCGATCCCCGGAATCACGATGAAGCTCCCCACCCTGTAGATGACGAGCAGCCCCAGCGTCACCAGAATCTTGTTCCGGAGCTCGGGGATCCTGAAGATATTGGCGAACTTGGAAAACATGCTCTACCGACGCAAACCCTTCTTCGCGGGAACGACCTGTGCCTCTCCGCCCTTGGCGGAGATTTTCTCGGTGGCAGACCGCGTGAACGCCTGGGCACGGACTGTCAGCTTCTTCTTCAGGTCGCCTGACCCCAGCACCTTCAAGCCGTGCTTGCGGATCTGGATCAGCCCATCCGCGTTTAGCCGCTCTGCGTCGAGCTCCTCACCATCCGCGTAACGGTTCAGCTGGGAGACGTTGACGCAGGCGAACTGCTTCTTGAAAATATTGTTGAACCCTCTCTTGGGCAGGCGCCGGTACAGAGGCATCTGCCCTCCCTCGTAGGAGTAGCGGCGCGAGTTTCCCGCCCGGGCTCCGTATCCCTTGTGACCCCGTCCGGATGTCTTTCCGACGCCGGACGATTCGCCCCGGCCGACGCGCTTTCTCCTTTGCCTGGGAGGTCCGCTCTTGACTTGTTTGAGATCCATGGTCGATAACCCTTCGGGGGTCGAAAACCCTTCGCCCTTGACCTTGAGCTCGGCTCCTACGACGCTTCGAGCTTGACGCCCCGTAGGCGCTCTACTTCCTCGCGAGACCGGAGGGAGAGGAGTCCCTGCATCGTCGCCTTGACCAGGTTGACGGGATTGCTCGTCCCGTAGGATTTCGTGAGAATATCCCGTATACCGGCGCTCTCGACTACCGCACGGACTGCGGCCCCGGCCAGCACGCCTGTCCCCTTCGGAGCGGGCATCAGCAGGACCCTGGCGGCTCCGAACTTGCCCATCACCTGGTGGGGAATCGTCTTTCCCTCGAGGACCACTCCCTTCTGACTCCGGCGAGCGTCCTTCGTGCCCTTTTCCACCGCGCCAGGGACGTCGTTGGCCTTGCCGAAACCAAAGCCGACCTTTCCCTTCTTGTCACCGATGACGACGAGAGCGCTGAAGGAGAACCGGCGACCGCCCTTGACTACCGTGGCGCACCGGTTGATCTTGACGACGACCTCGTCTCGGTCCTGTCCCCTGCCGTCCTGTCTTCCTTGCCTGCCCTGCCTACCCACAGTGGTCCCTCTTTCTCAGAAATTCAGCCCTGCTTTACGCGCTCCCTCGGCGAGGGCCTTCACGCGCCCGTGGAATTGATGGCCGCCGCGATCGAAGCAGACCTGCTTGATTCCCTTTTCCAGGGCCTTCTCCGCCACCCGTCGGCCGACCCACCGGGCCACTTCCGGCCGGGGCTTCCCTTTCACTTCGGAGGAGTCCTTATCTAGAGTCGAGGCCGAGACGAGCGTGGTTCCGGCCAGATCGTCGATCACCTGGGCGTAAATGTGCCGGAGCGATCGAAAAACGCTGAGGCGAGGTCGGGTCTCGTCCCCGACCACCCTGCGTCGAACACGCCGGTGCCGCCTCTGTCGCCTCTTGTTCTTCGCCTTATGATGATCCACTGATTCGAGCTCCTATTCGCCGCCGGCGAAGGTCTTGCCCTGCTTGCGTCGGATCTGCTCGTCCGAGTAGCGGATTCCCTTCCCCTTGTAAGGCTCCGGAGGGCGGATTGCGCGTATCTCTGCCGCGAACTGTCCTACCTTTGGCTTGTCGGCGCCCGAGATCTGGATCGTGGTCACTGTCGGGGCCACCACCTTCAAGCCATCCGGGATCGTGAGCTTCACCGGATGGGAGAACCCGATCTGCAGGATCAGCTCCTTCCCTTCCACCTTGGCCTGGTAGCCTACGCCTCCGATGATCAGACCCTTCTTGAATCCCTGGGTCACGCCCAGGACCAGGCTTGCAATGCGACTGCGGGCCGTTCCATGCAAGGCCCGGACCTGCTTCGTCTCCGACGACCTCTTGACCGTCAGGATTCGCTTCTCCTCGTCAAAGGCCGCCTGGATCCCGGGAGGGATAGCATGTGTCAGAGTCGCGAGTGGTCCAGTGACGTGGATTTCTGTTGGGCGGATGTCGATCTTCACTCCACCGGGCACCGGTATCGGCATGACTCCTATGCGAGACATCTCATCCTTCTCCGTCCCGGGCCCCGTCCGGGGCTGCGCCGGGCGAATCGCTTTGTTATTTGTCAGAACAATTCCAGGCGATCGCCAGACAATTACCACACACTGGCGAGAACCTCTCCGCCCGTCTTCTTCTCGCGGCACTCCCGGTCCGACAGAACCCCATGGGAGGTCGATACCATCTGGATCCCGAGCCCGTTCAGGACCGGGGCAATCTTGTCGACCCCACGGTAGATTCTCAGGCCCGGCTTGCTCTGCCTCTCGATCTTGTTGATGACCTTCTCACCGTCCGGTCCGTACTTAAGCTTGACCATGAAGGTGCGGGGCGTCGGCCCGATCTCGTATCCGTGGATGAAGCCTTCACGGTGGAGAAGGTCCGCGATCGCCAGCTTGAGTCTGGAGACCGGGATCAGCACCTCGGAGCGGCCGATCGAATTGCCGTTCCGGATCCTCGTCAGCATGTCTGCAATCGGGTCGGTCATCGACATCGCGTTTGCTCCTACCAGGAGGCCTTTCGGACTCCTGGGATCTCGCCGCGGGCCGCCAGGTTCCGGAAGCAGATTCGACAGATGCCGAACTTTCGGTAATAGGCGCGCCGACGGCCGCAGATCTGGCACCTGTTATAGGCCCTGACCTTGAATTTCGGCTCGCGCCGTTGCTTGACTCTTTGGGACGTCTTGGCCATGTCTCTCTCGTTCTTCTCTGAATCGTGGGTCCGGCAACCCCGTCCTACTTGCGGAACGGCATCCCCAGAAGCTCGAGAAGGGCCAGCGCCTCCTCGTCAGTCCGCGACGTTGTAACGATCGTGATGTCCATGCCCTGGACAAACTCCACCTTGTCAACCGAGATCTCCGGGAACACCACCTGCTCATGGAGGCCCATCGAGAAATTGCCTCCGCCGTCGAGGGATCGTGAACTCAGACCGCGAAAATCTCGGATACGAGGGATAGCTATGCTGATCAGGCGGTCGAAGAATTCGTACATTCGCTGCTTGCGCAGCGTCACCATGCAGCCGATGTCGTTGCCCTTTCGAACCTTGAAGCCCGCGATCGGCTTCCTGGCCTTGGTGATCACGCCTTTCTGGCCCGTCAATATTGTCATGTCGGTCATCGCCGACTCGAGGCGCTTGCGCTCCTCCGTCGCCTTGCCCACCCCCATGTTCACCACGATCTTGCTCAGGCGAGGCACGCTCATGGAGCTCTTGTAGCCGAACCGCTCGATCAGAGCGGGCACGACCTTTTCTTTGTATTGTTCAGCGACTCTGGCCATGGCTCACTTCTATATCTCTTCCTGACATTTCTTGCAGACCCGCACCCTTTTTCCATCATCTCCCTTGCGCATCACGACCGTTGTCCCCTCCGAACAGGCGGGGCAGACGAGTCGCACGTTTGAGATGTCGATAGGCGACTCCATCTGTAGCCGGCCTCCCTGCGGGTTCTTCTGCGTCTTCCGGACGTGCTTGAGGACATAGGCTTGATTCTGGACGACCACCTTGCCCTTGCGGGGAATGACACGGATGACCTTACCCTGCTGTCCCTTCCCGTCCCCCGAGATGACGGTGACGATGTCGTCTGCTTTGATCCTCACTACACCACCTCCGAGGCCAAGGAGATGATCTTCATGAATTTCTTCTGACGTAGCTCCCGAGCCACGGCGCCGAATATGCGGCTGCCGCGGGGCTCGTTGTTTGCATCCAATATCACGACGGCGTTGCTATCGAACCTCACGTACGTCCCGTCATCTCTTGCCGTCGGGTAGCGAGTGCGAACGATGACTGCTCGAACCATTTCCCCCGGTTTGATCTCCCCTCCGGGGAGGGCCTTCTTCACGGAGCAGACGATGATGTCCCCGATGCGGGCGTATCTCCTTCGTGTGCCACCAAGGACCTTGATGCATCCGACCAGCTTGGCGCCCGTGTTGTCGGCTACATCGAGCCGAGACTCCATCTGAATCACTTTAGCCTCCAGGGGCTCACTCGGCCGACTCTCGTACCACTCTTACGAGACGCCAGCGCTTCCTCTTGGAGATGGGCCGGCTCTCGGTTATGAGGACGACATCCCCTGCCTTCGATTTCTCTTCACCGTCATGTGCCAGGACGCGGGTGATGCGCCTGATGTACTTGCCGTAGCGCGGGTGCTTGACCAGGGTGGACGTCTGGACCCGGATGGTCTTTTCCATCTTGTCCGAGATCACCACTCCGGTAACCTCGCGGCGGCGGCCTCTCGTCTTCAACTGGCCCCCTCCTTGGAAGCCGTCCTCTTCGTGGGACCGACCTCCGATTCGCCTCTTTCGGCAAGGATCGTCTTGATCCGAGCCACGTTTCTCCGGATCTTCGGGATGCCCGCCGGGTTCTTGATCTCTTCCGTGGCACCCTGGAATCGGAGGTTGAACAACTCTTCTTCGGAGTCCTGCAGCATCTCGCGCAGCTCATCCGAAGCGGTTTCTCTCAGAACCTTGGCTTTCATATCTTGTGTCTCCGAGCCACGAATCTCATGCGATACGGAAGCTTGTGGGCAGCGCGAGCCAACGTGGCCCGGGCAATTTCTTCCGAAACCCCACCGACCTCATAGAGGATCGTGCCTGGGCGAATGATCGCGGCGTAGAACTCCGGCTCACCCTTTCCCTTTCCCATACGGGTCTCCGCGGGGGTGGACGTCACCGGCTTGTGGGGAAAGACGCGAATAAACACCTTCCCCTCATGGGAGAGGTAGTGCGTGGCCGCAACACGGCCCGCCTCCAGCTGCCGCGCAGAGAGCCATCCCCTCTGGAGCGATTGAAGACCGTATTCGCCGAATGCGACCCGATTCCCGCGGGTCGCATTGCCCTTAACCGTTCCTCTTTGGGTCTTTCGATACTTTACCCGCTTGGGCATCCGGAGAGCCATCGCTCCCCTCCTCTGCTGTTGGGTACGCG
Organism: Planctomycetota bacterium; assembly: GCA_027296055.1. Classification (GTDB taxonomy): domain Bacteria; phylum Planctomycetota; class JAPUJT01; order JAPUJT01; family JAPUJT01; genus JAPUJT01. The sequence continues at coordinate 15,165 of JAPUJT010000118.1, read as the reverse complement.
CCCCTGTAAATCCACACCTTCACACCAATCACGCCGAAGTTCGTCTTTGCCTCGGTGAATCCGTACTCGATGTTCGCGTCGAGCGTCGTGAGCGGAAGCTTTCCCCGGCTGCTCGTCTGCGTCCGAGCCATCTCGGCGCCGGCCAGGCGGCCCGACATCTGCACGCGAACCCCGAGAGCTCCCTTATCCATCACCTGCTCGATCGTCTTCCTCAGTACTCGACGAAAGGCCTGGCGCTTCTTGAGCTGGTCCGAAACCGATTCTGCCACGAGCTGAGCGTTCAGCTCTGGTTTCGCCATCTCGAGGATCTTTGGCTCGATCTGCTTGCCCGTCAGGTTCGTGAGGTCGCTGCGAAGAAGGTCCACCTTGGCGCCCTTACGCCCGATGATGATTCCCGGACGCGCCGTTGGCAGGAAGATCTTGACCTCATCTCCGCGGCGCTCGATCTCCACGCGCGGAATCCCCGCCATCCGATAGTTTTTCTTGATGTACATCCGGATCTTGTAGTCCTCGATCAGGAGCTGGGCATAGTCACTCTTCCGGGCGTACCACCGGGAAGACCAGCCCTCGGTGATTCCAACCCGGAATCCTCTTGGATTGACCTTATGACCCACTTTGTTCTCCTTCCGGACCCTTCTTCATCGGCGGTTTCTTGGCCGGCTTCTTCGGCGGTTGTGCCTTCTTCTTCCGGGTAGACTGCGCCTCGACCTCTTCTGCCCCCTTGCTGGCGGGCGCCTCCTGGCCTTCGCTGACCTGTTCCGGCGCCGGTGCGCTCACCGGCTTTGGACCCAGAGTGATCGATATGTGGCAGGTTCTCTTCAGGATCGGCGTCGCCATACCCCGGGCCCTTGGCAGCCAGCGCTTCAACGATGGCCCCACGTCGGCGCGGGCATCGGTGATGAGGAGGTCCTCGGGATCGATCTCGAGACGACGGTCCTGGATCATCGTCTCGGCGTTGGCGAGGGCCGAACGCAGCACCTTGCGCGCCGCGTGCGCGGCTCGCCGATTCTCGAAATTGAGCATCTCGATGGCCCGATTCACGTCCAGGCCCCGGATCATGTTGAGGACCGGCCGCGCCTTTCTCGCCGACATGCGAGCGTATCGGTGCTTCGCCCTGAACTGGAGTGCCTTTGCTTCAGCCACCTGACGGCTCCTACTTCTTCTCTTCTGTCTTCCGCGAGGAGTGTCCCTTGAAGATTCGCGTCGGGGAGAACTCGCCCAGCTTGTGCCCCACCATGTCCTCGGTCACGAAAACCTTCAGAAACTTATTTCCGTTGTGAACCTCGAAGTAGAATCCGACGAACTCGGGGATGATCGTGCACTCCCGCCTCCAGGTGCGTATCGGCTCCCGGTTGCCCGAGTCCCGCGCGCGCATCACCTTTCTAAGGAGCTTGGCATCCACATAGGGACCCTTCTTGACCGATCTACCCACGTCGCGGACCTCCTACCTCTTCTTCTTGCGTCTCCGAACGATGGCCGAATTGGACAGCTTTTTCGGCTTCCTTGTCTTCCCTCCCTTGGACGGCTTGCCCCAAGGCGAGCAGGGGTGGCGTCCTCCCTTGGTGCGCCCTTCCCCTCCTCCCATCGGGTGGCAGTACGGGCTCTTCGCGACCCCTCGAACGTGGGGGCGCCTCCCGAGCCACCGCATGCGTCCCGCCTTGCCGAGAACGATGTTCTGATGCTCTATGTTTCCCAGCTGTCCGATCGTTGCTCGACAGTCGAGGAGGACCTTGCGGATCTCGCCGGACGGCAAGGATATATGCGCGTGCCTTCCCTCCTTCGCCACGAGCTGGGCCATTCCCCCCGCGCTCCGTACGAGCTGGCCCCCTCTCCCCTTGATCAGCTCGATGTTGTGAATGATCAGCCCGAGCGGGATATTGCGCAGCGGCATGCAGTTCCCCGGCTTTGGCTCGACCTTCTCTCCGGAGACGATCTTGGTACCCACCTTGAGGTCCTTCGGGGCGAGGATGTAAGCCTTAGCGCCGTCGAGGTAGTGCAAACGGGCAATCCGGGCGGACCGGTTGGGATCGTACTCGATCGCCACGACCCGGGCCTGCACGTCGAACTTATTGCGTCGAAAATCGACGAGACGGTACATTCGCTTGTGTCCGCCTCCCCGCTGGCGACTGGTGATATGGCCGTGAGCGTTTCGACCCGTGGCCCCGCGAAGGGGACGCAGGAGACTCTTTTCGGGGCGGTTGGTCGTGATCTCGAGAAAGTCCGAGACCATTCCGAAACGCCTGCCTGCTGATGTCGCTTTGTAATGCTTGACTGGCATCCGTTGCCTCAGATGATGTCGATTCGGTAGTTAGGCTCGAGGGTGACGATAGCCTTTTTCCAATCGGGTTTCTTGCCCACCGTCAGCCGGAATCGCTTTGTCTTTCCCTTCCGCACCAGTGTATTCACGTTCTTGACCCGCACGTCGAATATCTTCTCGATCGCCTCGCGAATCTGGATCTTGTTGGCTTGCCCAGCGACGACGAAGCAGTAAGCGTTCTGATGCTGCAGGCCCGCCATGCTCTTTTCCGTTATGTGCGGGCGCAAGATGATCTCTCGTGGCCTCCACGCTCTCGGCATCGCCTACTCCTCCTTCCCGGGTTTGGCCTTCCCGGGCTTGGCGGGAAAGAGGAAATCCAGACCTGCTCGGCTCACCAGGAGGTGCCGGTGTCGGAGGACGTCTCCGACATTGAGGTCTTCGATGCGGGTGGTCGTCACGCGGGGCAGGTTCCGCGTCATGCGGACGACAGCCGTCAAGGCGTCCTTGGCGCTATCGAAGCCCTTGGGCGGCTCCGGCATGGGTCCCATGGCGATCAGGCATGAGCCTTCTATACCTATCTGGGCGAGCAGGGCCGCCATGACACGTGTCTTGGGCACATCGAGAGGAAACTCATCGATCGCCAGGACCTCGGAGTCTCGCACCTTCCCCAGAAGGGCATCGTGGAGGGCCCGCCTGCGGGCCTTCTTGGGCAGCTTCTGGGAATGGTCCCGCGGATGTGGGCCGAATATCGCGCCTCCTCCCCTCCAGATAGGGGATCGCCGGTCGCCCACTCGCGCTCGTCCCGTCCCTTTCTGCCTCCAGGGCTTCCGACGGGAACCCGCGACTTGCGTGCGGACCTTCGTAGCGGCTGTGCCGGTCCGGCGATTGGCTTCCTGCCGGATCACGGCCTGCTTGATCAGGGCCATGCGCAGTCCTGGCACAGGAATATCCCGTCGCTCCAGGACCTTTCCCTTCTGATCGCAGATCGCTACTTCGGACACGCTAGCCTCCATGGCTCTCACGGATCATGACCAAGCCACCCGATGGTCCCGGCACTGCTCCGCACACGAAAAGGAGATTGCTCTCCTTCTCGAGCCTTACCACACGAAGGTTCTTCACCGTGACGCGAGCTTTACCGTACTGGCCAGGCATGGGCCGGCCCTTGAAGACCCTCGCCGGATCCGTTCCCATTCCCGTAGACCCCATCATGCGTACGTTCTTCGAACCATGGCTCGCCGGGCCTCGACTGAGACCCCATCTCTTGATCGAACCGGAAAACCCCCTCCCCTTGCTGATCCCGCAGACATCGACCCTTTCGACGCCTTCGAACGCGCCGAGCGTGATCTCGGACCCGGTCTCTACATCGCCTCCTGGATGAGGGATCTCACGGATCAGCCGAGGCCTTTTCGCCTTCTTCAAGTGGCCCGCAAGAGCTTTGGGCACCTTCCTGGAGCCATCCCCAAACCCGATCTGAAGGGCCGAATAACCATCCTTTTCGGTCGTCTTGACCTGCAGAACCGCGCAGGGGCCCGCAAGGATCACGGTGACCGGGATTCGATTCCCCAGGTCGTCGAAGACCTGGGTCATGCGAAGCTTCTTCCCGATTATGTTTTTGCTTCCTTCTCCCATCACGTGTCCTCAGGGCGGCACCTACACCGCGCAAATACCGGCGCGCCCAAACTCGACGGAACCTCCACCGATTGGTGGGAGCGTCAGTTCGGACTCAGGCCTTGATCCGGATGTCGACCCCGGCCGGCATGTTCAACTTCGCTAGCGCTTCCGAAGTCTTGGCCGTGGGCTCAACGATGTAAATGACCCGCTTGTGAGTGCGAATCTCGAACTGCTCGCGGGACTTCTTGTCGACATGGGGGGAGCGGAGCACTGTGTATCGCTCGATTCTTGTGGGCAAGGGCACCGGGCCCGCCACCTTGGCCCCCGTTCGCCTGACGGTGTTCACTATTGCCTGCGCGGACCGGTCCAAGATCCCATGATCGTACGCTTCCATCCGAATTTTTATTGTCTCTCCGGCCATTTTCGAGATTTCCCTCGGGGCCCGGCCCCATGCTGATACGTAACCTTAATTTTCTCAAAGGATTACGTTACATAGGAACCAATTTCGAAACAGGCAATTATACTTGAAAACATTGCACTGTCAACACTTGCGACGAAGGATACATAAGTTGCTCTTGCCAGAGGCTTTGCGCCGCCGGAGACCGCCGACGCGACCCCCTTGGACGGCCCGGGGAAGCGATCATGAGATTGCCTTGATCACGTCGCTCGGGGCGGGGAGGTAGTTCATCGGCTCGAACTGCGCCAATCCCCTCCCCTGCGTGAGAGATCGAAGTACCGTCGTGTAGCCGAGGATTTCGCGCAGCGGAATAATCCCGCGCACCCAACGCACTCCCCCACGAAGGTCCATCTCTTGAATTTCTGCGCGGCGGGCGGCGAGGTCATTCACGATGGCCCCCAAGTACTGCTCGGGGACGTCGATCTCGAACCGCATCCAGGGTTCGAGGAGCACTATGCCGCCCTTGACCATCGCTTCACGAAACGCCATGGCGCCCGCTGTCCGGAACGCGATCTCGGATGAATCCACATCGTGGAAGGAACCGTCGAGCAGGGTCGAGCGAACCTGTACGATCCTGTAGCCCCACCCGATACCGCCTCCGCTGGCGGCGGAGAGAACGCCCTCCCGAACCGCCGGCACGAATTCCTTGGGGATGGCCCCTCCCCTAAGATTGACCTCGAACTCCACGTCCTTCACTTCTGGGTCGGGCTCGACCCGTAGCTTCACGACGCCATACTGGCCCCGTCCCCCGGTCTGCCGGACACACCGTCCCTCGACCTCCACAAGGCTCCGGATCCTCTGCCGATACGCCACCCTGGGCTTCCCCACCCGGACGCCAACGCCGTATTCTCTCTTCAACCTTACCGCCATCACATCGAGGTGCAGCTCTCCCATTCCCGACATGATCAACTGACTCGTCTCCTCATCCGTCTGAGTTCGAAAGGTCGGGTCATCCGAACCAAGCCGAGACAGGGCGAGGATGAGCTTGTCCCGATCGGCCGCAACCTTCGGTTCAACAGCCATCGAGATGACGGGTTCTGGAAAGCGCAACTCTCCAAAGATGATTGGCTTTGCGCGCGAGCAAAGAGAATCGCCTGTCACGGTCCTCTTCAAGCCCACGCACCCGACGATTTCTCCAGGTCCGGCGTCGTCAACGACTTCACGCTCGTCCGCGTGCATTCGTATGATGAGACCGATCCGCTCCGTCTTTCGACTCCGCGGGTTATACACCTTCATGCCGCTCTTGATTGTTCCCGAGTAGACCCGTAAGTAGGTGAGCTGGCCGTAGGCATCCGAAGCCGTCTTGAAGGCCAGCGCCGAGAGGGGCTCCTCGGGCAGTGGCTTGAATCGCACTTCCTCATCCTTGTCGGGATGGCGTCCGACGACGGGGCCCAGATCCGCGGGCGACGGGAGAAAGTCGAGGACCGCGTCCAGCAAGGGCTGGACTCCGCGCCCGCGGAGAGCGCTTCCCAGGAGGACCGGCGTGAATGCCCCCTCCAGCGTGCCCTTCCGGATCGCTCCGATCAGCTCGTCCGTCAGGATCTCCTCCCCTCGGACGTACTTTTCAAGAAGCGGCTCAGCCACCTCGGCGGCCTTCTCGATGAGCCGCTCTCGCCAGACGTTGGCCTGCTTCTGCAGCCCGTCGGGGATTGGCCCCTCCCAGGGAGGCTCTCCCTCATTGTGAAAGATGAGCGCCCTCTCATGGATCAAGTCGATCACACCGATGAAGTCCGCCGACTGTCCCACGGGTATCTGGAGGGGAAGGGGCGTCGCGCCTAGCTTGTCGGCGAGGCTCTTGGTCGCGTTTTCCCAGTCCGCCCCCACCCGGTCCAGCTTGTTGATGATCGCGATGCGCGGGACGTCGTACCGGTCCGCCTGTCTCCAGACCGTCTCGGATTGAGGCTGGACTCCAGCCACCCCGTCGAATATGCCAATGGCGCCATCGAGGACCCGGAGGGACCGCTCCACCTCCGCCGTGAAATCTACGTGCCCCGGGGTGTCAATGATGTTGATCCAGCCGTCCTTCCAGGCGCACGTCGTGGCGGCGCTGGTTATCGTGATCCCTCGCTCCTGCTCCTCCGGCATCCAGTCCATCTTCGCCGTTCCCTTGTCCACAGCCCCCACCTTGTGCTCCTTGCCGGTGGCGAAGAGAATCCGCTCGGTGAACGTGGTCTTTCCCGCGTCTATGTGAGCGATCATTCCGATGTTTCGGATCTTGCCGGCTGGCGTCACGGCCTCGCCTTTCTCGGACTACCGCGGGTAGTTCAGCGCGAAGGAATCAGTGTGAATACAGCGACGGGAAGTGGTGCGGAGCGGCATGACACACTACCAGGAGAAGTGCGCGAATGCCTTGTTCGCCTCGGCCATCCGGTGGGTGTTTTCCCTCTTGGCGATGGCGGCTCCTTCCTTGCGGAAGGCGGCGATGAGCTCGTCGGCGAGCTTCAAGTGGGCTGGCCTGCCCTTCTTGCTCCTGACGCCCTCGATGATCCACCTCATCGACAGGGCGACCTGCCTCTTCTTGGGGACTTCTCTCGGGACCTGATACGTGGCGCCCCCGACCCGCTTCGAGCGGACCTCGACGAGCGGCTTCACGTTTGCCAGGGCCTGGTTGAACACCTCTATCGGGTCGGTCTCCTTCACCTTGGTCGCGATCACGCCAAGGGCGTCATAGAAGATGCTCTGGGCGATGCTCTTTTTCCCTTTCTGCATCAAGCAGTGGATGAACTTCGTCGCGAGCATGCTGTCGTGGCGCGCGTCAGGTAGTAGAAACCTCTCCGTGCTCTTGTACTTTCTTGCCATATCCTGATCAAATCCTATCCGCTGTAGCGGGCATCCGCTTGAGATCGCCCTTACTTCGGCGCCTCGGCACCGTATCGCGAGCGGGCCTGCCTCCGCCCCTCCACACCCGTCGCATCAAGGGTGCCACGAATGATGTGATACCTCACGCCCGGCAGATCCCGGACCCGTCCTCCGCGGACGAGCACGATGGCGTGTTCCTGGAGGTTGTTTCCCTCGCCGGGAATATAGGCGGTAACCTCCTTGCCGTTGGACAGCCTCACCCTGGCGATCTTCCGGAGCGCCGAGTTGGGCTTCTTCGGGGTCATGGTCTTCACATGGAGACAGACCCCTTTCTTCTGCGGACACTTGTCCAGGACCGGACTCTTGGACCGAGACCGCGTCCTTTTCCTCCCTTTCCGAACAAGCTGATTGATGGTCGGCATACCAGATCTATCCTTTCTCGACCATGGTGACCTCTTCGACAACCTCCTCCACCACGGGAGCCTCCGGTTCGCCTTTCACCACCTTCCGGATGTGGTGAGCCTTGAATCCGGTCCCCGCGGGGATCATGTGACCCAGGATGACGTTCTCCTTGAGTCCAAGGAGTTCGTCGGTCTTTCCCGCCAGCGCCGCCTCCGTCAAAACCTTGGTCGTCTCCTGGAACGAAGCGGCCGAGATGAAGCTCTCCGAGAAGAGGGCCGCCTTCGTGATACCGAGGAGCAGTGGCACAGCCGTGGCGGGCTTCTTTCCTGACGCCCGTGTCTCCTCATTCTGTGCGCGGAACTGGAATTTGTCCACCGTCTGCCCCGGAAGAAACTCCGTCTCCCCGGAGTTCTCCACCTGCACTTTGCGGAGCATCTGGGAGATGATGATTTCCACGTGTTTGTCATCGATCGTGACGTTCTGGGCCCGGTAGACGTTCTGCACCTCTCGCATCAGGTAGCTCTGGAGGGCCTCCTCGCCACTGATACGAAGGATATCCTGCGGGACGAGAGGCCCGTCGACGAGCGGTTCGCCCGCCTGGACGACATCCCCGTTGTGTACCCGTAGGTGCTTCCCATGGGGAATCATGTGGGGGAACTCCTGGCCCGCCTCGGTCTCCACGATGATCGTTCGTTTCCCCCGCTTCTTCTCGCCCAGCCTGACGACGCCGTCCACCTCGGAAATGACGGATGGGTTGGTAGGCTTGCGGACTTCGAAGATCTCGGTGACCCGCGGCAGACCTCCGGTGATGTCCTGGGTCCCCGTGATCTCGCGAGGGGTCTTGGCGATCAACGTTCCCGCAGGGATGTGAGAGCCTTCGTCGACCTCGACGTGCGCTTTCTCGGGAATCGTGTACAGAGCCAGGATATTGCCCATCTCGTCGCGGATGGCGATCTGGGGATGGAGATCCCCCTTGTGTTCCATGATCACCTTCCGGCGGTAGGAGGTCTGCGGGTCCTTCTCCTCCCGCATGGTGACGCCAAGGATGATGTCCTCGAACGCCACCTGTCCGTCCTTCTCCGCCAGGATGGGAATGTTGTGGGGGTCCCACTTGACCAGGACCTGCCGGGCGCGCACCTTGCTCCCCTCCTTGGCCTTGAGCGCGGCCCCGGCGGGAATCAAGTGGCGCTCCAGCTCCCGGTTCTTGTCGTCCATGATCAGGACCTCGCCCTTCTGGTTCAGCACGATCTCCTCGTCAGACTTGGTCTTGACCATGTTCGCATTCATCAACTTGACGGTTCCGGCTTGCTTCGCACGGATCTCGGATTCCTTCACTCCCGAGATCGCGATCCCTCCGATGTGGAACGTCCGCATCGTGAGCTGAGTTCCCGGCTCACCGATCGACTGGGCAGCGATGATCCCCACCGCCAGCCCTTCCTCGACGAGGAGTCCGCGGGAGAGGTCCATCCCGTAACACTTGGCGCATACGCCGATGGGAGTCTCGCACGTGAGCGGCGACCGGACACGAATCTTGTTGTTCGGGCCGAGCGCGCTCTCGATCCTCTGGGCCACCGCCTCGGTGATGAGATCGTTTTCGCCAACGATCGTGTCGTCCGATACGAGATCGGTGATCGTGTCGCGGGCGACTCTTCCCCGGATCGACTCGGCGAGGGACGCCTCCATCTTGTCCCCCTTGAAGACCGCCCCCTTCGTGATGCCCTCTGTCGTGCCGCAATCCATCTCGTTGACGACGACATTCTGGCCCACGTCGGCCAGTTTCCGGGTGAGGTAACCCGAATCGGCCGTCTTCAGAGCCGTATCGGCGAGTCCCTTTCTGGCCCCGTGGGTCGACGAGAAGTACTCGAGAACACTCAGCCCCTCGCGGAAATTCGCCCGGATGGGAGTCTCGATGATTCGACCCGACGGCTTGGCCATCAGCCCTCGCATCCCGGCCAGCTGGCGGATCTGCTGGGCAGAGCCTCTCGCCCCTGATTTCGCCATGAGGAAGATCGGGTTGAGATAGGGCTTGCCGTCACGGGTGTCCCGCTTCAGCTCCTCCATCATGTCCTCGCCGACCTTCTCCGTCGCGTGGGTCCAGCACTCGATAACCTGGTTGTATCTCTCGCCCTCCGTGATCACGCCTCGCTCGTAGGCCTTCTTGATCTCGTTGACCTTGCCCTGTGCGGTGCGAATGATCTCCGCCTTCTTGCGAGGTGTCCGCAGGTCGTGCATCGCAAAGGACAGCCCGGCGAGAGTGGCCTGCTTGAATCCCAGCTCCTTCAGGTTGTCGAGCAGCTCGAGCGTCGCTTCCCGACCCACCAGCGCGTGGCAATCGTCGACCACCTTGCTGATCGTCGACTTGTCCATTTCCATGTTGTAGTAAGGCATCCCCTTGGGCAGGATGTCGTTGAACATCACGCGCCCTGGGGTCGTCAGGAGCGGGCCGCGCGCGGTGCTCTTCTTCCGGCCTTCCTCGAGGACGTCGAGGCCGGCGGCCAGCCGGACTTTTACCGGAGAGTGGATGCCCACCTTTCCTTCGCTGTGGGCCAGCAGCGCCTCTTCCTCGGATGAAAATATCATTCCCTCCCCGAGCTCTCCCTCTTTCAGCACCGTGATGTAGAAGCAACCGAGCACGATGTCCTGTGAAGGAGCGATGATCGGCCTTCCGTTGGCGGGCGAGAAGATGTTGTGTGTCGACATCATCAAGGTGGCGGCTTCTACCTGTGCCTCGATGGAGAGGGGGAGGTGCACCGCCATCTGATCGCCGTCGAAGTCGGCGTTGAATCCCGCGCATACCAGGGGGTGGATCTTGATCGCGTTCCCCTCGATAAGGATCGGCTCGAATGCCTGGATACCCACCCGGTGGAGGGTCGGCGCGCGATTCAGGAGAACGGGGTGATCCTGGATCACCTCTTCGAGGATGTCCCAGACCTCCTCATCCTTACGGTCGAGCATCTTCTTGGCAGACTTGATCGTGTCGGCGTGTCCCATCTCCTTCAGCCTGCGAATGATGAATGGCTGGAAGAGCTCGAGCGCAATCTTTTTCGGCAGACCGCACTGGTGCAGCTTGAGCTCCGGACCGACGACGATGACGCTACGCGCAGAATAGTCGACTCGCTTCCCGAGCAGGTTCTCACGGAATCTACCCTGCTTCCCCTTGATCATGTCGGTCAGAGACTTGAGGGGACGGTTGTTCGACCCGAGGACCGGACGCCGGCATCGGTTGTTGTCGAAGAGCGCGTCGACCGACTGCTGAAGCATCCGCTTCTCGTTGCGAATGATCACCTCGGGCGCGTTCAGATCGAGAAGCTTCTTGAGACGGTTGTTTCTGTTGATCAGCCTCCGATACAGGTCGTTCAGGTCGGAGGTGGCGAAGTTGCCGGAATCGAGCATCACGAGAGGACGGAGATCCGGCGGGATGACAGGGATGACGTCCTGGATCATCCAGTCCGCGCTGTTTCCCGATTCGATGAGGGCCCGGACCGTCTTCAGCCGCTTGATGATATCCTTCGCCTTCTGCTTGGAGTTCGTCGTTGCGAGGTCGGCGAGGAGAGTCTTCTTGAGCTTAGGAAGGTCCATCCTCCCGAGGATCTGCTTGATCGCCTCCGCGCCCATTCCAGCCTGGAACGAGTCTTTCCCGTACTTCTCCCTCGACTGGCGGTACTCCTCTTCCGTGAGGAGGGCCCTGTCTTTCAGCGGGGTCTCTCCCTGATCCACCACGACGTAATCCTGGAAATAGACCACGCGCTCCAGATCCGAGGTCTTCATTGCCAGCAGGCTACCGAGGCGGGAGGGCGTCGCCTTGAAGAACCAGATGTGCGCGACCGGAGCTGCCAGGTTGATGTGCCCCATTCTCTTGCGGCGCACGCGCGAGTGGGTGATGAGGACTCCGCACCGATCGCAGATGATTCCCTTGTGCTTGATGCCCTTGTACTTGCCGCAGAAGCACTCCCAATCTCTCTCCGGGCCGAAGATGCGCTCGCAGAAGAGACCGTCCTTCTCGGGGCGGTAGGTCCTGTAGTTGATCGTTTCCGGCTTCTTCACCTCGCCATAGGACCAGGACCGGATGTCCTGCGGGGAGGCCAGTCGGATGCTCACCGACCCGTAGTCGTTGATCTTCTCATAGAAAGCTTCGACCATTTCTTGTGCAGCTCCACAAAGGAGTTAGCGAACGGTCTCGAACCCGATCACACCCTCTTCTTGTTCAGGACCATGTTCAGTCCCAAACCCTTGATCTCATTGGTCAGCACGTCGTAGGAGACTGGAGTTCCAGGTTCCAGCGTGTTCTCTCCCTTGACCATCGACTCGTAAATCTTCGTGCGGCCATCGACATCATCCGACTTCACGGTCAAGAGCTCCTGCAGGATATTGGCCGCGCCGTATGCTTCCAGGGCCCACACTTCCATCTCTCCGAACCTCTGACCGCCGAAGCGCGCCTTGCCGCCCAGGGGCTGCTGCGTGATGAGCGAATACGGCCCGGTGGCTCGCGCATGAACCTTGTCGTCCACCAGATGGTGGAGCTTCATCATGTAGAGGTAGCCGACGGTGACCTTCTGGTCGAGGGGCCTCCCGGTGCGTCCGTCGTAGAGCGTCACCTTCCCATCTTCGGGAAGACCGGCCTCGCGAAGGGCAGCCCGGATATCCGCTTCCGAGCAGCCTCCAAACACGGGGGAGAGGGCTCGGAACCCCAGGATCTTGGCGGCCCACCCGAGGTGGGTCTCCATGATCTGACCGACGTTCATCCGGCTGGGGACGCCGAGGGGATTCAGAAGCATATCGAGGGGTGTTCCGTCCTCGAGGAACGGCATGTCCTCCTCGGGAAGGATCTTGGCGATGACTCCCTTGTTGCCGTGCCGTCCGGCCATCTTGTCACCGACGGAGAGGGTTCGTCGCGTCGCGACGTACACCTTCACGAGTTCCAGGACGCCGGTGGGCAGCTCATCCCCTCGCTGGATCCGATTGATCAGGAGATTTCTCTCGCTCTCTGCATCCTCCATCTTGTCCAGGAAGCGACGAACCAGCTCGTAGATCTTGATCTTGCTACGACTCTTGCTGGCTGCCGGAGGATCGAATCGCTCGTAGTCGAGCTTCAGCTTGATCTCCGACACCTGCAGCCCCAGCAGGTCTCGTTCACGGATCTCCCTCTTGGCGATCAGGTCACGGAGGTTCCCCCCGTAGGCCTCCTTGATGGAGGCCAGCATCAGGTGAATGAGCTCGGTCAGCTTGTCCTGATACTCCTTCTCCCTTGTCCGGATTTCCTGCCGGTTCTTGTGCTTCTCCGACTCAGTCAGCTGGCTCTTGCGCGAGAATTTCTTGGCATCGATGACGATCCCCTCCACGCCCGATGGAGCCTCGAGGGAATCGTTCTTCACATCCTCTCCTGCGCGGCCGAAGATCGCGTGGAGTAGCTTCTCCTCCGGAGAAAGTTCAGTCTTCGACTTCGGGACGACCTTTCCTACGAGAATGTCCCCTGGCTTGACGCGGGTCCCGGTGCGCACGATACCGTTCTCATCCAGGTTGCGAAGCGCCTTCTCCGAAACGTTCGGGATATCCCGGGTGAACTCCTCCCGGCCTAGCTTCGTCTCCCGGATCTCTATCTCGAACTCCTCGATATGGATCGAGGTGTATCTGTCCTCCTTGACCAGCTTCTCACTGACCAGGATCGCATCCTCGAAGTTATATCCATCCCACGGCATGAACCCGACGACGACGCTCTTCCCGAGGGCGAGCTCCCCCAGATAAGTTGCCGCCCCATCCGCGATGATCTGGCCCTTCTTGACATGCTCCCCAACGGTGACGATCGGCTTCTGGTTCAGGCAGGTCCTCTCGTTCAGGCCGACGAACTTGCGCAGTTTGATCCTTTCGTCGCCGACCACGATCTGGGAGGCGTCCGACTTGGTCACCTCGCCGTCCTTCGGAGCGAGCACGACCATCCCGGAGTTCTGCGCCACGGGACCTTCCATGCCGGTCCCCACGATCGGCGGCTCGGACTGGAGAAGCGGGACGGCCTGCCTCTGCATGTTCGATCCCATGAGGGCCCGGTTGGCGTCGTTGTGCTCGAGAAACGGGATCAGACTGGCAGAGACACCGACGAGCTGCTTCGGAGAGACGTCCATGTACTGGACCGACTTGGGATCGATCAACAGGAACTCGCCGTTGATCCTCGCGAGAACCTTCTTACCGATGATCTTCCCCGCCTCGTCGATCTTCATGTCGGCGGGGCCGAGGATCGCGTTTTCCTCCTGATCGGCTCGCAGCAGCTGGATGTCATCCTGAACTCGACCGTTCTTCACCACCCGATAGGGTGTGATCAGAAACCCGTACTCATCCGTGTTGGCGTAGATGGCCAGCGATGAGATCAGGCCGATGTTGGTCCCCTCGGGTGTCTCGATCGGGCATATCCGGCCGTAGTGCGAGATATGAACGTCCCGCACCTCGAACCCGGCTCGCTTCCGGTTCAGGCCTCCAGGGCCGAGCGCCGAGAGCCTTCGCTCGTGGGTCAGCTGGGCGAGTGGATTGGTCTGATCCACGACCTGCGAGAGCTCGCCTCGACCGAAGAAGTACTCGATCGCGCTCGATATCGTCTTCGAGTTGATGATGTTCCTCGGAGAGATCGTCTCCGGGTCCATCAGACTCATCCTCTCCTGGATGGTCCTCTTGAGCTTCAGGAACCCCTTGCGGAGCTCGTCTCCTGCCAGCTCATCAATGGTTCTGACCCGACGGTTCCCCAGATGATCGATGTCGTCGATTTCTCCACGGCCCGCGCGAAGGTCCAGGATGTAGCGGATCGCGTGGAGGAAATCCTCCGGTCGAAGGGTCATCTCCTTCTCCGCGATCTTCTGCTCGAATTTCCGGTTCAACCGGAAGCGGCCCACCCGTCCCAGGCGGTACTTGTTGGAGTTGAAGAACTTGTCGGCGAACAGGTCAGCCGCCTTTTCCTTCTGCGCGGGATTGCCAGGGCGGAGCCTCTGGTAGATCCGCAGCAGGGCCTCTGTCCGGTTCCGCGTCGGGTCCTCCTTGAGCGTGTTGAGGATCAGGACGTCCGGCGTGCCCTTGATCACCTCGAGTTCCTTCAGACCGGCCTCGCGGTAGACCTTGATCCCCTTCTCCGGCACCTCGTCACCGGCCTCGAGCAGGATCTCGCCCGTCTTCGGGTGGATCACGTCCTGGGCGCTCCGACGTCCTCGGGCGCGAACCTCGGAACCTGGACCGCTGATCTTGATCTTCTCGGTCTTGTAGAAGGCCCGGATGAGGTCTCGATTCGTGGAGAACTTCTCGTCCATCGCCCGGAGGAGAATCGTGGCGGGAAACTTCCCGCTCTGGTCGATGCGGACGACCAGGTTTTCCTTCTTGGTCACGTTCGCCTCGATCCAGGAGCCCCGCTCAGGAATGATCCGGAACGAGTGCAGTCTCCTCTCGATCGAGTGGACCTCCTCGCTGAAGTCGACGCCGGGTGACCTGTGGAGCTGGCTGACGATGACCCGCTCGGCCCCGTTGATGATGAACTCCCCCCCCCCGATCATCAGGGGAAGCTCGCCCAGATAGACCTCCTCCTCAATCGGCTCTTCCTTCTCCAGGCGAACCATGATCTTGAACGGAGCGCCATAGGTCAGCCGCAGCTTTCGGCAATCGTCCGGGG
>JAPUJT010000117.1 GCA_027296055.1 Planctomycetota bacterium | reverse complement strand
TCGCCGGCCAGCAACTCCTTGATGAATTCGGTTCGTTCATGGAGGAGCTCTCCCATACGGTGGCGGGTGCGGAGCCGAAAGAGGAGCCCTGGAGGAGGCTGCTCCGCGAAACGGCGGAGATCTTCGAAAGGGACGGATACTCGGGCACCCGCTTACGCCGACTACTCGAGTCCGACAAGTCTCCCGCGGACCCCCAGGAGGTGGTCGACCAATTCCGCAGAGATATCGCCCAGCTCCGTCAGGTGGAAAAATCCCTCGCCAGCGCCGGCAATCCCTGGCCGGAGGCCGCGGTCGGTGTGCTCAAGGATCCCGAGCGTCTGGATGAAGCGGCCTCGTTGCTCGCCTCGGCTCTGGAGCGGGTCAAGCCCTTCCTTCGCGTCGGGCAAGGTCCTTGGTTGGCCGACCTCACGTCGAACTACGAAGCGGTGGTGATCAAGGCGGCCGGTCAGCTCGTCAGCGAGGAGCGTCCGGAGTACAACCCCCTCTATGTGTGGAGTGGGAACCGTCCCGGTCCATTGGCGCTTCTTGCGGCGACGGCGCGATCGTTCCGAGACAAGCATAAACTTGCGAACATCGCCATCGTCTCCGCTGCGGAGTTCGCGGAGGACTACATTCGGGCGTTGTCGGGGGGTGTAGCCGGGGCGTGGCGGGAACGCTGGTGGGATGTGGATCTCTTGCTCCTTTACGACGCCGAGCTGATTTCTCTGACAGAGCGCGCCAAGGACGAGCTCTTCCTTCTCCTCGAGGCCTCGGGTCGCAAAGGGACCAAGATTCTTATTACGGCGGCCCGGCCCCCCTCGGGTGTCGATGACATCGACGAGAGGTTACGGACCCGCTTCGAGATGGGGCTTGTGGTGGAGGCACCCGGCAAAGATCTGCCCAAGGGTGCCGGAGAGCTGATCCTGGAAGAAGCGCCACCCGAGTTTATGCAGGACGAGGACCTCTGGGGCGGATTCATGCGGCCCGAGGTGGGCGACGCCGTTCTCCCTCCGATCGAGGAGTTCGAGACCGGCGACCGCGGTGGCCTCATGGCCTCATTCAACGACTCCGCAACCGAGGCTGCTCCAGCCCAAGAAGCGGTCCCGACGGTAGTAGAGGTGGCGGAAGCGGCGGAAGTGGCTGAGGTGGGGGAAGCGGCTGTGACGAGCTCGGCTTGGAGTCCCTCCAGGGAAAACGTGGTGTGGGATTGGCAGGTGATCGAAGAACGTATTGTCGAAATGACCGAATAGGCATAACACGTTATGGCAATCCAAGGAGCACTCAGCGACGTCAGTCTGGCCGATATCTCCCAGCTGCTGGGCATGGGGGGAAAGACCGGGTGCTTGACCCTCACGAACTATGGGAACACCGGGTCCGTCTACTTCGAGGGCGGGAGGGTGATCTTCGCCACCGTCGCGAACCGGCTGGACCGGCTCGGAGATCTTCTCGTCACCCACCAAGTCATCACCAGGGATCAACTCGCCGAGGGGGTGGCGCGGCAGACGCCAAACACCGGACAGAGATTGGGTGAGGTGCTCGTCGGGCTCGGCAGCCTGACGCAAGAGAAGCTGGACGAATACATCTCCGTGCAGATCGAAGAGGCGGTCTACCTCATTTTTCAATGGAACGAAGGGACATTCCAGTTTGAGCCGGACATCGTGCCGGACGAGAATGTATTTCGTGTTTCGCTCAGCATCGATGGCCTCCTTATGGAAGGAGCGCGCCGAGTGGACGAGTGGAGCGTGGTCGAAAAGAAGATCACCTCCATGGATCTCGTCTTCGCATTGGAGCGAAACCCATTGGAGGATGAGGGCCTCGAGCTCACAGACGATCAGCGGCTGATCATCCCTCTGATAGACGGAAACCGCTCGGTGATGGATCTGGTCACTGTTTCCGGACTCGTGGAATTCGACACTGGGAAAGCGCTTTACGGCTTGATCCAAGCCGGGTTCGCGGTCCAGGTTGCTAAGCGCGTTGCGGAGGACGAGGCCAAAGGGTCCTTGGAACAGGCCCTCAAGGCCGGGCTGGCGGCGTATAA
The DNA here is from genome assembly GCA_027296055.1 of Planctomycetota bacterium. GTDB lineage: Bacteria > Planctomycetota > JAPUJT01 > JAPUJT01 > JAPUJT01 > JAPUJT01. The sequence goes on along the minus strand of JAPUJT010000117.1, from coordinate 542 downwards.
GTCGGGGCTGATGGACGATGCGACCCGTGAGTTCCGAAGGGCTCTCGAGGTTGATCCGACGCACGCCGAGGCCCGGGGCCACCTGGCGCTAATCAGCCTGAGACAGGGCAAGGCACACGAGGCCATCGTTCACTTCGACGGGATGGACGCGGCAACCACGCCTACCTACGCGCTGCTTCGGAACCGCTCATTGGCATACGAACGTATGGGCAAGTACGGCGAGGCGCTCTCAGCACTGGCTGAAGCGGAGAAGCTCGACGCGAACGATGCGGGTCTTGCCCTGGCACGAGGCATCGTCGAAATGAAATCTGGGGACGGCGCGGCCGCGATGGGCTCGCTCAAGGCATACCAGGACAAGCTCGGATCGGAGAAACCGCTGCCGATGTTCTACGCGTTTTCTGTTCTGGCTGCGGGACTCGCGGGGGACATGGGCCGAGCTCTGGAGATCGGCGAAGAAGGGCTCAGGCACTATCCGATGGACGGGGCGATCCTCGTAAATGCCGGGGCCGTATTGGAGCATCGGGGGGACGGCGAAACTGCAA
>JAPUJT010000116.1 GCA_027296055.1 Planctomycetota bacterium | reverse complement strand
GGATGGGATTCCCGAAGATCGGGAGGAGCCGCTCAGCCTCTATCTTGTCCGTACGGGCAAGCTCACCGAGGCTCAGGCTCGCCGGCTCCGCGGGGAGGCGATGCAGCTTCCCCTGGTCTGCCTCGAGTGCGAGCGCGAATCCATCCTCCTCCGATGCGTCGCCGGTGAGGGACTCGCCTGCCCGAGCTGCGCAGGCGCCGTTCTCTTCCGCCCCGCCCCGGTTCGCGCCTTGCTCGAGAAGAGGCGACTGCTCCTTCACGGCTCGCTCGCGGCGGCGCTGGTCGGACTTCTCGTGTTCGCCGTATGGAGAACTCCCCTCCCCCGACCATCCTTCGAGCTCGCCTCGAGCATCGATCCGGACGTTCCCTCCGGTGATTCGTGGGAGGAGTTCGGCCCGATTCGCGAGGCGATCCAGCGTGACGATCTCGTCCAGGCGAAGTACCTTCTCCTGAGTGAGCTCGACGGCACCGATCCAGAAGCTGTGGCGGAGGGGCAGCGGTGGCTGCGATACGTGGACGCCTCGATGCAAACGGTGAAGGCGCTGTTCGTTGAGACCGAGGCCGTCTACCCCGCATGGCTCGACGAGGCGACTCGTAGGCTGGACGAGATGGCAGAGGTTGGCGACGCCCGCCTGGCCGAGGCTCAGGAGCGCGAGACGGGTCGGATCAGTCTGGATCAGCTGCGGGAGTTTTATCGAAGCTACCTCTTCCGGGAGAGAAATCAGGGCATGGAGTCGATTCGCTCCAAGGCCCTCAAGGAGCTGAGCATCGAGAAGCCCCTGAGGAGGAGGTACCTGCAGCGTCTCGCCGAGCTACAGCTCGAAGTGCACGACCGTCTCTCTCCACGCCCCGAGGAGCGGGATGTCCTCATCTACGACCTGCTTCGCGATCGCTTCGGACGGTTTCCCGATCTGGGGGTTGAGGAGGTGATCCTCGAGCTCGCGGATCTCGTCCAGCGAAACGCCGACGAGCGGAGCGCGCATGTAAAGTCGATGGATGCCGAACTGGCGGAAGTCCGCCTCTTGCTCGAGTGGTTCCTGCCCGTCCTGGCCGCGCGTAGACTGGAGCGCGTCCCCGCCGCAGGAACGACGGAGGTGATGCAGCGCCTCACCCGGCTGCAAATGGACACAACAACGACCTACCAGAAGTGGAACGCCGTGATCGGCGGCGATGCCCCGGAAGAGGGAACCTCGCCAGCTACACAAGACAAGATCCAGACCTTTCTCCTGAGTCGTTACGAAGTGACGAACCGTCAGTACGCGATCTTCATGCGCGAGACAGGTCACCCCTCCCCTCCCGGCTGGCACAAGGGCCGGTTTCCGGAGGGAAGGGAGGATCACCCCGTCGTCCACGTCTCCTTCAAGGACGCCGAGGCCTTCTGCGATTGGGTAGGGGGGCGGATCCCTACAACCGAGGAGTGGGAGTGGGCCGCGCAGAGCGGGCCGGAAGAGGATGAGTATGCGGGGATGGGCAATCGGTTCGACCCGAATCTCGCCAACGTGATGGGAGATAGCACAACGCCTGTCGGATCCTACCCGGAGGGTCGAAGCGCTCACGGCGTATTTGATCTCGCTGGAAATGTCTGGGAGTTCGTGATGACGGCCGACGGGCCGGCGATCCTGGGTGGGAGCTTCCTCGAGCGCGACCCCGGGGCCGTGGCAAGCGCCACGAAGACCCGGACCCCTCCCCACCCGGTGAAACCCAGCAAGCGCGCCGAGCACATCGGATTTCGAGTCCTCTTCGACATCTAGTTCTTGTCCTCGTCCGCGGTCTTCATCACACGCGCCTCTCCCCGGGGATTCACCACGATACGATCGCGCTCGCCTGCCTCGATGCTCTCGCCGTTGACTTCCACGCGTCCACCCTGCACGCGAATCCGTATTCCGTTGACGACCACTGCATCAATATCCGTACGTGCCGAGATTTCCGGGGCGTCCTCGAACAGAAATACCCGACCCCCTATACGGAGGAGGGTCGAGCGATCGAGAATCCCGTCCCTGGGTCCTCCCACGAGCCCCTGGCAGGCGGGGCCCAGTGGAGCGAGGAGCAGGAACAGTGGGAGCGCTCTCCGCAGCCATCGACCGAGTATTGGCCTCACTCTCTCCTCCACCTCCTGCTTCCTCTACGGCTCTAAACCCTTGATAATTCTATAGGTTGTAGGGGAGGACCCATCAAGCCCTGGCCCAGGACTTGACCTTTCCTCGCACTTCGAGATAGACTTGATTGAGGGGAGGAATTGCCATGCCCCGGTTCCAAATTTCTATACTCCTGGTACTTCTGGCTATCGGCTGCGCCACGCCCGCGCACACGACTGCCCTGGTGGACGAAGCAGACGTCTATCGGCAGCGGGCCGATAGGGCGATGGACGCGGGCTCGCACGATGCCGCGGCGGCCGCCTACGCCGAATCTTTCCTTCTCTACCGGGAAGGCCTGGAGATGGCGTCCGATCTGCTCGAAGCCGAAGGGGGTCCGCCCAACGCCAGGTTGGCGCAGTACCGCGCACACGCCCTCGAGGCCTTGCCGGGGACGGCCCATCTCGCCGCCGAGGCCTACTCCGAGTTGGGCCTGAGATTATGGCGCGAGGCCAACGCCAAGTACGATCATGGTCGCCTGCGCGAGGCCGCGACACTCTACGAGCAATCCATCTCGTCCTTCGTCGCCGAGGAACGATGGCTTCGCGAGTTCCTCCACCACATCGCCGCCGAGGGCGAGTGGTCCGATTCACAATCCCACCAGGAAGAGAGATGGTCGATCCAGTCCGACATCGCGCAGGTCGAGAAGGACCGAAAGGCCGTCGCCTTGAACCTCGCCCTGACGATCAGACGGGCTCACAAGGAAGATCCGACCGTCGCGAAGCAGATACTCGACGGGCTTGTCGTCGGATTGGGCTTCTTCGGGACCGCGCTCGAGCAAGTTGGCATGGTCCTCCTGGCAATAATTACCGAACCTGCCTTCTGGGAGATCCTGCGAATCTGTGTGGAAGTCGCCTGCTGCTTCGGCGGTTCGTGAGGGTTCGCTCCCTCCACTCCTGGCCCACCTCTTATCATGAAGCCGTTGCCGTTCAGAACCGTCTCAAGAGCCGGCTGATCCTGCGCGGAGATCGGCGCAAGTACCGGATCATTGCCGGGGCCGACATCTCCTATGACCGCGGGGACGACACACTCTTCGCGGCAGTCGTGGTCCTTCGCCTCCCCGAGATGGAGATCGTCGAGATCTCGTCCGTCACGTCTCGCGCACGGTTTCCGTACGTCCCCGGCCTGCTCTCCTTCCGGGAGGCTCCGCCACTGATCGAGGCCTTCCGCCGCCTTCGCACCCGGCCGGACGCCGCGATCTTCGATGGCCATGGCGTCGCCCACCCCCGGGGCTTCGGCCTGGCTTCGCACCTCGGTGTCTGGCTCGACCTCCCGACGGTGGGATGCGCCAAGAGCATCCTGGTCGGCGACGGGGCCGAGCCCCGATCGACGCGGGGCGAGTGGAGCCCCCTCCGTCTGAAGGGGAAGAAGCTGGGGGCGATCCTTCGAACCCGGGCCGGAGTGAAGCCGGTCTATGTCTCGCAGGGTCACCGGATCGGGCTACCCGCCGCCATCCGGCTGGTCCTCGAGTGCGCGAACCGTTTCCGTCTCCCCGAACCGACCCGACTGGCGGATCGAGAGGTAAATCGGCTTCGTCGCGCCCGCTTTGATCCGTAGGATCAGGGATTGAGGCGGGCCAGGAAGGTCCTCAGGCGCTCCCGGTAGACCTCCCCTCCGACATACTCGAGATCGTTGTGCCCCGCGCCGGGAACGGCGAGGAAGTCCTTTGTCCCTTCGGCGGCGTCGTACAGGGCTCGCCCCATCTCGAAGGGGACGACCTCATCACGGTTCCCGTGAATCACGAGGAGCGGCTGTCGCAGACTGGGCATCTTCGCCAAGGAGTCGAAGCGAGTGCGGACGAGGAGATGGACGGGAAGGATCGGCACCGTCCGCCGGGCCATATCCTTGATGGATGTAAACGAAGACTCGACGATCAAACCTCCGGTCTCGACCCTCGCGGCGAGATCGATCGCCACCGCTCCTCCCAGTGATTTGCCGAATATCACGATCCGGTCCAGGGGGATTCCTCGAGCCTCGCGCAGGTGCTTCAGGGCCGCATCCGCATCTCGATAGAGGCCTTCCTCCGAAGGCCTTCCCTCGCTCTTGCCATAGCCGCGGTAATCGATGATGAGCGTGCTCACTCCGAGATCCCGGAGGAGCTCCAGCAGGTAGACGCGATGCGAGATGTTGCCCCCGTTCCCGTGGAAGAAGAGCACGGTCAGCTTCGCCTCATCGTGCGGAACCCACCACCCGTGAATCGAGATCCCGTCTGCCGTTCGGATATTCGCGTCGTCGAATTCCAGCCCCACCTGCGACGGAGTGCCCTCGAGTTCCCGGGTCGGGAAGTAGATCATCCGATTCTCGAGTCTGGCGAAGATCATGGGGAGGATGATACAGGCGGCGAGGATGAGAGCGCATCTGCGGATCCAGGGAGATTTCCGCCAGCGCTCTACCGGTGAAGTTTTCATAAGGAAGTCCCCAGATCCCCCCACGGTGCGGACATGAGGTGACCCGGGGACTCGCCGGTAAGGGGGTAAGAAAATCCTTACCTGTTAGCTCTCCCCACAGTATGCCACATCCCCCTGACAATTTCGTGACGCGCACCGAATGCGCGAAATGGGTGCGCGTCATGAATTAATTTGGATTTATTGACGGATCTCTTTCGACAGAAACAGGATGCGTCATCCATGAACAAACAGGGTGAGACCGTGGGCGAGGCTACGGCGCTCTCTCAACACCACTAGAATGCGCAATCCGAATTTCGTGACGCGCACCGAATTCGCGAAATGGGTGCGCGTCATGAATTTATCGAGGGGAATCGAGGCGACCCCGTCGAACGCCTCGGCGGAGAGGACCCTGAGTCGGATCTGTGTGTAGTGGCCCGCCTCGACCACGCCGCCAGAGAAGAGGGTCTCGACGCCTCGCAAGGCCAGCAGATCCGTGGTGACGGAACCATCCGGATTCGGGATCGCATCGTCTAGCCCATCCCCGTTCGAGTCGATCGTCCTGGCGACGAGTGGAATCGTCTCCCAGGGGCCGCCACTCTTGTGGACTTGCACCCGATCCAGGGTGACCCAGACCTGGACGAAGTCAGCCGGGGCATCCGTCAAGTAGAGGTTCACTGCCCCCGGCGCGGAGGGGATGTCGTCGCCACCCTCCCCGCACGAGGGCAGGCAAGAGAGCATCCCCGCCAGGGCTACGAGCTTGACCCAGCCCATGCCTCACCTCCCCTTCCATTGGTTTCTAAAGGCACCCCTACCTGGTTGGAAGACGAGACCCACCGACCCTTGCCGGCGGGAATTCGGCGATTTCCGTGACTGTTACCGATCCAGGGAGATAGAGGAGCGGCGAGGCCTCCACGCGGCGATCGACCCGAGGACGATCCAGGACAGAAGGAGCGGGACGAGCGATGAAAGGCCTCGGAGCCCCATCAACTCGCCCACGTTGTAGGCAGCCCACTGCTGCTCCGGCGGGGAGAGCCTCTGCCCGATGAAACCCTCGCTCATGTGCTGTCGGTGCACGGACAGTTCGCCCGAAGCAAAGCGCGGGAGGACGTAGTTCCTCAGTGGGTCCCGGACGTCATCGACCCGGCTCTCTCCGGGCGGCAGCGCTGCCGCCGCGTTCCGGTTGTCCTGAGGAACGGAGACGTTGACGGCTGTCACGGCGGTCATCAGGAAGATCGAGATCGCGCCGGCGACCCAGGCCGACGACCTCAGCACTCGCGGCGTCCAGACGAGGCCGACGGCGAGGAACGGTAGCGCGGGGATGAGATAGCGAGGGCCGGTCGACCAGCCGCCGTGCCAGCCGTTGAAGGAGGCGTTGAAGAGGAGCACGACGATGAACGCCGAGAGAAACGTCACGGCCTCGGGGCGAGACTCTCGCCTCCGGATCGCCGCCAGGAGCCCGGCCGCGGCAAAGAGGAGCACCGGACAGTAGTAGAAGAGGCCCCGCCGTGGAAGAAAAGTCAGCTCCAGAAGCACCCGGAGATCGGGCGCTCCGAGAACCCCGAGTAACGTTCCCGGCTCCCCCGTGACAAACCGCGGGTTCTGGAAGTCGTGTGCGGTCAGGAGCGGCCCGCCAAAGGCGAAGGCGTTGTACGTGGCCAGGGCCACCGCAGGCCCGACCCCGCCGGCGCAGATCATCAGGGCACGACGCCATCCGCCGACCCAGAGGCCGTAGGCGAGCAGGATGGGGATCACGAAGATCGAAGTCTCCTCTACCGTACCGGCCAACCCGAGGATCACGCCTGCCAGCAGGAGAGGTTTATCCCCGCCCGACCAGTCCCGCTTCTTCTCCGCGTAGATCAGGGCGGCGGCTCCGAAGAGGAGCGCGGCGCCCAGCTGATGCGCCATGAGCTGGGTCGACCAGGGGAAGGCGAGCGATCCGAGAGAGTAGGCGAGGAGGCAGACCACAGGACGGATCGAAGGCTCGCCGGCCCAGAGCTGCAGGAAACGAAGGAAGACTACGCCGAGGATCGCCGAGGCGAGCGAGACAGTGAAGATCACGATGAAGTGAACCTGGATGCTCATCCGGAACGGATCGTCGTGGCCCGCCGGCAGGACGCTCCGGATAACGGCGTACGGCGGCGCTGCGATGAACGAGAGACCCGGCGCCTTGTTGGAGAGGAGACGATTCTCGACGCGCGCCCAGTCGTGGGTATTCCCGGCGAACCGGTTGATCCTTACCGACCCGTCCTCCACGATCGCCCGCGTCAGATCGAACCGCGAGTTCTGATGCCAGCCTCCCCCCTGGAAGAAGTAGGCATAGGTGATCAGCAGGGCCAGGAAGAGGCAGACCTGAAGCCGCATCGAAGAGCGCGGTGGGTCCGGCATCACCTCTCCCGATCGGGATGCAGTCTGCGGACGGTGATACTGGAACGGATCCGCCGGAGGAGGGCATCGCTGATACCCGAGATCTGTCGCAGCTCGCCCGGGTCCCGTATCTCCCCCACTCGCTCCCGGTAAGCGATGATCTGCTTCGCTCGAGACTCTCCGATGCCCGGCAGGAGTGTCAGCTCTTCCCAGCCGGCACTGTTGAGATCAATCGGGGGAAGGGTGGATGGGCGGTCGTTGACCACGGCGATCGGGTCCTCCCCCCAGCCGTAATGGTGGGCGGTTCGAATCGAGATGCTGACGAGCGCTACCGCCGACAGCCCGATGAGGATCCCCATTTCTGATCTGGACATTCTGGTCAATCCGCCTCGAAGACCTTCTCCCAGCGGACATCGGAGGGTCTCCTCTTCTGACTGAAGAACCTGGATGCCTTCGCCGTGTAGGAGCGTCCCCCCCCGCCCGCGAGCTGCACGAAGCGGTAAAAGTGGATCTTCCCCGCCAGTTGCTCGAAGGCGATGCTGGCCGAAGGGCCGGCCTTCTCGGGCAGGCCCAGATCCTTGCTCCTGTCTTCGATACGCAGGCGGACGCCAAGCTGTGCCGAAGCGAGCGCTCCTCCCTCCTCCACGAAGGCGAGATCCAGCGAGTCTGCATCGAGATCCAGGAGCGTGGCGAGGGCGAGGCGTAACGACCCATCCTGGTCGGTCGATTCCCGGATCTCCTTCCGCTTGGCAAGTGATCTTTGATTCAACTTCATCTTCAGGTCGCCCTCGCCCAGGAAGATGACCTCCCGGAAGCTGCGCATCCCCGTCATGCTCCTCCTGAGCGGATGCGGGTTCTTCTTCCACTCCTCTGCCCGGATCTCGTCCTCGAGGGTAAAGACCAATCCTGCGAGATCCTCCAGGGACTCAGGGTCGCGCTCCGTCAGGTCGTCCAGCGTGAAACTCACGCCCTTGATGCGCTGTCGATCATCGTGCGCCATGCGGATCGCATCCTTCGGGATCTCCATATCCTCGGAAATCGTGTTGCGAATCAGGAGGAAGCGCTGCAGGTTGGGGGAGTTGAGCACGTTGAAGGAGAAGTACCAGAGGAACCCCATGCAGATCGTGCCGAGAATCAGGATCGACCAGACGGATTTGTTCAATCCTCGTCCCCATCAACGTCGGGGAGCCCCTCGACTCGATCTCCAGGACGGACCCCGTACTCCGCGAACCACCCCTGGTTGACTTCGAGGGCATACCGCGCCAGCCCGCGGGAAATGACGGCTGTCTCGTCATGCGGCTCCATATCCTGGATGTCGACGATCTCTCCGTCGGTCCTGATGAAGGCGATCGAGAGGGACAAGTGGGTGTTCTTCATCCAGAAGCTCAACTCGTCCTCCTCGGGGAATACGAAGATCATCCCCCGATTCTGCTCGAGGGACTTCCGGTGCATCAGTCCTCGCGCCCGCTCATCCGATGACCTCGCCACCTCCACGTGGAGGACCTGCCCGCCAAGCTCGAGGGTCATGGACCCAGGCGCGGTGCCGCCCGTTTTCACTCCGCCTCCCGATTTACCCGGCCCACTTTCGGGCGTGTGGCATGTGACGCCGACCCACCCGCCAACGAAGAGGACGCCCAGGAGGATCCAGGTCCAGCTCTGTCTATTCATCGGAGGCCCCCTTCCGCCGGCCGCCGGTTCCCCCATCGGCGAGACCTTCGCCGGGCGCGCGGCCTTCCTCCGGGCTTTCCCCGAAGCCGTGTCCGTTCCCGTTGGCCTCGGTATCGGGAAACAACCGGCGCGGATGGCCCGATGATTCTATCTCTTCCGGACCCCCCGCGGGGCCTGCCGTTTTCTCCCGCCGGTCTTGCCGTCTCTTCAGCTTTCGCCGGGCCCTTCTCAAGGCCCTTGTCTCCTTGAAGCGCTTGATCCCATAGAGCAGCGGGACATAGGAGCCGGCCCCCAGGATGGCCCCCAGGATGATCCCGCCCAGGGCGATCGGTCCGAAGATCCCCCAGCCGAGCGTGACAAGCTGATGCAGCGCATCGATGAACGGGGCCGACGAGATCTTGCTGAGGACCCTCGCGAACTCCTCCCGACCGATCCCTGACTGCCCGAGCAGGTGCACCCCGAGCCTGTAGTCGAGCCAGTAGAGGGGCAGGGCCGTGACCGGGTTGGTGAAGTGAACGGCGACGATCCCGGCGAGACGATTGCACCGGAATATCGTGTTGGTGAAAAGGACCAGCATCATCTGAAACCCGTAGGTGGGTGTCATGGAGATGAAGAGGCCGATCGACCCGCCGAGGGCGATGGATCGAGGGGCATCATCGAGACGGATGATGCGGTAGAGGAGGCTGAGCATCCTCCTCCGCCCTCTCTCCACCAGAGATCGTTTTCGACGCGCCACCTGTGTCTCCCTTCCCCGAGCGTCTACAGGAACCTAATTCTAGACCCTGCGGGGACTGCCGGCAAACGGACCCATCCCTACCTTTGTCCGGGCGCCGCAAGACGCCCTCGTATGCGGATTCTCTCCAGCCTCGAGAGGTCTCCCCCCATCCGGATGATTCCCTCGCCGTAGGACCCGTCCCTGCCGACGAGGAACGGTTCCTGATCTCGGTCTCGATAGACACGGATGAGATCTCCGACCCGCTCGATTCGCAATGAGACCGCTCCGAAAGTGAAAGCGGGCTTTCCCAGATCCTCCGCCTTCCCCTTGCCGGTTTCTTTCACCAGGCGCCAACCCCATTCTCCGCCCATGATCCGGTAGCCCGTCCCTCGATCCGGATCCGCATGAAACTCGATCCAGCACGGCTTCTCGCCGCTCTGGATCGACCACTCCACGATCAGGTTCCCGGAAAGGCGACCCCGCCAGCTGAGGGTCCCCATCGAAAGCTGTCGCCCTTGCAGTCCCGTCCAGTCCTCCCACTCACGAGGATCCCGGAGTCGGTACGCGAACGAGAGGAAGCCACCGTCGACCTCCACCTCCGTATGGAACGATCCGCCGATCCGACCGAGGAGGATGCCGTTATAGACCCGCTCTCGTATCCACCCGGGATCGGCGCCGAACAGGTCCGCTCTCGGGAACCGCCCGAGGAGATCGAGGTAGGCCTCCAGGGACCTGCGCCACTCCTTCCGGCCGTAGAACACGTCGGCGCGCTCCAGCAGGGCCTGAAAGGCGAGCGGGTCGATGAGAGCAAGGAACGGCTCGACCTTATCCGGCGCCAGGGCCCCGAAGGCCTTCTCGGCCCCGACCGCGTCACCATAGAGGAGGAGGCGTACGAGACCGACGGCGAGGGGGTCATCAACCTCGGCCAGGGCGAGGAGATCTCCCGCCGACACGAACCGCATCGGGACTTCGATCAGTCCATCGTCCGTTTTCACGGCGACGCGACCGCTCGATCCCTTGATGATCGTCCCCTCGAGCCTCAATCCATCTCGAAGGCGGATCGATCGCCGCCGCCCCTCGTCCCTGACGATCGCCTCGTTCGCGCGGCGCACGACAGCCCGCACCTCTGTCAGAGCCCGGAGGGCGCTCTGCTCAAGACTCGCGCTCTCCCCCAAACCCACCCGACGCTCGCACAACTGCGCGGCCGAATCGAAACGGTACCCGGCGACGTCGGCCAGGAAGGCCTGCAAGAAGGCCATCCGATCCACCTGCGGCTCGACAGCGGGGACGCTCGTGGCGGCGACCTCCTCGACTTCTACACTCTCGTCCTCGCCGGTATCCTCCGACGAATTCAGGATCGTCGGCGTCTCCACGACATCGGGCCGCTTCCGGATGGCAATCAGGGTCGGCTCTTCGGCCGGAGGGGCTTGCCGTGTCGGCCGGCGGTCGGACCGCGGGCGTTCCGGCTGTCGGGGTCCCGCGAGGGGAAGGACCTGCCTTCCCTTTCGCCGCCCCCGGCCGGACAGGGCAAACACTCCCAGCCCCACCACGAGGATCATGAGGGCTACCGAGATCACCACAGTCCATCTTCGCCCCGGATGGGACGGGAGAACGGGCCCGGCGGCTGGCGCCGCTCGGCGGGGTGGAGTCGGGAGAGCGGTGGCCGCCGTGGCGGCCGGCAGATCCGGGGCGGAGATGAGGCCCTCCAGGTCCGCGAGGAGCGCGCCGGCATCCGGGTACCTGTCCGACGGGCTCTTCTCGAGAAGCTTGAGCACGATTTCCTCGGCCCCCTCCGACACGTCGGGCGCCAGGGCGCGCACCGGTGGGGCCGACTCGACAAGCTGTTTTGCCATCACCTCCTCGGAGGTCTCCCCCGCGAAGGGCGCCCTGCCGGTGAGGAGGCAATAGAACGTCGCTCCCAGGGAGTAGAGATCGGATGCGGGTCCGGGAAGGGCCTCCCCCAGGACCTGTTCCGGCGAGAGCGTCTCCGAGGCGACGATGGCTCCAAGCGGCATCAGCTTCGCGCTGCCGGCGCGGGGGATCAGGATCCGGCGTGGGTGCACTCCACCGTGCACGAGCCCAGCAAGGTGAATCGATTCCAGAGCGCGGGCGACATCTCGCACGATTTCCACCGCCCTCGACTCCTCCAGGCTGCCCCGCTCGCGCAGGACACTCCCGAGCACCTCTCCCGCGGCCCACTGGACCGCCACGAAATAGGGCGGTCCCTCGAGACCCGCTTCGATCCCCGATAGGAGGTTCGGATGCGACAGGCGGGTGAGTCTTCTCGCCTCCTCGCAAAAAGCGCGGACGGAGTCCGACACCGCATCCAGCTTGAGGACTCTGAGAGCGCACCGCTCACCCGAGTCCTCCCGGAGGGCCTGGTAGGTCGATTCCCTCTCATTCTCCTCGAGGAGTCCGAGCAGACGATAACCCCGAACGGAGACCTCTGTGGCCGGAGCGGGTCGGGGAGGCGAGGCTCGAAGGCGATCGATCTCTTCGGACCCCAGGTAGCCCTTCTCCGCGGCGATCTCGTCGAGGGACCTGGGCGCGAGCCCCATCCCCCGCATCGCATCTCGGATCTTCCTGCACTCATCCGCCTGGTCCGAGGTGAGCAGGCCAAGACGAACCGCTTCCGAGAGAATCTCGTCATCCGGTCCAGGGGTGGGTGGTTGTAGATCGGCAGGCATGAGAAGTCCTGCCGGATATTCTAGCGACGGCTCGGGGGAAACTTCCAGGGGGAGTCGAGGAACATCGTCGTCGCTCCCGCGGCGCCCGCCGGAAGGACGAGGAGGTTGACCAGCGGGACGAGCAGGAGGGCCTGCATCGTGAGCCCGAAACCGAGAGCGGAGGCCTTGTTCATCCAGAGGAAGCGGAGCTTCTCGCCGAGGCGGTACCGCTTGCGGGCGAGGGGAACGTCGAGGTACCCGAGGGCGGTGATGAATGAAGTGAGCACGAGGGCTATCGGCACCCCGGCCACCGGCAAACAGAAGGAAAGGGCGAGCGCCAGCATCAGCCCCGAGAAGCTGAGGAAGAGCATCCCGATCGCCTGACCGACCGAGAAGAGGAGTTCACCGATGAGGCCGCGCCCGATCTCGCCTCCCTCGACGTCGCCAAGCACCGCCACCTCCACCCGATGAGATAGCGGATCGAGAAACGGGGCGGCGATCGCCGTCCCGACGACGTTGAAGAGAAAGATAGACACCAGGGTGAAGGCGACCAGATAGACGAAGAAGATCGCCCATCTCACGAACGGGGCCCAGAACCCTGTCGACGTCGAGGAGACGAATTGATCGTACAGGGGATCGTAAGCCCACACCGCCCCCACCAGCAGGACGACGAAGAGGATCACGTTGATCACGAACGGCAAAGTGAAGTAGCGGCCGAGACCGGGAGGGGAATACAGGTAGCGGAGCGCCCGCACCGGACAGAGGAGTCCCCGGGCGAACCGGGTGGTGAAGACGCCGGGGAGAGGCACTTCCCCTCTCTCCGAATCGCCGCACCGTTCGCACGCACCATCGACCGTGACTACGCGGCCACAGCGATGGCATCGAAGCAGGCCGTCAGCAGACCCCATGTTCCCTCCCGACCGATATGGATGTTCCGCGAGCCGGGGCGGCGGATCGTAGGGTAGGAGTGGAATTCGATCAAGCCCGAACCCGATCCTCCGTCCGTTGCACTGGGGTTGCGTAGGGGATCCGGATTCCCTATGCTTCCGATATGGATCCTCTATTCGATGAGCTGAAGCGCCGCGTGGCGCTGCTCGAGAGCGTCGTCGTCGCTTACTCGGGGGGAGTCGACAGCGCGCTCCTCCTGAAGGTCTGTCACGATGTTCTCGGGAAACGCTGCCTGGGTGTGATCGCGAACTCCGAGTCGATCCCCGACGAAGATGTCGCCGAGGCGCGACGGATCGCCGCCGGGTTTGGCGCTACCCTTCGAGTGATCCGTACCCGTGAGATGGATCGCCCCGAGTACACGAACAACCCGGTCAATCGATGCTACTTCTGCAAGACGGAGCTGTTCGAGGCGCTGGAGGAGCTGGCCGCGCAGGAGGGGTACCGCCACGTAGCCTATGGCGAAACACTGGACGACGTGGGAGATCACCGACCCGGAGCGATCGCTGCAGCGGAGCATCGTGTTTGCAGCCCGTTGCGTGAGGCAGGGCTCCGCAAGGCGGACGTCCGCCGGTATTCCCGGTCCCTTGGTCTGTCCACACACGACAAGCCCGCCGCCCCCTGTCTATCCTCCCGGATACCTTACGGTCAGAAGGTGACGGGGGATAAGCTCGCCCGGATCGCCGAGGCGGAGGCGTACTTGAAGAGCCGCGGCTTTCGCGAAGTGCGGGTCCGCCACCACGAAGGTCTCGCCCGCGTCGAGATCCCCGAGCATGAGATGGAGAGGATCTTCCGGGATGGAGAACGGGAGGCCCTGGTGCGCTCCCTTCTGAAAGCGGGCTTCCACTACGTCACCCTGGACCTCTCCGGCTTCCGCTCGGGCAGTCTGAACGAGGTCGTCGGGCTACAGAAGCCGAAGGGTTGAAGCTCCATCCCTGGATCACGGTGCCGATCCTCATCGGTGTCGCTGCAGCGGCTGTTTACGTCCCCGAAATGGAAGAGGCGAAGGACTTCGTGGCTTACCGCGAGGCGGCTTCCCTCCTGCGCGGCAACGGGGAGATCTACCAGACCGGCTACATTTACCCCCCCACCTTCGCCTACCTGTTCGGTCCATTCGCGGTCTTGTCCCCGCGGGTCTCCGCGGTCGCCTGGTATGGACTCAACGTCGCCTTGCTCACCGCCAGCGTCTGGATGGCCGCTCGGCTCGCCGGACTCTCCGGCCCCTGGAGCCTCCTCCCCTTCGTCTTCATCTTTCGATTCGCCAACAACACGCTCCGGAGCGGACAGGCCAACATCCTGATCCTGTTCCTTATCTGCTTGACCGGCCACCTGGTCCACAGGAGGAGGGAGGTCGGAGCCGCCCTTTCTCTCGCCCTGGCCACGGTGACCAAGGTGACGCCCGGGCTTCTGTTTCTCTTCTTCGCGCTCCAGCAACGCTGGCGACTGACGATCTCCGGAGGACTCGGCCTGGCGCTTCTCCTCGCCCTTCCCGCCGTCACGGCGGGGCCGAAGAGAGTCGGCGACCTGCTCCACCAATGGCAGGGCTACGCCGCCGCCCCCTACTTGAGTCTCGAGGCCCCCACCCCGTTCGAGGAGCCGGACACGGGGTACATTCCGGGGCAATCGATCCGCGCGACCGTTCATCGTCTCCTTCGCCCCATCGATGCTACTCCACACGATGACGCGGAGATCCACATCAACCTCGTCTCCCTCTCCCGGGGCACGGCGGAGATCGTCACCCTCCTGATCACGCTCGCCCTCATCGGCATCTTCGTCTGGCGTCTTTCCGGCACGCGTGGTCGGGAGAGGTTTCCGCTCGACTACGCCATCGCGATCCTCTTCATACTCGTCATCTCTCCGTATGTCCGGAAAGGACACGGAGTGATCCTTCTGATCCCCTACGCCGTCGCCGTGGCGGCCTGGAAGGACCCGGCCCGATCGCGAAGATTCCGGACAGGAACGGGCGTCGGCATCCTCGTATCCTTTGTCCTGGCAAGCCTGACCGGGCGTTTTCTCCTCGGCGTCCGCGCCGCCGGGATCACCAGCGCCTACTCACTCTTCCTCTGGGGGGTGGTCGCGCTTCTCATCTGGGCGATGATCGCGGCTCGGCAGGGTGGGGAAGGAGAGGAACAGGCGGGATCTCGGCTCACGCTCCCCGCAGATTCCCGAGCACCGTGAGCGGAGGGGCGCCGGCGCCGATCTCGACGGTCTCCCCGAAGGGGACCTCCCGGAAGAAGTGCGGCCCATCGATGTAGATCTTGCCGTGACGCATCTTCGAGACCAGGCGCACCGTCCGGTCGGGGTTCACGATTCCTTGCTGGATCCGACCGCGCCGCTCGCGCTCCAGGTAAGGCTCCCG
>JAPUJT010000115.1 GCA_027296055.1 Planctomycetota bacterium | reverse complement strand
AAGAAGGGGTTCGCGAGGATGGGAAAGCCGAACTGGGCCTCCATCGAAGAGGTCCAGTTCCATCACCCTGGGGAATCGGGAATCGCCCTCGACGTGGTCATCGACGACGTCCGCCTGGAGAAGGCGGTCCGGTAGTCACCGTCCAGGCTTGGGCCGCGACGAGTTCCGAACGCCTTGATCCTGCCCCTCGAGCGGCCATTCTGCCGCCAGGACCCCAAAACTTCCCCTCTCCACCGGGTCGGCGGAGCGCTCATCCTGGCAGCCCTCCTGTAACGCTACATCATCATCCTCTTCATCGGGACCATGTGCCAGCCCAAGACCGTCCTGGTAGTGAGGCTCCTTGCCATCGACAGCTAACTCGCTGTCTGCAAGGACCGGACGAGCGACGACGAAACAGCCAGAAGGGGCGGGCCCGGCATCTCCGGAGCCGGAGGGTGAGGTCTCGGCAATGATCGGCGGGCGGTGAGGTCGTGCCCGATCATCATCGAACATGATCTCCCCCGTGCCCG
Source organism: Planctomycetota bacterium (assembly GCA_027296055.1). Classification (GTDB taxonomy): domain Bacteria; phylum Planctomycetota; class JAPUJT01; order JAPUJT01; family JAPUJT01; genus JAPUJT01. The sequence goes on along the minus strand of JAPUJT010000115.1, from coordinate 10,292 downwards.
TGCTCCGGCCTACCCCCGAAGGCCCGAACAGCCCTCCGGGCTAACAGCGAAGGCAAGAGGCGGAAGGGGCCGGGGCCGGCGGCTTTGGATGCGTAGGCTGGGGAGGTCTTGGCGATGGTCCTCGGCGGCCGGGAGAAGGAGACGCGGCGCCGCGACCGACGGGCGGGGTCACGGCACGATGTCAGTGTAGCTCCCGTTCGTGTTCCGGGCGATCTCCTCGAGGAATTCCCGGAAGCGCCCGCTGGCGGATATTCCGAAGGTGTGGATCACCGCATCCTGATCGTTCGCGTTGAGGATCACGCAGGTGTGGCCGAGCGTGCCGGAGGCGCCGCAGTTCGGCTGGCCATCCGAGACGAGAAGGACTGTCTCGTTCTGGCGCTCCTGAAGGGCGGACGACACGGCGGGCCCCGTTCCCGTCCCCCCGAAGGCCATCATCCCGAGAATCCATGTCTCCGCCGAGGCCTTGTTCGCCGCATCGGCGGGGTCCGTCTGCGACGACCAGGAGGAGTTATTACAAGCGTACCGGAAGATGTTGAACCTCGCCGTGCCGGGAAGGGCCTGGATCGAGCTGATCAGTCGGTCCTGCACCAGCTCCAAGCGAGTGCCCGTGACCGTGTTGCCGAAACGGTCGACGTACGACCCGAAGGTGAAGAACATCGAACCGGATGTATCGATCACGTATATCACTCGGTCCCCCGGGATGGGGAATGTCCGTCCGAAGAAGTCCACCGTCCCCATCCCCGCCGGTGGGCCGGTGAAGGTGAAAGGGACCCCGGCGCTCGTCTGCCCACCCCTTTCCACGGTGACCAGGCCCGTCGAGGTCAGGGGCACGGTGACGAGGATCGAGGTGTCGGCACTCGAGGATATGCGGGCCGGCTCCCCGTCGAACTCGACCCGAAGATTCGTCGGATCGGCATCGAACTCTATCCCATCGATCCAGACGGAATCCCAGACCGTCCCGGCATCAGCGTAGAGAGCCGAGATGGCGGGGGGCGGCGGCGGGGGAGATGTCACGGTGTAGGAGAGGGAGCCCGTGGCCTCCCGACCGCCGACGCTCACCGTGACGGGACCCGTAGTCGCGGCCGACGGGACGTCCACCGTGAGCGTCCCCGGCGACGCGGCGGTCGCTGCAGCGCGCAGACCGCTGAGTCGGACGACGTTCTCGGATGGCGTCGAGCTGAAGTCGGAGCCAGTGATCGTGACCGATGCTCCCGCGGGTCCGCTCGGGGGCGAGAGGGAAATCAGGGTGGGAGTCGGCGGCGGCGTGGAGAGCGAGCCGAGGCAGAACCAGACCTCGTTGGAGACGAGCCCGGCGACCTCCACCGTCACCGGCCCCGTGATGCACTCCGCGGGCACGTTCGTATCGATGGTCGTCGCCGTCGACGCGGTCACCGCGGCCAGGGTCCCGTGGAATCGAACGATGTTGTCCGAGGGGTTGGGGGAGAAGTCCTCCCCGGTGATCGTGACGGCATCTCCGTAGTCCGCGAACGCCGGCGAGAGATCCGTGATCCGCGGCCCCGATACGATGAAGGGGACGTCGTTGCTCGGGACACCGACGACCTCCACGTTGACAGGGCCCGAGGTCGCCCCTCCCGGGACTACCGTCAGGATGCTCGTCGCGGAGGAGGCAATGATCGGCGCCGCGATCCCGTTGAAACGTACGACGTTCTCCATCGGGGTCGGCGAGAAGAACTGACCCTGGACGTCCACCTCCGTCCCGACAGGACCTATCGGGGGCGATAGCGCGGTGATGAATGGAAACTGGGGCGTCCCGGTGTAGGTGAACCCGCTGGCCCGCCGGGCCGAATGCGGCATCGCGGTCCCCCGGACGTCGACGTCCACCGGTCCGGCGGCTCCGGCCCGCGGGGTTGTGGCCACAACCGTGTCGCGAAAGAGGGCGGTGATGCTCAGAGATGGATGCCCCCCGAATTCGACCTCCGGGAGATCGACGGTGAAGTCGTCGGCGAAATCCCGAACGACGATCGTGACTGGATCGCCCCCCGCCACGTCCCCGCTTTCGGGGCTGATCGTTTCAATCCGGGGTTGGAGCCTGTCTCCCGAAGAGCAGGCCGCCATCGCGATCGTCAGAACCCCCGCAGCCCCGACGAGGAGCCGGCCACGCTCAGCTCTTCTCCTCATCGTCCTTGCTCCTCCCTGTCTCCGATCGCACCTCCGGGGTCCGCCGAGCCCATCTCCCCCGAGGGGCCGTCGCGGGGACCGTCGGGGCGCCGATGTATGGAGGGGAACGGGGCGGGGCTCGCACGTCCTCCCCTCCCGAAGCTGCAGTCTAGGCCCCCAGCCCCCCTCTGGCAAGAGGGGCGGGCCCGGCGGGTCCGGAGATGGAGGTCTCGTCGATCATCCTCGCAGGCGGGGGAGTTCGCTCCCGATCATTATTATGATCAGCCCCGTACCCAACCTTCGGCCTCCCCCTCCGAGGCCGACAATGATCGCTGCGCGTGAAAGTGGCGGGTTCGGAGGAGAGGAGGGCTCGGCGATGATCCGCCATGGCGAGGGAGGTAGGCCAAGATCATCATCATCCGCCCCGTGCCCGAGTTCAGGCCTCCCCCCGCCGGACGAAGGGCTCCTGGCCGACGTCGCAGACGGACGGAAGTTCAAGAATGGAATGGCTGTGAAGGGAAAGAAGAAGCAGGAAGGGAAGGCCGTCTAATTCAATTTACACACCCGTTCACGGGACCTACTCGCTTCGAGAGGGAAGGACAGTAGACTGCTCACGCTCTCGGGTGCTAGTGCCAAGGGACTAGCTGGCGCTTGGATTTGAAGCGGTAGAGCGTTCGACCATCCAGATCGACCTCAACACTCGTCGGGATACTCTGATCAATGATCATCGGAAGGACCTCCAAGCTCTCGTCGCTGTACACCAGAAAGAGGTACCGGTTCTCGAGGAACCACCCGTTGCCGGTCTCCTCCTGAACGATGCGGGGCGGGTTTCCAGCGTAGCTTTCTCTACGAAAGGCTCCGTCAGTTTCGAATTTCCAGACAACCGTATAGACCTGGTTCGATGTGCGTGCCTGTTGTGGATTGATGTACATTAGATGGTCGACCCACTTGCCCTGGGTTCCAGCCGGCCACGCCTCATCGGGGACACCGGCGCGGACCAATTCGATGATCCCTCTGATGATCTCTCCAGGCTCGGATAAGCCAGGGTCCGTCCAGGTCATCACGACCAGCACCCGCACGTTCGACCTGAGAAGCAAGAACCACCAGACGGTACCGTGCCCTTCCTGTAGCTTACCGCGATAGGTTCCTCCGGAATTCTCCATAATGCCATCGATGTCCGGCAACTCCCGCTCAGGTAAATCCTCGAGAACGGGGAACGCCTCGACAACAGCCCCTTTCGGAACTGCATCGGGCGCCTTATCTCCGATGGGCATCGGAAGAGGCCGGAGGTAGATTCGGACCGCCGCGTCCAACTTCTCTAGCGCCAGACCTTGAAGCAGGCTTCCGTTGCTGTTCCTCAGGAGAGCCCACCCCTCCGGCACGTCACGAATCTGGATTAGCCCCAACGGATCCTTCCAAGGGGGTCGGGCGGCACTCACCTTCTCGAATCCAAGAGGACTCAGTCGCTGATGACCCGCCTTGCGGCGAGCGACACGTATCGAAGAAGGCGGCGTCGTTGGGAGTTCGACCCCAGAGAGAAACTCCTCGATGCGAGGCCCGGCATATTCCGCCTCTGCTTCATCATAGAGGAACTTGAGTACCACTACGTAATCCCTCCCGGGGACGAGAAAGTGGACTTCCTCGAATCGAGACTCATGGACGTCTCCCATGGGTGTGGGTTTCTTCATCATGAGCTTCCTCGATTCTCGCCCGGCCACGGTCACCACCTCTGGAGCCTTCTCGAGGAAGTCAACGGCGCGGCCCTCGAGAGTCTTATAGTCCTGCTTTATCACATCTTTGAGAGCCTGAATCCCGCTTCGTTTGGTCTCACGAACAAGTATGAACAGCGAAATCCTAAGCTTGCGGATTTCGCTATACTCCTCGGGCGGAACAATATTTCCGAAGATCCAGCCAGGCGGCGCCGGCCCTCCTCCCCAGCGTTTTCTCCACCTGTCTCCAAGGGTTACGGAAAACCGTCCGTACGGCTCCTCCCAGATCTCTTTCGCAGGGCCATCTCTTTCCTCTTTCCCTTGCCCTCCAGCGGTTGGAGGAAGAATCGAGGAACAGAAGAGCACAGCCCCGAGCAAGACAATTGCACCTCGAGCCGACCCCATGCCTCTCCTCCAAACCGAAAGCCAGATATTTAGATCCTTGTACCCCATCGACCCGATCCCGGCCTGGCAACTGCCATTGTACCGGGGGGTTCGCAGGGGCGACAAGAGCGGGGTGATTGCCCAACGCACCAGGAACTTCTTCATCTCCTGTGACCGGAAGACGGCCTCGTTGTCCGACTTCAGCACCAGCGGCGGGCCGCACCCCCGGACCAGAGCCTCCAGCCAGGCCACGATCCTCTCGACCCGCTTGTTGGGCATCGCCGCCGAGGCGAGCTGCGCACCCGCGGCGAGGTTTCGGCGATGAGCGGCGGGGGGAGTAGGCCAAGATCATCATCATGCTCGCCCCCCTGCCCGAGCTCTGGCCTCGTCCCGGCAGACTCGAACGGCCCCCGACCTGACGGCGATGGGGAGGGCCGGAAGGGACGTGCCCCGCAGGTCCGGAGCTGGGGAGGAAAGCCTCGTCGATGGTCCTCGGCGGTGACCGCGGCGGCCGGGGAGTTCGCACAGGATCATCATTAAATGATCGGCTCCGCGCCGACGACGAAAGAGAAGGGACGGGCCCGGCAGTCCCGGAGGTGGAGGGGGAGGTCTCGGCGATCACCCTCGGCGGCCGGGGAGCTCACTACGGATCATCCATCAACACAATCTGCCACCCGTGCCCGATCTCCGGCCTGCCCCCGCCGGCCCGAGCGGCCCAGGGCCGGCGACGATGGCTAGGGGCGGAAGAGGCGGGCCCGGCGGTTCTGGAGCCAGAGGTCTCGGCGATGATCCTCGGCGGCGGGGGAGATCCCGGTGGATCATCATCACGTTCGCCCTCGCACCCTCGCACAGATATTTCTCGCCCGGGGCCGGCTCCCAAGCTGCTCGGCGTCGTGTTGGAGGAAAGAGGACGGCTGACTAGATCGCTGGACCTCGAGGTCGAGCCTCCTCATCATGTGGATGGAGTTCTTCGCATGGACAGGGGCGGTGGAGGCTCCCGCCCGCGCTACGATCGGACCATCCCAGGACACGACAAATTTGGGGGCGAAAGAGAGTGAGGGTCAATTCGAAGAATCTCTAGGGGGGTTGCGGGCGTCTATTAGAGGGGGCGATGTGAGGGAGCTTGTGGACTTTCTGCGGAAGGGTCAGGAATGATGAGCCGATGCACACCGGATTACTCGGGGGAGTCCACCACGCCGAGATTCGTTGCAGGGCTGCTCCTGCTTGCGGCTCTGGCGGGATGCCCCGGTAGCGGTGGTGGGTCGAGGTCGGGCCTGCCTGCCCCGGGCGGAGTCTCCGCCATCTCGGATGCATCTGGCGAGATCACCGTGGACTGGATCCTCGTGCCAGGGGCGGCGTCCTTCAATCTCTACTGGTCCAACTCGCCCGGCGTGACCAAGGCGTCGGGGACCCGGATCTCGGGCGTGACGCCTCCCTACTCCCACACCGGCTTGAGCAACGGGACGACCTACTACTACGTGGTCGCGTCGTTGGGCGCCGGGGGAGGCGTGGAGAGTGTCGTCTCGTCGGAGGCTTTTGCGCAGCCCATCGATGCCCCCTCCGGCCTGACCGCCACAGGGGCCAGCACGGCCATCACCCTGGACTGGCCTCCCGTGCCGGGGGCGACGACCTACAATCTCTACTGGTCTACCAGTCCGGGGGTGGACAAGGCGTCGGGGACTCTCGTGTCGGACGTCACGGCGCCTCATCTCCACCAGGGCCTCACACCGGGCTTGACGTACTACTACGTGGTCACGGCACTCAATTCGGTGGGTGGGGGAGCGGAGAGCTCGGAGTCACCGGAGGCCTCCGACAGTTCCGGTCTCCTGGACCCGACACTCAACGGCCAAGGCTGGGTCGTCCATGGTGACGTGGCAGGACCGGATGCGACCGATAGCGGGTTCGGGATCACTTTGGACGCCGCCGGACGGATCCTCGTGACAGGGTTCAGCAACGACGACGCCGGCATCGGGGTCGACGGGATGGTCGTCTGGCGCTGTGTCGAAGATGGGACCCTCGACACCAGCTTCAACGGGCAGGGCTGGGTCCTCTTCAGCGGTGCCTTGAATGGCTTCTTGGACAGGGGCCGAGACATCGTCGTCGACGGGCTAGGAAGGATCGTCGTCACAGGCACTAGCGACTGGTACATGGCCCTCTGGCGCTACAACGAGGACGGGACACTGGACACGACCTTCAATGGTCAGGGCTGGGTCCTGCACGACAACGCAGCGGGAGGGAACTTACGGGACGAGGGCTTTGGGGTCGCGCTGGATTCGGGCGGGCGGATCGTCGTTGCCGGCGACGGCAGCAGCATGGGGTCCTTCGACATGGCGGTCTGGAGGTACAACGACGACGGCACGCTGGACACGACGTTCAACGGGCAGGGATGGGTCGTCCACCACGACGCGGCAGGAGGGGACGGCGACGACCACGGCAGGGATCTCGGAATCGACACCTCGGGCCGGATCCTGGTCGCCGGGTTCAGCACGGGATTGGGTGGACTCGACATGGCCCTCTGGCGCTTCAACCCGGATGGGTCGTTCGACACGACCTTTAATGGTCAGGGATGGGTGACGCACGACGGCGCGGCAGGCGGGGCTTCGACCGACCTGGGTCTCGGGTTGGCTCTCGACGGGCTGGGCAGAATCCTTGTGACAGGCTGGAGCGTTGGTGCATCGACCTTCCAGGACGCGGTCGTCTGGAGGTACGACGACGACGGAACTCTGGATGCGACCTTCAACGGTCAAGGGTGGGTGGTCCACCACGACGCGGCTGGAGGGGGTGGGAACGACAGGGGGTTGGCCGTCGCTCTGGACGCGGTCGGCCGCGTAGTGGTGGTTGGGAGGAGCGGCCAAGTGCTCCCGGATACCGACATGGTGGTTTGGAGATACGACGACACGGGATCCCTGGATCCCGGTTTCAACGGGCAGGGCTGGTTCACCCACGGCGAGGCGGCTGGGTTCCCATCGATAAACGACGTGGGAAATGCCGTCACGTTGGACGCCACCGGCCGGATCCTCGTCGCAGGCAGTAGCGGAGCCGATCCCTTTCCAGGATATGACATGGTAATCTGGCGCCTGCGACCCTAGGCGGAGTGCGACAGCGATATCCTCGTCCGACGCACCCCTAGTGACCAGCCACTGTTGGCGAAGCCCCATCTCTTGGCCTGATGGATCGCCCTCCGGATTGCCGAACCGGTGGCACCGATCCCGAACCTGTCTCAAGGCCAGCACTTGCGCGATGCGTCCCGCACCGGGAGGCCCAGCAGGAGGCCCACCGGAGTTCCCTTCGGTTCGCGTGAGGTCGCGCAAGGGAGCGATCGGGGGTGGACTCTCGGCTGGTCCCCATCCTGAAGATCTAGGATCTAAAAAAAGGGTCGCCCTTGCGGACCACCCTTTCTCCGGGACGGGGGAGGAGCGGGCGAGGGCCCTCCCTCGCCGGCCGTTTCTCATCCCCCGTTCCCGTTGCTCGCTTGAATCTCCAGAACTCTCTCGACGGTCCTTCTCACCTCCCCGAACAGGAACAGGTCGAGCAGCTTCCCGAGGGCGGTCCCCTCATCCTCGATTGCCATTGCTTCGTCGAGCGCGGCCCGCAGGTACCTCGCCGATGGGCTCTCGTCCGGGACCCCCTCCTTCACCGCGGTGAGGAGCTCCTGCACGGAGATCCCCCTCTCCCGCAGGGCCGGGATCACCTTCTTCGCCTTGAAGGGCCTCAGCAGGTCGTTGAGCCGTGCCTGGACCTCGTCCCTTCTCGATTCACAATCCCGGATCTTCTGCCGGATCTCCTCGGCTTGGTTCCAGGCATCCAGGTCGATCTCTCCCTGAGGTCCCGTCTTGATCCTGTTGATCTCGTCGAGGTCTTGCCTGAACCCCTTGAGCGTGGCCCCGATCTGGCGGATCTCATTCCGTAGTTCGTCGATCTCCTTGCGTACTTCTTCGGTCATCATGGCATGGACTCCTTCATGGCCGGATAGATGCGAAAGCCGCCCGGGCTCTCGGCCGCGGCGTCCGGGCGGGGTCGAAGTCGGACACATTCCGAGCCAGGTCTGGGAGGCGCCGCCTCACGGAGTGGCAGCAGAAATTTCAGCGGGAAGGAAGCGGGGCCTGACGTGCGAGCTTCGCCAGGGAGGGTCAGGAGGTCTCCTGGTGTGACGGCGGAATTGCGCCTGGAGTCTTCTCGGAAGTCAGCCCGGAGTTCACGAGCTTTGCCAGGTTCTCGAAGTCGAGCTTCTCGGTGTGAGGGGACTCCCCTCCAAGGGAGGGGTCGAATACGTGGATCCCTTCGTCCCCGGCGCCGAGGAGGATGGAGATCTTGAGCTGGAGCTCCATGGGGATTCGGTCTCCCAAGCGCTCCTCGAGGAGGTCGATCACCTGGCTGGCGGGCATGCGGCGGAGGTCGGAGGGGGTGAGTCGCGGCACGGCTCGTTTCCTTTCTATCCGGTGTGGATGTTCACGACAGCGATGGCGTTCGCCCCCTCCCCGTGGAGGTCGAAGGCCCGGTACTCGCGTGGGGATGCCAGGCCGTCCACGAAGGGCGAGACGTCGGCTTGCCGGAGGAGGCGGTATCCCTCCGAGATCCGGAAGGACCGGGACTCCCAAACGGCGCGGCGGGGATCGCGGCGGCGGGGCGGGCGTGTCCCCGCCATCTTCCGGTAGGCCTGCGCCAGCCGCTCGGGGATCTCCTGGTGGATCGCCTGCAGGAGGTCCTCGAAGGTCAGTGTCTCGATCCTGCGGGTCGCCTGGTGGCTGTCTCGCCGGTCGCGGAAGAGCTCGAGGTCCTGTGCGACGGCCCGCAAGGCCAGGAGCTCTGTCCACGCCCACCGTCTTGCTTTGGGGATGCCCGCCCAGAGGTGCGTCCCGTCCCCGCCGTGGTCCTTCTGGGACTCCACAGGCACGAGCCCGATGATTCGACCGGGGGGCGACACGACCCCGACCGGGGTGTACCAGTCGCCGGGGTCGCAGCAGTCCTGCCAGAAGTCAGCGAGCTGGGTCTCGATCTCCTCCCGGACCTCCACCTCGACCATGGACTCGATGTGGCTCAGGAACCAGTATCGATCGGTGCTCATGTCGGTGCTCCTGGGACTTCTGCTTGCGGGTCGGTCTTTGCGGGGTAGGCGGGAATGGCCGCGGACGGGGGAGGGGTTCGCGGCGGAGGTGCAACGGAGTAGGGGAGCAGACGCCGAGCCGGAATCCCCGAGTCAGCCAGCTGCCCCGCGCCAGCTCATCGACGGAGAATGCCCCGGTTCACCTTGCGGCGGGATGGTGGGGTCCCGGTGTGGTTTGACTGCACCGTGGGGTCCCCGAGCAGCTTGCCTCGGGAGATCTCCTCCACCGTGATGGTCTTTGTCGCCCGGCCGACCATCCCTCGGATCCCCGCCTTGATGGCGGCCCCGACAATCGCCTCGAGGTGGTCGAGGACCTCTCCAGACGTCCGGAAGCCAGCGGAGGCAAAGCGGGACTTCACGGCGGATCGGTTGATAAGGCCTCGGCGTCGCGGCATGGCGTCTCCTTCTCTGGGGGGGGGGGGAGGGGGGCGTGGGCGACCTTCAGCGGCTCACACGACTTCGTCGTCAGGTCGGTCCGGATCGAGCAGAGTGCGCCTCACGGCGGGCACGAACGCCTCCGCCAGGACGAGGGGCCAGCACATCACGTGGATGAACGAATAGACAATTCTCCCGAGCGTGTCGTCCTCGCGGGCCACCGGGCCAACCAAGACGGACACAATGGATCCCACTATCAAGTAGACCAGTGTCACGGCTCCCAATATCTCGAGAATGCTCATGTAGCCTCCTTTCCCGCAGTGATTTCATGAGACTGACAGCCTCTCAGCGGCCCGTCCCTAAAGAAAACTCTCCGAGACCGTCGGGCCGAGAGCCGCCGGCCTCACGCGCCGGTGATATGCTCCCTCAACCCCGCATGCCCGTGGTGATGTCCCGGCACGTGGCGCTCCGCCGTGACTGGCCCGAGCCTGCCAGTGAGATCTTTCAGGAGCTTCTTGAGCTCTTCGACGGTCCCCTTCGCCCCGGTGAGATCGATCTCGACCTCGCCGGTCTCGGTAATGGTCACCTTGATCTCGTTCTTC
>JAPUJT010000114.1 GCA_027296055.1 Planctomycetota bacterium | reverse complement strand
GGTGACAGGGGCGCCGGATGAATTCACGTCCAAGTCGGTGGGGGCGAGGACCCTCATCGCGGCCGCCGGGGTGATGATGAATCTGTTTACCGGGCTCCTCATCTTCTGCCTCGCCTTCGCCGTGGGCGTGAAGTTCATGCTTCCCCAGCTGGGCGAGGTCCCACTCGGGTCCCAGGCGTACGCGGCCGGCTTGAGGGATGGGGACAAGGTGATCTCCGTCGACGGGAAGCCGGTGAGCCACTTCGAGCAGGTGGGTCTGGCGATCGCGTACTCCGCTCCCGATCAAGAGATCGAGATGGTGGTGGAACGAGAGGACGACGGGGTCGTGCGCCGGCACAAGGTGGTCTTCACGCCCAAGAAGAACAAGACTCACGGAATTCCAATGCTCCAAGGGCTCACTCCTGGCATCGCCGCCCAGGTGTTCAAGGTGGAGGGCGATTCGGCCGCCTCGAAGGCGGTGCTCGCCTCCGACGGGTCCCCGTATCCGCTTCGCCGCGGCGACCTGATCCTGTCGATCGCCGGTGTTCCCATCGATCCGCTGGATGGCAACGCCGTCCGGCGTGGGTTCTTCGACAATCCGGATCGGGATATTCCTGTGACGATTCGCCGCGGAATGAGGATCCGGACGAGCCTCGAGAAGGACGAGGGGAGATACGCCCCGACCCTCAGCTATGAGGGAGGCAAGGACGTGGAGGTGGTTATCCATCCGAAGGCGAAGTATCACCACCATATCGGGGCCTACCCGGCCGAGCTTCCCACAGTCTCCGGGGAGGTGACTGAAGGCGCTCCCGCGTACGGTCTGATCCAGAAGGGAGACCAGATCCTCCGCGTAGAGGGAAAGGACGCCCGGACTCATTCGTTCCGGAGAGCGATAAGATTTTCTGCCGGCCGGCCGGTCGAGGTGGAGATCCTTCGCGATGGGCAGGAGCAAAAGGTCACCCTCACGCCACGGTTTGCCAGAGGAACCACCTATCAAGTGGGGGTTCCTTTCGCTGGAGCCATGACGGTGGGGCAGGTCGATTCTGGATCCGCGGCGGATCAAGCGGGGCTGCGGCCGGGGGACCTCATAACGAAGATCGATTACGATGAGAAGATCGACGACGAAAAGGAGATCCTGACCTGGCTCGCCGTGGAAGTCATCGCCTCTGCGGGCAAGAAGATGACCCTGACGGTGCAGAGGGAAGCGGGAGACGCCTCGGAGATCATCGAGATCGAGGTCAAGCCCCTCGAGGACAAAGAGCATTCCTACGGGCAGGGGGGAATTGGACTCGGTCGGCCGACCTTCGCACTCCGATCGGAAAACCTGCTGGAGGCGACGAAACTGGGGATCGGAGGGACCGTCGACTGGGTCCGAAACATTCTTCTGACGTTCCGCAACATCTTCAACCGCCAGGTCAGTCCGAAGAACCTGGGCGGACCCGTGATGATCGCTCAGGCCTCCTACCGTTTCGCCACACAGGGCTTCGGCACGATCCTCTATTTCCTCGGCATCATCAGCATAAACCTGGCGATCCTGAACGTGCTTCCCATTCCGGTGCTCGACGGGGGGATGCTCTTCTTCCTTGCCATCGAGAAGATCAAGGGCTCTCCGGTCCAGGAGAAGTACATGATCATCGCCAACTATTTCGGCCTCGCTCTCCTTCTCTCGCTCATGCTGTACGTCACCTTCAACGACATCATGCGGATCTTTTCGGGATAAACCGCGGCGGAGGGTCTCTTCGTGAAGCCCAAGGCGCTGGAAGCGTTCATCGGGAAGGAGGTGGTTCTCGACACGCGGGGACCGCTGATCTTCCTCGGGCGGCTGAGCGAAGTCGATGAAGACATCTTCACCCTCCAGGACTGCGACGTTCACGACTCATCGGAGGCTCAGAGGACCAAGGAGATTTACATCCTCGAGGCGCGCAAGACCGGGATCAAGACGAACCGGCGACGCGTCCTGGTCCGAGCGGCGGAGGTCGTGAGCATCTCCCTGCTGGAAGACATCATCGAGTACTGAGCAGGACATCGTGATCGCCTTCGACCATCCGTGGGCCCTGGCGGGGTGGATCGCCATCCCGCTCGCGATCTGGCTGCTCCTCCTCCGGAGGAGACCCGTCGAGATTTCGGTCCCCTCGCTCCTTCACTGGCAGGCGGTCCCGGACGCGGACGAGGAGGGGGTGCGGCGACTCCGCCTCGAGGGACTCGCCTCCATCCTGAGAATCTCCATCGCCATATTCGCCATCGTGGCCGCCATCGCAGGACCCGTCATCACGCTGGACGAAGGGCAGGGGAGAGCGCTGATCGTGATCGATCGATCGGCGAGCATGCAGGGGACCGTGGATGGAACCTCGAAGCTAGAAATCGCGAAGGCTGCCGCTACAGACCTGGTCCGGTCATTTCGCGGGTCCATCCAGATCCGCGTGGGCTCGCTTCCCGCGGGGCGTCCGGAGGCGGACCTCTCCGCGGCCGATGCGGTGGCGGCGATCCAGCGCGTGCAGCCCTCGATCCTCCCGCTGGATCCGGAGACCATCCTGCCGGATATCCTCCCCCCTCCCGATCGAGGGGAGCGGGTCTTCCTGTTCACGGACCGCGTGCCGAGCTGGGCGGACGATGGTGACGTCTGGGTCTACTCGGCGGGTGTTCCATCGGACAACGTCGGAATCACCGAGTTCGAGGCGGGACCCGCCCACGTCTTCGTCTCCGTCGGCAATTTCTCCGACAGGACTCTCCAGGTGCCCGTGCTCATGGAGGGGTGGGACACGGAGGGCGCCGTGACCTCAGTAGGGGTCGAGCTCAGGATCGAGGCCGGATCGGAGGAGGTCTGGAGGATCGATGTGCCGCCCTTCGATCGGGTAGAGGTGCGCCAGCGGATCTCGGACTCGTTTCCCCTGGATGACCGAGTCCAGGCCGCAGGGATCGTCCCGGAGGCGTTCCGGTGCCGTGTGATCGGAGGGCCCTGTCCAGCCATCGAGAGGGCGCTGGCTGCCATCCCCGGGGTCGAGGTGATTCGCGCCCCGGACGAATCTGCCGATCTATTCTCGCTGACCATCTACTACCAGCAGATTCCTCCCGATCGTCCTATCGGGCCATTCGTGCTGGTGGATCCCCCGACCGCCTGGGGAGGAGTTTCTCTCGGGGAGCCCCTGGAGGAAGGGGAGGAGCTCCTTCCCGCCGGGGATTCCTGGGCCGACCTGGACCTCTCGGGAGTCCTCGTTCGCGGAGCCCGGGAGTTGAAGGGACGAGAAATCGATCCTATGCTTCTGGGTCTGCCATCCGGCAGGACCGTCGCCGGGATTCTCGCAGGGGCGGATTGGAGGGCCGTAGTCATCGGATTCGATCCGGAAACGATCCACACGAACTGGCCGGAACGGGTCTCTTACCCGGTTTTCTGGGCCAAGGTGGCTGAATGGGCCGGGCTCCCCCGCGCGGGGGCGCGTGTCCTTCGCGGAGGCGAGCGCATCCGCTATCCGCTCAACTTCCCCCCCGGGCGGCTCGTCGGACCCGACGGCGCCCTCCTTGCAGAATTCGCCGAGGCGCGTTCCGTATCCTGGTTGCCCGAAGCACAGGGTATCTATTCGGGGGAGGACTCGGCCGTGGCCCGCCTCTTCTCCTGCAACCTGCTGCGAATCGAGGAGTCCGATCACGGCGGCGTCCCGAGAGCCCTCCCGGACGATGCCCACGAGATCCCCCTCGACGAACCGACGAGTGTGCAGGGGTGGCCACTGCTCGTCTGTCTCTTCGTCCTCCTCGTCTCTCTTGAATGGTTTCGACGACGCGAAAGGATGGCGCCATGAAGCTCTCCGTCGTCATCCCGATCTACAACGAAGAGAACACGGTGGAAGAGATCTTCTCGCGTGTCATCGCCCAGAAATTCGAGACGGAGATCATCGCTGTCGATGATTGTTCCAAGGATTCGACTGTCGAGAAGATCGAGAAGTACATGAAGGACCATCCCGAGGAAGACATCCGGCTCTTCCAGCACGAGAAGAATCAGGGGAAGGGAGCGGCGGTGCGCACGGGTCTGGCGGAGGTCCGCGGGGACTATGTGATCATCCAGGACGCCGACCTCGAGTACGATCCGAGGGACTACACGGTCGTCCTGGCGCCTATGCTGGAGGGAAAGGCGGATGCCGTCTTCGGATCTCGTTTCCTCGGGGGTCCGCACCGGGTCCTCTTCTACTGGCACTACGTGGGGAACAAGCTCCTGACCCTCTGGAGCAACATGTTCACCAACCTGAACCTCACGGACATGGAGACGTGCTACAAGGGGTTCCGGGCGGACGTGATCCGATCGATTCGCCTGAAATCGAACCGCTTCGGGATGGAGCCGGAGCTCACCGCGAAGCTCGCGAAGGGCGACTGGCGGATCTACGAGGTCCCGATTTCGTACGCGGGGCGGACGTACCAGGAAGGGAAGAAGATCACCTGGAAGGATGGAGCGATCGCGTTCTGGTACGTGGTGCGCTACTGGTTCGCGGACTGATCCATCAGGATACCGACATGGAAATTCCAGTTCCCATCCAGCAGGCCCGAGAGCAACTCGAGGCGGACCGATCCCTCGAGGCGATGAACATCCTGATGGAGGCCTGGCACGCCAGCCCGGGCGATCCCGACCTGCGGCTGGAGCTCGCCCGGGTAGGCAGGGTCCTGAAGAGTCTCCGTCACCGCCAGATCCTGTGCCAGGAGATCGGAGACCGCGATCCTCGATTCGGGAGAGACATAGATGAACGCTACTTGATCCTGGAGAGAATCTCCGAGACCCTCGGATTCTCGGTCTACCACGTCCAGGATGAGAAGCTCGGCCGACCCGCCACCCTCTGGTTCATCGAACCCCTCTGGCGGAACTCCATTCTTTCGCAGGATTGGGTGATGAAGCGCCTGCGCGCTCTGCAGGAGTTCGACCACCCAAACGTCGCCCGCTTGCAGGACTGCGGAGCTCCGGCCGATGACCTCGTTTTTGCCGCCCTCGATCCCCCGGACGGCTCCCTCATCTCCGACTGCATAACCACGGCAGGCCCGTTTCCCCTGACCCGCGCCGTCGAGATCGTGCTCGCTATTCTCGAGGCACTCGCGGCAGGGCATGAACAAAAGATCTTCCACGGAAATCTCAGGACCGATCACATCGTGTTGCGGGAGGGAGGGATCCGGATCCTCGACTACGGACTCTACGCCATGACCCGGGAGCTTCACCGGGCGCGGAAGGTGACCCGTACGGGTCAGGTCCCGGGCGCTCCCGCCTACCTCCCCCCTGAGTTCGACGGGCCCGCCGAGCCGAGCGCCCCCTGGGATGTCTGCTCCGCCGGGGCCCTCGCCTTCGAGTTGATCACCGGAAAGCCGCCCTACGGCCGTCCCGAGCCGCGTCAACTCAGGAGCTTCCTCGCGAAGATGAAGGAGCCGATCCCGCCCGTCGGGCAGGGACTGCCGCCGTGGATCGACGAGGTCCTCGGCCGCATGCTCGCGCGCGACCCCTCCGCCAGATACCAGACTGCCAACGACGCCATCCAGGGCTTCCGCGACGCCCTCTCCTAGAATTTCATGACGCGCACTCCAATTTCGGGGACTGTCCCCTTTTCCTGCCTCTCCGGGTAGAATGTCCCCTTCATTCCAAACATTCCCTTAGGAGGTCCAAGATGAGGCTGTCCCTCAAATCCTTCGTCAGCGGAGCGATTCTGGCCGCCTGCCTGCTCTCTATTCTCACGTTGCCGTTGTTCGCCCGGGAGGACACGGAGGAGTCTCGCGAGGCGTACGCCCCGATCGCCCTCTTCTTCGAGGACATCGCCGAGGAAGAGGCCCGGGGGCGCTTCTACCGGAAGGCCTTGCAGTCGATCGAGGAGTACCTGAACGCCTATCCCGAGGGCGAAACGGCAGATCTGGCGCGCTTCCACAGGGCCGAATCCAACTGGTTCCTCGGAAACAAGGTAAAGGCGGAGGAAGGCTGGACCTCGGTGCTGGAATCGAGCGATCCTCGGCTGTCGGTCAATAGCCACGTTCGCCTCGCCGATTATTTCTTTGCCGAAAAGAAATACGAAGCGGCCCTCGAGCACTTCCGCAAGGGGTCGAAGGAGTCGATGGGGAAGGATGAAAAGCTGCGGTGCCGCCTCCACGTGGGGTTCTGCCTCTTTCACCTGGACCGGAGGGATGACGCGAGAGGGGTCTTCACCGCTCTCGTGGCGGACGTGGAATCCGGCCACATCGCCGTCGAGGCCCAGCGATACCTCATGCGACTGAAGCCGGAAGAGGAGATGGGAGGGAAGGAGGCGGTCGCCAGGTATCTGAAGGACTACGACGAGTACCGGAAGACAGGGAGCAAGAAACGAAAGAACGCACTGACCGAATCGATCCGCACGAACCTGGAGGACTGGGACTCCACGGAGCACTCGAAGATGCTTCCCCTCCTGCGAGAGATCGTCGGGACGAGAAAGCACGCCTTCGGGACACTGGCCGCGCGCGAGCTGATCCAGATCGGATCGGACGAGGCGATGGGCGACCTGATCGAGATCATCAAAGATAAGGGTCGAGCGGAACCGAATCTGCGGCTGTCGATCCTCAGGGACCTCGTTCGAGAGAAGGTCTTCATCGACGATTCGGACGTGGAGGCGATCCTCAAGGATCGGACCGAGAAGAACAATCCTCTGCGAGTGGCCGCAGCGGACTATATCGCGATGCGCGACTCCGCCAAGGCGGTGGACACACTCCTCGGCGAGGTGATGATCCCGGGGGACAAACGGGTCAAGATCAACAGCGCTCTCAACGCGGGGATCCGGAAGGCCCTGGCTCGACTGAAGTCCGAGGAGGCGGCGAGCGGTCTCCGGAAGATCGTCGGAGATTCCGGCCGGCCCCTCCTGCTCCGGAAATACGCGATCAGCGCCCTCGGAAAGATGAAGGACACCGAGGCGATCGAAGTGATCCTCCCGCTCCTGAAGGAGCGCCAGCTCGATCTCGTCTCGCTGGCGGCGGAGGCGCTCGGCCAGTTGGGCGACCAGAGAGCCGCCGGCCCCCTCCTCGAGCTGCTCGGAAAGAAGCCGAAGGACGTCGCTCTCATCACAGGCCTCCTCCGGGGGCTCGACGGCCTCGAAGTTCCGGACGCGGATGAAAGTCTGCTACTGAGCTTCGCCCGATCGAAGGATCACTCGATCCGTGTTCTCGCGCACTCTTTGCTGAGACAGACGGGAGGGGAGGGGGCCTGGAAGCAATTCAAGAAGGCCCTCGGCGACAAGGCCTGGCAGGTGCGCTGGCACGCGATCCGGGCCTTCGGCCAAAAGGCTGCCGCGGAGAGTATTCAGGCCCTGATCGACCGACTCTCGAAGGAGGAGGGTCACCTCAAGTACCAGATCCTCAAGTACCTGCACCGGCTCACCGGAGAGGACCTGGGGCTCGACCCCAAGGGCTGGAAGAAGTGGTGGAGCGGGCAGAAAGGGTCCTTCGATCCTTCCGCCATCCGGCTGGCCGACATCGCCCTCGGACCCAAGGCGGACCAGACCGTCTCAGGAACCGACACCCCCCGATACTTCACTCTCAAGATCCAGAGCAAGAAGTCGATCTTCGTGATCGACATCTCCGGCAGCATGGTCGGCGAGATCACCGTTCCCAAAAAGGGAGAATCGACCGGCGACGGCAAGGAGATGAAGATGACCGTGGCGAAGCGCGAGCTGATCCGCGTCCTCCGCAAGTTCCGCAAGGACACGATGTTCAACATCATATGGTTCGAAGCTCGCTTCCAGCCCCTGTGGAAGCAGATGAAAGCGGCATCGAGCGGCAACGTCTCCAAGGCGATCAAATTCGTCCGGTCCCTGCAGCCGAGAGGGGCGACGAACATCTTCGACAGCCTCTCCCTGGCTCTGCAGGACCCACGAGTGGATACAATCTACTTCCTGTCGGACGGGGAGCCCACCGCCGGAGCCTACACGAACACGTGGGACATCCTCCGGGAGATCAAGACCCTCAACTACACGCGAAAGGTCAAGATCCACACGATCTTTCTCGGTGGGACGTCGGAGTTCATGAAGCAGCTCGCCGAGGAGAACAACGGCACCTACATACCGGTGGCCAAGTAGGCAAGTTCGGTAGCTTGGTTTCGTGTGGTGGGGTCTGGCAAAGGCGGATAGAACAGCGCTTGAGTCGCCCGCTTTCCGATGGGGGGTGTTCCCTCTTGGCCCCCAAGGCCTCGAGGGGATCGGAAAG
>JAPUJT010000113.1 GCA_027296055.1 Planctomycetota bacterium | reverse complement strand
TCCGCCGGGTGGATCAGGCGGACGATCTCCGTCCGGCGCGGAATCGTCTGGTTGATCAGAGCCCACTCGTCGAGCCGACGCGCCCCCTCCATCATGATGTTGGTGACGTTGAAGGTGAGGTTTTCCGTCTCCGCCTTGCCGTCCATGAAGAGCGGATCATCGGGGGCAGGCTCGTCCGTCAAGAACTCGAACTTGGCCTCCTTCCAGGAAAAGACCTCGTAGATTTTCTCTTCCATCTGCTCCCGGAGGACCCTGGCCAGATCCGCCTCGTTGAGAATGCCCGTCTCGACCAAGATCGCGCCCATGCGCTTCCCCGTCTCTTTCTGCAACTTCAGGGTCCGCGCAAGGTCCTCGGCGGTCACCATTCGCTTCCGGAGGAGCAGCTCGCCGAGGAGGCTGAACGGCCTGTTGCCGTCCATGAGGAAGCGGATGCCTTTCTTGGAGAAGTAGATCTTGGCCTGCCGCGTCTCGTCCGAGACCTGGAGGATGCCCTCGTGCTGGTTCATCCCCAAAGTCTGGAATATCTGCGTGAGGTCGATGTCCTTCAGATCGCCGCTGAAGCCCATCCTCTAGCCTCTAGTCGTGGAATAGGAAGACATGGGTCCCGGCCGAATCTCTTGCACACAAGGAGGAAGGAGCATCCCTCCCCCTGCTCGACTGCAAGGGATGGCCTTTCTTACGGTGACGGCCGACACCCCACGACCCGCCGCGACGGGAGTCCGGCACAAGTTACTACCTCATAGTAAGCTACGTTCACGCGACTGTCAATTCGCCGGGGCGTGAACACGGGATTTGAGGGCCCCCTGGCCGGGTTCATCCCCTCGTTGACTTGGGTCGGGACCACCGCTATATTCGCTCATGGCCCACGGACGCGGATGGACGCCGGCCCGGATCCCGCGTCAGATCAGGGTTTCCGACCGATCAGACTCCGGTCGGACGAGCCTTCCCCGCTGCCCAGCCCTACCGTTTTGCCCAGAGGAGGGAATCAGATCGTGCGCCATCTCGACAGCGAGAGGATGCAATCTTCCGAACCCGATGGTTTCGAGGCTGGCAGGCCCGGCGACGGGGCCGCGGGCTCCGGGCGCGAGCCGCCCCGTTCCATGCTGGAGTGGACCAAGGAGGAGATGGAGCAGTGGTGCGTCGCCTCGGGTTTCCCTCCTTTCCATGGACCGCAGATCCTTCGCTGGATCCACGAGCGCCTGGTCACATCGTTTGGCGAGATGACGGATCTGCCCACCGCCCTCCGCGAGCGCCTGGAAGGGGAAGAAATCATCTCCACCGGGGATGTGATCCGGGAGGAACGGGCCGCGGATTCCACCCGGAAGCTGCTCATCCGGTATGTGGACGGACAGTCGGTGGAGTGCGTCCTGATCCCGGAGGCGTCCCGGATAACGGCTTGCATCTCCACACAGGTCGGCTGCGCCGTGCGTTGCGTCTTCTGTGCCAGCGGCCTCGAAGGTGTGAAGCGAAACCTCACCGCCGGCGAGATCGTCGAGCAGGTCCTTGCACTGAAACGAAAGCTCGGTCCGAAAGAGAAGATCACGAATCTGGTCTTCATGGGGATGGGCGAGCCTCTTCACAACGTCTCGAACTTGCTACGTTCCATCGAGATACTGCGAGCCCCCTGGGGGGCGAATCTGGGGGCGAGGCGGATCACCGTTTCGACCTCGGGACCCCCCGGCCGGATCCCGCGGCTGACCGAGGCGGGCGTGCCCGTCCATCTCGCGGTCTCCCTCCATGCCCCGTACGATGATCTGCGCCGAAAACTGATCCCCGGCAAGACGTCACCCGTAGCCGACCTGATCGCCGAGTCGAAAGAGTTTTTCCGGAAGACCGGCCGACGAGTGACGTTCGAGGTCGCGCTCATAGACGGCCTCAACTGCGAACGCGACCACGCGCGGAGTATGGGAAAGCGCCTTAAGGGATTCCCCTGTCTGGTCAACCTGATCCCGATGAACCCCGTGGAGGGCGTTGCGCTCCGCCCTCCCTCGACGAGCGCCGTGTTGGCGTACCGGAAGGAGCTGGAAAGTCACGGCGTCGAGGTGGCGATCCGGATGAGGAAGGGAGACAAGATTGCGGCCGCCTGCGGGCAGCTCCGGATGCGGACGGATGTCGCGCGACAGGGGGGAGGCTAGACCGATGTCGAAGGTTCGGATCCGGTGGGCCCTGTTGAGCGTATACGACAAGACGGGACTCGTGGAGTTCGCCCGCGGCCTGGCCCGGATGGGGATCAGCTTCCTCTCGAGCGGCGGGACGGCAAGCGCACTGCGCGATGCAGGCCTCGAGGTCACGGATGTCTCCGAGTACACGGGCTCGCCGGAGATCCTGGGCGGGCGAGTGAAGACGCTGCATCCCAAGATCCACGGGGGAATTCTGGCGAGGACTGATGACCCGGCGCACCGGAAAGACCTGGAGCGCGATGGAATCGATCCGATCGACATGGTGGTCTGCAACCTCTACCCCTTCGAGAAGACGGTGGCCGCGGAAGGTGTCTCGATGGCGGACGCGATCGAGCAGATCGATATCGGAGGAGTCACTCTGCTCCGTGCTGCGGCGAAGAACCATGAGCGGGTCGTCGTCGTCCCTGCAGCGGCCGAGTACACGGCCGTCCTGAAGGAGATGGAGGGTAACGAAGGATCCGTGTCGGCGGAGACGAGGCTGAGGCTGGGAATATCCGCCTTCTCCCGGACCGCGGCCTACGACTGCGCCATCGCGGGGTGGCTTCCCGGGAGAGACGGCTCACTCCTTCCCCTCGAATCCGTAGCGCTCACGAAGCTGACCGATCTGCGATACGGCGAGAATCCACACCAGAGGGCGGCCCTCTACACGGACGGGGGCCGGTCGAAGGGCGTGGCGGGAGGCCGGATCCGGGCGGGGAAGCAGCTATCCTACAACAACCTCCTGGACCTCTCCGCCGCTTCGGGGCTGGCCTACGACCTGGAGGCTCCGTGCTGCGTCGTAGTCAAGCACACCAACCCCTGTGGCGCCGCCGTGGCAGACTCCCTGGAGGCCGCATTCTGCAAGGCGCACGAGTGCGACCCTCTCTCCGCCTTCGGGTCCGTCGTGGCCTTCAATCAACCCCTTGACGGCGCGACCGCCAGGCGAATGACGGCAGACGCCCCCTTCGTCGAGGCCTTGATCGCCCCCGAGGTGAATGATGAGGTGGTCGAGATCCTTCGATCCGCCAGGTGGGGCAAGTCCCTTCGCATCGTGGAGGCCGGTCCGGCGTCGCCTCGGTACGAGATGCGGTCGATCTCGGGAGGGTATCTCCTCCAGACCGGCGCCTCACCGACGCCGGATGACAAGGTGCAGAGCTCGCGTGCCCCTACCGATCAGGAGTGGAAGGATCTTCGGTTCGCCTGGGGGGTAGTGCGGCACGTCAAGTCGAACGCGATCGTTTTTGCCAGCGAGGGCGCCACGGTCGGCATCGGCGGGGGGCAGATGAGCCGCGTCGACTCCGTCCACATCGCAGTGCGAAAGGCGGGCGACCGAGCGAAGGGGGCGGTGCTCGCATCGGACGGCTTCTTCCCGTTTCCCGACGGGCTCGAGGCCGCTGCCGCCGCCGGAGTGACGGCGGCGATCCAACCGGGCGGATCGAAACGGGACCCTGAAGTGATCGAGGCGGCCAACCGCCTCGGCGTCGCCCTCGTCCACACCGGCGTCCGTCATTTCCTGCATTGAGTAGGGACTGTCACCTTTTCGATGTCTACAGCCCCTATCCAGCAAAGAGGTGACTGTCCCCTTTCATGTCATGACTCCATGTTCGCGAGAATCTCGCGATAGCGGTTTGTAGCCAGCTCGGAGGGCTCCCCCTTCTTACAGAACCTCATCACGGGCCAGCTTTCGGTTCGGTCTCTCGATCATCAATCGACCCCGATCATCCAGCTTCTCCTTCAACTTCCCGATCGCTTCCTTGAATCGCCTGTCCCTCCGAGCCCTCGCGTAGAAGGAAAGAACATAGGTGTAGTAAAAGAGGTTATATCGCAGGAAGGGATACTCCACTTGCATGAACAACGTACCGATACCGAAATGACAGGGACCCGTCGGCGCGCGCACAGTCCAGTGATCGAGAAGAGTCTCGATGGCGGGATCGAGCTCTCGAGAACTCTCGTTCCTGCCAGCGCATCGAAGCGCATCCAGGGCGAAGAGCGTGACCCCAGGGTTGGAGTGGTCGGTCTCCGGGCCCCGTCCACCGGAGAACTTCTTGCATCTCCAACCACCGTCCTCGAATCGGTTCGAGAGCAGGTGTTCGAGCATCCTCTTCACGATGCTTCTCCGCGCGTAGCCATTTCGGCATAGAGCCGCGGAGGCGATGGCCGTGTGGCATGGATAGATCGAACCCTTCGGCGCCACGCGCACTCGACCATCTTCAGTGCACGCCTCCAGGATCAGATTTGCGGCGCCCTTGACCGCTTCGTGGGACTTGGGCACTCGCAATTCGCTGAGGATGAGGAGTGACTCCAGGGTGCTGAATGGACCTCCCACACCGATCCGCCCGTCCGGGGTTGCCCAGTAGTCCGCCCCGTTGTCATGGCGCGTGGCGAGAATCTGATCCAGGTCGGCTTCGTACTTCTTGCTCACCTTTCCCACTACTCGGAGAGGACGACCGAGATCCGATCCGATTGACGGTCCCACGACCGGTAGTAGAGGATCAGGTCGTCGCGCCCGTCACCGTTCAGGTCCTTCGTCGTCGGCGCCACGACCTGGTGGGGGTCCCCCTCCTCGGATCGGATCAGGATTTCCTCGGATGGCTTTTCCGCGAAGCCGGCCTTCCTGAGACCCGGGAAGACGCCGATCCGATCGTCTCCCGTCCGCAAGATGAGATCTTTGATCCCATCGCCGTCGAGATCCCCCGTCGCGGACACGATCAGCCGCGTCCCGAAGCCCATCCGTTTCCCCTTGCGGGCGATGATCGGAACGTCGATCTCGAGCCGGTAGTCAGGAACGAGGGGAAAGAGCCGGCTGCCCCGGTTGTAGTAGACATGCGCCTGGGCCGTGATGCTCCGGCTGATGAAGATCTTCAGGGCGCTCCATAGCCCGATCTTCGGGACGGAAGCCACGATCAGGTCGCCCCTACCGTCTCCATCCAGGTCCTGGATCGAGTTGAAGATGGAGAACCCCGGCACCTTCAAGATCTGGGACGGGGTTCGCATCTCCTCCCGGCTCGGGGAGCCGAGAAAGATGTGAGTGGATCCCTGCCCCACATGGGACGTGATGAAATCCGGAAACTTGTCCCCGTTGATGTCTTCGATGGAGAGTGGAAGCTGAAAGTCCACCCTGAACAGGCCTCCCCGCTTTCCTTCGGAGCCACTCTTGTCGCTTACTCGCGGCCTCCGGATCGGAATCCTACGGGTCGCCCGTCGAGGCCATCCTCCGTCTTCTCCTGCTGCATACACCCAGAGCGCCCCTTCGCGGATAAGACCCAGGTCGGGGCGACCATCTCCCGTGTAATCCCCTGGATAAAGATCGGAGAGCCAGAAGGATGAGACGACCTCCGTTCCCAGTCGATCCCTGCCCGCCCTCGCGGCCGCGCCAAGGGGGATCAGCAACTCCTCGCTGGACCGAAACTCCCCGCCTGGGGTCGCCCGGTAGATCCGGACTCCTGATGGGATCGGGAGGATCAGGTCCTCGAGCCCGTCCCCGTCCAGGTCGCGCAAGAAGTCGCGGTCCCACATCACCGACGGGGTGGAACCCTGGAATACGCTGGGATCCTCCACGAGCGAGATGGGCCTCGGAGGGAACTTCCCTTTCTGGAGCGAGAGATAGGAGAACCCGGTCTGCGTCAGGATCACGACGTCGGCCGCCCCATCCCCCGTCACGTCTCCCGAGTCGTACAGGACAGAGCCAGGAGGGAATGGGCCTATCTGATCCGGCTTCGGGCGAAATCCGTCGGGTCGCTGCAGGAAGAGGATGTACCGCCGCCGGCTAGCGATGAAGATGTCCAGACGCCCGTCTCCATCGAAGTCGGCCAGAGTCTTGCTGTCGAGGGGACCTTCCGTCTGCAAGCTGACCTCTCGACGCGTAGGGACCGGTGGAGGGGGCCCCGCCGAGACGAAGAGCAGGATCAGCGCCGCAGGGAGGATGGATCTCATCGCGCCTTACCCCCACGGGGAGAGAGGATCAGGACGAAGCGGTTCTTCTCATCTCCACGCGAAAAACGCATGATCACGTCGCTCCGGCCGTCGCCGGTAAGATCTGCGATCTCGACGCCGTCCGAGGCAGCCCCGGCGATTGAGAAGATCGGGTCCTCCCCGAATCCGATTCGATCTCCGTCGCGCCGACCCGGATAAGCGACCGTCCTCTCGGGGCCCTCGACGGACAGGACATCCCCCATCCCGTCTCCGTCGAAGTCTCCATTGAACCAGGCGAGAGGCACGGTCTTGCCCTGCTCGATCAGACCGACGGGTATGTCCACGTCCCGGGAGAACGAAGGCGCCCTCGAAAAAGTTCCGTCCCCCTGATTCAGGTAGCCGTGATAGGTGATCGTCACCCAGCGCACGATGACGTTCTTGATGTTCGTGAACATATCCGTCCGCAGGGCCGAGACGAAGAGGTCGAGGTCCCCGTCCCTGTCGAAGTCGAGCAACTTGGGTTCGATGCTGACGCCTTTGACGAGGATCACCTGGTCCGGCGTCTCTCGAAACCTACCCGGGCCCGTCGCGTGAAAGATCGCGACGTGCGTCCTCAGCGTCTCGAAGAAGCCGATCTCCCCGATGACCCGGCTCACGACCAGGTCGGCGAGGCCATCCCTCGTGAGATCCGTCAACTGGGACACGACCTGGCCGATCGCGCCGGCCCCCAGCTTCTGCACGGGCAGGAGTTCCTGTACCAGGTCGGGGCGGGAGGCAAATGACCCGTCCTCGCCCCGGATGAATCCCATCAGCGCCCCCCCGTGGAGAAAGGCCAGGTCCTTCAAACTGTCGCCATTCAGCCCCCGGAGAACGAGGCGGGGAAGGCTCGACCGCGAAGTGAACAGGCGGCCCATCATCCGGGATCGGCCGGCAGGATCGAGCTCCGTCCAGGCTGGGACGAGTAGCCTCGTCGATCGTTCCCGGTTCGGGTCGGAGCCATCGATGATGCGGTACCCGTCCCTGGAGGGCACGATCACCTCCCGGATCGAGTCTCCATCCAGGTCGACCGTCAGGTCCCACCTCTCGAGCCGTTCTTGAACTCCGAAGTCGAAAAAGGAGTCGATCAGCTTCCAGGACGCATAGACCCGACCGGCCTCATCCTGCCGCCGCCGATGCAGGACGATTCCCTTGGACTGGATGGTCGCCACTTCGGCCCCGCCCCCCGCCACGATGTCATCGACGATGACGGCCATCGCTCCATGGGGAGCGGACCACGTTTCCTGCGGAGTGGTAGGAAAGCCAGATTCCCCCTGGAGGAAGACGGAGATCTGCGGTCCGGCCGAGGAACCATGTGTCACTACCAGATCGATTCGACCATCGCCGTTCTCGTCGGCCGGGATAACCGCCCACACATCGCCGGGCAGCCGAAACTCCTGGCGACGCCAACCCGCTTCGGTCTCGCCTGCAGCTCCACCAGCGACGATCAGCATGAGCACCAAGGTGATCACGAGCAGCCCCTCGCCTAGGTAATGTCGCGCTTCTCGAACACCACCAGTCCGACGCCTAGCGCCGCGGCAACGACGGTGATCGGAGCGACGATCTTCACGGCGGTGATTCGAATCTCCTCCGCGGCCGCGAGCCCACCCCCCGCGACCTCCTGCAACGATTCCATCCAGTGTCCGATGTACGCAAAGATCAGATACGGTCGAAGCCCCTCCAATATACTGCCAAGAAAGGGACCGCCGATCAGGACGATGCCCATCGTCAAGCCCACGGCGACCATCGGTTGATCTGTCCACACCGATACGAGGAGCCCGATGGCGACAACGGCCCAGAGAGGCCCCAGAGTCATCAGGGCCACCTTCAGCACGTAGCCCCACATCTCTCCGGCGCGTAGATGCGTGTAGTCCGGGTAGAGTCGGTCCCGGATATCACCGAGGCCGAAGGTGAGACTCGACGAGGCGGCCCCGATCGCCCACACCCCGACGACGAGAATCGCGGTCAGCGCGAAAAGGAGAGACGCCTTGCCGAGAAGCCACTCTCGACGGCGAATGGGCCGGGCCAGGATCGACCGCAAGGTTCCGCGCGAGGCTTCTCCGGAGACCGCGGCCGCAGAGACGATTCCTGCCGCCATGATGGCCAGCAGCAGACCCGCCCGGACGGATACGGCGAGGGCCTCGAAGCCGCCGGGCAAGAGGGCTTCCTTTCCCTGGATGCCTTGCAACTCATGGCCAAGCAGGAGGAGGGGCGGCGTCAACGCCGCCATCAGGATCGGCGCGAGGAACAGGAGAATCGATACCCTCTGTCGAACCGTCTTGAACAACTCTGCGCGGAATTCGAGGGCCCATCGGCCTATCATTCCCTGGACCCTCCCGACGAGTGCTCCCGGAAGAAGTCCTCCAGCGAAGGCCGCACGGGAGCGAACTCCTCCACGGGTAACCCTTCCTTCACGAGGATTCGCAACAGGTCCGACGCGCGATCTCGCGCCAGCTCCACCTCGAGGCACCCATCGATCACGGCAGAGCTCCTGCACCAGGGGGTGTTGAGGGCGATTCGATGCCCCTCCCGAACCCGGTCCCCGGGGATCCGAACGCGCCATGTGTGGGGACGGAGGAGCTCGGAGACCTTCCCCTCGGCTACCATCCTCCCCGCCTGGAGAAGACCGATCCGATCGCAAATCGCCTCGACCTCCCCCAGGAGATGACTGGAAAGGAATACCGCAACCCCATCATCCCTCGATCGTTCTCGGAGAATCTGCCTCAGCTCGTCTCGTCCATGTGGATCCAGCCCGCTCGCCGGCTCGTCCAGTATCAGGACCCGGTCCCCCAGCAGGAGGGCGAGCGCGAGGCCGAGCCTCTGCCTCATCCCCTGCGAGTAGGCCTTCACTTTCTTCGCGGCGACGTCCGCGAGCCCCACCCGCTCCAGAATGTCGTGGATGCTCCTCCGGGCGGCCTTGCCGAATCGACGACTCAGGACGGAAAGATTGTCCGCTCCATCGAGGAATGGATACAGGGCCGGTGATTCGATCAGTGCGCCAACGCCTTCGAGCGTCCCCGGAGAGTCGCGACCTATCTCCCTGCCATGAATCCTGGCCACTCCGGAAGTTGGTCGGACCAGGCCCGTCAGCATCCGGATGGTCGTTGTCTTTCCCGCCCCGTTAGGCCCGAGAAACCCGAAGATCTCTCCCGGCTCCATCCGGACGCTGAGCTTGGAGACGGCGATGTGACGACCGAATTTCTTGGTGAGCCCCTGGGTCTCGAGGGCAGGTGGCATGTTTAGCCCGCGATCTGCGTTGAGAGGATTCGCGGAAACTGTCCGTTCCGTGGGTTACCGAGGTAAGTGAATCATTATAGGTGCGTGTCGGCCGACGGAAAGGGGATTCGGTTTGACAAGGCGCAACCCCCGGCCTAGACTCGACTGGAAGCCCGGGCCTGACCGTGGTCGAGGGTGTCTGAGTCAACCTGGTGCTGACCTGGCTGATTCCGCCTTCCTCGAGATGACCCCGCATCAAGCCCCGTTAGGACACCTCTATATGAGCCTGGACCGGCTGGAGGAGTGCCAGCGGACCCTGGGGTATGCGTTCAAGAAGATCGCGTACCTCAAGGTGGCCCTCACGCACTCGTCCATCAAGACGGAGACAGTGCCGAGCAACGAGAGGATGGAGTTCCTGGGAGACAGTGTCCTCGGGGCGATCGTCTCGCAGCACCTGTTCCAGCAGTATCCCGACTATGACGAGGGCGAGTTATCGCGGATCAAGTCTGTCGTCGTCTCCGCCCCCGTCCTCGCCCGCGAGAGCCAGCGTCTTCGTCTGACCCGGTACCTCTTCGTGGGCAAGGGGATGTCGAAGCAGGAGAAGCTGCCCCACTCCCTGCTCGCCAATGCTTTCGAAGCCATCGTGGCCGCCATATTCCTCGATCGGGGGATGGCTGCCACCCGGAAGTTCGTCCTGGGACGACTCACATCTCACATCGAGGCCGTCGTCCGCAACCAGCACCGCCGGAACTTCAAGTCGATACTGCAGCATCACTGCCAGAAGGAGTTCAATGTGACGCCGACCTATCGGGTGGTCCGGGTCCAGGGACCCGATCACTCGAAGTTCTTCGAGGTGGTTGCCGTTCTGGGTGAGCAGGACATGCAGTCGGGGGGAGGCCACACGAAGAAGGACGCGGAGCAGAAGGCCGCCGAGGCGACTCTCCGCTCGATCCAGACGGGCGAGATCACTCAGAAGTCGGCTAGGGTTTGATGTTCTTCATCTCGATCTCCAGCAGCTCCTGGATCTGGTTCCCGATCCGATCCTCGAGGCTGGAGTCTCTCCCCAGATCCTTCCAGTTCGGCTCCCAGGGTCCTGTGTAGAGGATCGGGGTCTCCGACTTCGCCCGCTGAAGCGTCACGTGGATCTGGATCCGCATCGCCTCTTTCTCCGAATCCACTCTCAGATAGGCCCGGCGGCGGTACCGGTCGAGCCGGCTTCCCGGCACGACGTTTTCGATCACCGGGCGGCTGAGGAGAGTTCGGGCCTGATCGTCTCTCTTCTCGATCTTGAAGTGGCGAGCCAGGATCAGCTCCGCCGAATCCAGGATCCGCGCAGAGCTCAGGCCACGGATCGGCTCGCCGATGGGCCGGTAATTCGGGACGGATGAGCAACCCGTCGAAAGCCAGGCGATCAGAACCGCAAGAGGTACAACGACACGGCAACGGTGTCCCAAGTGGAATCCCTCCTCTCAGGCGACAAGATCCATTCGAAGGAAGGAGACGTACGTCCCCAGGAAGAAGATCACGCACCCGGCCACGAGCAGAGCGGCGTCGATCCCCACGGCAGCGATGCGCTCACCCAGTCCTTGCCACTCGAACTGGAATCTCGGAAGGATGTCGAGGTTCAGCCTCTCTCCGTCCCTCGATCGAGCCTTGACTCTCCGCGCGCGGAGCTCTATCTCGAGCTTCCCGAGGCCCAATCGCAACCTCTCGAGAGACTCCTCCATCCGGGGCTCCTGCTCCGGGCCGGTCTGCGCGAGCCTTGTCGCCGCGTAGGTATAGCACGCGAGCGGCGAGAGCCTGGAGAGCCACTGGGCGAGGCGAGAGAACTCGGCCCTCTCCCGCTTGTAGGGCCCGATGATCGCGTTGCGCTCCTGCGCGTATTCCGCGTCCCTTTGTTTTTCCCTCTCGCTCCACCACGCCCCCCAGTCGAAGTTCGGGTCGTTTCTCTGGGGCCTCTGCTTGCCGACATCGTCCCAGAATTTCCGGCTCACCCTCGCCCACACCGCGGCGACCCTCTCCTGGATCGTGGCCGGGGGATCGATCGGTCTGAGGATCGCGGCAAGGTAAGGCATGGAGTTCGGAACGATCAGGACGAAGATCACCCAGACGAAGAGCAAGACCGAGATGGCGGTCGAGGACTGCTCCGATCGGCAGGAGACAAAGAGCGCCACCGAGTGCATCAGGGCGAGATAGATGAAGGAGATGGCCAGGATCATCAAGAAGGCCATCCAGTCCGTCGCCTCGAAGCGCACGGCGGGATCGGAAATGATCATGCCTGCCGCGGCGGCGAACCCCGCGATGAGGGGGACGCCGAAGGAGAGGAGCCCGCCGATCCACTTTCCCAGCAGGAAGGTGTCCCGAGGCACGTCATAGGACAATGCGAGCCGGAGGGTGCCATCCTCACGTTCGCCCGAGATGGAATCGTACGAGAGCAGAAAGACCATCAGGCTGAGAAAAACCCCGATGATGAAGACGAGGTCGACCCTCGGGAAGAGGGCGTAGATCGGGTTCTTGTCGAACGAGCCGACGGTCCCGGTGACCCCTCTCGGCCCCAGTTCGATCGTCGGGTCGGCGTCCCTCTCCACACCGGTGGCGATCGGTCTCAGGGGAGCGATCGGCCTCTCCACCTGGAAGGATCGCAAGATATCGCGAAACTCGTTCGCCTCGAGCATCCGGGAACGGTGGATCGCCTCGCTCTCCTTCTTCGTCTGAAGGTCCTCCTTGTACCCTTGCAGGAGCATACCGAGGCCGAGCACGACGAGCACGAGGATGATCGCCGTGGCGAAGATGAACTGGGAGCGGAGGATCTGGTTGAGAAACTCCTTCTTGATGATGGCCCAGAGCATCTCGTCTCCTATGTGATGTCCGATCTGAGGAAGGCGACGAACCCCGCAAGGAAGAACGCCACGGCGAAGCAGGCCAGCCCGAAGACCTCCCAGATCCCCTTCGCAATCCCTTCCGAGCTGCTGAGCACTTTCGGCTTGAAGGTCGGCAGGTCGTCCGGACCCAGTTCCTGTTGCCAGACCTCGTGGCCGCCCCGGTTCCGCCGGCGAGTGAAGCGGGTGAAGACCTCCTCGATACTGTTGTTGAAATCCCGATTGAGTCGCCGCGCCTCCTCGAGGAACTCGAGGTAGGACCATACACCGGTGCCCGAGACCTCGGTCGTTCCAAATATGAAGGCCCCCGCGGGAGAGATTCTCGAGATGGATCTGCCCAGGCGAAGCTGCCGGATCATCGACCTCTGACGCTCCTCGTCCAGGTTGGCCGTCGCCGTCGCGATCTCGTTCTGTATCAGCCGGCGGCGCCTCCATCCCCTTTCGTTCTTGTACTTCTCCCTGAGCTGGACTCGAAGGGCCGCCGCCAGGGTCCGCTTGCTGGATGCCAGCTCGCTCGAGGTCTCCACCGGCTCGATCATCCGTGCGAGCATGGGCCCGATGTGAGGCAGGAGTATAGCGAGCAGCGTCCAGCCGAAGAGGCCGATGATGATCGCCGTGGCGGACCGGTTGACCAGAGCCGAGACAAAGATCCCCATGAATAGAAACGCCGCGACGTAGGTGATGGCGATCAGAGAGATCCAGACGAAACGGACCCAGCCCTCTCCGTCCAGCGGGAGCGGGGAGACGATGATGTGGATCAGGGCGGCGGCCAGGAGCGATGCCACCAAGGGAATGGCGACGGATGCGAATCCTCCGATCGCCTTTCCCAGGATCACGGAATCCCGCGGGACGGGGCAGGAGAGGAGAAGCTTCAGGGTGCCTCCCTCCCGTTCCCTCGTGATCGCGTCGTGCCCTGTTATGAGGGCGAGGAGACTCAGCACCACCGCGACGATGTAGACCAGATCCGGCCGGCTGAACAGGCGGAAGACCGGGGCCTCGACCGGTGAGGGGCCGGCGGTGAGCTTCCCTCCCTCCCACCATTTCCGTTGCAGGTGAATCGGCCGCGTCATCGTGGTCTCGAGTCCCGAGGCGAAGATGGCGACGGGCGAGGGCCTCTTCTGATACGGCAGGGGCCTCCAGAAGAATTCCGCCATCGGAATGCCGTCTCCGAGACGCTCTTGCCGGCTCAGTTCGGTATGCAGGTGGCGTTTCAGCTCCTGCTGCAGCCCCGCGGCGGACAGCAGCGCGCTCCCCGTCACCAGCAGGAAACAGAGGAGGGAGGAGACCTGGTATCGTAGGGAGAGGAAGTTCTCCAGGAACTCCTTCTGGGCGATGACCCAGACCGGCCCGCGCATCTCACTCCTCCCGGACTTCTACTTGTCAGCCCGCTCCACGTACTCGATGTAGAGCTTCTCCATGTCCTCTTTGGCCATCTGTTCATGGGTCATGGTGGTCACGAGATTTCCCTGGACCATCAGGCCCACGCGGTCCGCAATTTCCTTCGCCCGGAAGATATCATGCGTGGTCATCCAGATCGCCTTCCCCTCGCGACGAAGCTCATCCAGCAGCGAGAGGAATTCCACGCCTCCCTTCGGGTCGAGTCCTGACGTGGGCTCGTCGAGAAGGATCGCCGGGGTGTCGCGCAGGATGGCGATGGCGATGCCGAGCCTCTGGCGCATTCCCTTGGAGAAGGTCTTTACCCGCCTGCGGAACGCCTCCTCCGGAAGCCCCACCCGGCGAACGGTGGCGAGGAGTTCATCGTCACCGAGCCGCTGGCCGGAGAGACGAGTGAAAAACTCCAGGTTTTGCCTGGCGGACAGATTGCCGTAGAGCTGGACGTTTTCCGAGACGTAGGCGACGTGCTTCTTGGCATCGAGCGGCTTCTTGACGACATCGTGCCCCGCGATCCGGGCCTGACCGCTCGTCGGCTCGGTGAACCCGAGAAGCATCATCAAGGTCGTCGTCTTGCCCGCTCCGTTCGCCCCCAGCATGGCGAAAACCTCGCCCTCCTTGACGGTGAGGGTGAGGTCTTCGACCGCGATCACGCCGCCGGGGTATTCCTTCCGTAGATGATCTGCTTCGATCATGGTTACTTGAAGTGCCGCATCTGCTCGCGCAGGTTTTCCTG
>JAPUJT010000112.1 GCA_027296055.1 Planctomycetota bacterium | reverse complement strand
CTCACCCTCCTGTGCGTGAAGTGGGCCATCACCTCTCCTCCCGGAGCGCAGAGGACCGAGACCCCCACACCGACACCTTCCTGCGGCAGCCTCTCCTGAAGGAGCGCGGGCAGTCCGGGTCGGGACGCCGCCCTCCAGGCGGGCAGGAGTTCTTCGATGGTCTTCGTGTAGGCGATCCCGCGAGCGCCCGTCCCGATCCGGGGCTTGACCACGATCGGCCATCCGAGCGAGCGGGCCGCCGCCTCCAGGTCCGCGAGATTACGCGGCTGCGCGGTCCTCGGCGTCGGCACACCGGCATCAGCGGCGAGTCGCCCGAGTCGACCCTTGTCCCGGACCTCCTCGATCTTGGAGGCCGGGGCGAACGGAATCCTGCAGCCGGCGGGGAGGCGATCCCGACCGCGGAGGATGACGAGGAGCGTTTCCTCCTCCATCGGTAACAGGATCTGGATTCGATGCTTTCGGATCCGCTCGGCCAGCGAGTCGAGGAAACGCGATGTCTCCCGGATCGGATCGGGATAGACGAACCGCTGATCACAGAACCTCGAGTAGAGACCGGGGGCGAACGAAGTCCGCTCCCCCACTGCAACCCAGTGTCCCGCTCGACCCAGAGATCGGACGGCGGCAAGGCTCTTGCGCCAGAATCCATCCGTGATCAAGACGCGATATTTAGCCTGCATTTCTCACCAGTTGCAGAGTCTAGCAAAGAGAGTTCGGGGGCGGCAAGAGGGGGCCTACTCTCGCGTCGCGATGGTCGTCTTGCTGACACCCGGCAGGAGTAGATGACCGGCCGTCAGCAGGGCGATTCCCTCGGCGCACGCACCTCCCATGCGGCTCGGCCACCTCTTCCATCGCTCCCGGGGAAGGGTCCATCCGCCGATCCCGGTCCGTATCGACCGAAAGCCCTCCTGCTCCAGCGCCAGTCTCATCGTTCGAGGGCTGAAGTCCGAGAGGTGCGACGGCAGGTCGTAGAGGCGAAGATCCACGCCCAGGGGTCGGAGGATCCGGACCAGCGGCGTCGTATGGGGCCAGCGCAGGAGGATCACGCCCCCCGGACGAAGTAGTCGGTGGATCTGTCTCATCAACCCTCTCGGGTCCGGCACGTGCTCGATCACGTAGAGGGCCGTGACGGCGTCGAATGATCCAGGCTCGAACTCCGAGGTCTCCAGGGTCCCTTCCCGCACGGGGAGAGTGAGCACATCCCGGGCATGCCGGAGCGCGGTCGGCGAGATGTCGATCCCCTCCACGCCGAAGCCCCACTCCCGCAGCTCCCGTAGAAGGAAGCCGAAACCACATCCGACGTCGAGAACGCGACCCCGACCGATCTGCTTACGAAGCTGGCGTATCACCCAACGGTGGATGCCGGCCATCATCCGATCCCAATCGGCGATCTCCTCGTCGGCGGTCGGCAGGTAGTCCCGGTAGTGACGCCGAAGGGACGGGCCATCCGGCCGGGGACTCACGTAGTAAAAAGAGCAGGTGGGACAGCGGAGAAGTCTCCATCCCGATTCTTCATGGAACGGGGCGCCGCCGTCCCGGCCACAGAGGGGGCAGGCCACCTCCGCGGTGGTCATCTCGGGATGGGCTATTCGCAGAGCATCTACCGCCAAAGGACGCCGCCCCTCCCCTGCACGACATCCCCGATCTCCATCGCCTTGACACCGCGTCGGGAGAGGACCTTCCGAACGCGGGCAGCGGCAGAACGGGAGGAGATCAGGACGAACCCGATCCCCATGTTGAAGGTCTTCTCCATCTCCGCCCTGCGGATCGGTCCCTTCCTGGCGAGCAGGTCGAAGATCGGCGGGACGTCCCACGAGTCGCGACGAACCTCGGCGCGGAGGCCGGCGGGGATCACTCTCGGGAGATTGCCGGCAAGGCCTCCCCCCGTGATGTGGCACCCGGCGCGAAGGGCGCGCCCCAGAGACGGGTCGCGCATCACGGCGAGGACCGGTCGGGCGTAGATCCGGGTCGGCCGCAGCAGGGCCTCCCCGATCGTCTCATCGCTGCCGGGGACCTTCTTTCGCAGCGAGGCGTTGCTCCTCCCCATCAAGACCTTTCGCGCGAGCGAGTATCCGTTCGAGTGGAGTCCCACTGACGGGAGCCCGATCAGGACGTCCCCCTTCCGGACCTTGTCCGGGCCGAGGATTCTCGATCTCGCCACCTCTCCGACGGCGAATCCAGCGAGATCGTACTCCCCGTCCGGATGGGAACCCGGGTGTTCCGCCGTCTCCCCACCCAGCAGGGCGCAGCGCGCCTCCTTGCATCCGGTGGCTATCCCGCGGACGACCTGTTGCAGGACGGACGGACGGATCTTCGATGTGGCTATGTAGTCCAGAAAGAAGAGGGGTTCGGCACCGACGGCCAGCAGGTCGTTGACACACATCGCCACCAGATCGATCCCGATCGTGTCGTGCTTGGCCAGACGGGAGGCGACCTTGACCTTGGTGCCCACGCCGTCCGTGGTCGAGACGATCACGGAGTCTTTCCTGGCCATGCCGTTTGCCCGGAACAGGCCGGCGAACCCGCCAGGGTTGGGGATCACCCGCTTCGAATGTGTCTCCTTCATACAGCGCTGGATGGCGCGGGCGAACTGATCCCCACGGGCGACGCCGACGCCGGCCGCCTCGTAGGTGAGCCCGCCCTTCTTGCGCCGACGGCTATCCCGTCGTCGGGGCATGATCATTGCTCCAGGGAGAACTTGTTCAGACCGTCCGGAACGGGGACGGTGTAGTTCCCGTCCCAGCATGCGGTGCAGTAGTGATCGGGAGGACCCGAGACGCACTCGAGCATCTTCTTCAGGCCGAGGTATCCGATGCTGTCGACCCCCAGGATCTCTTTCATCTCATCGAGAGAATGCTTGTTGGCTATCAGCTCGTCCGGATCGGGAAAATCGATCCCGTAGTAACAGGGGAACCGGTGCGGCGGGCAGGAAATCCGCAGGTGGACCTCTCGCGCCCCCGCCTCCCGGAGCAGCCGGACGCGGGATCGGGATGTCGTGCCACGGATGATCGAATCGTCGACGACGACAACCCTCTTCCCTTCCACCACCACTCGGATCACGTTCAGCTTGATCCGGACCTTCACGTCACGGTCGCTCTGAACGGGCTGGATGAACGTGCGCCCGACATAGTGGCTCCGCACGAATCCAAACTGCAACGGGATTCCTGACTCCATGGAGTATCCGAGCGCGGCAGCGTTCCCCGAGTCGGGGACCGGGATCACGAGGTCCGCCCGCGCGGGGTGCTCCTTGGCGAGAGCTTTCCCGAGACGGACGCGCACCTTGTGTACATTCTCTCCGAAGATCGTCGAGTCCGGCCGGGCGAAGTAGATGTGCTCGAAGATGCAAGATGTGGGGTTCAGCTCCTCGGCGAAGATGCGGCTCTTCAATCCGTCGGAGTCGATCGTCACCATCTCGCCCGGCTCCAGCTCGCGCAGGAAGCGGATCCCGCTGATCTCGAAGGCGCTCGACTCCGATGCCACGGCATATCCCCCATCCAGCTCCCCCAGGCAGAGGGGTCGAAAGCCCTGTGGATCGCGAGCCGCGATCATCCGCCCGGGGGTGAGAAAGAGGAGCGAGAAGGCCCCTCGGATCTCTCGCAAGCAGCGGAGATAGGCCTCCTCCTCCCCCTTCGGGTCCGGCCTCGCCAGGAGGTGGAGGATCACCTCGCTGTCCATCGTGGACTGAAAGATCGATCCCTTCTCTTCGAACTTCTTTCGCAGTTCGGCCCCGTTCACCAGATTGCCGTTGTGGGCCACGGCAATCTTCCCGCGGGCACAGGTGATCAACATCGGCTGCGCGTTTGTGAGATTGCTGGAGCCGGTCGTCGAGTACCGGACGTGCCCGATCACGGATGGGTTCTTCAGGCGCTGGATGACCTCGGGGGTAAAGACCTCGAAGACGAGGCCCATCCCGCGGTGGCTGGTCATCTCCTTCCCGTCGGTGGAGACCATCCCCGCGCTTTCCTGCCCCCGATGCTGAA
This sequence comes from Planctomycetota bacterium, assembly GCA_027296055.1. GTDB lineage: Bacteria > Planctomycetota > JAPUJT01 > JAPUJT01 > JAPUJT01 > JAPUJT01. The sequence goes on along the minus strand of JAPUJT010000112.1, from coordinate 1,068 downwards.
GGGCGAACAGCCCGAGATAGGTCTTTTCGACGGCGTCCGGCGCCCCGAAGACGCCAAATAGACCGCAGGCTTCCTTTGCGTCAGCCATGATACTTGCGTTTCCTCGCTACTTGCTGCGCAGCGCCTGGATCTCCTGCTGCGCCTCCCACTTCCACTTCCCGTTGAGGGCGGCGCAGCGTCGAAACGCCCGCGTCGCTTTCGTCCTGTCCCCGCGATCCCGGTGGATCATAGCAAGGTAGAAGAGGCAATCCACATCCAGTTCGTCCTGACGGAGGAGCTTGCGCAGAATCCCGGCCGCATCATCCAGCTGGCCTCGCAGGTAGTGGGAAACCGCCTGCTTCAGCCTATCCGCGCGCGCTTCGGCCCTCACCTCGTCGTTCACTCCGAATGTCAGTCTCCAGATGCTGATGAAGGCGTGAGGGTAGACGAAGAGGAGCCCCAGAGTGGAGAGCAGGAGAATGAAAAACTGGTGCTCACGGTTCACCCAGAGTCGCGCCCCGATGAGGGCGCCGTTAGCGGAGACGGCGAAGACGGTGAACAGGAATACGCCGATAGGGTGTCGATCGAGCAGAACGTGGCCCAGGCCGGGGATGCTCGTGAGGAGCACGGCCAGGGCCTTCTTGCCGACAGGTTGAGTTCGCAACGCCAAAACTCGATTTCCAAGGGGATATCGCTGGCCGGAACTGACACACCATCTCTTGAAGACGAAGATTATAACGCCGTCATCCGCTGGCGGCCACTAGCAGCCTGTCGGGAAATTCCCTGTCGGACCCATGCGGATCATACACGCATGGAAAAGACATATCGAGCTTGGGAAGTAGGGCAGGGGCTGCTAGTCCGGACTCGTCGCGGGTTGTGCCGGGGGTAGGGCCAGGATACGATACTCGCTGCCGAGGAGCGGCGATGCCTACATCAACCGATTCTGTCGAACCCCGTCGATCCCCCTTCACCGCGCGACTTCAGATCCTCCTCCCGAAGGCCCCCGCAGGAGAGAGTACGGGGGCGTGGGTCCGCGCGTTGATCCGGGGAGGGGCCGACTCGATACAGCTACGGCAGAAGGAGGCCACC
>JAPUJT010000111.1 GCA_027296055.1 Planctomycetota bacterium | reverse complement strand
CTCGGCCGGGCGCAACGCCAGCAAGCGACTCGCCTCGACATAGATGTCGGGGGCCGGCTTGCCGCGTGCCACCTGCGGAGACTCCCCCGAGACGATAGCGTCGAAGGCGTCCGCGACCCCGGCAGCGGCGAGGATCGCAGCGATCTGCCTCGGCGGCGAGGACGACGCCACGGCCAGGGGAACCCCACGTCCCCCGAGGTTCCGCACCAGATCGACGGCTCCCTGGATCGGTGGAACGCCCTGATTCACGAGCCGCAGCATCGCCCCCTCCCGCCGACGAGACATCTCATCCGGCGGCACCTCGAGGGCGAACTGCCTGCAGACCGCCTTCCAGAAATCACCCTCCCCCATCCCGATGAAGGGGCGGTTGTGCTCCAGGGTGTAGGCGACCCCCAGAGGGGCCAGGATCGACTGGAGGGATTCCAGGTGGAGGCCCTCGGTGTCGGCCAGGACCCCGTCCATATCGAAGATGACCGCCTTCAGCATCGTGCCAGCCGCTCCCGTTTTCGGGTTCCCGAGGTACCGAATTTGCTCCAATAGGATGACGAATGGAGACCGAATCTCCAACTGTAGAGGAGGGTGAAATCATGCAGACCTGGATAAAGACGACAAGTTTATGGGCTCTCCTGCTAGGCGTCGGGGCCATCGGCGGCGAAGCAGAGGCGATCGATAAGATCTCGGAGGAGGTCCGAGACGGCGCCGCCTACGAGGAGTTTTTCGAGATCGGGGATGCGCAGGTGGCCGACAGCCGGGTTTTCCGGTATGGGGTCCACCTGGCCGCGCACGACCTGCCGCTCGCGGAGGAGCCATCCCTCGCTGCCGCGATCTACTTCTTCGAGATCCCGTGGGAGGCCGAGTTCGTGCGGGTGAGGGTCGTCTATGAAGATCGGGGAGTTCGGGAGGCCCCTTACGCGGGCTACCTCTGGGTCCGGGATTCACGGATCGAGAAGGAGTACCTCGCCCGTGAGGACGACTCCGATGAAACAGGCTTCTTCGGTCAAACGTTCTTGCTGGACAGAGGGCGCAGGGAGGAGGTCTTCTGGCTGGACGCCGAGCCGGTTCGCATCGAGGGGTGGCTGGAAATGCACGTGGCGGCCGCCTCCGGAAATGTGCTGGACATCGACTCCATCCAGGTGAGCACACACCGGTACCCCCCGATCCGCTACTATCCCGCGTTCATACCCTGGGTGCCTCCGGAGAGGTCAGCCTGCTCGTCGTTCGGCTATTTCTATGCCGGGCCCTGGTGCCTCCGAACGGTGGGTGCTCGCTACCGGATCTGGAACGCTTGCCCTCGAGAGAAATGGACCGGGTGGTCGAGATATCGAGGCGCCTTCCGGAAGAGGTACGGGCCTGTCTCTCGCCCCGGCGAGTATGAGCCGGTGACCGGCAGGGCGCTGCGGAATCGGCGGCTACCCTTCCTGATCGCCCGGGTGAGCGAGTCGGGAGAGAGGATTCAGCGTCTGGATGCGATCGGAACTATCAAGCGGAGGCTCGCGGGGTTGATACGAGTCGACGAGATGAGTCCGCCCCCGGAAGTGTCGCGATACGATCCGCCGCCACCGATAGTGACGCATCGTCCTCCGACAGGGGTGAAACCAAGGGGAATTCCCGCAACGGGGACGTCCGGGATCGGAAGACGCACCGCTCGGATGGCTACCGGGATCCGACGAACAGCTGGTCTGGTTTCAAACCCGCCGCCTGCTGCTCGACCTGCCACGCTACGACCCCCGGCCCCTGTCCAGCGCCGATCCTTCCAGCCCTCGCCTGCCCCGGCCAGTCGCGCTGCTTCCGCGCCGAGAGGATCCGCTGCGCGCCGGCCGTCGGCCGCGAGACCCCGTCCCTCCCCCCAGGGTCGGCCGGCGCGATCCCCCGCCCCCAGGGCGAGGGAGATCTCGCGCTCACGCACCCGCAAGTAAACCGAATCTCGGTATAATCCCTAGCCCGGACGATTCATGAGGCCGTGCACCGGCATTGTGAATTGTTCGGGCTAACCGGGCCCGAACGCGATCTTCGCCGGGCCGACGTAAGGGTCTGCCGTGAAAAGAGCCGCTCTCCTCCTCGGACTGTCCATGGTCGCGGGGTGTCAGGGACCCCCCCTGCAGCGGGCGGACGTCATCTTCACGGACGTCACGGAGGAGGCGGGCCTCGACTTCGTGAGCATCGGCGGGAAGAGGGCAAATTTCGTTCTCGATCTGATGGGCGCCGGAGCGGCGCTGCTCGATTTCGACGGGGATGGGGATCTCGACATCTTTGCCATCACCGGCTCCGCTCTGGAAGGGTTCGGGGGAGACCCGTCCCCTCGGAACGCCCTGTTCGAGAACGACGGCAGCGGTCACTTCCGGGATGTTGCGGAGGAGGTGGGCCTCGGGGCGAGCGGTTGGGGTATGGGGGCGGTTGCCGCCGACTACGATAATGACGGGGACACCGATATCTATCTCACGCGGTGGGGTTCGAACGTCCTGTATCGCAACGAAGGGGGACGAAGTTTCACCGACGTCACCTCCGAAGCGGGCGTTGGAGACCTTCGTTGGGGGGCAGGGGCCTGCTTCTTCGACTACGATCTCGATGGGGATCTGGACCTCTATGTGGTGAATTACCTCGATTTCGATATCGAACCGGGGGAGGAAAAGTCGATCCCCGCCAGACTGGGCCTGAAGATGCCCGGCCTACCTCACGAATACGCCGCACAGGACAATGTTCTCTACCGGAATGAGGGAGACGGCACGTTTACCGACGTCACGGCGGAGACCGGCGCGGCCGATCACGGCGGCAAGGGCCTGGGCGTCATCGCCTTCGACTACGACGAGGACGGGGATAGCGACCTCTACATCGCCAACGACACGACGCGCAACACGCTCCTGCAGAATCAAGGGGACGGCACGTTCCTGGACCTTGGGCTGGTCTCGGGCGCCGGCTACGATGCGTACGGAGCGCCGGAGGGGAGCATGGGCGTCGCCGTCGGCGACGTGGATGGAGACGGGATATTCGACCTCGTCGTGACGAACTTCTCCCACGAGGGTCACACGCTCTACAAGAACCATGGGGACGGGACTTTCACGGACGTCTCGGAGAAGGCGGGTCTCTTGCCCAAGACTCTGGGCGGAGTCGGCTGGGGCGTCGACCTCTTCGATTACGATAACGATACCGATCTCGACCTCTTCATCGCTCAGGGTCACCTGCTAGGTGATTTCACGATGGCCAGCATCCGGATGATCACGCCGGAGGACTACCTGCCCGGCACGATGACCCCGAGGGCGTTCGGTGGCGGGCATGCCCAGAAGAACCGCCTGTTCAGGAACGATGGCTCGGGGATCTTCGAGGAGGTGACCGGGATTTCGGGAGAGGCGCTCCGCAAGAAAGACATCAGCCGGGGCGCGGTCTTCGGGGACATCGATCGGGATGGTGACATCGACATCATCGTGATCAACAAGAACGAGCCGGCGAGGTTGCTTCGCAATGACGGCGGCAACCGGATGGGCTGGATCCAGGTGGCGTTGGAGGGGACGCACTGCAACCGTTCGGCCATCGGGGCACGCGTGACCCTGCTGGCCCCTGGCGGGAAACAGGTACGCGGAGTCCGCTCCGGTTCCTCCTACATCGGCCAGAACAGCCTTGTCGCACATTTCGGCCTGGGCCGAGCGGACCGCGTGAAACGCGTCATCGTTCAATGGCCGTGCGGGGCGATCCAGGAGGTCGACGATCCCCCCATCCGTAGCAGGCTCACGATCCTGGAAACGAAGGTCGGTCCTCCGCCTTGATTCCTATCCGGAGCAGCGAGTACCATTCTCCGATTGTCGGCCGGAGTGAGAATCAACAGGAGGAGAGATCATGGCACCCGAGATCGATGGGTTTGGAGGGACGGAGCCCAAGAAGGGGATGGGTGTCTTCGGGAAGGTGGCGATCGGGTGCGGCCTCGTCGTGCTTCTGTGCTGCGTCGGCTTGGGTTATTGCGGTTACCAGTTCGCGAAGTTGGTTCCTCTGGGCAAGGAAATCGCCGGGGCGCCGGGCTCGGAGACCGGCAAGCTGGTCGCGCAAGCTCGCGAGGAGAGCGACTGGACGCAACCCGAGGAGCCGGCGACCTCGGCCGAGCGGATCGAGGTCTTCCTTCGCATCCGTGAGCGAGTCTACGGGAGGGCGGTAGAGGTCGCCTCGGACGTGAAAGAGCTTGAAGAGATGGAGGGCGGCTTCTTCAAGAAATTCGAGGCGGTGCGGGAGTTTCTGGAGAAACTGGTGCCGATCCGGAAAGACTACGCCCGGGCCCTCGTCGAGGAGGGGATGTCGGATGACGAGTACAGTTACCTCTTCCGGCTGGTCTGCATCAGCGGAATCATCGGCGACGTGCCTGACCTCTCGAGCCACTTTCTCGAAGACTTCGAGGGTTTTGCGGAAGTCCCGGAGGATACCCGGACTCTCGTGGAGGGGTATGCGGATAGGTTTGCCGACATGCCGGTCGCCGAAGCAGACGCCTTCATCCTGGGAATTCGGGCGGACGAATTCACTACGGATGCGCGCCCCCGGAAATAAAAGGGTGACTGTCCCCTGTCACTAGCTCCGGGGAATGACTGTTTCCTGAAGGACGTGCTGGAAGATATCCCCATCCAGGTCTCGCTGGACGGTGAGGGTCACCTCGATGTCAGGGTCCGAGATATCGGTCAAGGTGAAGCTGACCGACGCCACGTAGGACCCGATGATCTGGATTTCACCAGGGACGCTCGCTTCTATCACCGCATTGCCGTTGAGGTCCTGCTCGCGAACAAGCTGGTAGCTGCCATTGACCTTGAAGGTGATCGCGGCGGAGTACTCGACATCCCCGGTCGCGTCGTCTAGCACGGTGCCGTTGCCGTCGAGGTCGACGGGAACGACGAATTTCAGCTGGTCGCCCGTTGTCTGCACGATGACGCCTCCCAGCTTCAGCTCGAGAGTTGCCTGCTGCGCCTGGCGTAGCTCTCGCAGAAGAGCCGTCATTCCCCGGCGAAGGTTCTCCTCCACCTGGATCTTCGTCTCCCCCGTTCGATAAGAGGTCATCAGGGACTCCACCACCTGGAAGATCAGGGCGCCGGCCGCCGTGAAGATGAACATCACGATGACCATCTCGATCATGGTGAACCCTCGTTCGCGTGTTCCCTGTCTCATCTAGAATCCTCTCGCTCGAAGTGTCGTCAGAGCTGTCGAGACGTCTGTGCCTCTCTCTTTCCAGCGGATCAGGACGGCGATGCGGACCAGATCGGGCAGGGGATTGGTCACGATGGCGCCGTCCTCGCCGCTGATCGAGATCGAAATGGTCTGTGCTTCGAGATTCGTCCGTTGAGTCGGCGTGAAGGTGAGGAGATCGTCGTACTCGAATCGCCCCGCCTCTTCCATCACCTGCTGGGCATCCAGGGTGGCGACGGTGAGGTTGCTGCCCGACTGAGAGAGCGACAGGATCGCGTCGAACACGGCGAGCAGGGAGGCGAGGATGACCGCGAGCAAGCTGAGGGCGATCATCAGCTCGATGAGCGTGACTCCTCGTTGTCTCGGGCGAATCCGCATAGATGTCTCCAATTTCGGACCTCCTCTTAACCGCCTCGCATGGATTTCTGGAGCTCGATGATCGGGAGGAAGATGGCGAGGACCATCGTTCCCACGATCAGCCCCATCGTCACGATCATGATCGGCTCGATGGCCGCCGTGAGCCGCTTGATGGATGCGCGGACCTGGTCCTTGAAGAAGCCGGACAGCTTCTCGAGAAGCATGTCGACGTTGCCGGACTCTTCGCCGACCGAGAGCATGTGACCCACCATGAAGGAGAAGACTTGTCGCTCGCTGAAGGCGTCGGACAGCGACCAGCCGTCCTTCACCCTGTCCCGGATACGGAAGACCTCCTGGGTGTAGACTCGGTTTCCCGCTGCCTCGCCGGATATCTCGAGGGCCACGAGTGTGGACACTCCGCTGCGAAGCATCAGGGCGAAGGTGTTGCAGACGCGGGCCGTCACGACCTTGTTGAAGAGTGTCCCGAAGACGGGCAACCTGAGCATTATCTTGTCGCGCAGGAGCTTGCCTCCGTCCGTCTGCCCGTAGAACCACAGGCCGGACCCGCCGGCCACCAGGACGGCGCAGACGGCGATTATATTGTGTCGGAGGAGGTTGCTGAGCCCGAGTACGGATCGGGTGAGCAGCGGCAGCTCCATGTCCATGCTACCGAAGATCGACTCGAATTTGGGAATGACCCCAAGGAGGATCGCCGCGGAAACGCCGAGAATGACGACCAGGGAGATGACCGGATAGGTCATCGCCGAGATGATATCGTTACGGAGGGCGGCCTGTTCTTCGAGCGTATCGGCGAGATCCAGGAGGTTCAGGGAGAGCCGACCGCTCGTCTCACCCGCCTTCACCAGGCTCACGTACAGTTCATTGAAGATCTTGGGATGGCGACCCAGAGAATCGGAAAGGCCGGCGCCCTGGCGGATCTCCTCCGAGATGTCGGCCAGGGCTGCGCTGAGACGGGGGTTCTGGCTCTGATCCCGCAGGACTTCCAGAGAGCTGAGCAACGGGTTTCCCGCCTCTACCATCGTGGCGAGCTGCTGCGTGAACATCAGGAGGTCGTTGAGGGGGACGCCGCCGGCGCGGCGAGCCTGTCCCTGACGGAACATCTTGCCGCCGAACTCGAAAGTCTTCTTCTCCCGGACGCTGACGATGACGTGGTCCGTCTGCTGCAGACGACGGGACACATCACGTTCGTCCTCCCCGACCATGATGCCGGAGACTTCGTTTTTTTCCTTTCCGACGTACTTGATCGCCCGGAACTTGAAGAGCTTCTGTCCCGGTCCGGGGGTGTCGCCCTTCAGGGCTTCGGTACGCCGGAATCGACCGGTCTGACCCGGGGCGAGGACTCCGGTCGTCGTGGCGTCTCTCGCGGACATCTTGGGGCGCGGGAATCGGCCGGTCTTCGAGCTTTCGTCCCTCTCGATCCGCTTGAATTTCCTCGTCGCCGGAAGCGAGTCCTTGTCCTCGGTGGATCGGATCTTCGGGTGGGACATCATGCGGGTCTTCTGGCCGTCGTCGCGATCGACCGCCTGGGAGAGGCTCCCGCTGATCTTGCTCAGTTTCTTGCTCTTGTCCTTCTTGCCGGACCCGCCGTCTTCCGAGTCCCCCTTTTTCTTCCTCAGGAAGATGTGTGCCAATGCGCACCTCGATGGATAGGTCGCCGAGACGCGACAGATCCATCCCCAGTGCCTCGGAAACTGGACGTTTCCCGGGGGGATGAACTCGAGCCGCGGCTCAAGCCTGTTAATAGGATCTGCCGGCGATCCGATGAAGACTACAACGCGATTTTCCAGAAGGCAAACTAGGGCCTGGATTTGCAGATATCCGTAATCTAAGATGCCGGTCCTGAAATGAGCGAGTCACGCATACTCTACCTCGTGTTTCTCCTGCTGGTGGCGGTCACCGTCGCCGTCCTGGCCAAGCGATTGAGGGTCCCGTACACGGTAGCCCTTGTCCTGGTTGGACTTGTGGTGGGACTCTCCTGGCAGAGTGCGGGTATCGAGCTGAGCGTCGACCTGATCCTCCTGATCTTCCTGCCCCCCCTCCTCTTCGAGGGGTGCCTGAATATGGACCTGGAAGTCCTCAAGCGAAACGCCCTCCCGGTCTTCCTCCTGGCGGTCCCCGGAATCCTGCTCTCGGTCATCCTCCTGGGGGGGGCGATCCACCTGTTTCTGGGAACCCCGGCGGTCTACACCTTCGGATATGCCCTGCTCCTGGCGGCGATCCTCTCCCCCACCGATCCTGTGAGCGTGCTGGCCACGTTCAAGGAGGCGGGGGTCGGCAAGGACCTATCAGTCATCGTCGAGGGGGAGAGCGTATTCAACGATGGGATCGGCGTCGTCTTGTTCCTGCTCATCGCAGAAGGCCTGAGACATTCAGGTGGCGAGTCGTTCGACCTGCAAGGGGGAACCGTCGAGATCCTCCGGGAGGTGGGGATCGGTCTCGGGATAGGTATTGTCCTCGGCGTGGCCATCCATTGGGTGCTTGGTCGGATCGACGATCACCTGGTCGAGGTGGCGCTCTCTCTGATACTCGCCTACGGCTCCTACACCCTCGCCATGGTGCTGCACGGCTCGGGGGTGATGGCTGTAGTGGCAGCAGGGCTGATCCTCGGAAACTATGGCCAGTTCCTCGCGATGTCGCCGAGCACCCGGATCACGCTTCACGCCTTCTGGGACGTGTCCGCGTTCCTGGCCAACTCGTTCGTCTTCATCCTGATGGGTCTCAGCATGCACCCCGAGGACTTCACGAAGATGGTTATCTGGTCGGCAGTCGGCATCTTCCTGATCCTCATGATCCTGAGGGCGGGGATTTGCTACGGGTTGATGGCTGTCGCTCGCCTGCTGCAGCACAGGCCTCCCACACGGTGGACCTTCGTGATCCTGTGGGGGGGGCTCCGGGGAACGATTCCGATCGCCCTCGTCCTCGGCCTCACCGCCGCGACGTTTCCTGACCTGGTTGCAGAGGCTGCCGGCGATCGAGTGAACGAGGCCAGGGCCGTCGTCTTCGGGGTCGTGTTTCTTTCGCTGATCGTGCAGGGCCTCACGATCCGATTCGTGATCCGGAAGCTGGGTCTCGGGGGTGGATCCGATGAAGAGCTGATGTTGCACAAGGCGGAAGGCCGGGCTCTCGCCGCGTACGCCGCCGAGCGTGAACTGGAGGCGATGAAGCGCCAGGGAGAGGTTCCCGAAAAGATTTATCTCGAGATCAAGGAACGACTTGCGAAGGAGACCGGAGAGGCTGTCGAGGAGCTGCATGGCTTGCTCGATGGGCACCCCTCGCTCCTCGGAGCGCGACGACGGCACATCGAGGTCCGCATCCTCCAGGCCCAGCGCACCGCGCTCCAGAAGGCGGTCGTCCGCGGTGTCATCAGTGAGGATGCGTTCCACCCGCTGCGCGATCAGATCGACTTCCTGCTGACCGAAGGCCTGCCCGAATCCTCGGAGGAAGCTCCCCCCACGCAAGGGGATGACCCGGACCCCCGTTGATTCATTCCTCGTATGGATAGGGGATCTTGACGCGTTTGCCGTCCGCGTAGATGCGCAGACGGTACCGCTTGCCGTCGTCCTCCGTGCGAATCACCTCCGCATAGGAGCCGCGGCGGTCACTGGCTGTCGCGCTGAGGTCAGAGAGGATCTCGGCGGCGGTGGCCTGGTCCCCACCCAGTTCGAGGAAATGGTCGAGGTGATTGAGCGCGCTGTCCGGATCATCCAGGACCCGGCAGTAGAGGCGGGCAAGGCCTATGTGGGCGTCGCGCGACTCGTCGTTCAGGCGGACCGCCACGCGGTAGGCTCGAGCCCCTTCATCGTACCGCTTGGTCTGGACGAGGGCATCGCCGAGACCTGCGTGGTTCGCCGCTTCGTCCGGCGCAATTTCCACGGCCTTTTCACAATCCTCGAGCGCCTTTTCGGGGTTTCGCCGGTCCAGGTGGACCCGGCTACGCACCAGGTAGAGTCTCGAATTCTCCTTCGATCCCTCCACCTTGTAGAGCGAGGCCGCACGCTCCTGGATACGGATCCCCTGGTCCGCGGCCTCGAGCGCCTGCCCGGCGTCACCCACCTGAAGGTGCGCCCGAGCCCGAAGCAGGTAAACCCTGGGATATCGTCGATCGCGGTGACTCTCGGCCCCGGGCCGTCCGGCGATGATCCCTTCCACTCCCTCCAGAACCCGGATCGCCTCTGTGGGTCTGGACAGGCGGAGCAGGGCCTCCGCTTCCCCGAGTCCGGAATCGATGTCGCCCATCGCCAGCCTTCGAGCGCGGCCATAGTCCCCCGCGCTACCCTCCCAGTCGCTCGAGGCGGCGCGGGCGAGAGCCCGTTCGCGCAGGGCTGTGAAGAGGTTCGAATCGATGGCGCTTATCTCCACCGCCTTGTCGAGCTCGGGGAGTGCCAGGGCGTAGTTGCCTTTACGGATGAGCGCCCGCCCCTTGTCCAGGTGGACGTAAACCTCTCGGGAAGTTCGGATCCGATCCGCAGCATGTGCTTGGGGGAGGATTGGCTCACCTTCGAGGCCCACGAGACGTATTCCCGAACGTCCTCGTTCCGCCACGGCGATGGATCCGTTGGACAGTTGCGCGACGGCGAACGGGAGGTGGAAGAGGGCTTCACTCACGGGCCCGTCGGCGCGGCCCGAGCCGCTTCCCCCGATCGTGCTCGCCGATCCGTCCGGCCCGACCAGCCGGATAGCGTGGTTGAGGGTATCGGCGACGACGACGGCGCCTTCCGAGGCCGGGGCGATTCCGGTCGGTCCGCGGAGCCGCGCTTCGGACCCATCCTGCCATCCCGGGCGATTTCCGCCCGACAGCCTGCGAAAACCACTCTCGGCGAGATTCTCGATCTCGTGAGACCTCGGTAGAGAGATGACGAGGTCGCCGCCGATCACCGCCATGTCACCCACGTCCTCCGGGGACTGGTGGCGCGCTACGATTGAGCCTCCCGCGTCGATCTCCAGCACGTCGGAGCCGACGGCAGCGAAGAACCCCCCCCCGGGACGGCCCGCGATGGCGCTCGGATGGCCTATTCCATCCCACGGAGCCGGGGAGAGCTGTCGCACCGTCCGATCCGAGGTTCGAACAATGACTCCCCCCCCAGCCCCCACGAGGAGGAATTCGCCCTCCCCGAGGACGGCGAAAAGGTCGGGACGAAAGCGCTTCTGGACCGCCTCGTAGAGGATCACGACTCCGCGATCTGGAGTCACCGCCTCCAGGCGCCCACCACGCAGGATGTAGGCCCCGCCTTGCGGGCCCGCCCTGAGGGCAGTGACCGGTTCTCCCGGGATCGCGATCGTCCGTACGCGACCCTTGGTGGAGACCAGCGACCGTTCGCGTCGGGCTCGAACCCGGGCCTCGTCGAGATCTTGACGGATGATCTGTTTCGGCTTGCGCGCTGTCCCACCCAGATGGTCCGCCAGGGCAGCCAGGTGGAACCGGAGTCTCTCCCAGGCGGGCTCGTGCTCGCCCGCCTCCCTGCTCCAGGCCGTAGGGGAGAGGGTTCTCCGGGAGCCCATCGGCTTCATGCGCATCGTCTCGAGGTAATCCAGGAGGAATCCGGATGCGGCTTCCGCTTCCGCTGCCGGCAGGGATCGCAGTGCCCCGACGGTCATCTCCACAGCCAGCCTCTCCGAAGCGGCCACGGAAGAGGACCCGTAGGCGAGCCTTCCCCGGATGATGCTGACGTGCGCCTCCACCCAGAGGAGGAGGTTCCGCAGGAGGCGCCCCAACGCCGGGTCATCGAAGCGATCACCCAGACGCGCGGGAGGGATCGTTCCGATCGCCTCCACGATGGCGACCGGAAGACTTTCCGCCCAGCGGGGCGGTGGGGTGAGGATCCTTCCTCGAGCCTCATCGAGCGTCGGGATGGCGACCCGATCAGATTCGACCGTCTCCGGCCAGATCAGGGATGGGTCCCCGTGAATCCGCTGCAGAAGGGTGAGCGCCGCGTCGGCGTCCTCGAGGAGCGCGGCCGCCTCGCCCCGCAGGTGAAGTCGAGGTGTGTCCGTCTTCGGGGCGGATCCGCAAGCGCTGAGGATCAGAAGAGAGGCGGCCAGAAGGCTACCGACTAAGCGATGAGGCGTTCGCTGTGCTTCTCGCCATCGTGAGTGAGGACGCGACGTCTCCCTTGCACGATCGTCTCGAGGTGGACGGGGCGGCTCCAGACCTTCTGGATGTTGGCAAGCGTGTCCTTGGCGTGATCGATCCGAAGATCCATCCCTTCGTGGCGATGGGATAGGTAGAGCTCTCCGCGATTCTCGTAGTTGCCGTTCTCGACGAAGATGTACGGCAGTCCCTGATTCGCGATCTGAAAGAGCAGCTTCTCCTTGACCTTTTTGAAGTCGCGGTCGGTGATGACGTACTGGCCGGAATTCCGGTCGAACGAGTAAGTAAACAGGTTCTGCTCCTCGCAGAACTCCTCGGTAAAGAACTCGTCGATGAAGGTGACGTCGTTGTATATCTTGCGGACTTGCATGATCTTCTCCCGGCCCTGGTTCAGGTCGCGGTTCCAGATCCGCTTTTGCGCTATGTCGGTACACTCGTCGTACTCCTTCCCGAACCTGCCCTTGTTCCACCTGTCCTCTATGTGACGGAATAGCTCGAGGCCGATCTTGTACGGGTTGAGGACGCCCGGCCTTACCCCCAGAGTACCCGAGTGGTGGTCAGCGTAGTCGAGGATCTCGGAGTCGGTCACCATCTTCTCCGTCATGATGACGGAATGCCAGTACGTGGCCCAGCCTTCATTCATGATTTTCGTCATCGCCTGGGGGGCGAAATAATAGGCCTCGTCACGCACCATGTCCAGGATGTCCCTCTGCCACTTCTCCAGGGGGGCGTGCTCGAGGAGGAAGTGAAGCACGTCTCTCTCCGGGGTCTCGGGCAGCATCTTCTTCTTCTCGCGCTCCTGCTCCCTCTCCTGCTGCTGCGCGAGGATTTCGGGAGGGTTGACGTATCGGTCCATGTACTCCTTGGACCGGAACTTCGCGGGTGGCGCGGGGATGTCGCTATCTTCGTCCGCGGGGTGTTTCTCCTCCCGCGCGATGAAAGGCGAATGCTGATCGATCAAGTGCTCGAGGGAAAGGCAGGAGTCGAGAAACCGCTCCACCACCTCCTGGCCATGTCGGTCGACGTAGTTCTGCACGCGAGTGCCGTGATTGGCGATGGTGTCCATCATCTTCCGATTCGTCTCGGAGAACCAGTAGTTGTTCTTGAAGAAGTCGGAATGGCCGTAGACATGAGACATCACGAGCTTCTGATCGACGAGGTTGTTCGCCCTCAGCAGGTAGGCGTAGCAAGGATCGTTGTTGATCACCAGCTCGTAGATCTTCTGCAGGCCGTAGGCGTACCCCTTGGCGAGCTGCTCGAACGCCATGCCGAATCGCCAGTGGGGATACCGGGTGGGAAACCCTTCGTAGGCTGCGACCTCGTTGAGCTGCTGGTAGTCGAGGATCTCGAAGACCACCTTGAAGAAGTCGAGGCCGTAGTCCGCGGCGTGCCCACGAATCTCTTCCTGGAGCTCTTCGAGTTGGGAGGGAAGATTCAAGAACCGATCTCCGATGTTCAACCTGTTACTCGTTCATGTCGACGAATTACTTGCCCTTTCCCAGGAAATCACGGATCGAGTCGTAGATCGCATCCTTGCTCGTGATCTCAGAGAGAACGACCTTTTCCTCCTCCGGGAAGGACTCCCGGAGATCCTTGACGAACTGCCCGCTCCCGTAGGCCGATTTCACCTGGCCGTAGCAGAAGAGGTTCGACTTGGGGATGAGCGAGTCCTTGAGGATTTCGACACAGCGCTTGGTGTCGTCTCCTCCCCAGTTGTCTCCGTCGGAGAAGTGAAACAGGTAGATATTCCACTGATCCGGCGGATAACTCTTGTCGATCAGGTTGTTCGCTACGACATAGGCGGAAGATATCTTGGTGCCGCCGCTCTCCCGGATATGGAAGAAGGTGTGCTGGTCCACCTGCTTGGCCGCCACATCGTGGACGATGTACTTCGTCTCCAGGGAACGGTATTGGGACCGAAGCCAGGTGTCGAGCCAGAACGACTCGATCCGCACGATTTCCTTCTGCTCGAAGCCCATCGAGCCAGAGACGTCCATCATGTAGATGATGACGGCGGCCGACTCAGGCTGTGGCTGGAGCTTGCGAGAGCGGTATCTTCGGTCGTCGCGAATCGGGATGATCATCGGGTTCTTGAAGTTGTACTGGCCCGAGGCGATCTGCCTTTTCAGCGCCTGGCGATACGTCCGCCGGAAGTGGCGCAGGGCTTCGGGACCAGACCGGTGGATCGAGGTGTACCTGTCCCGGCCGGTCGAGATCGTCCGATTTCCTTTTGGCTCGATCCGGGGAAGCTCGAGGCCCTCTCCCAGGATGGCCGCCAGCTCCTCCAGCGTGAGATCGACCTCGAGGACGTGATCGCCGGGCTGATCCCCCGGCCGAGAGCCCCCCTCGGCATTCTCCTGCCCGATAGGCTCACCCGCGTCCCCCTCCCCCTGGCCGACCCCCCCGCCTTCGCGCGGGTCGAACCGGAACGCGGGGGGCTCGATCTGCGGCAGCGGGATGCTGACGATGTTCTTGCCCTTGCGGCCGATGAGCTCGGAGTGGGTGATGTACTTTCGGAGGTTATCCCGAATCTTTCCCCGGACGATGGACTGGAACCGGGCGTGATCCTTCTCGATCTTGTTGACCATGGGGCGGCTACTTCTTCTTTACGTCCCCCCGAGCGAAAATGCTGGCCACGTAGTTCAGTACATCGGTCGAGCAAACATCGCAGTAATCGTAGTTCTTGATCAATCGGCTCTTGACGACGTCGATCTTCTGCTGCGTGTCCTTGTCGACGACCGACGAGACGAGAGAGGTGAGCTTGATCGAATCCTTTTGATCCTCGAAGAGTTTGAGCTCGAGCGCCTTCTGGAGCCTCTCGTTCGTCCGGTAGTTGAAGGTCTTCCCCTCGATGGCAAGCGCGCCGATGTAATTCATGATCTCCCGTCGGAAGTCGTCTTTCCGGCTATCGGGGATCTCGATCTTTTCCTCGATCGACCGCATCAGCCGCTCATCAGGCTCCTCGTCCTGGCCAGTGTACTTGTTCTTGACCTTCTCTTTCTGGGTGTACGCCTTGATATTGTCCACGTAGTTGGCGCAAAGTCGCGCGATCGCCTCCTCGTCAGCAGAGATCGCTCGCTGCACCTCATTCTTGACGATGTCCTCGTACTCCTCCTTCACGAGGGCGAGGAGCTCCTTGTATCGGTTCTTCTGATCGGAGGAGACGATGAGGGAGTGATGATCCAGTCCGGCCTCCAGCTCGTTCAGGACCATGAACGGGTTCACGCAGGTACCGTTCTCGTCGGTGACGAGGGCGTTCGAGATCTTGTCCTGGATGTACCGGGGCGAGATTCCCGCCATCCCCTCGTGGATCGACTCCTCGCGAAGCTCCTTGATATTGTCTTCGGTGAATCCGGGGAGCGTCTTGCCGTTGTAGAGCTTGAGCTTCTGGAGCAGGGACAGTTGAGCCTTCTTCGGCTCCTCCAGACGAGTAAGGATGGCCCACATCGATGAGACTTCAATCGTATGCGGGGCGATGTGCTTTCCGCGGATCTTCAGCTCGTTGTAGTCCTTCTGATAGATCTTGATCTCGTCGATCAGCGTCGTGATGTACGGGACGTCGATCTTGACCGTGCGATCGCGGAAGGCCTCCATCAGTTCGTTGTTCTGTAGCTTCCGATACTCGGGCTCGTTGGTGTGCGCAAGAATGACCTCGTCGATATCCGTCTGCGGAAATTTCTTCGGCTTGATCTTGTGTTCCTGGGACGCCCCGAGGAGATCGTACAGGAAGGCGACGTCAAGCTTGAGGACCTCGATGAATTCGATCAGCCCGCGGTTGGCCACATTGAACTCGCCATCGAAGTTGAAGGCGCGCGGGTCTGAATCGGAGCCATATTCTGCGATCTTTCGGTAATTGAGATCTCCTGTGAGCTCCGTGGAATCCTGATTCTTCTCGTCCTTGGGCTGGAAGGTGCCGATGCCGACACGATCCTTCTCCGAGAGGGTCAGTCGTCTTACCCGGATCCTGTCGACTACCTTCGTCCAGGTGCCGTGGAACTCCTCCATCAGCTCCTGGTAGGTGAAGCGACAGAACGGGCAGAGCGGCCCGTTGACCTCGAGCCGGTACCTTCCCTTCTCGGTCTTGTTGATCTCATCGAGGACTCGATCTCGAGCATCCATGGGGATGAGTCGGATCGGCTCCTCGTGCATGGGGCAATCGACCCACTCATCATCCTGCTTCCAGGCATACGTGTAGAGGGCGCCTTCCTTCTTCTTCGAGTAGACCTCCAGCCCCTTCTTCAGAAGGCGGACGATCGTACTCTTCGAGCTACCGACAGGACCATGAAGGAGAAGGATTCGCTTTTCGGTCCCGTAAAAACAGGCCGCTGCCTTGAGGCAGTTCATCAGTACCATCAGGGGGATGTCCAACCCGAAGATGGCGTCTTTCCCTCCCGAGATGGGGTCGTCGAAGAACCGATAATGAATGATCTTGTCCTTGAAGAGGGTGTACTCCTCCACCCCGTAGGAAAGGACCATGTCATACATGCGCTGGAACGCGTTCCGGGCGATGTCGGGAGTTTCGCCGACCAGATCGAGGTATTCCCGGAGAGTGCCGGTCCAGTGCTGCTCCCGAAACTCATCGAGATTCAAGTTCCGATCGATCAACTCGTAGATATCAGAGCCGGTGGGCATGAGGGCGCTTCCCTCCTTTGGCTGCAAATGCCTATCCCCTCAGGGGTTAGTATACAATCCTCAGAGAGGACCGTCACCCTAAATTCAAGGGAGTATTACACATTAGCAACCGGATCGGGGACACACCGCCTTGGTGATCAACGGGAGCGGTCACCTTTTCTGCGGCTGCGTGTGTATGACCGGACTCGAGCAAAAAGGTGACTGTCCCCTTTAATATGCTCGCGTGGCGGGCGGGTAGGGAGTATCGGGTGGATCACCCCGAAGTCAATTATGACGAGGACTCCTCCTCTTTGACCTCGTAGTCCGCGTCGATGATCTCCTCGTCCTTCTTCTCGCCGTCGTCAGCTTTGGGCTCTTCCTTGGAAGGGTGCATCGCCGCATCGGTGGCCTTGGCCACCTTCTCTGCCGCGTCCTTGGCGGCCTGCTTCTCGTACATCTCCTTTGCCAGTCGCTGCTGGATCTTGTTCAGATTTTCGATTTCACGGTTGATCTTGGCTGTCTCGTTGCTGTTTTTGGCCTTCTTCAGGCGCTCGATCCCCTTCTCGATCTCCTCCCGGTCGCTCGCCGGGATGAGCCTCGCCTGATCGACGACGGCCTTCTCGGCCTGGTAGATGTACTGATCGGCCTTGTTCACCGCCTCGACCACGCCCTTTCGCTGCTTGTCTTCCTCCGCGAACTTCTCCGCCTCCCCCATCATCGTGGAAATTTCCTCCTCGCTCAAACCGGAGGAGGACTTGATCGCGATCTCCTGCTTCTTGTTCGTGGCCAGGTCCTTGGCGGAGACGTTGAGGATCCCGTTGGCGTCGATGTCGAACGACACCTCGATCTGTGGCACGCCGCGCGGGGCGGGAGGAATCCCCGTCAGATCGAAGACGCCGAGCAGGCGGTTGTCGCGGGCCATCGATCGCTCTCCCTGGAGGACCTTGATGGTGACCGCCGGCTGGTTGTCGGAGGCCGTGGTGAAGATCTGTGTCTTCTTCACGGGGATCGTCGTGTTGCGGTCGATCAGCTTCGTCATCACCTCGCCCATCGTCTCGATCCCGAGCGAGAGCGGGGTCACGTCGAGCAGAAGCACGTCCGTCACCTCGTCGGCGAGGACGCCGCCCTGGATCGCGGCTCCGACCGCCACGACCTCGTCCGGGTTCACGCTCCGGTTCGGGTCCTTCCCGAAGATCTCCTTGACCATCGCCTGGACCAGAGGCATCCGCGAGGACCCTCCGACGAGGATCACCTCGTCCACGTCGACGGGCTCGTACTTGGCATCCTCGAGCGCCTGTTCGCAAGGCTTGCGGGTCCTCTCGACGAGGTGGTCGACCAGCTGTTCGAACTGTGCGCGCGAGATCGTCATCTGGAGATGCTTGGGCCCGGATTGATCGGCCGTGATGAAGGGAAGGTTGATCTCCGTCTGGACGGAGGACGAGAGGTCACACTTCGCCTTCTCGGACTCCTCTTTCAGGCGCTGGAGGGCCATGATGTCCTTACGGAGGTCGATCCCCTCCTTCTTCTTGAACTCGTCCGCGATGTGATTGATCAGGACCTCGTCGAAGTCGTCACCCCCGAGATGGGTGTCCCCGTTGGTCGACTTCACCTCGACGACGTTGTCCCCCACCTCGAGGATCGAGATATCGAACGTTCCACCGCCGAGGTCGAAGACGGCGATCTTCTCATCTTTCTTCTTGTCGAGGCCGTAGGCCAGCGCCGCGGCCGTCGGCTCGTTGATGATCCGCTCCACCTGGATACCGGCGATCTTTCCAGCGTCTTTCGTCGCCTGTCTCTGGCTGTCGTTGAAGTAGGCCGGAACCGTGATGACCGCCTGCGTGATCTTGTCGCCCAGATAGCTCTCGGCCACTTCTCTCAAGTAGCCGAGGATCATGGCGGAGATTTCGGGCGGGCTGTAATTCTTGCCCCGGATCTCGACCGTCACCGGATCATCCGGACCCCCCACGATCGTGTAGGGGACCATCTTCTCCTCTTCCTGGACCTCGTTGCCCCGCCGGCCCATGAAACGCTTGATGGAGAAAATGGTGTTCTGGGGATTCGTCACGGCCTGCCTCTTGGCCAGCTTGCCAACGAGTCGCTCACCGCTCTCCGCGAAGGCGACTACGCTGGGGGTAGTCCGATTCCCCTCGGTGTTCGTGATGACGTTCGCCTCGTTGCCCTCCCAGACGGCGACAACCGAGTTCGTCGTTCCCAGGTCAATGCCTATGATTTTCCCCATCGGTTCCTCCGGGACCTGAACGTGAAATTCCGTCTAACGAACGTCGCAAACCCTGTACCGCCGCCGTTCCGGCGATCCAGTTAAGACCTAATAACCTAATGACTTATCCACTTCAAGCCCCTATGTCGACGGATTCGACGGATCGCAATTCCTGCCAGGGCGACAGAGAGAGGAACCTGCCCGCCCGTTCTCCGCCAATTTGGCACCTCGCCCGAAAAATTCGAGCCAAGCCGCGCCGATACTTCACGAGGCCGCCCTCATCGAAGCCCGTACTTCTTGAGCTTCCTGTAGAGTGTCCGCTCGCCCATGCCGAGAGACTTGGCCGTCTCCTCCCGGTTTCCCCTCATCATTTCCAGGGTGTCGCGAATCAGTTCCCTCTCCACCTCGTCCAGCGTATGTCCCGCCAGGCCGGAGAGCCTGTTCGGCGCGGGTTCCGCTTCGGTGATGTAGCTGGGAACGTCTCCCACGTCCAGGATCTCCCGGCGCGCCGTGACGACCATGTTCTCTATAGCGTTCTTCAGCTCGCGGACGTTCCCCGGCCAGGAATGGCGCGTGAGGATCGTCCGGACCTTGCCCGAAAGCCCGGTGACGTTCTTGCCGTGAGCGCGGGAAAATTCCTCGATGAACACGTCAATCAGGAGGGAGATATCTCCTGCTCGGTCACGCAAGGGGGGTAGCTGGATCGTCACCACCTTCAGTCGATAATAGAGATCCTCCCTGAAGGTCTTGGCCTCGATCGCCTCCTCCAGGCTCCGGTTCGTGGCCGCCAGCAGCCGCACGTCCACGTTCATGGGGGCATTGCTCCCGACCCGGACGATCTCCCCCTCCTCGATCACACGGAGGAGCTTGATCTGCGTGGCAAGGGGCATATCCCCCACCTCGTCGAGGAACAGGGTGCCTCCGTCGGCGTGCTCGAACCTCCCGATACGAGTGGCGTTGGCGCCGGTAAAGGCCCCCTTCTCATGGCCGAAGAGTTCGCTCTCGAGTATCCCTTCGGAAAGGGCGGCGCAGTTGAGGGCGACGAAAGCCTTGTTCTTCCGTGAGGAGTTGTTGTGGATCGTCTTGGCAACCAGCTCCTTGCCCGTCCCGCTCTCGCCGATGATGAGGATGCGCGCCGTCGTGTCGGAGATCTGGCTGAGCGTATCGAGTACGGAGAGGATCTGGGGACTATTCCCGATGATCTGCTCGAACCCGAATCTCTTCTCCAGCTCCCGGCGGAGGCGAACGTTCTCTCGTTGCAACGCCTGCCGATGGATCGCCTTGTCGACGCGCGCCCGGAGCTCTTCGATGTTCAGAGGCTTCGTCAGATAGTCGATGGCCCCCTCACGCATCGCCTGGACGGCAGATTCGATGGTTCCGTGGCCGGTGACGAGGATCACCTCCAGGTCAGGGGAGTGCTCTTTCGCCTTCTGCAACACCTCGATTCCCCCCAGGTCGTTCATCACCAGATCCGTGATGACCAGATCGAAGCTGTCGCTCTGCAGGAGCTTCACGCCGTCTGCGCCTCGATGCGCGGGCGTGCAATCGTAGCCAGCCCGCTCGAGGGCCTCGACCATGGCGGCGGCATGGTCCGCCTCGTCATCGATAATGAGCACTTTCGCCATCCGCGTCGTCATGCTTTCACGGAGGAGTTCTTCTCCGCCTCCTTTCGGATGGGAATGCCGAACGTGAATCGGCTTCCCTTGCCTTCCTCGCTCTCAACGAAGATCTTGCCCCCGTGGGCCTCCACGATGTCCCGCGTCATCGTCAGTCCGAGGCCCGTCCCCCCCTTGCGAGTGGAGAAGTAGGCGTTGAATATCTTGTTTTTCTGCTCGGCAGACATCCCGCGGCCGGTGTCCGTGATCTCGATGACGATGCCGGCGCGGCTCTGTAGCGTCCGGATCATCAGCTCCCCCCCCTCCGGCATCGCTTGCTTGGCGTTGATGATGAGGTTCAGGAACGCCTGCTTGAACAGGTCTGGATCCAGTTGCGTCTGCGGGAGCTTGGCGTCGAGGCTCTTCCAGAGCCGGATACTTCCCTGCTCGAGCTCCGGGGCCATGAAATCCAGCACTTCGTCCACGATTCCATTCACGTCGCAGTCCTCCAGGCTGACGTTGAAGCCTCGCACGTATCGGAGGAAATCGTTCAGGATCGATTCGAGCCGTCGGACCTCTTTCAGGAGGATGTCGATCCTTCGGAGGGATCGACCCGAATTCGGATCGTCGACGTGTACCCAGTCCTCCTTCAGGAGCTGCAGGTTCAGGTTGAGGGTGGAGAGGGGATTCTTGATCTCGTGGACGAGCCCGCCGGCCAGCGTCGTCAGCCACTGCATATCATCTCCCCGGGAAGGGGCTTCGGACATCCCGTCTCCCTTCGTCAGTCCGTGTCGATCTGCGCCCTCTGGAGGCGACCGCTGTAGTCCACGTAGACCGATTTCCATTCGGTGAAGGTGTCGTAGACGGCCGTCCCGGCCTCCCGGTGGCCGTTTCCGGTCTCCTTGACCCCCCCGAAAGGCAACTGCACCTCTGCCCCGATCGTGGGCCCGTTGATATAGGTGATTCCCGCTTCGATCCCTTCGATGGCGCGGAACGCGGCGTTGATATCTCTCGTGTAGATGGATGAGGAGAGTCCGAAACGGCTGTCATTCGACATCGCGATGGCTGCCTCCAGGCCTCCGTCCACCTCGAGGATCGAGAGGACCGGCCCGAATATTTCCTCCTGGGCTATCCTCATCTCCGGTTTGACGTTGTCGAATATCGTGGGCTGAAAGAAACTGCCCTTGGCATGCGCTCCCTCGTCGAGACGGTGGCCGCCGAGGATCAGCCTTGCCCCTTCGTCCTTGCCGATCTGGACGTATTTCTCGACACGATCCACTTGAGTGGAATTGATCAGCGGTCCCACTTCCACCGCCTCATCCAGGCCATCT
>JAPUJT010000110.1 GCA_027296055.1 Planctomycetota bacterium | reverse complement strand
CACTCTGGATAGAAGACAGACTGTCGAGTAGGATCGGCCATGCGGACGTACCTCCTTCTGCCCGTGAGCGGTTGCCAAGCCACTCATAGGACGCGAATGGGACGTCCGTTTTTTCATCCTTTATGAATAATTGCGGCTAGGGACCTGCTGGAGTCTGCTCTGCCGAGACAAATCGACGTGACTGTACTTACGGAAGAGATTCGCATTCGTGTGCATTGCGAGATCGGTACGATCGCCTTTGAGAGTTTTGGTCCTCTCGCGTTCGGAATAGTATTAGCAAATCGCGAAGGTAAGCGGATTGGCGAACCGTCAGGCGGCGATAACGCAACGTATTCTGTCTACGGCCGCGGTCCGCCTCGGTTGATTGGACATGAGGATTGGCCACCCCCCCGAGGGCCTCGGCGTATCCTGCCAGTTGAGGGGAACTAGGTCCCAGCAGCCCATACCAGATCGAGCTTCTCGATCCTGATGGCCAGATCCGTCCGTCCCCAGCCCAAAATTCTGATCTAGGTTTTGGCAGGGGGGTCCGGGCCGCCGAGGACTCTTGCACCACGATAGGGGCCCCGGCAGATCTTGCCCATCTCCTCAGCTCTCCAGCGCTACTTGGAAGTCCGAACCTTGAACGGGTTGTTAGCCCAGTTCTTGAACACAAACGTATACTCCCCCGGCTGAACTATAGCCGGAGGCCGTGCGGCTCCCATCGCAAACGCCAGAGCAAGCCCCGCCATCAGCCCCAAGAGGAACCCTGCTTTACCTCGCTCCATCTGGAACCTCCTCCCTAGAAATAGGAAAAGCCCGCAGCCCCGAACGCGATCCTAGCCAGACAATGTGGGAGCGCGCGCGAGGCGCGGTGAAGATCGTACGATAACGACTCCCCCGTAGCATGGCCGCCACCACCGGGTCAAGGAACAATGCACGGTTGACATCGCCATCCTGTTACTCAACGAACCGTAATGGACAGACCTCTCTACCAGGCGAAACAACGCCGCAGCCAAGCCCCGCCCCAGAAAATTTGATCCGCATCTTTGCGGACTGGCTCTCAGTGATGAGACGCGCGGGGTCGGCCCTCCCACGATGTAGGCGGCGCGCAAGACTTGAATCCGGCCAGACGTCTACCATATGAGATACTTTGTGCCCCTGAGAAGGGGCCCTGGTCTGCTACGGGATTGCCCGGGAGCTTCTAGGATGCGGTCCTCTGTCATCATCCCCGCGTGGCCGGCCCTGATCACCGCCTTGGTGTTGCTTCCTAGCTCGGCCGCGGGCCAGGAAGGGATGTACGGCCTCTATGAGACGGGTCGCCGGCCGTCGCTTCCGACCTTTCCCCTCTACGACATCCCTGTCGGGAGTCAGGACCTCCCCGAGCCGCCGTGGCGTGCCAGTCCGCACGGCCCCCGGAGGGACATTCATGATCCATCGCACCAGGAACTTGCCCGCGAGACACCCTGGCTGTTCGGCGAGATAGCCGTCGGCTTCCATAGCTCGGGGCCTAGGGGGAAGGCGATCGATGCCGGGGGCGGCGAGACCTTCTCCTACCGCGATGTGTGGAGGGGCGGGTTCGGCGGGCGCTTACAGCTGCGGCTGCACTACGGGATCGCCCACGGGGAGAAGACGGGGCTGACCATCGGCCCCGGCCTGTTCATCGAGAACGGAGGCTACGGCAACGAGGGGGGCACCCAGAGGATCACTCTGCGGGACGGGACGGAGCTGGACCCGGAAACCCTGCGCATCTCCCGGGTCCTCGCCATCGTTCACGGCCGCTATCTTTTCCCCCACGGCTTCTTCGCGGGCACTCAAGTCGGCGTTGGCCTTGGCTTCACGAACGAGGTCGGGATCGATGTCACCGATCCCGGGGGTGTTGAGACCAAAATGATCTTATTCCGGCGGACGCAAATGATCACCTACGATCTCAGCCTACGGGTTGGGTGGACGTGGACAGGGTCCCAATACGGGGTCGGGTTCTATTTCGAGGCCGGTCTGGGCTATGTTGGCGCGCCGCGAATAGGCAACTACTCCGGGGCCGACCCCGATCGGATCCTTATCGGCTACGGCGGCTTCGCCCTCGTCTTCAGCGGTGAGTGGTCGGCGCGTCCCCCGGTGTCGTTCTAGCGTCGTCGTCGGGCACGGGGCCGATCATCTAATGATGATCCTGCGCGAACTCCCCAGCTGCTAAGTATGATAGGGGTTTCTAAGGAGGAGTCACAGCATGCGAACGACATACTGGAAAGAGATCCAGACCCTGCCGGTGGCATTGGGAATCGTACTCGCGTTCTCCTCGATCTTCGCTTGCGGAGGCAGATCGGACCGCCCGCGGCGGGGAATCACCGGCGTGGTCAGAGAAGCGCCGCCGAGTGCTGCACCGATACCCGGCGCAAGAGTCACTCTTTTCGACGCCGCCGTTACCGTTTTCGAAGAAGTACGAACCGATTCCCAGGGGCGCTACAAGATCGACGGCATGCCGGCCGGAAACTATTCCCTGGGGGCCTCGGCCAGGGGATATGAATACCAGGAGTTTCAAATCACCTACGGTCGTAAGCGGATGAGCCAGGACTTCGCTCTCGGCCCCGACGTCCATCCGGGCCGCTGGACGGTCATCGGAGACACATCTCCGGAGTACCTGGGGGCGTCGAATTCCGGCACGCTCCTCTCGGATGGTCGGATCCTCTTCTGTCACGACACGCGCGACCCCGTCATCTTCGATCCCGTGACGGGCATGAAGACGCTTCCTTCGATGTCTCCCTCCGAGCAGGGTTGCCACATGACGACGCTGCTCGAGGATGACCGCCTCATATTCGTAGGGGGTCAGGATGGGCCCTTCACGAATGCGGTCGCCACCGTGAAGATCTACGATCCCGTAGGCGACATGTGGACGGTACTGCCCGACATGGGCTCCCCCCGCTGGTACCCGACCCTTGTCCGCCTGGCTGACGGACGCCTCCTTGCCTGTGGTGGGGGGACGCCCCCCGCCGCCGCGAGGACGGACACGTGCGAGATCCTCGATCCCAGGGACCCCACGTGGATGTGGAACTGGACCGATTCGATGGCCAATCCTTCCGAGTACGCTCCCTCTGCACTGCTGCGTACAGGAGAGGTGCTGCTGACGTGGTGGCCACCCCAGCTGTTCGACCCGGGGACCGAGACTTGGAGGCCTACGGGTCAGTTCGTCCAGCCGGACCGCGGCTGGCCGGATCACGCCCCCCACTCCCTTGTCGAACTCCCAGACGGGAGGATGGCCTCGATCGGCATCAAACGGGGGACGCTGCCGACCCCGTCGATGGTCGAGATCTTCGACCCCGCCACCGAGGCGTGGTCGCTCGGGGCCACGACGCAGACGACCCGGTCCTACCCGGAGGTCGCCGCCCTGCCAACCGGCCAGATCCTCTGTGCGGGGGGATACCTCGAGGACAATGACCCGACCATCTTCACCAATGCTTGGGGCTACACACGCCTAACCGACATTTACGATCCCGCCACCGACACGTGGCGGCGGGCGGCGGACATGGGCTGGGCCCGAGAGTACCACGCCCTGACCCTTCTCATCCCGGACGGCCGTGTCATCATCACGGCCGGAACGGACTGTCCTGCCTGCGTGCCGGCCGAAAACGACGTAGAGGCCTACGAGCCCCCCTACTTGTTCCGAGGGATTCGGCCTCGAATCGATTCGATCTCGAAGACCACGCTCTTGCGGGGAGAGACCCTGACGCTGGGTGTTTCCCGCACGCGGGCAATAACCAGCGTATCCCTCCTGGGCACACAGGCGGTAACTCACTACGTGAACGGCGGGGTTCCACGGACCCTTTCTCTTTCCTTCACGCAACAGAACGGCAACGTGGACGTCGTCCTGCCGACCGATCCTGGCGTGTTGCCAATCGGTCACTATCTTATCTTTGTGCTTGTCGACGACATCCCATCGGAGGGCAAGATCGTAAAGGTGTCGGGACCATAGGGGGAGTGCCCGGACCCGGGTGGACGTCATGCGCAGCCAACCCAGGCTTTGGATTGTTGCGGGGATGGTCCTCCTATCGAGCCTCATAGCGATCATCACGATGACCACCGGCTGCCAGACCACGGTGGGGAACTACCTCGGCAACAGGGGGCGGGACTGCGGCCCAGATCCGGGAACCGCTTGAGGGTGACGTTGAACCGCATATCAAGGGTAGAGTGATCGCGGGCAGTATTGTCCTGTCCAGTATTCCGTGTGGAGTGGGTTCTTGCTCCGAGGAGTCGTGAACGACCCAAGAAGACAGTATGCGGCCACAGACGGCATCCTTATCGACGTTCTCGTGTCAAATTTGCTCGCGGGCATCCTGACCCGCATATTGTTGTTCATGGTGTCCTGGGGGTCCGATACTGGGTTTGATGTCGAGAACTATACTCGGATCAGTCTTTGGGGGTGGCTCGGTGCCTGGAGTGTTCTGTACTTTGTGATGCGTTTCTGGCGGTCGAAGCGTGAGGTCCGGCTGTCTAGATCCATCGAGAATGGCGCAGATCAGTCCTGAGTATGGCGCGACTTCTTCCTCGGCTGGTTCGGGGTGGATATCGCGGGGGATGATCGGCTGTTGAGTCATGAGGAAGTGGCCCCAGTTCGAAGCGACGATAGCGGAAGGGAGGTACCGTGATGGACCAGGACCTTGCGGAGAGAGTGAACCGCCTGGAGCGGGAGAATCGGCACCTGAAGATGGTTGGATTGGGAGTTCTCTCAATCGCGGCAGTGGCCCTACTACTCGGACAGGCAAGAGCAACTGGTAATCAGCAAAGAACGCTGAAGGCCGCTGCCTTTGAGGTCGTGGATCAGGAAGGTGCAGTGCTAGCCCGCCTCGGGATACGAGACGATCCAATCGGCCAGAAACTGGGGACCCCTACGGCCGAACTCACCATCGGGCCCTACCCGAAGAGGGGTGACCGGCCCGGCGTGATCTAGCCCCCTGAAACTGGTCCAGAAAGGATGGTAGGATTCTGGGCCTCTCAGCGTGGCCCGTAACCCCACGGGACTGCTCTCCTCAAGATCCGCGCGGCACGGGGAAGAACTCCCTCTGCAATCCCACGGTGACCTCCACAGCGGGCTCGATGGTGCCGGCGGCCAGGTCGGGATCATCAAGATCCAGCTTCACCTCGTACTTCCACATCCCTGGGCCGCCTGGATCCATCGGGTTCCGTCTGACCGAGACGCAATGGCAGGAAGGCAGGACGGTGATGTCGTCTCCTTCATGGCCCACCATGATCACGGTTAGATTGTATACCTCGTACTGGCCCTCGATCGTCCGGAACTCCCAGAACGGGGTCGGCGGTTGCATCGGGGCTTTGGGACCCGGCCCCTCCGGCCCGGGCTGCGGAGACGGCCGGAGAACGACGCCCGATGCGATGGCGAGGGCAATGGCGACCGCCCCGACCAGGGCGGGGCGGGACAGGAGACGCGCCAGCCAGGGGGCCTTCGGCTCCTTCATGGTCTGCAGCCACACACCAGCGTAGGCAAGGACCATGCCGACGAGGATGAGGTCGCGCCCCCACCCGGGGAGGGAGAAGATCCCGAAGCAGCGGCAGCGCTCCTCCATGACGAGCCCTTGGGTCGCGCGGTACCCGAGCAGGAAGGCCATGGCTGTGGTGAGGAGCGCCCGGGCGATCGCGCTTCGCGGGATGGCCAGAAGCGTGATAGCGGTGAGGAACTCGAGCGCCACAAAGGCGCCGAGGATGTAGGCGCTGTTCGACGCCGAGACAAGACCGCTGTCGTGAAGCTGGACTCGCGACGGATCGAAAGAGTAGACCTTCCCGAAAGCCGCAAGGCCGAATATACCGGCGAGCGCCACGCGGCAGAGGAGAGGAACCCAGCGCGAGTGGACGGAATCCTTCATCTCGATGGTCCTCTCCGGAGTGACGGGCCACAATGGTGTACGGAGGGCGGGGGCTTCCCGAGCACCGCCCCCGAGCCTGCGGATCCGACCAACTCCTCCGCCCTGGCGCCCAACGGGTTGAACTGCCCCTCCCAGGACGACTCCATCATCCACATCGTACCATCAGTCATGATGTCGCGTATCCAGCCTCCCTGGGTATCTCTGCCAAAGTCGATTCTTCTGCCTGGAGGGTGTTCGGGGAGCCTCGGAGGGTACAGCGTCTCCCACCACCGCCAATCGGTCGGCTCGATCCACATCCGGGTAGTGAACATACTCCGCTGGACGTGGATGGCACGTCCGTTCTTTCATCCATCATGAAATGTTCGGGCTGACTCGATTGCCCTTTCAATTTTCGGCGGCAGTTGCAGACGAACGAGGTAGGGCGTTTTTCACATACTTGTCGAACCATGTGATCTGCTCCCAGAGCACATGCTCGATGCTCTCGATGGCCCGGTAACCGTGGTCCTCGAAGGGCAGCAGGACGAGGCGGGCGATGCCTCCGGAGCCGCGCACAGCCTCAAAGAAGACCTCGGACTGGATAGTCAGGGTGCCGGGGTTGGAGTCCTCCTTGCCGTGGATGACGAGCACGGGCTCGTTGACCTTGTCGGCGAAGAAGGTTGGCGAAAGCTGAATGTAGGCATCACGGGCCTCGAACAGCGAGCGTCGTTGGGCGTCCCCTCCGAGCGCCGCGCGCGGGAGGTTGGGCTACCCGGGCCGCGACAG
>JAPUJT010000011.1 GCA_027296055.1 Planctomycetota bacterium | reverse complement strand
TGCCACGTCCTAGCCCGGGATTGATCTTGCAGAGATAAGGGGACACTCACCTATCTCCGCGGGAGTTTCGGGGACACCCATCTCAACCTCCTGTAACATCAGAGGTTATGCTGATCGTCCGCCGAGCTAATTAAGTGAGTGGCCCCTTAATTCGCTTGTCCTCGGCCATGGGAGTTTTCATACTGGGGAGCATACGGCGAGCGGTGAAGGTGACGGCTGGGGGTAGGGGAGTTTCGAAATGCCAGTGAATGCGGGCCTCCCAGAGACGCCCATCAAACTGAAATCAGACGGCTTTCAGGCCCTGGTTCGCCGAGCGCAGGCAGGGGACCGGCAAGCGATGGACAAGGTGCTGTCGGCGATTCGGCCTGAGCTGGAGAGGCTGGCCAGTCGGTACGCAGATCCGACCCGACCCGTCGAGAGTACGACCGACCTGCTCCAGGAGTCTTGTCTCCGGGCCTGGCAAAAGTTCGAGACCTTCCAGGGCGGAACGAACGACGAGCAGACGTTCGCGATGTTCCGCGCCTGGGTGGGGCAGATCGTTCGCCGCCTCGGGATGACCGCCCGGCGCGACCTGGAGTGCCAGAAGCGAAACCCCGGGCACGAGATTGTGAGTCTCGAGGCAACGAGGCCAGGGCAATCGACGACGTCGCAGCGGGGAATCGACCCCCCAGCACCCGACCCCTCTCCCACTGCTCACGCCAGATCCGGGGAGCGAATGGAACGGGTCCTGCGGGCTCTGAATCGCCTGGAGGACAAGACGGATGCCGCCATCCTCAGGATGCGGCTGCTCGAGGGACTAAACCTCCGCGAAATCGCCCAGCGTCTGGACGTGGGTTACAAGAAGGTCTGGAATCGCTATCAGGCCACCTTGAAGCGACTTCGGCAGATCATGAAGGGTCTGGCGTAGGCCGCGGAGCACTTCTCGCCCGAATTCCCATAGCTTCTTCCCATGCCCAGGGCGGCAAACCTCCCTCATTTCCATCGGAATGTTTGGAAATTCCAGCCTCGAATTGATGTCGTAGGGCATAGGCACGGCGTGTGCCGGTTCGGTCGGATCTTACATCCGGCCAGGACAGCCTTCGAAGATTTCGTAGCCGGAAACTCTTGACCAGGGGGGATAATTCCATGGGGAAACGCACGTTCGTACCTGTCCTGAGCCTGATGATCGTTGCCGCGGCCGCTCTTTGCATGGGGGTCGGCGGTGGAAGCGCCGGGGGGGCTCCGGGCACGGAAACGCCTAATGCCACCCAACCGGTCAACTCGGATCCGTTCGGCCGGGCGACCATGGCTCACTTCACGGAGAATCGGGGACAGGTCTCCAACTCGGACGTCCTCTACTACATCCGCTCGGGGAGTGTGCAAGTGGGGTTCACAAAGGGCGCGATCCTTCTGAAGCTGACGGAGCCTCTCGGAAGTGACGCTCCCCGTCCCGATGCGAATGTCCTCATCAGGACGAGCTTCGAGGGTTCGAATTTCGTCTCGCCGGAGGCCAGGAAAGTCCTTCCCCATCGAAGTAACTTCTTCCGGGGCAAGGACCCGGAGGCGTGGCGGTCCGGCGTCCGCAATTATCGGGAAGTCGTCTACACGGGAATCTATGACGGCATCGATCTCGTCTACCGGGCGACACCGAAGGGGCTCAAGTACGACTTCATCGTCCACCCGGGCGCCGACCCTAGCCGGATCGTCATCGCCCAGGAGGGAATCGAGGGTCTCGACTTGACGCCAAAGGGTGAAATGGTACTCCATACGGCCCTCGGAGAACTGCGCGACGCGGCGCCGTCCGCCTCTCAGGGATCCGGCGACGATGTCGCGTGCCGCTTTGTCGCCCGAAGCCCCAAGTCCTACGGCTTCGAGCTAGGGGAATGGGACCGGTCGCGCACCCTCGTCATCGATCCGCTCATCTACTCCACTTACGTTGGAGGTGGCGGCAGCGAATCGGGTTACTCCATCGCTCTGGACGCTTCGGGAAACGCCTACGTCACGGGATACGCAAATTCGACCGACTTCCCCACCACTCCGGGGGCCTACGACCCCGTAGGGACCCATCCCCTCTCCGACGTAATAGTGTTCAAGCTGGACAGCGCGGGAAGCAGCCTAATCTACTCGACCTACGTGGGCGGCGCTGATACCGAACGGGGAGAGGATATCGCCGTGGGTCCCGGTGGAGAGGTCGTGGTCACGGGGAGTACCAAGTCGGCCGACTTCCCGACGACCGCGGGGGCCTTCGACGAGACGCATAACGGCTCCTACGACGCCTTCGTGCTCCGGCTGGACCCGACCGGGAGTGCCCTGGAATACTCCACCTTCATCGGCGGCAGCCCGAGCAGCGGCGGGGGGGGCGGCGGCAGAGGCAAGAAGGGTGGCGGTGGCGGCGACAGCGGCGGGTACGACCACGCAAGAGCGATCGCTCTGGATTCCTCCGGGGATCCGGTCATCTCGGGGACCACGTCCTCCAGCGACTTCCCGACGACATCAGGCGCATACGACACGACCTACAACGACGGCGGCGACGTCTTCGTTTGCAGGCTCAGCGCCGATGGCTCCTTCCTTCTCTTCTCCACGTTCCTGGGGGACAGCGGTCTCGAGAATGGCTACGATGTGGCCCTGGACACCGCCGGGGACATCTATGTCGCCGGAGCCACCGGGTCGAAAAACTTCCCTACGACGGACGGAGCCTACGACACGACGTCGAATCGTGGTACGGATGCCTTCTTGACCAAGATGGATTCTTCCGGATCCTTCTTGATCTACTCGACCTTCCTCGGGGGAAGGAAGAACGACAAAGCGTTGGGAGTCGCTGTCGACGCCTCCGGAGAGGCGATTGTGGCGGGCTGGACTCGATCGCCAAACTTCCCTACAACCCCCGGCGCCTACCAGACCAGCATAGGAGGAGGGGATTGGGACGTCTTCGTGACGAAGCTGGACGCTTCGGGGAGCGCTCTCGTCTGGTCCACGTACCTCGGGGGGTCGGAACACGAAGCTGTGGGTTACTACACTAGCGATCCCCTGGCTCTCGACTCTGCGGGGAGGGCCGTGGTCACGGGGTGGACGACGTCGACCGATTTCCCCACGACGGCGGGTGCCTTCGACACGACCCTTGGCGGAAGCAGTGACGCCTTTGTAACTGCGCTATCTCTCGATGGCGCCTCTCTCGTCTACTCCACGTTCCTTGGAGGGAGCGAAAGCGACGGTGGCAAGGCGCTGGTTTTGGACGCGCTCGATGATGTCTTCGTGACGGGCAACACCAATTCCACGGATTATCCCACGACTCCAGGGGCCTTCAGTGAGATTCACGGCGGAGGCTCCACCGATTGCTTCGTGACGAAACTATCCATGAACTGATGGACCTATGGACACGACGCACGCGTAGCCCATGTGATCCAGGGCCTGCCAGGAGGCGGGCCCTGGATCTTTCCCCGGTCTCAGGCAAATGCTAGGCTAGAAGCAATTCCTGAGGAGACATTTCAAGCCATGCCGGACCGCACCAGGTCTGAATCACCCGAGGACCAGTCTGCAGATGAGGCGCTTCCCGCTGGTGACGATCATGTCGCGGATCTTGCGGAGGAGTTCCTCGATCGACTCATCGCAGGGGAGTCGCCCGATAGGGAGGCCTTTCTTGCATCCCACGCGGAAATCGCCGACAAGCTCGAGGATCATCTCGATCTGCTCGAGGGTCTCTATCATTCTCGCCGGCGGATGGAAGATCCCCCGGCCGCTTCCACGCTCACCGCGGACATCCAATCTCCCCAGGTGCTTCCCGACCGTGTCGGCCCGTATCGAATCCTCCGGAGGATCGGGGGTGGTGGGATGGGAGTCGTCTACCTCGCGGAGCAGTCCGGGCCGGTGCGTCGCAAGGTTGCGCTCAAGATGATCCGGAAAGACATGGACACCCGGGATGTCCTCGCTCGATTCGATACGGAACGACAGGCCCTCGGTCTCATGGATCACCCCGGTATCGCTCGTGTGTTCGATGCCGGTTCAGACGATTCGGACCGTCCCTATTTCGTCATGGAGCACGTCGCGGGGGAGCCCCTTACATCCTATTGCGATCGAAACCGGCTGAGCCCCCTGGAGCGATTGGGTCTCTTCGGACAGGTGTGCGATGCCGTCCAGCACGCTCACCAGAAGGGGGTCATCCACCGGGATCTGAAGCCTTCCAATGTCCTGGTGACGACGGCGAACGGCAAACCCATGCCGAAGATCATCGACTTCGGGATCGCCAAGGCGGTGGTCGGGAGGCTAACGGACAATACGCTCTCGACGGAGTACGGCCAGATCATTGGCACCCCCGAGTACATGAGTCCGGAGCAGGCAGCAGGGAATTCCATCGATGTGGATACGCGCACGGATATCTACTCTCTCGGCGTAATCCTCTACGAGTTGCTCACGGGCACTCCTCCATTTTCCTCCCATGAGCTTCGCTCCGCAGGTCTGGACGAGAGCCGCCGCCGGATATGTGAAGTCGAGCCCCCCAAGCCTAGCACTCGCGTGAGCACCCTCGGGAAGGCGGCCCTGAGGGCGGCCAGCAAGCGTCAGACCGAGCCAAAGAGGCTGTCACGCATGCTGAAGGGCGATCTCGACTGGATCACGATGAAGGCGCTGGAGAAAGATCGCAACCGGCGGTACGCGACGGCCTTGGAGCTCGGGGAGGAAATCCGGAGGCACCTTGACCACGAACCCGTCAAGGCCGGGGCTCCGAGCGGGTTCTACCGCCTCCGAAAATTCGTGCGAAAGCACCGGATCTGGTTCGGTGCGGGGATGGTGGCGGGTCTCGCCCTCCTCGGCGGGCTCACTGTGAGCACGTTCATGTACCTCAGATCCGATAGGGACCACAGGTCGGCCCTGGCGGCAAAGGCCGACGTCGAGATCGAGCGCGGGCGTGCCGAGGACGAGTCCGAGAGGTACAGGGCAGTCACCGCGTTCCTCCAGGGGGTGTTCGCATCGATCGATCCTGAGAGGGTGGGGCAATCCATCAAGATCGCGCAGCTTCTGGCCGACGCGGAGAAGGACATTGAAGATATCTTCCGCGGGCGCCCGGAGGTCGAGGGGTCTGTTAGAGGGGCGATCGCAGAGATCTATGAAGACCTGGGACTCTACGAGGATGCACAGCGGAACCTGGAGGCCTCCATCGCGGTTCGGAGGAGGGCGCTCGGAGATCAGCATCGGGACACTCTCGCGTCGACGGCTCATCTCGGCAAGATCCTCCAGCATCGCGGCAGGCTCGCCGATGCCGAGAGAACCCTCCGCGGAATCCTCACGATCCAGCGGCGTGTCCTGGGGGAGGACGATTCAGACACGCTGGCCACGACAGCCTCGCTGGGAGATCTCTTTGCGTTCCTCAACCGCATGGATGAAGCGGAGGAATTGCAGAGGAGGTGTCTGGAGATCCGGCGGCGGGTCCTGGGCCCCGAGGATCCCCTGACCCTCGAGTCCATCTCGGTCCTCGCGGACTCGCTTCGATGGACTCTCGATTTCGCGGAGTCGGAGGAGTTGCATCGGGAGTTGATCCGCGCTCGGCAACATTCGTTAGGCGACAGCCACCCCGACACCTTTGCGGCCATGGTCGCCTTGGCCCGTCTCCTCGTCGTGGTGGGGAAGCGCGAGGAGGCGAACGAGATATGCCAGCGCTCCTTGGAGATGTTGGAAATCGTCTCCCCCACGGACTCTGCGGATCCACTCTCCACTCTTGCGGCCGTGCTCTTCGACCTGAACCGTAGAGATGAATCCGGGCGCGTGCGCCGGATCGTACTCGAATCGGTACAGCAGCGGATGGGTTCCGATCATCCACGCACGGCCCTCGCCATGCGTCGCATGGGCTCCATGCTGATGATTCGCGGGGAGTATCGCGAGGCGGAGCGTCTCTATCGCCGCGTGTTGGACTATCACCAGCAGAGGCTTGGTGATGATCACGCGCAAACCCTCGCCTCAATGAGTCGCATGGCCAAACTGCTTCTCAAGATGGGTCGTTGGAAGGAGGCGGAGGAACTGCAGCGACGGGTCTTGGTCGGCTTCGGCCGGATCTTCGGAGAGGCGCACCCCGACACGTTCCTCGCTGAGACAGACCTCGCCTGGGTGCTCGTGAAAACGGGGGACTGGAGGGAGGCCGAACGGCTTCTCGCCAAGGGGCTGGATCGATCGAAGCGTGTCTTGGGCGAGATGGACAATCGCACGCTCGGGGTTCGGAACCAGCAGGCGGTGCTCCTCGATCGCATGGGTCGGTACGAGCAGTCGGAGGCCATCTACCGAGACGTCCTGGAGGCGGCCAGGGAACTCAAAGGAAAGGACCACTCGGACACGCTCACAACTTCGATGAACCTCGCCACGTCAATCGCTGAGCAAGGCAGGTACGACGAGGCGGTACCTATGTTGCGGAAGGTCGTCGAGACCCGCGTGAGCATCATGGGTGACGACCACCCGGCCACCCTCAACTCGATGCATCTGCTCGCCAGCGCGCTCTCGGGGCAGGGCAAGACCGAGGAGGCGGAGAGGTATTACGACCTCGTCCTCGAGGGGCGGCGTCTCGTCCTGGGGGACGACCATCCCGCTACGCTCAACTCCTGGGCGCACGTCGCCGATCGTGCCCGTGTAAGGGGCGATTTCGACGAGGCGGAGAAAGTGAGACGAGACATACTCGCCGGCTGGGTTCGGCTTGGAGGAGAGGACCACCGGAACACTGTCGGCGCACAGATTAACCTGGCACAGATCCTCACCTACAAGCTGGAGTTCGACGAGGCGGAACAGTTGAGCCGCAGCGTGCTGGAATCTCGAAAGCGT
Source organism: Planctomycetota bacterium (assembly GCA_027296055.1). Taxonomy (GTDB): domain Bacteria; phylum Planctomycetota; class JAPUJT01; order JAPUJT01; family JAPUJT01; genus JAPUJT01. The sequence goes on along the minus strand of JAPUJT010000011.1, from coordinate 1,898 downwards.
CGGTTCGGGAATGAGGAACCCGAAACCCTCAGGGCGATGCATAATCTCGGTTGGGTCCTGCGATCAGCCGGGAAGCTGGGAGAGGCCCAACAGCATCTAGAGCAGGCCCTGGAGTCGGGTCGCCGCGTTCTGGGGGAAGAGGACACTCACACGCTCCAATGCAAAAAGCAGCTTCTGCGCCTGTTTCTGAAGCGTGGAGATCTGTCAGAGGCAGAGAGGCTCGCGACGGAGGCCCTACCCCGCTTTCGGCGGGTCTATGGGAATAACGATTCCCAGACTCTCCAGATCCTCGCGAGTCTCGGAGAGATTCACAGAAGGAAGCGCGAGTTCTCGGAGGCGGAGCGAATCCTGGGCGAGGTTCTGGAATCGAGGCGTCGTGTCTTCGGGGAGACCCACCGGGAAACCGGCTTTGCGATGCAGGAGATGGCAGCCCTGCTCGAGGCCCAGGGCAAGATCCCCGAGGCGGAGAAGCTACTGCGCGAGACGCTCGAGATCCGGATCCGCGCGTTGGGTGAGGGCCATGTAGACACGGTGGGGACGATGGAACGGCTGGGAGACATCCTCAGAGACCATGGCAAGCTCGCCGAGGCCGAGGTTTTCAGCCGCAAGGCCTTCGAGGCACGGCTCGAAGACGTTGGCCCCGATCATAGCTGGACGCTCCATTCCCTGCACAATCTCGCCTGGTGTATTGCCTATCAGGGCCGACGGGAAGAGGCGGAGGGCATGCTACGGGAGGTCCTGGACCGACGGCGGAACACTCTCGGAGTTGAGCACCCCGACTCCGTCAGGGCGATGACCACGCTGGCCGATCTGTTGCACAAGTTCGTCCATCTCGATCCTCCAGTCGAGTCCGCTCCCAAGAAGAATGCCGAGGCCATCTCGTTGTATGAGCGAGCGATCGAGATTCAAGTCGAGGCCCGTGGGGAGGATCACCCCAAAACTGTCGTTCTCATCGAGATGCTCGCTCACTTCTACATCCCCGGCCCCTATGCCACGGAGAGAGAGGGGACGCTGAGGAGGGCGGCCAAGATCCGTCGTCGAACTCTCGGCGACGAACATCTAAAGACCTTGAACGTGCTCAACGACCTCGCCATCTCGGTGAGGGACAACGGGAAACTCGAGGAAGCGATTCGGCTGTCTCGTCAGCTTCTCGAGGCTCGTCGCCGCTCCCAGGGTCCGAAGCATCCCGACACCCTGCGCACCATGATCACCCTGGCCAAGGCACTGCTCCTCTCAGGAGGCCTGGAGGAAGCCGAGCACCTGGGTCGAGAGGCCGTCGGTTATGCCGATGAGGCCCTGCCCGACTCGGATACGAGGCGGTGGTACTATCGAGTCGAGTTGGGGGCCGTCTTGACGGCAGCAGGCAAGTTCGCCCAGGCGGAAAAGCTGCTCATCGAAGCTCTCTCGAAGCTCGCCGGCCTTCAGGGAAAGAACCACCGTCTGACGCGCAGGGCCGCGCTGGTTCTTGTCGACCTTTCCACTGCCTGGGGCAAGCCGGAGAAGGCCGCCGAGTATCGCGCTCTTCTCGAATCTTCCGAGAAACGGAGATAAGGGGACACTCACGTATCTCCGCGGGAGTTTCGGGGACACCCAATTCAACCTCCTGTAACTTCAGCGGTTATGCTGACCGTCCACCGAGCTAATTAAGTGAGTGTCCCCTTAATTAATTGCAGATAAAGACGAGGCCTCCTCGACCTTCTCACCCGAAAAAACCTGCTTGAAGACGTGCATAGAACCGCGCCCCAGAGGGGGCGCGATTCTATAGATGCCACGTCCTAGCCCGGGATTGATCTTGCAGAGATAAGGGGACACTCACCTATCTCCGCGGGAGTTTCGGGGACACCCATCTCAACCTCCTGTAACATCAGAGGTTATGCTGATCGTCCGCCGAGCTAATT
>JAPUJT010000109.1 GCA_027296055.1 Planctomycetota bacterium | reverse complement strand
GGTCCGGTCGGCGAGCCCGATCGCTCTCCCATGAGCCGATAATCAGCTTGAGCCCAAGCCTGAAGGCCAACAACACCACGTTCACCATCACGGCCACCGCCGCATCCGCCTTCTTCGTCGACGGCGACACTGAGCTCTTCCTGGAAGGGCAGGTTGACGATCAGGCAGTCTCGGTTGGCACTGTAACCTTCGGCTCGACGACTTCGGTAACGGCTAGTGTGACCGTCGCCGTAGGGGCTGCCGACCAGTGGGTGACCCTGAAGTGCCGGGCCGGTTCGGGGATGATCATCGAGCGAGCTGCCTTCCGGGTCGACGGTAGCGCTCCCTCGGCGACCGTGATCAGCTTCTCCGACGTCATCAACCTCGCTCCCACGGGCACCCAGACCTCCATCACCCTCTACAGCGCCGACGCCGCCTTCGCCAGCGGCGACGTCATCACCACCGACAACGGCAACATCACGATCGATAACACTACCTACACGGACACCAGCCACTGGGACGTGGACCTCACGGTGGGAACCTCGGCGACGCTCGGCGACGTCAAAGTAGACATAAGCAACGGGGGGACGACCCAGTCGCTGGCCTATCTCTACATCGTGGACGACACTCCCGCGGATGCGAAGCTTGTCCACAACGTCGGGAAGGTACAGGAGGCGATCAACGCGTCCGACGCCTACATCGGCGAGCCGTCCATCTTCGCCCACAACGGTGAATACATCACCAGTGCCACCGACCTCACCATCCGGGGGCGAGGATTCGACTTCGTCTGGACGAGGACGTACCGGAGCCAGGTGGTCTATCCAGGCCCCTACGGAGCCAACTGGACGACCAACTACAACCTCTACGTCGTCGAAGGGGGAGGGGGAGACGTCACCTACTACGGCCCGAGCGGGAGGGTGGACCTCTTTACCGAGAACGCAGGGGTCTACACCCCCCCCGCGGGCTTCTACACCAAGATGGAGAAGATCTCGGGCGTCTTCAGAATCACCAACAGCAAGGGGACCATCTACGACTTCGGCGGAGCCAATAGCAAGCTCTCGAAGATCACCGACCGGAATGGCAACGACATGGATTTCTACTACGACAGCGCCGGCTACCTCACGGAGGTCGTGGACACGCTGGGTCGGAGCATCCTCCTTTACTACACGACGGACGGGTACCTGGAGGAGATCATCGACTTCGCCCTCCGGTCGTGGACGTATGACTGCACCGGCGGGAGGCTGCAGAAGGTCACCTCCCCCTCGGTGGATGTGACCATCGACAACGACTACGCAAGCGGCAAAACGACCGAGTACACGTACACCACGGCCTCCGCCTTCGAGCCGCTCAACAACAACCTGCTGACGATCAAGCGGCCCCGTGAGGTGGCCAGCTCGGGAAGCGTCTACCTCACCAACACCTACTATGCCATCCCTGGGACCAGCGACTTTGACTGGCTGGACAAGCAGACACTGGACGGGAACGACGTCGATGTCACCTACAACCTCGGGGCCAAGACGACTACGGTGAAGGACCGGGAGTTAAACGAGACGGTGTACTTCTTCGATGCTGCGAAGGGGTACGTCACCAAGAAGAGGGAGAAGACCCGGGGGCTGAGGTTTGGAGAGCCCTCGTACTTCGAGACGCAGTATATTCACAACACCGAGACGGAGATCACCGACATCATCCTTCCCTTAAGCAACAAGAGGACGTTTGCCTACGACCATACCAACAGCGACCACCGGAGCAGGGGCAACCCGCTCACGATCACGAACATCTCCGACATTCCGGGTGTGGAGGACGATCAGGTCTACGTCAGGACCTTCTCGACTGACGGGTTCAATATGGAGAAGACCTTCAACGACCCCTTCGGGACGTGGACGCATGTCTTCGATGCCTACGGCAACAAGACGAAGTCTACGGCTCCCTCGGTCACATCCGGCCAGCCGGCCTCGCAGACGATCGAGCACGAGTGGACCTACAACACCTGGGGTCAGGTGACCAAACACACCGACCCCGAGGACTTCGAGAAGACCTACACCTACTTCACAACGGGCAATTCCACGGGGTACCTAAAGGACGTAACCGTCGACTCGGGTGGGGGCGGGCTGGCCCTCAAGACTGCTTACGAGTACGACCTCGTGGGCAACGTCACCAAGGTCACCGACCCGGAGCTGAACGTCACCACGTTCGAAGTCAACGAGCTGAACCAGACGGTCCTCAAAACCCTGCCCAAGCCCTCGGGGGACACCAACGCACCCCAGATACGGACCTACTTCGACGAGAACGACCTCGTGGAGAAGGTGGAGGTGAGAAACCTCGACGAGGATGGCGTGGCGTACAGCGACGAGTGGATCGTCCAGAAGGAGCACGTCCTCAACATCATGAACAGGCCGACGAGCACCAAGCAGGAGGTCTCATCGGCGGTCTACGTCACCACCAGCTTTACCTACGACAAGAACGACAAGGTCAAGCAGATCACAAAGCCCGAGGGGAACAAGATCCTTCACGCATACGACGAGAGGAAGCTGCTCTGGACGAAGATACGAGGTTACGGTTCCGCTGATGCCTCCACAGAGCGATCTGACTACGACAAGAACGGAAACCTGAATACATTCCACGACGGGGAGTCGAACACTTTCACGCAGGAGTTCGACGGGTTCGACCGGCGGACGAAGCGCACCGATCAGGAGGGGCATTATACCGAGTGGGAGTACGAGGACTGCTGCGTCATTATCAAGAAGATCACGAAGAAGGACTCGTCAAACAACATTCTGGAGCAGACCACCTACTTCCACGACCAGGTCAAGCGCCGGTACAAGGTCGAGATGCTCTTCAAGGACTCCGGCGGAACCAATGTCGGCGATGGGATCAAGAGGGAAGAGTTCCTCTTCGACAAGAACTCACGCCTCATCGAGGAGAAGGACGACAACGGCAAAGAGACCTACCACACCTACGACGACGCGAACCGCCTTACGAAGACTGTGGATGATCTCGGAGAAACCGTGGGAAACTTTAGAGTCTTCACCCCGGACAAAAACGGCGATATCACCAAGATCGAGGAGAAGGAGTACAACCAGAAGACGTCGACCATGAAAACGCTACGGACGGACATCACCTACGATGCTCTCCGGCGTCCCATAAAAAGGCAGGTCGACCCCACGGGCCTGAACCTCACCACGGAGGCAGAATACGATTCCCGCAACAACGTAGTCTGGCAGGACGACCCCGAAGACATCATTACGACTCACACCTACGACCACAGAAGCCTTAGAACCAAGACCATCTATGACGACACGGGGGGGGGCCTGAAGGTCACCACCGAGCAGGCCTGGGATGACAACGGTCGCCTCGAGTGGCAGGAGGACGGGAACAACAACAAGACAAGCTCTGCCTACGACGACCTCGACAGGCGAAAGACCATCACCTACGCGGACACCAAAACACATACGATCACCTACAACAAGATCCACAAGGTGAAGACCGTTACCGACCCGAACGGCTCCGTCGTGACCAACACGATGAACGACCTTGGCTGGGTGACCTCGGTGAGCATATCACGCGGCACGGGCGTGGGAGGAACGGACTATGTCGAGAACACCTTCGACGGCCTAGGTCGAATTACCCAAGCCATCGAGAAGGAAGGGGCAACACAGACCAGCAAGGTGAAGTACTTCTTCGACACCTTGGGTCAAGTCGACAAGGAAGAGCAATACGTAGTCGCCCTGTCCGTCCGCACCATCGAGAGGACCTATGACGGGGTGGGGTTCAAGACGGATCTCAAGTACCCTGACACCAGGACCATCGACTTCGTCTACGACACGGTTGACCGACTCGATAAGGTCAAGGACGGAGCAACCGTCATTGCCGACTACAAGTTCCGGGGGCAGGTGACGGTCCAGCGAGACTATGATAACGACACACAGAAGTTGCTCACCCTGGACGCCGCAAAGCGGCCCACCGACTTGGACCATAAAAGGCTGAACCAGGCTGACCCTCCCGTCTGGGTCGTCCATGCAGGCTTCGACTACGCCTGGCATAAAGACAGCACACGCAAGTACGAGGACCGCACACACGACAGCAAGGGGGACGCCTACAGGTATGACGACATCGATGAGCTCACAGGCGTGAAGTACGGCGTAACCAACCTCAGCTCATCCAGCAGCTATAGCGACTACACGACATACGACTCCAAGGAGGAACCCACCTACGACGACGTGGGGAACCGCAAGACGGTCGGGAATGGAACCACAGTCAAGTACAACCACGTCGCTGACGTCTACACCGCCGACAACATGAACGAGATCTACGATATCGATGGGACGACCCGCACCCACGACGACAACGGAAACCTTACGGATGACGGCACATATAAGTTCGAATTCGATTATAGAGATCGGTTGATCAAGGCGACCAACACCGTACCAAATCCGGACGAGGTCATCGCTGAGTACGAGTACGACCACAACAATCGTCGCACCAAAAAGGTCGTCACGAACTCGGGAAGCTTGAATGGAACCACACTCTTTTTCTACGACGGCTGGCAGGTGATCGAGGAGCAAGACGGAAGCGGGAACAAGACCGCCCAGTACGTCTACGGACGAGGCATCGACGAAGTCCTCCAGATGCAGAGGGACGTCGAAGGCGACTCGGCCTTCGAGACCTACTACTATCACGAGAACTCCATGGGCTCAATCGAGACGCTCACCGATGACACCACGAATGACAAGATCGAAGAGTACGATTACAAGGCATTCGGCAATTTCACGACACCACAATCCCTAGCTGGCCTGGATAACCCCTACCACTGGCAGGGAAGGAGGTATGATCCTGAGACAGGGCTCTACTACTTCCGGAATCGGTACTACGATCCGGGTACAGGGCGATTTCTGCAGAGGGATCCTCCGGGAATCTGGGGTGATTTGGGCAACCGCGGGAATCCCTACCCTTTTGGTGGCAACAATCCCTCAAACATTTCAGATGCGTCCGGCGAGGCGGCCGGGCTCGTAATAGCTGGGGCAATCATTGTAGGTGCTTGGTTGTGGTACAAGCTTACTCGTGCCGCCCCAACGGAGCACGACATTTGCTGCGATAAATGCAATTCCGCCCTATTGTTTCAGTCGCTCACCATATGCTGCGGGAACGAGGGGTTTAGTCCGGGGCAACAATGGCCTCACTATACCTGCCAGCTGTCTCCAAAGCCTGAATGCAAGCTATCTTGCTCGCTCGATGAGGGCGCGTTTGAGGAATGCTCGGGTTATTCGGACGCTTATGAAAGTACCAGAGTAGGTTGCGAGTGCTAAGTCTTGCCGGCTTCCACGTGACCGGCGGTCCCATGGACGCACGAGAATATTCGGCGGTGTACCGGCCGGGTAGCGTTCATCGGTTCAGGTCCCGTTTACGTCTCACATGAACCTGTTCACTTCACCCCATGCCAGGCACTCGGGGGCGTACCTGAGTCGGGGCCCCTGGATAGGGTGATTCCAAACTGAGCTAGACGTGGTAGATAGCGGTAGTTTCCTTTTTTTGGGACAATTTAGGAACGATCTTCTCATGCAGACGGTAGGCAATTCCAAGGGTCTGTTTGGATGGTCAGTTGAGAGCCGAACAGAGTGAAGAGCAACGAGCCTGCCTCAGGTTGGAGTGCGGAGCAAAGGGCAGGCGTCCGGTCCGGAAGTTGACAGCGCCGAATACAGACTGCTTGAGGTTCTATCCCTGGGGCCGCGCTCTCCTGCCGCGGGCTGCTCTGGGACCAGCATCGGGTCAGGTGGGGCAACAGGTCGAACTGGCCCTCGTGCCCAAAGAAGAGTTCCTAGGCCGCGTTGGCCCGGAGCGATCCATCTTGAGCCGTTCGAGATCCTGTTCGGCTTGGCAACGCGACAGACGATGCTGAAGGTTTGGGGTGACATGTTCAGGCTTGAGCCGCACGTCCTCCTGCACCCTGAGTATCTTGCAGAGGCGGCCCCTTCCGAGCCCCATGCGTGTCTTAGGGCCTATCCGAAAACCTGGAGTCCCGCGCTACGAAACGTGATGATCGCGCAGACGAAGTGAAGCAGGCCCAGGAAGTTCTGCGTCTTCTTCTCCCACCGGATCAGGATCCGGCGGAAGCGGTTCATCCAGTTGTGCGTCCGCTCCGCGAGGCCACCGGAGTTCCCGCCGGTTCGCGTGAGGCCGCGCGGAGGAGTGATCGGGGGTGGACTCTCGGCCGGTCCCCATCCTGAGGGTCCAGGACCTATGAAGAGGGTGGCCCCTGCGGACGATCCTTCCGCCAGGACGGGGGGAGGAGCAACGAAGGCAACCGGAGAAAGGGGTCCTCAAAGGAGGAACCTATCGCGGTTGCTGAGACTCCTGGCGGTGCTGGCTGCAGTCGTGATTCTCTGTCCAAACACCATAACGATTACGAGAAGGATTGAGGCCAGGCGAAGCATGGCATTGGCCGATATCACCTACATCTCGCTGGCGGTGAAGTTCTTCTAGGACCAGACGGAGCGCTACCCGAGCAGCCTGGAGGAGCTGCTCACACCGCCCGCGGACGCAGTTCGGTGGGGCAGGGCCCACCTCGACGGGACCGCCGTTCCACTCGACGCCTGGGGTTGCCCGTACGTGTACTTCCTGGACGACCTGGGCTGCACGATCATCTGCTACGGGGCCGACGGAGCCGATGGCGGGACCGGCGACGGTACCGACATCATCCAGCACACGGAGAGCGCGAATCGGTTGGAGTCTTCGTGGCTTCTGCGGGGCCTCTGGGCGTGTCGGGGGTCGGGCCTACCGGGACAGGAGCCCCCGGTCGACCTTGCGGTCCTCCTTGGGGACCGTGGATGTCTTGCCGGGGGCTGTCGGATCCCCAAGGAGCTTCCCGCGGTAGATCTTCTTGACGGTGACAGTCTTCCGGCCCTGGCCGACCATCCGGCGGATGCTGCAGCGGATCGCCGCCTCCACCATGGGGTCGAGTTAGTCGAGGACTTCCTGGCTCGTGCGAAGTCCGGCGGATGCGATCTTAGATAGCGCGGCCCGGGCGGTTCACGAGGCCGGGGTGTCTGTGCATGGGTCTCTGCCGTGGGTCGTCCGATCGGAACCAGGCGGATACCGAGCGGAGAGGGAAGGGGGGCTAGCCGACATTCCAGATCCCTTTCAGGCCGGCCCAGATCGCCTGTGATGTATCCGGGGGGGGTGCTGCGACCCGGAAAAAGTCTTTCCGGAAGTCTACGATGATCTGGGGGCGTCTCAGCCGGCCTGGGCGGTTCTACGCTCCAGTTCGGTGGCCGGTCTCTGGGCACATACGAGAGGGGGGAGGACCAGGGGTACGCTCACCGAGTTTCATTCCCGAGTCAGGGGGTGGTATCATCGGCTTCGTTGCCGAAGAGAACCGATGCGGGAGAGGTCAAACGGGACGTTCGCGTTGATCCGACCGAGATCGTCCAAAAGTAGTCGGCACGCATCCCGCCCCGCGGCTTCGGTGGAGATGACGAAGGGTAACTGAAGAATGCGAAGCTTCCTCAAAGTATTCCTGCTTCTCGTCCTTGCACTTGTGGCGGCCGTGCTAGCCGCGGCGAGTTTCAGTTCATGGTACAGCGCCGACAAGAAGAAGCTGCTTGCGGCGCGGAATGAGGTCCTTCCCAAGCTCCAGGCGATCATGGCGGAGTTGGCGGAGGAGAAGCGACCGGTCCTGCGAGGGGAGCCGATTTCAGGAAGCGGTGCCGGGAAGCTCGACCTCGTCTTCGGGAAGATCTTGGATGTCCCCATGCCCTCGCGGGTGAGGTCGCAACGACTGTTCCGGGAGATGTACGACGGCACTCTCGACCCGGAGCAAGCAGAGATCGCCAAGGCCCATCTCGAATCGATCTGGCCCTTCCTTGCCGCGGCACGCGAGGCCCTCCAGCACGAATCCTGCTACTTTTTCGTCGACCTGACGGCGACGCTCCGTGCGATCCTCGCCAACCGCTCCCTGCAAAGGAGGAACCCGGCTGGCTTTCGCCTGGCCGCCGCCTGGCTCCTGGAGGCAGAAGAGCTTGCAGGGGCTGGTCGTCGGGTCGAGGCGTTGCGCTCCCTCGCAGATGTGATCCGACTGGGGGAGGATCTGGGGCCGAGGGGTCGCGTATGGTACAGGGGCGGTTTCCTCCATGCGACCCATGATGCTGCGACGGTCGCAGGTTCGGGACTCCTCTGGTCCCACCCATTCGAGATCGAGGAGCTGGATGCCTTCCTGGGCGAGCTTTCGACTCTGGAGGAGAGCCGGGCCAGCCTCCGAGGTATCCTGGAGGTCATCGAATTCAGGAAGATCATAGAGCTGGCCAACGCCTGGGAAAGGGGCATCCACCCGGGTACGTCCGGCCTCCGGGGGCTGCCTTGGTTACTCTACAATTTTCATGGTGAGTTCGATGTCGCGGAATTTCGGGGGTACTACGACAGGCAGCGGGAACTCTACCTGGGACCAATCCAGAAGTTGCGGCAAGCCTGGGTGGAAACAGTCAACTCCAGGGAGGGGAGTGCGTCCGTCCGGACCCAAGTGTTCGAAGTCGCGTGGATTCGGCAGGATGAGCTGTGGATGCTTACTCGCCTTCGCTGCCTACGCGCCGCGGCCCTCGTTCACCGATACCGGGCGGCCCATGGTGGGACGTGGCCGGATGCGCTTGGTGACTGTGGCGAGGAACTCATCGATCCCTGGGACGGTAAGCCGCTCCGCTACAAACCTCCGAATGGTAGTCGACCGGCGTACGTCTACTCGGTCGGAGCCAACCTCATTGATGATGGAGGTATAGCGGAGCAACCCTTCGAGTGGAAACAGAAGCCGGGAGAGGCCCGCTACGACTTCATCTTCCCACTGGGCCGTTGGCTGGCGGCGGAGGGACCGGAAGAACCACCTCGCTGAGAAGGTTACTCGGTATTACCCAGCCAACGATCTTCATGCTCAAGGCCTTCGGGATAGCGGAACGTGGATGACGGAGGCAACGGGGCAGGGGGGCCCCACCACCCAGCCCGCCTCCCCACGCGCCCACCTACCTTCGAGGGTCGCCTAAACCTGAGTCCGCGGCACGTCAGGGGACTGACAGACCTCCGATCCTGTTCAGGAACCTCCTTCACCGAAGGTGAGCAAGGCTTTGTGGCATTCAACGGGTTGCGGCGCTGCATTTCCGGCTGTCGGACCAGTTCAGCAATGACTTAGTTTCTAAACGAAGAGTACTGAAGGGCTCCTATCCTCTGACACAGGCTGAATGCCCTCGCAACGTGAGGCCGGGGTGTCGCATAGCCTGGGTGATCGGGGCCACCTATCGAACTCGGCCACGCCTGGGCCGAAGGCACTGGCGGGAGTATGCTGATCGGAAAAAACTCGCGTCGTCGTTCACGCCATTTATTACGAACCTCTCAGGGGCGTTCTCGGAATGTACTTCTCGGAGTCCCTTGATCGCAGTACGCCGGATTCGACGGTCAATCGGTGCCGCTAGCGGAGCGCCACCGTGTGGAACGCCCCCGCCGCGACCGCGGTCACCCCGGTGAGGAAACCCGTGGGGTCCGAAGGGTCGACCACCTGCACCGGGGTCGAACTGGCCGTCCCCGTCCCGTCGCCAAGCTGGCCGTCGAGGTTGTCACCCCACGCCCGGACGGTGCCGTCGCCAAGCAGCGCCGCCGTGTGGTACAAGCCCGCCGCGACCGCGGTGACCCCGGTGAGGAAACCCGTGGGGTCCGAAGGGTCGACCACCTGCACCGGGGTCGAACTGGTCGACCACGTCCCGTCGCCAAGATGGCCGGCGCTGTTGTCACCCCACGCCAGGATGGTCCCGGCCACCTCTACGGAGTGGGTGATGGTATCCATTGCGCCCTTGCCGTCGTCGACGAGGAAGGTGATCTCTATGTCGCCCACCTGAGCGGCCGTTCCCGCGAATGAAAGGTTCTGCGGGGAGGTGCCCGTCGTCATGGAAGGGAAGGTCGTGAACCCCGCCTGCGTCTGGGTCAGCGACCCGCCGGTCACTGAAGCCGTGAAGGTGAGCGTGTCGGCCGCGTCGGCATCGGTCGCCATAGCGCTGAAGTCGAGGGAATCACCGAGATGGATCACGGTCGTGTAGGTGGGATCCATCCCCCAGACCGTCCCGGGGCCCGTGGGAGCGGTGATGGCCGGGGCAACGTTTTGGGAGTCTGTCTTGCCCCCGCTGCTCCCGCCTCCGCAGGCACCGACGGTCGCGGTGAAAGCCAGAGCTAGTAGAACCACCAGAGTTCTTCTGAACGGGCGAACCATACGATCATCTCCGTCTCTCCGAACGGGAGAGAATGCGTACAACAAAGAGGGAACCCTGGTCCCTCCAAACCTTGCTTCGTGAGCCTAGTATCCTGCGCGGTAGTCGTTCACGTCTCGGCCCTGCTGCGTGGAGGTAGGCTACTCCCCCCCGGAAGCGCGCGTCAAGCCCGCTAGGCCAGGCGAGCTCAACGGCCCACCTCACACGATAGGAGCGTAACGATTCACGGGTTTTCTATTGATCCGGAGCCGGAGGGGGAGGTCTCGGCGAGGTCGGCGGGGGGTCGCGCCTGATCATCATCTAATGATGAGTGGCCCCGTGCCCAAAGTCCGGGCTCCCCCTTCTCGGTCATACGGCGATGACCGGGCGCGGAATGGGCGGGCTCCACGGATCCCACGGCACATAAACAGGTCCAGGATTCTCCCGAGCGCGTCGCTGCCTGAGCCACGATGGAATCCTTTATCTCGTTTCGAATCGGACTCCGAGCAATCCTGTAGAGCATTCACGCAAAGGGTCGCTTCGCGACCACATTTCGCCCAACTGACAGCCAGTGGAAACCGCTGACCGGATCACTGGACGCCGTAGGAGCGCGCTTTCATCATGTGAATGGACTCTTTCGGATGGACAGGTGGTCGTTGTCGCGAACTGAACGACTACCGTCACCGATGGTCATGAAGGAGCCAGGATCATGACAACCTCAGAGGTAGACTTCATTTTTCCGCCTCCTGCTCCCCTTCTACTTGCCCATCGAGGTGGTGCCGGAGAAGCACCGGAGAGCACTGAGGCTGCGTTCAGGAGTGCCATACATGCCGGAGCCGATGGCCTTGAGATTGATCTCCAGATGACTTCTGACAGGGAGATAGTCGTCTGGCATGGACCAGGTCTAAGGAACGTCAGGAAGAAGTCGGGCGAGAAATATCGGAAGAGAATCTGGGATCACGAGTGGGTTGGTGATTTGCAAGATAATGCCTATGTCGATATCCCAAGGTCCGCCAGGAATCGCACATTCCCTCCGAACCAGAGACTTCTCCTTTCATTCGAGCGGTTCCTGACTCTTGTCTCCGAGCTGGAGGACGAGTACGTTCGCGCAGTGCATCTGAATCTTGAGCTCAAGAAGACTGAGCCCCCTGCACCCTCGTGGATCGATGGTCCAACCAAACCCTCCGCCAAACTTGAGGACTTCGCCCAACTGCTTGCCAACAACCTAGGGCATCGGCGGCGCGTGATGCTGGTAACAAGCAGGTATTCCTCTATCTTGGACGCCTTCCACGTCCTAAACAGGAAGATCTCGCTCGGCCTACCCACCGGTGTGACTCAGGAAGAACAGCACGCATATCTGGCAAGTGGGTCGATTCTGGCAAGAATCATTCGTCGCCTCATTCCTCATCCGCGTCCGCGTCCCAACACTCTTGAGAAAAGAGCCTTTCAAACGTATTGGGGATTCCTCGCCCCAAAGCTGGTTTCAGTTGTGGGGTTGGACAAAGGCGTAGTTCACTGTTTCTTGACTCGCGCCTGGCAATTCGCGGTCCTCGCGAAAGACAACGAGTCAGAGCCCAGGGTTCGCAGAATCGTGTGCAAGAGCTTGAATTTTGGAGTAAAGGGCTTCATCACGGACTATCCGACTAGACTCCTAAGGATTCTCAGGCAATGCGGCGAAAGACGCCCGGGGCCCGGTCCAGGCGCAATCAGCCTGAAAAACGGCGCCGAGTTCCGAGTCTATGCTCGCCTCTTGTTGAATGAAACTGGATTTCGAATCAAAGAGGGAAAGACTTACGAATTCGACGCTGACGCCGAGTGGGTTGACGGTCCCATCCTGACAGACGCCAACGGATTCTCAAGATGGTATCTGGCACCATGGTGGTTTCTGCGTAGAGTCCCTTCGGCGAAGTGGTTCGCGTTGATGGGGCAGATTGGTGAGAATGGGGAGCCATTTGTCATCGGGAAGAACAGCAGTTTGACGGCTGAGGCCAGCGGCGAATTGCTGATGTTTGCCAACGATGTTCGTTTCCACTACTCTAACAACTGCGGGTTCCTTGAAGTCACCGTGCGTGAGAAGTAGCTGCGAGTTCTGCGCTGTCGGAAGATTCACGGGGCAGCTCACTTGATATCGACTGGAATTCAGGTTTAGCGGTTACCTCCCTCCGGCGGTCAACCTCGTGGCTGCGTCCCGGGACTCCTGTCCATTCGAATCATTCCGGCGTGTTTATCAGGCGAGGGATTAGGGCTTCCTTGATCTCATGCCTGGGGTAAATGCAGAGCAGACGTCTCGGCGATGATCCGCGGCGGCGATCTGGCGGGCTCGGCGGCTGAGGGTGGCCCGGATCATCATCATAATGCTCGCCCCCGTGCCCGAGCTCCGGTCTCCCCGCGCGGCCCGAAGAGCTCTAGTCCGGCGGCAATGGCAGCCGGCGGAAGAGAGCAGCCCCGGCAAGTCCGGAGCCGGAGGAGGTGTCGGCGATGCTCGGTCGCGGCGGGGGAGTTCACCCTGGATCATCACTAAACGATCGCCCCCGTGCCCGAGCTCCGGCCTCCCCCCGATGTTCCACAGGCCTGCGGGCCGACGACTCGGGCGATGGGCGGAACGGGCGGGCCCGGCAGGTGCTGAGGTGTGAGGTCTCGGCGATGCTCTTCGGCGGCGGCGGGGGAGTTCGCACAGGATCATTATTAGATGATCGGCCCCGTGCCGACGACAAGGGAACTGCGCGGGCGGGCCCGGCAGGTGCTGAGGTGTGAGGTCTCGGCGATGCTCTTCGGCGGCGGGGGAGTTCGCTTCGGATCATCATCTTTGATCTATCCCCCTGCCCGAGCTCCGGCCTCCCCCGCGCCGATGACCGGGACGGTTCTCGGAACGGGCGGGCCCTGCAGGTGCGGAGCCTGCGATCGAGGTCTCGGCGATCATCCTTGGCGGCGGGGGTGGCGAGCATTCATCCCCGTCAAGATTCATGAACGAACAGCCGATGATGAGTTGGTCATGAGAAACCTGCGGGGAGGAGGCCTCGACGAAAGTCGAAACCTATAAAGAAGAGGCCTCCTCCTCCATTCTGCTCTCGCCTCCAAATACACCCTGACGATCGAAACGGTAGCCTGGCATGTAGCAGGCGAGATCTTCGACCGCCGTGCAGTCCAATGCCGGTGCTCCCAGCTCCTCCTCCCAGGCCGAAGGGCCGAGCCCGGCAGCTCCGGAGCCGGAGGGGGAGGTCTCGGCGATTCTCGGCGGCGGGGGAGTTCGCGCCGGATTGTCTTCGTGATCGTCCCCGTGCCCGCGCTCTGGCCTCCGCCGGCCGGCCCGAAGGGCTCCGGCCCAGGAACGCGGCTGGACGAGGGGCCCGGGCCGGCAGTTCGGAGTCGGAGGGCTGAGGTCTCGGCGATGCTCTTCGGCGGCGGGGGAGTTCGCTCCGGATCATCATGATCGCCCCCGTGCCCGAGCTCCGGCCTCGCCCTGCCGGCCCGAAGAGACCCGGGCGGACAACGGACGGCGGTGCGCGAAAGGGGCGGGCCCGGCCGGTCCGGAGGTACAGGTCGAGGTCACGGCGATGCTCTTCGGCGGCGGGGGAGCTCGCGCCGAATGATCATCATGATCTCCCCCGTGCCTGCGCTCCGGCCTCCCCCCGCCAAGTCCGAAGGGCCCCGGGCCGACGACTCAGGCCGGTGCGGAAGGACGGGCCCGGCAGGTCCGGAGGCGGAGGGAGAGGTCTAGGCGAGGCTCGGTCTGGAGGGGAAGGTCCCGGCGTATCGTGACTCCAATGATCGCCCCCGTGCCCGAGCTCCGGGCTCCTCCCGCCCGGCCGAACGGCCCAGGGCCGGTGGGGGGGGGCGCGGAAGGGGCGGGGTCGGCAGAGCCGAGGCGTGGGATTGAGGGCTCGGCGATGGTCGTCCTCGGCGGCGGGGGAGTTCTCATAGGAGCATCATTAGATGATCGGCCCCGTGGCCAGACTCGGGCCTCCCCCCGCCGGCGCAAATCACCTCAGGCCATGATGATTTCCCGAGTCAGGTCGAGGTCGTCTACATGGAGCAGAATCTCATCCGGCGATTCGCCTAACATCGCCGGATCGAAGGGCATACCGTCCGAGGGGTCGTGAGCGGGAAGTCCGGACTTCGGGCGCGGGGATAACAGGCAGAAGCCGGGCCAACCGATCCACGGCGACTACTGCTTACTCGCCAGGGTGTGGCCGGTCCCCGCTGCGACGGCGGTCACTCCTGTCAGGAAGCCGGACGGGTCGAGAGGGTCGACCACCTGCACCGGCAGCGATGAGTCGCCGTTGGTCCCATCCCCGAGTTGGCCCTGCGAGTTCCACCCCCATGTCCGGACGGTGCCATCGGACTTCACAGCCACTGAGTGGTTCGCACCTGCCGCGATTGCCACGACGCCGGTTAGGAAGCCAGGGAGGTCAATGACCTGCACCAGTGACCAACGCTCCGTGGTCGTCCCGTCCCCGAGCTGGCCCCAGGAGTTGTCCCCCCATGCCCGGACGGTGCCGTCGCCAAGCAGCGCCATCGTGAAGCGCCCCGCCGCCGCGATGGCCGTCACGTTCTGCAGGAACCCGGAGGGGTCACCCGGGTCAACGACCTGCACGGGAGTGCCCGCCGTGCAGACGAAACTCTGGTTTCCATCACCGAGCTGGCCATTGGAGTTATCCCCCCACGCGCGGATCGTGCCGTTGCCAAGCAATGCGACAGAATGGTCGGAGCCCGCCGCGACGGCCGTCACGCCGGCCAGGAAACCGGGAGGGTCGACGACCTGCACCGGAATCAGGCTTGTCGCACATGCCCCGTCGCCGAGCTGACCGTCGATGCCGTACCCCCACGCCCAGACCGAGCCGCCGACATGGGCAACCGTGTGCCGCCATCCCGCCGCGATCCCCGTCACGCCGGCGATGCCCCCGCCCGCCTGCACGGGCGTGAAGCTGTCGATCTCCGTCCCGTCGCCGAAAGGACCGTCCTGGTTGACTCCCCACACGCGGACGAAGCCGCTCGCCAGCAGCGCCACCGAGAACCGCTCGCCCGCGGCGACGGCCGTCACGTTGGTCAGGAAGCCAGGGGGGTCGAGGACCTGTATCGCTGTGGACCTGCTCGTCTGGGTTCCGTCCCCCAGCTGGCCTCCGTCGTTGAAGCCCCACGCCCGGACGGTCCCATCCGCTCTCACCGCCAGGCTGTGGTTGTACGCCGCGAGGCCGTCCACCTCGGTGAGGTAGCCCGAGGGGTCCGACGCGTCCACGACCTGCACCGGTGTCGAACTATCCGTGGGCATCCCCCCATCGCCCAGGGCACCAAAAGCGTTCTCGCCCCACGCCCAGACGGTGCCGACATAGTCATCATCCAAGATGGTCAGCACCGCAGTGTTCGGCGTGCCCAGGGTGGCTCCGCCCGTCGAGTTGCTCAGGGTCAGGTTGACCGTCTCACCGCCCTCCACGACGCTATCATTGAAGATGTCCACCGTGAAGGACTTGTCTGCGCCATCCCCGGCAAGCCAGTTGAGCGGCCCCGAAGCCGACGTGTAGTCGGCCGGGGCGGTCGCCGTCCCGTCGCTCGTGGCGTAGTCCACGCTGACCGCGTTCCCGACGCCGTTGGTGCGGGTTACCGTGATCGTGATGGAGCCTCCGCTCTCGAGGACCTGGTAGGCGGCGGAGCTGAACTGGAGATTACCGGGAGAGGTCAGGTACTCGAACGCGTTGGCCCTCGTCGCCGTCTGAGCATTTTGGGCGGTCAGGACCACATCCACGAAACCGGGATTCCCACCCGGAGCGGGGGGAGTCGTCACGGTCAAGGTATCCGATGCTGGCGTGCCTGTAATCGAGCCCGGGTTTCCACCGAACGTCACCGACGTCGGCGGGGTCATAGTGAAGTCGTCCGTGAAGTTCTGGACGACGATCGCGACCGAGATTCCTCCGGCGACGCCCCCGCTGGACGGGGTCAAGCTGGCGATCCCGGGTACGGGCGACGTCTTGCTGCGGCTGCTGCTTCTGTTGCAGTTCGAGAGACCTACCCCCAGGGTCACGGCAAGCGCCAAGACCAGAAACGACCTCACGCGATTCCCCATCACTGCTCCCTCCACTTTTCCGGGGGCAAGAACGCCCCTCCTCGGGAACGACCTTCCGATCTCGTGCCATAAAGATGCTCTCGGGCATCGATTTCGATTCGGATTCGGGCATACGCGCCGAATTCGGCTACATCGCCCCGAGGGGCGAAGAAACTCCCGAGGGCCACATCCTTGCGCAAGCCGGCGATCCCCTTCAATGCGAGAGGGATGCCCGCCCAAATCCTCATTCAGAGTCGCTGTTTGCGTCGGGAGCCTAGCTCTTCATCCTAGGAAGACACCCTTTGATGGCTCCGTGGGAAAGAAAAATTTTAGGCCATGCTGCACATGCCCGCCCGAGCAGCTTCATGTACTTATTCTCTAAGAAGTTACGACGGCTCTCTGATCTACGAGAAGATGCTGAGCGGTAGTGGCCCATGGAGTCTGCCCGGCCCCAAATGGCCAAGTAATGCCTCGAGATACCTTGGTCTCCTTTCGACGAGGGCTACGGATCTTGGCGATGGTCCACAGCGGCCGGGACGGGCATCGGCCCAGATCCGCATCATCCATGATCGCCCCCGTGCCCGCACTCCGGCCTCCCCCCGCGGGCCCGGCAGGCCCGGAGGCGGGAGAGGTCTCGGCCGATGGTCGGCGGGTGAGTCAACGCCTAGCGAGGCGGCGGGGGAGCCTCCGGCGGATCGTTTCCATGCTCGCCCCCATGCCCGAACTCCGGCCCTCCCGCCGCGCCGATGACCCCGGCGATTCTCGAAACGGGCGGGCCCGGCGGCTCCGGAGCCGGAGTGGCTCTCGGCGATTCTCTTCGGCAGCGAGTTCGGCGGCGGGGGAGTGCGCGGCGGATCATCATTATGATCGCCCCTGTGCCCGCGCTCCGACCTCCCGCCGGCCCGGGGGCCGTGGGCCTCCGATTCAGGGAAGCGACGAGTTGAAGGGGGCGGGCCCGGCACGTCCGGAGGGCAGAGGTCTCTGCGAGGCTCCTCGGCGGGGGAGGAGTTCACTTCGGATCATTCATCATCATGATCTGCGCCCCGTGCCCGAGCTCTGGCCTCCCTCCGCAGGCCCGCAGGGCCACGGGACGACGACGATGGTGAGGGACGGAAGGCGCGGGCCTGGCGGCTCCGGAGCCAGAGAATCGAGGCCTCGGCAATCATCCTCGGCGGCGGGGGAGAACCCGGCGGATCATGAGTAGATGATCGGCCCCGTGCCCGAGCTTCGGCCTCCCCCCGCGGACCGAACGGCCGCGGCTATCCTCGGAACGAGCGGGCCCAGCAGCTCGGGAGCCGGCGGTCGAGGTCTTGGCGATGCTCTTCGTCGGCGGCGTGGGAGTTTGCGGCGGAATCATGCTCGACCCCGTGCCCGAGCTCCGGCCTTCCCCCGCGCCAATGACCGTGGCGAATCTCGGAACGGGCGGGGCCGGCGGCTCTGGAGCGAAGGGGAGGGCGGAGGTCTCGGCGATCCTCTTCGGCGGCGGGGGAGTTCGCGCAGGATCAGCATGATGATCGACCCCGTGCCCGAGTTGTGGCCTCGCCCCGCCGGCCGGCTAGGATGTCCCGGGCCGACGGCGATCAACGATGGGCGAAAGGGGCAGGCCCAGCGGGTCTGGAGCCGGAGGGGAAGGTCTCGGCGATGATCGGAGGCGACGGGGGAGATCCCGGCGGATCATCATCATGATCGCCCCCGTGCCCGAGCTCCGGCCTCCGTCCGCGGCCCGAAGACGCGGGCCAAGTGGCGGAGCCGGCAGGTCCGGAGGCGGAGAGGGAGGTCTCGGCGATCACCCTCGGCGGCGGGGGAGTTCGCTCCGGATCATCATCTTTGATCTACCCCCGTGCCCGAGCTCCGGCTTCTCACGGCGCGGCCAGAACGGGCGGGGCCGGCGGCTCCGGAGGGAGTGATCTCGGCGATGATCCTCGGCGGCGAGGGAGTTCGCACGGGATCATCATTAGATGATCGGCCCCGTGCCCGAGCTCCGGCCTCCCCCCGAGCCGGCAACAGCCGGCCCGGCAGGTCCGGGCGGTGGAGGGCTCAGCGATGCTACTCGGCGGCGGGGGAGTTCGCACAGGATCATCATTAGATGAGCGGCCCCGTGCCCGAGCTCCGGCCTCCCCGCGCGGACCAAATGGCCCCGACGACTCGAGTGATAGGCGGAACGGGCGGGCCCGGCTGGTCCGGTGCCGGAGGGCAAGGTCTCGGCGATGATCAGCGGGCGGGGCGAGATCCCTGTGAATCATCATTCATGCTCGCCCCCGTGCCCGAGGTCCGGCCTCCTTCCAGAAAGTCCCGAGGGCCCCGGCCATTGGTGAATGGCGAAATCGGAAGGGGCGGGGTCGGCAGAGCCGGAGCGTGAGGTGAGGTCTCGGCGATACTCGACGGCGGCGGGGGAGTTCCCGGCGAATCATCATTGCATGCTCGCCCTCGTGCCCGAGCTCCGGCCCCAAGAAGATCATCTCCATAGTTTGCGGGCTGCACCATCACTACGAGCGCGCAGCTGCTTGATCCACGACAGAATCCTCTACCTCGGCACAATTCGCCGCACCGACAGCCCGCGTAAACCGCTGAGCGAATCGCTGGGCCCCCAGGGAAATCGCCTTCATCATGTGGATGGGATTAATCGGATGGACAGGGGAATTCAAATCAACTTTCCTCTCGCCACCCGAGACTGACCCAGCAGCTAGGGCTAGATATTGGTCAAACTCGCCGGAGAACCCGGGTCGAGCAGCCGGTGCTGTACTGGTCCAGCGAGTTTGCGAGCGATCCTCCTCCAGCCTATCTAGATATCCTCTATTAGGTTACGCTATCCGGGTTGCCGCCTCTCCAAGATACTCCAAAACAGCCAAGATGGAACGGAAGCGGCCTTGAAGGAAGCGGAATCGCCCTCGACCGTCGCTTCGATCCACGGCTCTCCAGATCGTGGAAGTCCGGGTTGCCGTCGGGGGTCCACCCCGCACAGGTCCCGAGTAGTCGATTCATGAAACGGGCTTGAAACCGTACCTACTACTCCCTCGCAAGGGTCGTTCCTGGCTGGTTTCCGGAGCGGCTCCGACCTCGAATCCGGGATTCGGAAGTCTTCGCCAGCGACCTGCCAATAAGGCCCTAACTCATTGAGCCTCAACGGATTGGCAAGAACCCTCTCACCGCGCAGAGTCGCTGGACCAATACACCACTACACCCAGAGAAGAACCCCCGATTATCTGTAAAGCAGGACGAGGTTAGGGGAAGTCTGGCCCGAGGAGATCCACGGAGTCGGTAGCGATGTACGTGGTACCGTTCCATCGAGCGCCGCCGGCGACGAGTACGCGGCCGTCATCGAGGGCCGTGGCGGTGTGGGCGATCCTGCCCACGCTGATGGTGGGGCCCGGCGTCCAGGCATCATAGGCAGGGTCGTACACCTCGGTCGCCCGCGGCTGAACCGGTCCGCTCGCCGCTGATGAATAAACTCCCCCCACCATCAGGACGCGGCCATCCCGTAACGATACCGCCTGGGCATTCGCTCGACGCTCCAGCAGGGGGGCTGCCACGGTCCAGGTTTCCTGCGAGGGATCGAAAATCGCAACTCGATCCACGTACGCGTCGTCTATCGTGGCCGCCTTCCGGTAGCCCCCCGCGACCAGCAGGCGACCGTCGGAGAGCAGCACTGCAGCATGGTCCCCCGTTGGCGTCGGCAGGTCCGCGGTCAAGCGAAGCGAGTGCGTCCGGGGGTCGTAGATCTCGCAGGGCCCGACTGGGGGACGCGCTACCGCGTCCGGACGGTCGAACCCGCCCACGATCATGATCTCGCCGGTCGGGAGGAGGGTCGCGGTGTGTCGTTGGCGCGCGTGGCTCATCCCCGCGTCTTGCAGGAGCAGGTCGGTCCGGGGATCGTAGACCCAGAAGAGGTTGAGCACCTGCGGGGGGAGGGGTCCGAGATCGTAACCTCCCGAGACGGTCACCCTCCCGTCGGCTAGGGGGCCCACGGCGTACAATCCCCAGCTTGAAATGATTCCGTGGCTGGAGGGCGAGAAGGCCCCGGTACCGGGGTTGAAGGTCTCGAAGAGCATACCTCGGAAACCGTCGGAGCTGTGGACGAGGACGACCTGGCCGTCGGACGTAAGGGCGGCCTCGATGGGGGCCGCGGCTCCCAGGATGTCCCCGGCCTTCGACCATTCGTTGAGGTCCGGGTCGAAATAGAGGGCGTCGTAGTGGCGGACCGCGTCTCCCACCCCGCCGGCGATCAGAACGCGACCGTCGGGAAGGAGGGTGGCCGCGTGCCCGGTGCGTTCGATGGGGAGGGGGGGCGCCGGGGGGTAGGCCGAGGAGCCGTCTCGGGGCGAGCCTCCGCTCTGCGTGCAGCCTGCGGCAAGCGAGAAGATGAGGGGGAGAATCAGGCTCAGGTCACGGCCATTCCGTCTGGTAGCGTGCGGCAGCAGGCGAGGGAACATGAGACTCACTTTCCTTCTTCCTACGGGAAGGACCGGCTGGCGGTCCAGACCTCCTCGTTTTCCACGGCAGGAGGGTTCGAGTTCCGGCTGTCCGCCCAGACCACCCGGGCCGCATCGTTCCCTGATAGGTTACCATACGCGGCCGCCCCGATGTAGTCTCCGATGAACGTGTCCGCCCGAAAGCCCGCGTCGTTGATCCCGGTGCACCGGATGATGTCCTCGTAAGTCCAAGTCGTGCCGGAGTTGGTGGAGCCCGCCATGTAGATATTGATAAGCTCGTTGTTCTGGTCCCTTCTCCGGTCGTAATAGAAGATGCGGACGGTCTCATCCGGAGGGATCTGGGTGTTTGGAAGGTGCGTTACGAAGGGAAAGAACTGGTCCCGGGGCGGCGTGGAGTCCCCATTGACCGTGTTCGGAGTGACCCACCAGTTCAGGTCGTCGTAGACCTGAGTCCCCCGGCTGAACCGGATGTCCGCCTGCCCGGTAGCGGGACGCGGAGCGTAGTTGCCGGTCCAATGCGCCCAGGTGACGAAGACCCAGTCCTGAGCGCCGGCCAGTATAGGTCCCCCGGAGAAGTTGGGGTAGTAGTGCGTCGCCACGATGCTGGGAAAGTTGTTCACCCGGAAATACGTCCACGTAGTGGGGAGCATGGGATCTCTGGGAGGAGTCGTACTGTCCGCCACTAGAACCGGCGTATCGTCGGGGAACATGCCCGTATCGTAGTAGTCGTGCAGTACGGGGAAATGCCCGAAGGCCGATACCGTCGTCCGGTTGGGCGGGTCGATGAAATTCCCCGAACTATCGACCTTCACTTGGGTGACCCGGATCTCGTCTAGAACCGGCAGCGGCGGCCCGACCGGATCCAGGGCACAGCCACCCTGGGTGTAGGCGACGTAGACTCGATGTGAGGGGCCCACGGAGATGGCGGATCCTTGGTTGGCTCGGCGGGTGAGGTCGGAGACGTCAGTCACCTCGAAACCGGTCGCGGGGTCCGGGGCCATGTCCCAGGTGATGCCGCCGTCAGTGGATCCCTCCAGCATGATGGGGTAGGTGTCCCGCAGCCCAATGTCCTCGGCGCACTCGAAGAAGAAATTCTGATTGTCGTCGTTGAAAGCGGTGTAGGAGACGTAGACGGGTTGCTCTGCATACCGGCTCGTGTCGGTCGGGTCGTCGAAGGTGTCCACCGCGATCCAAGGCTTGTCGATAAAGTAATGTTCATCGGCCATTCCGATCGCTTCCTGAACGGTCTCGGCCGCCGACCAGGTGACGCCGCCGTCATCACTGCTACGCACCACGAGCCTCGCATCACTCGTCGGTATGATCGGGCTCCTGCTAACCTCGATGTAGGCCAGGTAGAACCTCCCCGTGGGAGTCACGGGATCCTTCTTAAAGGCCGAGGCGACGACCGGATCGAAAGCGTTCTCGATCAGACTGCCCGTCCCGTTTGCCGCGAAGGAATCGTTCACGTCTGCTGGGTCGTAGCTCCAGGTGAATCCGAAGTCCATCGATGTGGCGACACCGATCGTAATCGTCCACTGGGGCATCGACTTGTCGAACTGCATGAAGGTGCAGACCATGTTGCTGGAGTCGGTCGGGTTCACGGCGATGGAGCACTCGTTCTCCTCGTTGTGAGGATCGGCGCCCGTGACGAGGTCGTTCCTCTCGAACGGAAGACAGAGGTTTACAGGATAGGTCGATATTGTGACGGAAGGAGGAGCCGTGAGAGGGGATGGCGTAGGGGGGCCGGAGCTAGCGGTCTGCGCTGAGACGGGGCGCCACTGGCCTGCCATTGCCACTACAGCCAGACTTAAGAGGACTCGGACAAGGTGGCCCGGGTAGGAACTCTTCATTAGATCATCTCCTCCCTCTTGACTTCCGCGCGGAACACCGTCCCAACGAGGCCCGGTCCCTTCCGGCGAGATACCTGGATCGTCGTCTCCGTACTCGAAGTTGAGGCTGTCCCGGCACTTCTCCCACGCCCGCTCTATGTACGCGGGCGGCGCAATCATGCGGGCGGTACAGGCCGGCTGGATATCTCGCTGAGGATGCCCTGGTGTCCAGCCCCGACCGTAGACGACCCCCGCGCGCCTGTCAAGGGACAATCGTCGAGTCTCTTTGTCGAGGAGTGTGGGCAACGTCCTCTATCCCGGCGGAGCCTCCAGGTGGGTGGGGGGGGGGACCATCCCCCCAGATCTTGATCCAACCCGAAGGCGAGTTTTTTCCGTTCTGGTCCTATCCCCACGGGACCGGAGGCGTTGGTGTCACCGGAGTGCCGTACACTCTATAAGGCCGGGTTCAGGCCCGGGAGCTCGGGAGAGGTTTGGCTGATGGAAGGGACGGGACGCGGGGCTTCGGCGAGGTTTAAGACGCAGGACCGCAGGGTCCGTTGGCCGTCCTATCAAAATGGCCCTTCCCCGGCAATTGGCCTTGAAACCCATGTTTCCGGTCAGAGAACGGCATCTTGGGCCCCAGGATTTGGATCCAGCTCTCTGGATGAGGGGCAGATCCTGGGGCTCAAACGGGGCGGCTGAGTTTCTGAATGGCGATCTTGCCAAATTCGGTACGTGAGCGCCAATCCGCAGCGGAATCGAAGCCCGGCAGTATCTTGATAGGATGGGCATGACCGACGAGGTCCAGAATGATCCTCCCCGTGATGCATGGAGCGATACTGACGTAACCTTCCTTTCTCTAATCGGTTGAGTCTTGTGATTTCCGTAGGGAGAGTACGCAGCGTGGATCTCGGACGAGATCCTGAGCCTAGGATCGTTCGAATTCCAACATTATCGGTCGGTCGGCGGTGATCCAGCCTGCCCGGTGTTTCTTGACCCCACGACATCTGTGAAGCGTAGAATCACAAAATGGAGTCCGGTGTCAGCATCAGGCATGAACTCCGTGCAGCCAGGAGCTATTTCGATTTCTTCTGAGATCAATCGCCCTATGGTGTGTCCCGTCGCCTGTCTCCTATGGCTCCAAAGGACGGTCTGCCTTATCCCATCCTGTCTTTACGAATAGTCGGGGTATCTTCTGTGGGCCGCCAGGGCGCCCCACAGAAGATACTCCGAAGACTTTCAAAGCAGGACGGGCATGGGGGGGTTGGGGTGACCAACCCCCCCGACAAAACGATCAGCATTTGTCCCACACGACGGCCGCGTGGGCACGCTGGAGTCCTGACTAGTCTCAGATCATAGGGCTAATTCTTGTTCAGATTCCTTACGCTCCCCTCACGCAAATTGGTCCCGCAGCCGAAGGGATCGTCTCCGCCGTGGGGTTCGCCGATGATGATTTCAGCCTTTCCGCTGCAGGATGTCGCATCGGGAATTCGAGTCACCGCCACGGAGTATCCGAACTGTGCTCCTTCGAGCGGGTCGGCCTGAGGGCCGCAGGACTGGGAGTGAAAATTGTACCGGATATCGAAGTCACCAGTGGTCGCCGGATTGAGCAGAATGAAGACTTCGCCGGCATCCTTGTTCTGCCCTTCGTTTCCGGGTGATGCGCATGGGGACCCAATCACGACATCGACGTATCCGTTCGAGTCGCTATCAACATCTCCCATCGCGAGGGCCCAACCAAGCTGGCCATCATTTTCGAGGTTGGGATCTGTGAAATCCCGAAAAGTTGGCGTGGCCGCCGTGGGATCGAAGACGAGGGTCACCTTGCCACTATTGAATGAAACCGTAGTGGCCTTCCAATCCGGTGCCCCGATGGCCAGATCGGCCTTCCCATCTCCGTCCATGTCTCCGACGGCCACGGAGGTTCCGAAGCGCTCGCCGGTAACTCGGGTCGATGAAGGGTCGGTGATCGTAGCGAGAGTGGTCACGCTGGTGGCGCTGAACTCGTAGATGTAGACACGTCCCGTATCCGAATCCTCTCCCGGCGCGCCGACGATGATATCCAGCGTGCCATCGCCGTCGGTGTCTCCAATGGCCACGGAATATCCGAATTCCCCACCGTCCTCCGCGTTGTCGCTCTCGAGGATGCCATCGTCCGGAAAGGCGAAGCGGTTCCAGCCCCCAGCGCCATCGCCCTCGTGGGCCGCTACCAGGCCAGGCTGAGTTGAGGGAGAGCATGTGGTTAGATCTCCTGCGCCGGGGCTGCCGACCACAAGGTCGATGTCGGTGCTTTCTGCCACATCTCCCAAAGCCAGGCTGAATCCGAAGAGTCCATCGTCCTGCCCGCCTCCACCCGAGCAACCAATGGCCAAGGTGCTGATCCCCGTGAAGGCCGGATCGCAATTTGACTCGTACGAAAATACAACCCCCGCGTCCGTACCATGACCCGGCGCACCTACAACGAGATCGTCGCAGTCAAAGGAATCATCGAAATCCGCGACGGCGACCGCCCATCCGAATCGCTCGTTCGAGAGGCTCTTGGTCAACGTTTGAGTATTGTAATTGTCTTCGCCGGAGCAGCCGCGAAGGTTAGGGAAGATGTAGACCTTCCCGGCATCGGTGAACGATCCGTTGTCGTAGAGTGGAGCGCCAACGATCGAATCTCGGGCAAGATTGTCTATATTGGGGTTGGCTGTTGCGGTATCCGACACTTTGCCGACGGCCACCGCATGCCCGAATTGCGCGTTACATTGTGAATCATCAATCGTGGAGGAGCTCGCCTTCACGTCCGCGATCGTCACGTAGACAATGTCGAACATTTTCCATTCATCTGTCGTGGTTGCCCCATCGTCCGACCAAGTCGGATTCCCCGTCTGCTTTTTTGCCGTGACCTTGCCATCGATGGTGATATCGCCCAAGCAGCCTGGCGGGCTGATGGTCGTGACGGTTACGCAGAATTCGACGGTAAAGGTGGCGCTGTCAGCAATGTTCTCCGGACACGTCCCCTCGTACACGAACGAATAGTCCGAGCTACAGTCGCACCCCGTAGAATCCTCGAATTTCGGGAAAGTCTTGTCCGTCTCGCACAGGATCTTGATCGTGTGTCCGGTGTTATTGGTTCCCGTGAAGGTGACTTTGATCGCTGTGGCTCCGGGGTGGACCTCATCAAAATCTGTGTCCACTGAATCCAGGGTGATATTGCCTGGGGCCGCAATGGCTACACTGCTCCCAGCGAAGACAAGTATCCCCACAGTGATGGTAAAGGTAGACACCCATATGGATCGTGCCATTGGTCCAGTCCTTCCAATCAACTTGTGAGGCTCGGCCCAATCCTGTCGAGATAGGTCGGCCTCCGTTCTCCATGCTCGTTGAGCAAAAGAGGCACACACGAGACGCGCAGGCGTCTCTGTCCACAATAGCTCCCCTGTACCTAGAGGTTCCGCCATGGTCAGCGTAAGACGCGGAACCATTATCAACCTAAGATGTATGCCACGGACCGCGCGACGCGGTCCACGACGGCCGATCAGACCCTCGGGAATGCCTGGTCCCTCAAAGGGGTGCTCTGTAGATAGACTATCGATTACCAAGTCCAGTCAGAGAGATCAAGGGGAATTCGCGTGCCCATGCGATACGTAGGTGCGAGGTCAAGCCGGCCGGCCGGGAGACCGGATGCATTACGGCGAGGTTCGGAGTCCTGTCCATGTGACAAATTCCATCCACATGATGAAGGCGCACCTTTCGCGTCCAGCAATTCTGCTCGCCGCTCTTCTCACGTCTCCCCGGCCTCGAGTTGTTAAGGATGACCAGATCTGCCCAACCGGCATGCAAGGGATCGCGCGGAACTCGGTGCGCTGGGGGTGCGAAATTGAGAGCTCCATCGCGCCTCAGGCGGCGACGCGCTCGTAGCGATGGTGAAGTCCTGTGCTGGTTCACCGAGATTGAGCACGAGCTATCTCATCCTGCTTTGAAAATCTACGGGGTTCGGTAATAGCCAGGTCTACCTTTGCCTTCGCAGGCCTTAGGCGAGCCAACCTTGGTTACGGACTGCAGCTTCCAGAGATAGATCTGCAGCACGCGAATCTCTCAGGGAGTTATATGGAGCGCTGTAGCCTTTTCTTTACTCGACTTGGGGGGGGTAATCTGCAAGGCGCGCAGCTCAGCAAGGCCAACCTAGCACACGCTGACTTTCAGGATGCTGACTTGCGGGACACCATCCTTGTAGGTGCCAATCTCTCAGAAGCAAGAGTTGGCGGTGCCAGAATGGAGGGAACACATCTAGGAAGTGTGCAGAATTGGGAAGAAATCATTTACATCGGAGGTGCCGTCATATCAAGCGTCAGGAATCCACCTGTGGGATTTCTTGAGTGGGCGAAGAACCACGGAGCGATAGTCGATGGTGAAGTAATGAGTGAAGAGTGAATCTGGTCGCAGCAAACCAGCTAGGACCCTCGACAAGTACCCCCTACTGTGTCGGTGACCATTCTTGATCTAGATTTGATCGCGGGGTCGAACTCCTTCCCCTGCTTCGCCATCTGGCCCCCCTCGCCCAGTCCCTCGGCCATGGCTCAAAGTGGGACTGTCCCACCGGACCAAAGCGTTTTCCTTATTGCTCCGCATCGGGGAACCGGGATCTCTTTACCCATTGCCATCAAGATGACTATTCCGCATCGTATCGCAACAGAAATGGATGCATTTTCGGATTCACAGGCAGGTAAAGGGGGGGAATCAGATGGGAACGGACAGACTCGGACCAATGGTCACAATGCTCCTCATCCTGAGCGCGCTCGGATGCACGACCGAAACTTCATGGCTCCG
The DNA here is from genome assembly GCA_027296055.1 of Planctomycetota bacterium. Classification (GTDB taxonomy): domain Bacteria; phylum Planctomycetota; class JAPUJT01; order JAPUJT01; family JAPUJT01; genus JAPUJT01. The sequence goes on along the minus strand of JAPUJT010000109.1, from coordinate 19,985 downwards.
CAAGGGCTACGTGGCTCGCATCCAGCGAGCCGATTCGAGCATTTCTTCAGACAGGGAGACGGCGTACCAGAACACGGTCCAGGTGCGATGGCTGGGCACAGCCGGATTCCACATCTCTCTCGGTGATGAGCAAGTCCTTCTCGATCCCTTTTTCTCGCAGCAGTCCCTTCTCGGATCGGTATTCACGAAGCTCGAGGTGCGCGATGACGTAACTGAGAAGAGAATCGGGGACGTTTCGGAGGTCGACGGGATACTGGTCGGACACGCGCACTGGGATCACCTCCTCGATGTTCCGGACGTGGCGATTCATCACGCCAAGAAGGCCATCTCCTACGGAAGCCTCACGACCTTCAATCTGCTCCGTGCGCTCGACGTGCCCCACGATAGGGTCAAGCGGGCCTCCCGGGAAGTCTGGCTGACGATTCCGAACACGAACATCAGATTCAAAGCTTACCGATCGAAACACTCGCCTCACGTGGATCGCATCATCCACCTGTACCAGGGGAAGGTCAAGACACTCCCGAAGGAGCCGCCGACGTGGGCTTCGGACTTCAAGGAGGGGAGAACCCTGACCTATGTCATCCAGTTCATGGACGAATCAGGAGAAAATTCGAAGTTCACGATTTTCTACGCAGATTCGGCGAGTGGAGGGATGCGAGGGCTTCCCGATCTCGATGAGACGGGGGACATCGACCTAGCGATCCTTACCGTCGCGGCTTGGAAGAACGTCGATGACTACGTGGAGACGAAGCTGAAGTGTCTAAAGCCGAAGCACGTGATCCTAACGCACTACGATGACTTTTTCATGGAGCCCGAAGAGGAGATGGAATTCCTGACGATGGCATACATGACGGATTTTCTCAAGGAGATCCAAGAGACAGCTCGAGAGGCGAATCTTCCCACGGTCTTTTGGATCCCGGCGAGGGGAAGTCAAATCAACTTTCCTCTCGCCACCCGGGACTGACCCAGCAGCTAGGGCTAGATATTGGTCAAACTCGCCGGAGAACCCCTGGTCGAGTTGCCGGTGCACCCGGAAAGAGTCAGTCTGACGTTGCACTCTGAAGCCGATCCAGGAGGCGTGTTAGGATTCTGGACCTTCTACCTCTGGGGGCCCCCGGGCCTCCCGGTCGAACCAGGGACGTCGTGGGGTGAAGTTATTCCGACGGCCCTGGATGGCTGTCCATCCGAAAAAGTCCGGCGCGCCTGTCAGGCAATGGGTTACGGCTTCCTTGATCTCATGCCGCCGTCTGCCAGCCTGAACACATCTCGCCGACCCGACAGCCAGTGGAGACTGCTGACCGGATCACTGGACGCCGAAGGAGCGCGCCTTCATCATGTGGATGGAATTTGTCGGAGGGACACGACCACCACACCCAAATCTATTCTCCTCCCCGATGAGGTGGCAGCATGACCAAGAAAGAGATAGTGAGGACAATTGCAAAAAGGATTGGACTGTCGCAGGAAGAAACCAAGGAGGTCGTTCAAAGCACGTTTGATGCGATCATAGACGCGATTGCCCGTCAAGGCCGAATAGAACTTCGAAACTTCGGTGTCTTTGAAGTGAACATACGTTCAGCACGGAAGGCTCGGAATCCGCGAACTGGTGAACAGGTGGATGTTCCAGCGAAGCGAGTAGTCAAATTCAAACCGGGCAGGGAGATGGAAGACCGGATACGGAATTAAAAGGACCAGAGGTAGTGTACTTGTCCACCGAGTCCGCGCGCGAGGACTCGTAAGGCTAGCAGATTGAGCTTCAAAAGTTTACGATGTTCAGAGAGTCCATTCCGCAGGAACTCCGAAACGGGTCACAGGCAACCAATTCTGCCTCGCAGGCAGCGGAATTGCCGTCGACCATCGCATTGACCTACGGCGCTCCAGGTCGTGGCAGCCCCGATTGCTCCCGGGGATCGACTCGGCACAGGGCCCGAGAAGCTCATCAGCCAAATGGATCTGAGACCATCCGTAGGATTCCCCTACACGGGAGGCTCTCGGCCAGCTTGAGGAACGATCCCGGCCTCATTTCGGAATTCGGAAGTCTTTAGCAGCCGCCTGCCAATGCGGCCCTAACTCAGTGAGCCTGGACGAATTGGCCACATCCCAACCACCGCTCAAACTCGCTGGACCAGCACACCAGTGAGGGTCCATTGAGGTTTTCAGTATCGCCGAATCGACTCCGCGGTCTTGGGACGGCCATGTTGATCGTCGTCCTTACCGTGACGGCCTTGCTCTGGAGCGTCTCGATGATCAGTCGGTCGGTGGCTTTCGCTTTCGCGGTCAACTTGGCATTGATGGCATTCGCGGGCGTGATCTGGTCGATCGTGCCCATACGGTTTGGCCGTGGGTACTATCGGGTTCGACCATTTGAGCGCAGCGGTCGCCTGTACGAGTCGCTCGAAGTGCGGCTGTTCCAGCGTGTCCTTCGCAGTTCCGGGCTGTACGGTCGGAGTCCGTTCCCAAGGTACGTTCGGGGGCCAACCGGTTGGGCGGTGCTCGACGCGGCGACTCTCGGACCAGAGACTGCTCATCTCCTCATTTTTCTCGTTGTGAGCACCCTGTCGCTGGACGTTGCGTTCCGGGGATGGTGGGATACAGCTGGCTGGCTGGTGATGTTCAACGTCCTGCTCAACGCGTATCCCGTGCTCTCCATGCGGTATGTTCGGGTCCGGACCGAGCGGTTGTTCGGTCCAAGCGACGGAAGGCGCAAGTCGCACCCTGGCGAGCTGCCCAACAAGCCCCTGCAGCCGACGGGCGGCGCTGGCTTGGGAGCGAACGGGACAGTTGAATAGAGGGAGCGCCGTTGGCGGCTGAGCCCCGCAATGTTAGGCGACGAGAACTCTACGAATGAAGACCGAGACCAATCGCACATTCCTATTCGGCTTTGTCTTGACTGGGCAGGATTTTCGCTGTGTTATCAACACGTGCGAAGAGCATGTTCAGAAAATTAGCCACCGGGACGAAGTCGCTCCCCAACTTTCGGCACGCCTGAAGGATAAGTCTGTCGTCGAAACCGATCAGCTCGACGACATCTGCGCACTCGAGAATTTTGGCTCGAAAAGGATCACGCGGCTCACCATGATTTTCGAGGAAGAGAATGAGCTCGGGATTTGGCGCGCCGGCGTCCCGCATCGATTGTCGCGGGGATTATCGTCCGCGCCGTCTGACTATGGATATGCGGCGCCCGCACGGGAAATATCGATCGTCGCCTAGCACGGCGCTGATCCGGATGCCCTACAGGGCACCGGTCAGCTTCATCGTTGGACTGGCAGCCGCCTGACCGCGCCATTCCTTACCCGACCTCAGATGTATGCTCTCCTCCAGAATCACACTCCCCCCAAAGAATGGGGAGTCGCTGTAGTGATCCAGGGACATTGTGAGCGAGCTCGCTGGGAGCGAATGGGTTGAGCTTCAACAGGTTACGACCTTCAGGGAGGCGCTTATGCAGGAAACTCCATATAGGGTCAATGGAAAGTAATGCTGCCTCGATGGTAGCGGGATTTCCGTCGACCGTCGCTTCTAGCACGGCTCTTTCTATCGTGGAAGTCCGGCTCGCCGTCGGAGAATGACACCACGGAGGTCCCGACTGGCCGATGAGTCGAACGGGCCCAACTCCGTGTATATTGCTCCCCCACAAGGGCGTTCGCGGCTGGTTCCTGCAGCGGTACGGGCCTCACTCAAGAATTCGGACGTCTTCGGCAGCCGCCCGACAAGAATGCTATAACTCAATGAGCCTCAGCGGATTGGCGAGAACCTATTCCCCGCGCAAGGTCGCTGGACCACTACAGCATCTTAATAGGACGAGGACGGGACTGGGTCCGAAGGAATACCAGGGGCGATGTGAGCCGCATTCGCCCCATAAGATTTAACCCCGTTTCGAGTTACGTCGCCAGGAATGAAACTCTGAAAGAGAGGTGCTGGACGCCGAGGAAGCGCGTCCTCTTCCATCGTGGATGGACCTAATCGGATGGACAAGTGGCCCACCAGTGTTCCATAGTTTGCAGTGCCGCCTGCCGTCCGAAAGGAGAGTTCGGGCGTGGTCCCCACCCTCGTAGATGGTGAAGGCCGCATGAAGGAGGCACGAAGTATGCGAAGGTTCGATGACCGGCTCCCCTCAGTTGCTCCAATCCGTGAGGTAAGAGTCGAGGACCTCTACCGCCCTTACCACCCCATGCTCCGTGCGGACGGCTCGCCCTAGCTCTCTGGCCCGCCGGCGCATGTCCGGATCACTCGTCGCCCGGCGGATTGCTGACGCCATCCGTTTCACGGACAGCTGGTTCCGCGGGATCGGCTTCGGGCCTACGCCGAGGGAGGCGATGCGCCGCCCCCAGTAGAACTGATCCAACAGGAAGGGAACGACCACCGAGGGCACCCCGGCGTGAAGCCCTGCCGCAGTGGATCCCGAACCGCCGTGATGCATCACCGCTGCCATCCGCGGGAAAAGCCACGAATACGGAGCGTACTCGATCCCGACCATATCGTCGGGGAGATCGCCGCTTCTTACCCCGCCCCATCCCATACCCAAGACGCCTCGGTGACCGGATCGCCTCAGCGCGTCCACCACCGCATTTGCCATCCTCTCGGGGTGCCGAACGGGCATACTGCCGAAGCCCACGAACACAGGCTTCGGCCCGGATTCGATGAAGTCGAGGAGTTCGGGCGGCGGCCTCCAGTCCCTTTCCTCGAGAAACCAATAGCCGGTGATGAAGATGTGCCCGGGCCAGTCAGGAGGCCGCGGCACCAGCCGTGGACTGAACCCATTGAGGACGAGCACGCGCTCCTTGTTCAGCCGAGAAGAATGACCCCAGAAAGGAGCTTTCGGCAGGCCCAGACTACCTTGCCGCCACTGATTGATCGTGCCCTGGACAGTGCGCCACAGGACTTGTTCAGCGATGCGGTACGTCAGCAGGTTGTACGCGCTACCGAATGAGGCTGGAGGCAAGACGGGGATCGGAAATGAACGGGTGCGGACAAAGGGTATCACCGCCGCCGAGACGTGGGGGACATGAAGCCTTTCTGCCGCATCGAATCCAAATAGCGCTCCCGGCAACCCATTGATGATCGCGTCGGTTCCGTGGCAGGCTTCCCACAGGGCCTGCGCACAGGCTTGCACCGCGGAGACCCACGCCTTTCCTGTGTGGAGGAGATTTCGGATTCCGGTCTTGCCCCTGGGCTCGATGAGGTCCAAAACGCTTTCCGAAGCCAATATGGACTGCACATCGCCCGCGACGGGATGGAACTGCAGCCCGAGTCCCGTGACCAGCGGCTCGAAGTTCTCGAACGTGGCAACGCGGACGCCGTGACCAACCTTCCGAAGTCCCTCACCAAGGGCTACATACGGCTGCACGTCGCCCCGCGTGCCGAGCGCCAGGATTGTGATCTTCATTCTCTCGCGGCCTTACGCTATTCTCTGCGCTCTGGGGGGACCCTGGAGTGCACAATCTCGGGCCCGCTCGTTTATCCGAAGGAATCCATCCAGATGATGAGAAGGGCCGAGTTCTGGGTCCAGCGATCTGATCGGCCGTCTCATCTCCCTTCCTACCCCGTCCTGCTTCGAGTAATGGGGCGACAACACCTGACGAAGGGGACTGGCGGCGGTTCCTGTTGTCAGATCTGCCGCTTCTCGTAGAGGCGAAGCGTCTTGACCCGGGGACAGCCGAAGGCCGCCACCACGTGCCGCATCTCCCGGTTCGAGTCCTGGACGACGGAAATCTCTACGGCTTCGATGCCCAATCGCCGCGTGGTCTCCGCTGCCTCATGCGCGATGCAGGCGGCAATCCCCCGGCCCCGGTACTCAGCCCGGACTCCCAGGAGGACAAAGCGCGCCATCGAGATCTTCGGAATCCTCTGCGCGAGTCGAACCCATCCGAAGGGGAAGAGCCGGCCCCTGAGACCAACAAGGGCTTCGTTAAGATTCGGGAGGAGGAGCCCGAATCCGACCGGATCACCGCCGACCTCCGCGATGAGGGCCAGCTCCGGCCGATAGAAGGGCCGGAACTGCTCAGCCCGCTCCCGGTACTCGTCCCACTCCAGGGGCACGAATCCCCACAGGTCCTCGAAGGCATCGTTGTAGAGTTGGAAGAAGACTTTGTTTTCGGCGTCCCACCGGCGGGGATCGGCCGGCCGGATGCGGAGCCCCGAACTCCCCTCCCACTGGCGGTGAAGCCGGCGCACGAGGCGGGCGACCACACCCGAAGGCTTTTGGGCCGGCTCCCAGCGGTAGGCGGAGAACTCGAGGCGCGGCTCGTAGCCTGCATCCTCCAGGAGGGAGGGATAGTAGGGAGGGTTGTATGGCGTCAGGAGGACCGGGGGCTGTTCGAATCCCGATACGAGGATGCCGACCTCGTCGTGGGTCGTCAGGTTGACCGGGCCTAGGATGGCGGTTGCCCCCCGATCGCGTAGGGCCGATTCAGCCGCCGCCAGGAGGGCCCGGCAGGCCTCCCCGTCGTCGGCACACTCGAAGAAACCGAAGAACCCCGTCCCTGGGGACCATCGAGAGGCGAAAGCCTCGTCGAAGATGGCCGCCGCTCGTCCAACCGGCGTCCCCCCCCGTCGCGCCACGAACCGACGGACCCAACGGGAACGCAGGGAGACATGGTGTCTGGCCGACCACCGGCGGCGCTCGTAGGAGCGGAGGGGAGGGGCCCACCTCGGGTCGTCCCGGTAGAGGTCGTAGGGGAATTGGCAGAATGCCCGGTCATCGGCGCGCGTCGCTACAGCCCGGATCTGAAGGTCTTCTACAGACATGCCCGTAGACTAGCCTCGGACCATTGTGAATGTCAAAGGAGCGTCGGTGGCGTCGGCCGGACGGGTTGCCGTGGGGCAGCGAGCTGCGGGAGGGGGAAGGTGTTGTAGGCGAGAAGAGCCCGGCGAGAAAACTTCCCTGAAGGTGATTGACAATTGCCTCTCTTTTCCCTACGGTGATCCACCAGTGGGGGTGTCTCTACCCCAGTCCCTTAGGCCCGAAAATCGGCTGGCGCTGCATTGGCATGGGGCAGGCCTCCGTCCCGCCTCGTTCCGTCTCAAGCAAAGCCCATCTCAGAGGGAGCGTCGCGAAGCGTCGATTGCCTTGATCTCCACCCGCCCGAAAGTACTGCTGATTAGCCCGACTGCCCTGGACTCCCGCGAGAGACCGATCAAGCAGCGCCGGCTGCATCTGCCGGGTCTGACGCTGCCCATGCTGGCGGCGGTCACGCCGCGCGACGTAGACCTCAGGCTGCTCAACGAAACGGTTGAGGAAATCCCCTACGACGAGCCGTGGGACCTCGTGGGGATCACCGGCATGGGCTCGGGAATTGTCCGGGCATGGCAAATCGCCGATGAGTTTCGTCGGAGAAAGGTCACCGTCATCCAGGGAGGGATCGCCGTGACACTGAGCGGCCCCGAGCTCGCCCTGGATCACGTCGACTCCGTGGTGCTCGGGGAGGCGGAGGAGGTCTGGCCGAGGGTCCTCAAGGACTTCGCCGGGGGGCGTCTCCAGCCCGTCTACCGCATGCAGCGACGGCCCCCCATCGATCAGCTACCCCTGCCCCGGTACGACCTCATGGATCCATCCCTTCTCGGAAAGTGGAGGCCCGTGCAGGCCACCCGCGGGTGCCCCTTCACGTGCAGCTTCTGCTCCATCACCGCCTTCTTCGAGGGCGGTTACTTCAAGAGGCCGGTCGATCAGGTGGTCCGGGATGTCCGGGCGGCGAAGCGCCACGGGACCCGGTACATCGCTTTCATCGACGACAACATCGGCGTCGATTTCGATTACTCGGCGGCTCTTTGGGAAGCCCTGATCCCGGAGGAGATCATCTGGATGAGCCAGTGCTCGCTGCACATCTCCGAACGTCCGGAGATGCTGAGGCTGGCCCACCGCAGCGGGTGCCGGATGCTCTCCTTCGGGATCGAGTCGGTGAACCCTTCCAGCCTGAGGCGCGTCGACAAGGAATGGAACCGGCCGGAACGTTACCGGGAGGCCATCCGGACGATCCGGGCCCACGGCATCGACGTATCCACCGAGATGATCGTCGGGTTGGACGAGGACGATGAATCGGTCTTCGAGGACACCTTCAACTTCATCATGGAAAACAAGATCTCGGTGCCCCGGATCCACATCCTGACACCCATCCCAGGTACGCCTCTCTTCGACGAACTGATGGCCGAGGGCCGGATCGTCTCCGAGGAGTTCGGGCTGTACTCCGGGGGTTTCGTGGTCTACCGTCCGAAGAAGATCGACCCACTTCGTTTGCAGGCCGGGTACTGGAGGCTCTACGAGCGGCTCTTCGGGTGGAGGGCAATGCTCTCCAGGATCGGATGGAACCGAGCATCTCTGGGCCTCTTCATGCGCGTGTTCGTGCTCGGGGTCAACCTGCACTACCGGAACCACATCAAGCACCGGATCACTCCGGGGATTGTATGAGAGGAGGGACTCACCCGATGCGAATTCTGCTCGTGCGGCCGCCGGTCCCGAGACACACGGTAGGGCTCAAGCACATCATGGTCTGCGAGCCCCTCGAGCTGGAGTACGTGGCCGCCGGTCTGGAGGGTCACGAGATCCAAATCTTTGACATGATCGTCGAGAGGGGTCTGCGGCGGAGGCTGAGGCAGTTCAAGCCGGACGTGGTGGGGACGAGCTGTTACATCACCGGTGTCAACGAGGTGAAGAAGGTCTGCCGGGAGGTGAAGCGGTGGGACCCATCGGCTTGGACGGTAGTGGGAGGAGTGCAGGCCTCCCTGGCCCCGGAAGACTTCTGCGATGATGCCGTGGACTGCATCGTTCCGGGCGATGGCACTACCGTGATGGCGGATATCGTGAAGGCAGTGGAGTCGGGGACCTCTCTCGAGAAGGTCGCGGGCCTAGTCATCCCGATCGGCAACGGTCTCCACCGGACCGAGGGCCGGAGGTACATGCCCCCCCCGGATTCGCTGCCGTTTCCCCGACGGGACCTCGTCTCCCATCTGAGGCACCGGTACTACTACCTCTTTCACCAGCCGGTCACGACGATGAAGACCACGTGGGGCTGCTGGTACCGGTGCAATTTCTGCTTCACCTGGCGCATCACCGACGGGGCGACCTATTCCAGATCCCCCGAGTCGATCGCTGACGAGCTGGAGACGATCGATTCCCTGGACGTCTACATCGTCGACGACATCTTCCTCATCAACCGTACCCGCCTGGCCCGTCTCGGGCAGCTGCTCCGGGAGCGAGGTATCCGCAAGAAGTTCCTCGTCTACGGTCGGGCGGACTTCATTGCCGAGAACGAGGACGTCATCGCCGAGTGGGCGGAGCTGGGGCTCTCGGCGGTGCTGATCGGCCTCGAGGCGTCAACCGATCCCGAGCTCGACTCCATGAACAAGGAATGCACCGTCGACAAGAATCGCCTAGCCATCGACGTCCTCCGTCGGCACGGTGTGGACACTTACGGTTCCCTGATCACGCAGCCGGATTACACCGAGGAGGAGTGGGACCGACTCTGGCGGTTCATCGATGAGAACGGCCTCTACTATCTCAACATCTCGCCGCACACGCCACTTCCGGGAACCGTCATCTGGGATGAGTACAAGGATCGGCTCACCGTGCCTCGAACGGCGCACGGGCTGTTCGATCTCTCACATTGCCTCCTCCCGACACGCATGCCGCTACGGGAGTACTACCGGTCGTTGCTCCGTGTTTACTCCCGGGCCTGTCTGAACATCCGGCGAGCAAGGCGGCTCACCCTGCGGACGCGCCCACCGATCTACTCTCCCAAGTACCTTCGACTCTGGTGGGGAGCGATCAAGATCTGGATGCAGCTCAGGACAGCGCACAGGCACCACACGCCGAGAGAGCTGGCGAAGGCCGAGGATGTAGGCCCGGTTGTCCCGGGTTACGTTCCGAGGCGTCCGGGCGGTTTACCGGGAGGGACGGTGACGCCAAGCGGAACTCTCGAATCGGCCCGATGAACCCGGAATGAGAATGTAGGAGCCAGATGGCGAAGTCGAAGCTCTTCCCGACGCACCCCGGCGCGAAGCCCATGGACCCGTGCGGCGGGTTCTTCACCGACGGTCGAGCGTTGGCGGCGGCAAATGGCAGTCTCCTCTCCTTGAGTCCCGTCCGGCGGATGTTCGAGTTCATCCGCGAGGGATTCGAGAGAGACGTCTACACCTACCAGCAGGCCCTCGACGGCCGCTCGGGTCCACGGGTCCAGGTCGGCGGCTCCCAATTCCTAATGCTCTCCTCCTGCGACTACCTGGGCTTGATAGGCCACCCGGCGATCGAGGAGGCCGCCGTGAGGGCGGTCCGGGACTACGGGACGGGGACCGGAGGGGTGCGTCTTCTCAGCGGGACCGCCGAAATCCATCGCTCCCTGGAGGCGACAATCGCCTCGTTCAAGGGCACAGAGGCAGCGGCGACCTTCAGCTCGTGTTACCTCGCCAACTTTGCCGTGATGGCCGCGCTGTTCGGTCCAAGGGATCGGGCGCTCGTCGATTCTCTCGCGCACCGGAGCATCGTGGATGCCTGCACGCTGGCACGGGTGCCGGTTCACCGGTTCGCTCACAACGACTTGGCATCCCTCGAGGAGATGCTCCAGGAATCGAAACCTGGACAGCGGACAGTGATCATCCTCGACGGCGTGTACTCTATGGAGGGGGACATCTGTCCGCTTCCCGGCCTTGTGGACCTGAAGAGGCGATACGGGGCCTTCCTGATGGTGGATGAGGCCCATTCCGTTGGAGTGCTCGGCCCAACGGGGTCCGGCACTCACGAACACTTCGGCATGGAGCCCGGAGACGTGGACATCTGGACGGGTTCCCTTTCCAAGGCCATCCCGGCGAACGGCGGCTTCGTGGCGGGGTCGAAGGAGCTGGTCCTGTACTTGCAGCACGACTCGGCCCCGTACGTCTTCTCGGCCGCCCTGGCGCCTGCATCCGCCGCCGCGGCCGTGGCTTCGTTCGATGTCATCTTGAGGGAGCCGGAACGGCTCGACAGACTCCGCTGCAACGCCGATCTCCTGCGGGACGGCCTGCGGGACCTCGGCTACGACACGGGATCTTCGGCGACACCGATCATCCCCGTGATCCTCGGCCGGCGGTGGGAGGCGCTGACCCTTGCCCGGAGACTCCTGGCGTCGGGCATCCTCGCGAGCCCCATTGTTTCCCCCGCGGTGCCGCGTACCAGGACCCGCCTGCGCCTCTGCGCCATGGCCAACCATTCGGAATTGGACATCGAGGAGGCCCTCTCGGCGTTCGAGAGTGCCCGCGGCTGGATCGAGGAGAAGTAGTAGCTCGCGCCGGAGGGAATGATGGATCGCATGAACGGCCTCTCCGTGACCGTCCATCCCCACATCGATGATGTGGCGCACCGGGACTGGGACGCCCTCGTCCAGCCCGAGGATCTGCAGACGAGCCGGGGCTTCATCCGGGTCTGTCAGGATTCCGGCGTCGCCGGCGCCGAGTATCGACACGTGATCTTTCGCGACGCGGATGGGCCCGTCTGCATAGCCACCCTGAGTCGGATGAATGTCGCCCCCGATCTCCTCGCACGCTGGACATCCAGGAAGCTCGTTGCCAGGGTGAGGAGGCACCGGCAAGACTTCCTGCGAATACCGGTGCTCTTCTGCGGTCTGCCCGTCTCGTTCGGGAATTCGTGCTTGCGCTTCCGTCCAGGGTTTGACGGGGCTCGTCTCATCCCATCTCTTGATGATGTCGTGCGGCGAGTTGCCAGGGAGGTGAAGGCGCGTCTGATCTGTTACAAGGAGTTCACCGACGAGGAGGCCAGGCCGCTGGAAGGGCTCGACCGGCTGGGATACTTCCGAGCTCCGAGCCTCCCGGGCTGCGTACTCCGCATGAAGTGGGACTCCTTCGAGACCTACGTGGGGGCGATGCGAGCCGGCTACCGACGTCAACTCCGGCAGGACCTCCGGGTCCGGGCGTCCGCCTGCGTCGAGGTGCGCGTGCTCCCGGACTACAAGGCCTTCGCTCGGGCGATCTTTGCCCTGTATGAGCGGGTCATGGATCGCGCCGAGTTCCAGCTTGAGCGGCTCAACCTGGAGTTCTTCCTCCACCTGATCTGCCAGCTGGGCCACCAGACGCGGGCAATTACGATCGAGCGGCGGGGGGAGATCCTCGCAGCGGCGATCCTGCTCCACACTCCTCGGCGTCTGACCTTCCTCCTCGCCGGGATCGACTACTCCTGCCACCGGGTTTACCGGACCTATCCAAACCTCATAATCGAGGTCATCCGGGAGGCCATCCGCCTAGGCGTCGAGCGGATCGAGTTAGGACAGACATCGTACGATCTCAAGCGGAGACTGGGGGGTGAAGCGAACCCCCGCCACATATACCTGAAGCACCGGAGGCCAGTGAGCCACAGGATCTTCCAGGGGCTCTCCCCGATCCTGTTCCCCTCGCGGACCTACCCCGCGAGAAATGTCTTCCGGGCCTAGGACGAATGGCTGTCCATCCGAAAAGGTCGGGAGCGCTTGTCAGGCAACCGGGTTATGGCTTCCTTGATCTCATGACGCCGTCGGCCTTTCTTCGGCAATGATTCCCGTACAAGCGATGATCTACTGGAGCCAAGCCGTCACGACCGCGCGCCTGCCGTCGTCGATCATCGCCGAGACCTCGACCTGTGTGAGTGTCCATTGATCTCCGGACGGGCATTGAGGTCGATGATGGGCGCCAATCGCGAGCCATGTGGCTATGTTGTCCAGCTTGTGACCGTCGCTTCGTCGCCTGTCGGGGCCGATTAGCGGATGGACGTGGGAATCCACCGACAGGGGGCCAATCAGATGTCCCCTTTGAACAACCAAGACACTCCTCCAAGGATCAAGCAGCGCGCCGGAGTGAGACGGCCGGCAGGCGGCGTCTCCCTCCGACGAAGGTCACCTCGAAATGGATTGTTCCCCCCTGACGATTATCCACGGGGGCCTGTGGCGACGCGCGCTTGGAGTTGCGGGCCAGCGAGGCCGCAATTCCAGCCGCGGCTGGTGGCCGGCGGGAGGAAGCCCGCGGTAGATCTCCCCTGGAGTTCGGACTTGAAGAGTTCTATGAGGGCGGTGGCTGTTGTACCAGCGGACGAACAAGGAGAGTTCTCGACGGAGCCGCTCGCGCAGTACAGGCACACGAATCCGCCGAGTGCATTCCTCCTTCAACGTCAGGTTGAACCTCTCGATGACAGCGACGCTCCCAAGCTTGCCGACCGCGCCGTAGCGCAGACGGATTGCCTGTCTCCGACACCAGTCCCGGAATCCCTCACAGAAGAACTGGCTCCCCTTTTCGCTGTTGAGGTGGCGCGGGGCGTGGCCTGCCCGGCGAATGGCTCGCCCGAGGAAGGATCGGATGGCGTAAGTACCGGGTATCTTCTCGAAGGGCATCACTCTCTGCACGCGTCGCGAGAAGTGGTCGACGACGACCGCTACCCATCAGAAGGGCCATTGCTGGGAAAGAGCGAAGGGACGCCAGGAGGCCCAGAAACCTGCTCCCGTTGGTACCGCTGTGAGGTCTATGTGCCAGATATGACCTGGCCCCTTCGCTTTGACGATCAGACCAGGAAGAGCGACCACCGATTCCTTGGGAGGAAAGGCAGGTCTCTCTCGAAGCATCCTTCGCACGGTGCTCGCTCCGAGGTGAAGACCCGCTCGGCAGAGGACCTCGGCGATCTTCTTTCTGCGTAGACACGGGCAGAGGAGCTTCAGACTCTGAACCACGTAGCGGACATAGTCGGGGAACCTGTTGACCAGTTCGCTCAGCTCGAGCAGGGCTCGCGGCCCTTCCTCATCGATACGTCCCCTCCATTCGGAGATGGTCTCCTGAGAGAAGAGAAAAGCACGAGCTATCTGGCGGGCCGACCAACCTCGAGCGGCCCGGAGTTCCAGGATGGCCATGCGTTCCATGGGCGTGTATTGTGGTCGGCGGCGAGACTCGATGCGAGACATTCGGGAATCTTTGATCCGGATCTCCTCCAGCAGAAGGCCGATCTCTCGTTTGAGGTCTTCGATCTCGGCTTGGAGCCGAAGCCAAATCCTCCAGCTTCGCGAGGCCCAGCCGCGGACGGTGGAGAAGCAGAAGTAGCGGAGGGAGAGGACGTGCAGGACCGAGGACTTCACTTGGCGATTCCAGCCCCTTGGGATGGGCAGTTTCCGACGCATTGATGCCTCCGCGAGATTCTCGAGTGGGTTTGCTCGCAGAGATCATAATGACAATTGGTTGAACGAGATGCGGAAAGACTCGAGGGTGCCGGAAATCGGTGGACACTCATACTAAACCATGCAACCGAAGGGATTGGCCGGAAGGCCGGGATCCGATTCGGGCACCGTGACCTCCACGACGGCGCAGTCGATGTGTTCATGTTTCCGGAGCATTCGGCACCTCGCACGCCGCGAGTTCAGAATCGACCCGGGGCCCCGTAGCGGACAACGGGGATCGAAAGTGGGAGGTGCGTGCCGCTGCGGGCCGCCATCCTCCGCGGCGCGTCTAACGCAGGAGACTCTACCTCTATGATGGGAAGCCCTGCCGTCGTACTGGTCACGGGAGCCTCTTCCGGGATAGGAAAGGCCTGCGCCGAGCATCTGTCCCAGTTGGGGCACCGCGTCTACGGCACCAGCCGGAATCGGGAGGTAAGAGTCAGCGGATATGAAATGCTGCGCATGGACGTAACGCAGGAGCGATCCGTATCTGGTGGGATCGACCGCATCTTGGAGATTGAAGGGAAGTTGGACGCGCTGGTGAATAGTTCTGGAATTTCCATGGCCGGTGCCGTTGAGGACACGTCGATCGAGGAGGCAAAGCTCCAGTTCGAGACCAACTTCTTTGGAACGGTCCGAGTATGCAAAGCCGCGCTCCCCACCATGCGCCAGAGGCAGGCGGGGACGATCGTCAACATCAGCTCAGTCGCCGGCATTATCGCTCTCCCTTTCCAGGCGCTTTACAGTGCAAGCAAATTCGCTTTGGAGGGGTTCAGCGAGGCGCTCCGGATAGAAGTGGCCCCGTTTGGAATTCGTGTCGTGCTTGTTCAACCAGGGGACTTCTCTACGAACCTTACAGCGAACAGAGTCCGAGCCCGCGCGTCGCGGAGCAATCCCGCGTACCGGGAGAGGTTTGAGAGGACCCTCGAAATCATGGAGCGCGCCGAACGAGAGGGTCCCGATCCCGCGTGCGTTGCGATACTGGTCGGCAAGCTCATCCGAAGACAGGCGCCCAGCCTGCGAAACCCGGTAGGTATGTTCTCCCAGAGGATGGCGGTCGCTGCAAAGCGGGTGCTTCCGGCTGGATGCTTCGAGTGGCTGCTTCGCAAGAAGTACGAGCTGTGACACTCGAACCGCAAGAGGGGATTCTTAACCAAGCCTGCAGCGTTTGGTTCGGAGCTTCTGCTTGGGTTGAGGAGCCAGGCGGCGGGCAAGACTGAAGAGGGCTGGGATGACGCCTGTGGATCCGAATAATTCGTCTGCGCTGTCCCCGTGTCCATCTGAATAATTCGTCCTAGTTGGAATCTAAGGGGTGTCGTGGTTCATCGGATCCTTCAGTCCAGATCGAGGGCTATGATGCACTTCCGAGTCGACCCTGGGTCACCGCTTTGCTCCATTCGTTTGTCCCTGGTTGCCCGTGATCGCTGCCATTGCACGCATGGTCATCTACGTCGCCCCCGTCGGGAATTACCGAGAACGTGGATTGTCAATACGTGAGGAGATAGCCGGAGAGCTACGCTGCACGCCGAAGCGAGACGACCGGCAGATGTCGACGGTCTCCGAGGAAGGTCACCTCGAACCGGATCGCCTTGCCTGGATCGCCAGCCACCGGGGCCTGCGGCGACGCGCACCTGGAGTTGCTAGGCCACCGAGGCCGCAGTTCCAGCCGTGGTCGTTCGCAGGCCGCCGGGAGACCATGATAGACCTCGTCGGGCGTCCGGACTCTCAGGGATGTGTGAGGGCGTCGGCCGTTGAACCAGCCGGCGTAGAAGGACAGCTCCCGTCGAAACCGCTCTCGCCCGAGAGGAACAGGAATCACACGAGTGCATTCGCTCTTCATCGAGAGGATGAACCTCTCGACGATCGCCACGCTGCCATGCTTTCCTACCGCGCCGAAGCGAGGGCGGATGCCCGTGGGGTCAAGAAATTCCAAGGGCCCTAGATGGGCTAGGATCTGGCGCTACACGTTGAAATTGCCAGGATCGCTCCCCGAGATCTCGTCCAACCTGTCAGAAACCCAGGATTCCTTGAACCACCGTCCCCGTGGGGTCAAGATATTGCAACGGCCTTGGATGGCCTAGGATCTGGCGATACCCATTTAGATCGCAAAGATCACTGTCTAAAATCTCGTCCGACCTCGTGGGGTCCAGAAATTCCGACAGCCCGAATCGCGGCGGGATACGGTGATTCTGTGTCGAGATCGTGCCATCCGGGTCCCTGGATCCCATCCGACCTCGCCTGCCTCACTAGGCCGCCTCCCGGTAGAAGGACTTGAGCTTGCCTCCCAGGCGCTCTTAGGTCGATATCGGCCCCGTCTGGAGAAGTTCATCTCCGGGTAACAGCTTTCGATTCCCGTAACCATCACACAACTAACGGGATAAGTTCTTTGAATGGCGACGCCTGGAGCCCCGAGAACGGGGCTCGGACGAGATCCTGAGCATCGATTCGCTCGAATTCGCGCAGTATTAGCCGATCCACAACAATCCAGGCCTGTCAGACTTTCTTAACCCCACGGGCTCGACATCAATGAAGCCGTAACCCGTTGCCTGAAAAGCGCGCCGGAGTATTTCGGATGGACAGGGGGGAGCGTCCTATCGATGCCCCCCCCCTGCCATTGACCGTCTGCAGGACGAGACGGACGTCTCGAGACCTAATCCACCTGCAGAATCCGGACGCTGCCCTCCCGAACGGTCGAGCCGCATCCGCTCGGGTTATCCCCGCCGTGCGGCTCCCCGACAAGGATCTCCCACTCGGAGCTGCACGATGTGGGACTCGAGATTTCTCCGACGGCCACCGCGCGACCGAACTCGGCAGCCTCCAGCGGATGGGCTTCGTTCAAGGAATGGAACAGATACCGGATCTCCAGGTCCCCGGTCTCCGTGGGGTTGAGAATCACAAAGATCTCTCCCTCGGACTTTTGCTCGGTCCAGTGAGCCGGGGAGGCTCCCGGGGAACCGATTACGACGTCCATCTTTCCCGACGAATCCTTGTCAATGTTCCCCATCGCTACGGACCAGCCAAACTTTCCTTCGTTCTCAAGGAAGGGGTCCGAAAAATCCCGAGCAAAGGGACTGTCCACTGGATCGAATACCAAGGTCACCTTGCCGCTCTGGTAGGTCACGGTCGTCGCCTTCCATTCAGGAGCCCCGATGACCAAATCGGCACTCCCGTCGTCGTCCATGTCGCCGACGGCCACGGAGGTGCCGAAGCGTTCCTCGGCCGTGCTGTTGGAGTCGGTGATCGTAGCAATACGGGTGAGGGTCGACGCGGTGAATTCGTAGATGTAGACGACCCCGTCGTCACAATCTTCTCCGGGGGCGCCCACGACGATGTCAATCGTCCCGTTCCCATCGGTATCACCCGCGGCCACCGAATATCCGAACTCCCCTCCATCTTCGGGGTCGCCGCTCTCTAGGATTCCGCCGTCCGGCAATCCCCCCCCATTGAAGCCACCGGCTCCGTCCCCTTCTCGCACACTCACGAGTCCCGGGTGCGTCGAGGGAGAACAGGTGGAGAGATCGCCTCCCCCGGGGATTCCAATGATCAGGTCGAGATCCGAGTCTCCAACGACATCTGCCAGAGCCAAGCTGAGCCCAAATCGCGCGTCATCCTGGTCGCCGCCCCCGGAGCAACCCATGACGTAGGTGCCGGAGGTACTGAATGTCCCATCGCCGTCCGATCGGAAGGTATAGACTCGGCCCTTGTCCGAGCTGAACCCCGGAGCGCCGATGATCAAGTCATCATCGCCGTCGTTGTCCCAGAAGTCGCCCATAGCCACTGCGGCTCCGAAATTCTCTCCGGCAATGCTATTCGTCAGCTTTGTGGACCAGATATCCTCGCCCACGCAGCCCCGATTGTTCGGGAATACGTACACCGCTCCCGCGTCCGTCTGGGTCGAGCCCCCGGCATTGGTGTCGTAGAGCGGAGCGCCGACCACCGAATCACCGGTCGTGTCATCCGTGACATCTCCCAGCGCCACGGCCGCCCCGAACTCCGCGTTGCACTGTTCATCGTCGATCGTCGAAGAGCTCGCTTTGACATCGCCAAACGCGGAGTAAAAAATGTCGAACATTGTCCAAAGATCTGTGGTCGTGGCCCCGGCATCGGACCAAGTCGGCCCCCCTCCAACTGCCTTCTTCGCCGTCACCTTTCCGTCGATCGTGATGTCGCCAAGGAACGACGGAGGGCTCGACGCGGTTGCGGAAACCCAGAAACTGACCGTTCCCGTCTGCATGTCTGGTATGTCGGACCCCGGGCATACGTCCGTCGTGAAGCTGTAGTCCGCTGCCGCATCATTCCCGGAAGAGAACTCCTTGAACTTCGGGAAGGTCTCCGTCGAGCCACACTTGATCGTTATCGTGTGGCCCGTGTCATTGAAGACGGTGAAGGTCACCTTGAGGCCCATCGCCCCCGGGTATACCTCGACCACGTCGGTAGAAACAGAATCGAGAGTGATACTTCCTGCTAGGGGCAGCGCCTCCAAAGGCGAATGGAACAAGAGAAACGTCGAAGCCATTCCGACAAGGCCGATTGCACACGCGCGAATCATCTGGATCCTCCTCCGTCCGGTCACGGCGACCCGAGGGTCGATGACGCCTGCGAGCCCGCCTGGTTCCTTCTCCACTGAGACAACGACTCAAACTCTGCGGTCCTGATCCATAGGCAGCTCCTCCCTCCAGAGCAAGCAAGGTGGGCCACACCTGCCCTGCGGCGCCTGCAAGCCGATCGAGCATCGGGAAGGCGGGGCACCCTGAGGAAAGATCGCGCGATCCGTAAACAATCACCACGTCCCCCAGGAACGTGGGGGCCGCGGCCAAGCTCCCGCCATCCCGCCACGGCTCAATTCGCGCGCGATTCCAGCCCGTGGCTCGGGTCCACTATGGATCTTGGAAGAGTGCCTAGTTCCTCAGAGATACTCCAGATTCAAGGACCCTTATAGGAAGCCGGCTTGAAGCCGTCAAGGGAGAACCTAGGTGTCCGGAATGAACCGGGATACTTGGCCTGCAAGGACTCGCAGCAAGCGACGTTGAGAGGGTGGAAACGCCATGACCAACTCCAGTCCACACGAAGGATTCGTCCCCTCTGGCCTCTAAGGGGTTACGTCAAATGCCCGTCCTATAAAGATGCTCTAAGGGCTCGACTTCGGTCCGGATTGGCGCCTATGCCCAGAATTCGGCAAGATCCCCACTCAGGTACTCATCCGCCCCCGTTGAGTCCTAGTATCCGCGCCTCATCCAGAGGGCGGGATTCAGATCCTGGGGCCCAAGATGCCCTTCTCCGACCGGAATCAATGGATCTAATGGGGAACTCCGCCGGGAAGTCATCTTGATAGGTCCAGAATACCCAGGATTTATCTCGGACGAGATCCGTAGCCTCGATTCGCTCGAATTCGAACAGTATTGGTCGATCTCCGGCGCTCCAGGCCCCCAAGAGTTTCTTCACCCCACGGGTCTCGTCGATGATCGGCGGAGGCGGCGAGTCAGTGGCGTTGCGAGGGGCGTGAGGAGGACCTCACCGATCCTGCACACCCGGTCTGTTTCGGGACACGGACCGCGAATTCCCTTTACTACGAAACAGCCAGGACGGTACAATTCCTAGGCAACCAGGTCCGAAATCAACCGAAATCAAGTGTGAGGCCGAGTGGTGCTGCCCTCTGAGGCCGCGAGGCGAGTTCGAACCCTGACGGGCCCGATCGGCACGGTGGACGCAAACGTCTGCAGCTGCGTAGACGAAGTCATCCGCGCCATCCGTGAAGGCGCTTCTCTGGAGGTCCGTTTCCGGCAGATCCTCGATGCAGCGGTCGAGGTCGCCGAGGCCGAGCGTGGCTTCCTGATCCTGACA
>JAPUJT010000108.1 GCA_027296055.1 Planctomycetota bacterium | reverse complement strand
AAGAAGGGGTTCGCGAGGATGGGAAAGCCGAACTGGGCCTCCATCGAAGAGGTCCAGTTCCATCACCCTGGGGAATCGGGAATCGCCCTCGACGTGGTCATCGACGACGTCCGCCTGGAGAAGGCGGTCCGGTAGTCACCGGCCAGGCTTGGGCCGCGACGAGTTCCGAACGCCTTGATCCTGCCCCTCGAGCGGCCATTCTGCCGTCAGGACCCCAGGACTTCCCCTCTCCACCTCTGACGCTGCCCTCCTCGAAGCGACCGCCGATCCTCTCGCCTACAGCAAGCGGTTCCTCGTCATCCGACACATGGACACTGACGCCCTGATGACCCGCCCCCGATAGTGATACCAGATTCTATGTTACTCGGGCAGTACTTCGAGCCATGGCCGAGGGGCGGAGGGGTGGAACCCCGGAGCCCAGAGGCCATGGCAGATACGCCTCCGGCGCCGGAGGCCGGTCGTCGAGGGAGCTGTGCGGCCTTATGGCGTTGTATTCCCGTCTCCACCGCTCCACCAGGACCTTTGCCTCCGTCAGCGTGTAGAAGAGCTCCCGGTTCAACAGCTCGTCCCGGAACTTCCCGTTCAGGCTCTCCACGTAGCCGTTCTCCCAGGGCGAGCCCGGCTCGATAAACAGGGTCTTCACTCCTACCCGCGGAAGCCATTGCCGCACAATCTTCGCCGTGAATTCCGGTCCATTATCCGCCCTGATGTAGGCGGGCACCCCTCGCGTCTCAAAGAGCTCCCACAGCCTCTCGAGAACGCGTTCGGAGTTCTGATGCCTCGCTACATCGATCGTGAGACACTCTCGGGTGTATTCGTCGACTATCACCAGCATCCGTAGCGCCCGCCCGTCGTACGTCCGGTCCGCGACAAAGTCGTATGCCCACACGTGGTTCTTCCGCTCCGGCCTCAACCGGATGCAAGAGCCGTCGTTCAGCCACAGACGGCCTCGCTTCGGCTGCTTCTGGGGCACTAGGAGCCCCTCTTGCCTCCAGATTCGAGCCACCCGCTTGTGGTTCACCCGCCAGCCCTCCCACCGCAGCAGCGCCGTGATCCGCCGGTAGCCGTACCGTCCAAAGGCTGTCGCCAGCTCAATGATCCGACGAATCAGACGTGGCTCATCGTCTGGCACCGTCCGAAGACGTCGCTGCGTCGATCGGGCCTGCTTCAACACCCGACACGCCCGCCGTTCGGAGACACCCAGCTTCTCCTGGGCATGCTGCACGAACCGGCGGCGGCGTGCCGGGCTCAGAAGTTTCCCTCGGCCGCCTCACGGAGAATGGTGTTGTCGAGCTCCTTGTCCGCCACAATCCTCTTGAGGCGCGAATTCTCCTTCTCGAGCTCCTTGAGCCGACGCGCTTGGTCGACCCTCAGGCCTCCGTATTCCTTCCGCCAGCGGTAGTAAGTCTGCTCAGTGATGCCCAGCTTCTTGCAGACCACTGCCATCGATTGGCCCTTCGCCAGCCCAATCTCGGCTTCACGCAGCTTCCGGATGATCTGCTCCGAGGTGTGTCGCTTCTTGGCCATCCTTGCCTCCCTTCAGAGGTCCAGAATTCTAACATTCCTTCTGGACCGGTTTCAGGAGGCTAGGTCACCCCTGCCAAATCCTAGATCAGAATTTTGGGATGGGGACGGATGCTGGAAGGTCTTCAGCAACCCTTTCCTGACTGCCGAACGAAATCAAGAACCTGCCTCCTGCTAAGCCTGACAGATCCGCAAGTCTTGCTATCACAAGACCACCGTTTCAAGAACCTCCGGTCCGTCACGGTGTCATTAGTCCAGTACAAGAATGCACCCTTGTGATCGAATACATACATTGCGGGACCGTCCCGGAACCGTTTTGTCCTGGTGTAAACGGCAACGTAATCCCTTCCATCATGGGCGTGTCGACTAAATGTGACTGGCTCCAAATGCCATTCAAGGAAATCCTTTAGCGAAACAACCGACGATGGCGGTGTCTGCAGCCAGGTTCGGCACCCGAATCTGAGAAACACTCCCAGCGGAACTACCAAGAACGCCAAGAGGAGTAGTTGTGCGGAACGTCTCAGTTTGACCAATGTCGCTCGATCACCAAGATCCCTCCCCGTAGAAAACTGCAGAGGCCCCTTGCACTCAACGGCTTGGCCGCTCACCTCCCCGCGCCGCTGGTCAGGTACGGGGGGTTGTTGGGCGTCACTCTTTGAAGTCTATCGATCTCAGAATCCTCTCGGCGATTCTGACCATCTCGGCAGACGGTGTAGAACGGTAGGAAACGACAACCGTGAGCTGTGCACGTCTACCTGGATCCCAATCTGCGGTGCACGAGTCGAAGGGTAGGTGAACCTTCATGCCCTTCGAGCAACTAGAGACGGTGGCCTTGCGGGAGTCAATGACGGTGTCTTCACGCACGAGATCGGAGTCACTTTCCCAAGACGCTCTAAAGCCGTACCTTCCGTAGTCAATGTAAATCTCGAAGAGGTCGGATACGAATCTCTCGTAGTGAGAGTCGACGCCCCGCCCCGGAGACTTGGAGACGTCAGCAGGAAGTTGCAGGGTGAAATCATGAACCACTTCGTGGGCTCGCCATTCGCCGTCAGCCGATTCGGCAGTGGGAAGCGACGCTTCAGACGGCGACGTGGTCTCACGACTATCATGACCACATGAGACGATGATGACCGCCTGCGAAAGCAGAATTAGGAGCAATCGGTACATCAAGTACGCCTAACGTCGGAGCCGCTCACCTGCCAGGGGCGCTCGCCCCTTACTTCAAACTTCTAGCTTCCAGCCTTCCCTTCGCCACTGGGTTGCTGCAACGGCGCGTTGGGTGGTTTCCCGCGCGCTTGCGTCCTCTCCGCACTCGCAACTCGGGAAGTGACCGCTGCAACGTCATGCCTGAGAACTCTCATCCGCGATAATCGAGGCAATTCCCGTTGTGCCCGAAGCGGCGAGCGGCTACTCGACCATCCTGAAACATCACAGCTAGATAGGTGTCTGCCCTGTAGTAGTCGAACCAGATACCCCTTGTGGGTGAGAAATCAGCCTTGAGGATTTCTGAGACCTCCCAGACTGTCATCCCGACTTTGATGGATAGCATAACCTGCATTGATGATTCGTACGTTGGCCCCCATTCGCCTGGGTACACGGTGGTGACATCAGAAGGTGCCCCCATATAACGCACTACATCATCCGGGGTCAGCGCCGGTGTTGATTTCACGGTATCGGACTGGCCGCAGGCGAAGAGAACACTCGTAGACACCAGCAGCATCACGGAAATAGGAAGCGTCGATTTACCATTCATTTGAGACGAGCCTAGCATTGCGCCGCTCAATTGACGACGGTGTCATACTCTAGTGTATCTGGGACCGCCGGTTCGGGCCCGGCAGCCTTGAAGCTACTCTCCCCCGCCCGAGTTCGGCCCAGCGCCGCTGGTCAGGTGCGGGGGGTTGTTGGGTTGCACCTCACTCTAAAGCATCCATGATCACCTCATGATCATCAGCACAGTGCCTACCAGGAAGCAACCAACTATCACGAAACGCCACAGCAAAGGGGGATTGTCACCTGCGCCCAGTCTGGCATATAGGAGGGACATGACTGCCCCGCACCCCGTGCTCAGAGCAACCCCGAACTCGCCCCACATCTCATTGGCATAGCCTCCCAGGTAAATGACAAGGCCCGCGGCGATCATTACTGCTGCCGCAGCGTAGAAGAAGTAAGCCGCAGTCCGGTGAGTCTTGGCGAGAGTCATCGGAGGAGTGGATCCGGATCCGTCGGACGCCCTGTTACTGCCTGTCGTTCCAGATCCATGCCGAGGCCGCGCAACAATTTTAAGAGCTAACACTATCAAGCCGACGATAAGCACCGGGAAGCCGATCAATCCTGAGCAAACCAACGTGACGGCCAATTGTTCTGACACCCAGAACCACGGGTCATGCGCCAACGCAGGCCATCCGGGGATAGAGACGACCGTGAGCGCGAAACCGATCCAGACGAGCCATGCGCCCAGGGACCTTTCTTTCTTCATCCCTCTGGACGTTCGAGTCTTGGGGATAGGTGACCGCGGTCGCCCACACGTAGGACAGGTTTGGACGAAACTGGAAAACTCTTTTCCGCAGGCTATGCACTCTGTCAAAACCTTCACCCTCCGCGTGGCTGCTAGAGTGGCCCAGCCCACGCCCAATCTCTGTCCATCTAACAGATCGGGCGCTCACCTGTTTGGGCTGGACTCGCTTTAGGCCGTGCCCCGCTGCCTGGGATGATAGACGCCAGGAGCCTTGCCAGACAAGGCCAGCTACTCCTCCTCGACTGGCAAGTCCCCGGTGAGATCCTTCTAACTCAGAACCCCACTGCCAAAACCTTGATCAGAATCTTGGGATGGGGACGGATGTGGAGTATCGGATCATCCTCTAGGGTCCATCGCCGCGTGGTTTCCTTCGCGTTTGTTGATCTCGGAGCTCCTACGGCGGAGATGACGATGAACAAGAATGAGAATCACCTGGATGCTCACAAGCATCAATGCAATGAGGGGGTTTACATCGCCGTAGTCCGGGATCGGTGCTATCGGCCTATACCGGTCCCGGATCGTATCTGGGGATGCAGGCCAGGAACCGCTGAGTTCGTCGACCTCGGTAGCCCATCGATAATACTCAACCTTATAAAAGTTCCCCTTGCTATCTTCGACCACCCAGCAATCGGGGCTAATGTTGGACATGAAACCAGCGAGGTAGTCGAATTCAGCTTCATCGCCGGACTTGATCGGAAAGTGATTGGTGCGGAACTTCCAACCAGTGGGGGCGCACCGAAGAGGCCATCTACCGCTACGCTCACTTCCCCCCATAAGCGTGACGACAAGGTCTTCGTTCGTCGAGTTTATGAAACGTGAGTTGCTGTTGTAGAACAGTAGCCTGTCGAGAGGAGGGTAGTGCAGGGCGCGGGGACAGCCCCACAGCATGCAACAGGCAAGTATCACCATCATGTTGCCGAATTTAAGGCGTCCTATGACCCTTTCCCACGAAAAGCCGAATAGCCTAGTGATTCCACCTATATTCGCCACAGAGTCAATCCCTACAAAGAAGTAAATACCTTAGCCAGCCCTGCCGCTCGTCAGGTGCGGGGGGTTGTTAGCGGGCCTCTCGATCACTTTCGAATGAACTCAAGAGCCTCTTTCCGAGTGATGATGTTCGGGATACTGATGTTGGGCATCACGAAACCGTTCACGTAGGGTATGTCACCGCTATCCCCCGTCCAATCAACAAAGCGCCCGCTCTCATCAAAGAGGTAGATGGCCGGGCCTGAGGCGAGCATGCCCGGCATGACAGAAGGACCGCGGGCAAAGACGAACTCTGATCCGTCCTTAATTTGGATCTTATGGAAGGCCGTAGTTCGCGGACGCCACTCAAGGAATTGATCGAGGGTCTTGACCGCATTGGGAGGAGTTACTCGATACCAGCACCACTGAATGTAGCCCAACCAACCACCCACCATTCCCAGAGGGACAAGAACCGCGATCAGAATAGACCTATGCGACTTCTTCATGTCCACCTAACGGATCGGCCGCTCACCTGCCAGCGGCGCTCGCCTTGCCCTCAAGTCCTCGGCTTCAGTTTTCCATGCGCCGCTGGGCAGGTGCAGCGGCCTGTTAGGCCGAACCTGCGCCCTCCCCTCGACGGTTCCGATCACTCCAGAAACTAGCGCGTAGCCCGGTTCTCCCATTTAATATCGAAGAGTGTCATTTCCACCGCCAAACCTACCGCTGCGTCCAGGCGCATAGGTTCCGAGGGGATAGGAAGGGAGGCAGGATATGACATAGGAGGTTTGGCATACCACGGGACGGGGGTACCTCTGGAAATCCCGACCATGTGCTTAGTCAAGTCGACCTGGACGGTAAGTGGAATGGCCCGTTGGATGGAAGATGGGGATTCCATGGACTCTTCCGTGGCATCGACCCATAGGAAACGGCCAGCCGTGAGATCGAATTCTGTATCGCCAATCTTGAGTTTCTCCGAGTTAGACGGGTCCCTTGAATATCGAATGGTTAGCTGAGCTAGGCCGTTGTAGAGCTCGTGGAGTATCTCGGTGCCTCCGGTAGACAGAGTCCGTACGCGTGTAGCGTGTCCCACTCGCCACGTAGCCCCGAGGTTAGATCGTACTGTA
>JAPUJT010000107.1 GCA_027296055.1 Planctomycetota bacterium | reverse complement strand
CACGGTCCCTCGGAAAAGTGGAACCAGATCTTCGGCGCAGTCCCGAGGGCACTCTTCGTGGGCCACACTCACCTCCCCTGTGTGATCGAGGAAGACCTCAAGGCTTTCAAGGCCTCGGAAATCGATCACCAATACAAATTGGGGGACAAGAAGGCGATCATCAACGTCGGCTCGATCGGCCAGCCGAGAGACGGAGACAGCCGCTCCTGCTACGTCGAGTTCGACGGGTCCACCGTCACCTTCCACCGGGTACCCTACGACTTCAAGCTCACGAAGGAGAAGATCGAGGCCATCCCGGAACTGGACAACCGCCTCGGCGCACGCCTCGTGGAAGGCTACTAAATCCAGAGAATCCGGGCAGGGGAGGATCCGTGGAAGTTCGCGTGCTTCTGTTCGCATCGGTGCGCCAGTCCGCCGGCGGGGATGAGATCCGGATCGACGTCCCCGATGGAACCACTGCAGGCGATCTCCTGGATCGCCTGCGGGAGAAGATCCCCGCCCTGGAGGGGCTCGCCGATCGGATCAAGCTAGCCGTCAACGAGGAGTTCGTGGATCGTAGCTACGAGATCCAGCCCGGCGATGAGACCGCCGTCATCCCGCCGATGAGCGGAGGTTAGGCGTGATCCGGATACGAAAGGAGCCGCTCGACCTCGGGGCCATCGCCCGCTCGGTGGAGGACCCGGCCTGCGGCGCCGTCGCCACGTTCGCCGGCGTCGTCCGGAACGAGAACGCCGGCAAGGCGGTCGAGAGGATTCACTACGAGGCCTACGAACCGATGGCCAGAAAGAAGATGGCGCAGATTGTCGAGGAGATGAAGGAGCGCTGGGGCATCCGGATCGTCGCGATAGAGCATCGGATCGGAGAGCTTCGCGTCGGCGATGTGAGCGTCGTGATGGCCGTCTCCTCCCCCCACCGCAAGGAAGCCTTCGAGGCCATCCGCTACGGGATGGATCGCCTCAAGGCAACCGTCCCTATCTGGAAGCTGGAGCACTTCGAGGATGGTACGGCCGCCTGGGCCGGCGGACACCCTGGCCAGGCTCAGTCATCGTCATCCTAATTCGCTTGAGTGTTGACCCATATGATCAGAACGATGATGGCGATCACCCCCACGACGCCGAGGGCGATGGGCACGGCAATTTTCATGCCCCTCCTCGAGTGGACCACGTAGGCTTCGGTGACGCGGCTGAGGTCAATGCGTGTGACCCGGCCGTGATACGAGGTGCCAACCAGATCCATGCCTTCGATCCGGATGGAGCGAAAGTACCCCTTGAAGGGTCGGTAGCCGGTCGAGTAGAGCATGAGAATGCTCCTGCGGTGGAAAGGCACACGGCCCCCATCCATGGTCCGAAGCATTATTAGATCAGCCGGCTCGAAGCCATCGAGCCTTTGCAACTCGCTCAGGCTTATCCGGGACCATGACGTGCAGCCCGAGAGCGCGAGTGAGACACAGAGGATATAGATCAAAGATCGTAGCCTTGGCGTGGGAAGCACGCGCCGTCGCCTCCACGAATCGATCGGGCTACAGCTTCGAGACGGCATCGTAACGAAGAGCCGCTGCCAGCTTCTGCGTCTCCTCCGAGAGGTGGGCGAACTGCTCGGGGTAGAGAGACTGCGCGCCGTCGGAGAGGGCCCGCTCCGGGTCGGTGTGCACCTCGACCATCAAGCCGTCGGCGCCAGCCGCGACGGCGGCGAGGGCCATAGGGATCACGAAGTCTCGCCGGCCCGTGGCGTGGCTCGGATCGACGACTACGGGGAGGTGGGTCCGTTCCCTCAGGGCGGGGAGGATGCTGAGATCGAGAGTGTTGCGAGCGTGATCCGCGAAGGTCCGAACCCCTCGCTCGCAGAGGATCACATTTTCATTCCCGCCGGAGAGGATGTACTCCGCCGAGAGCAGCAGATCATCCAGCGTGGCCGAGGGGCCGCGCTTCAAGAGCGCGGGCCGGGAGGACTTTCCAACCCGCTGCAACAAGGAGAAGTTCTGCATGTTGCGCGCCCCGACCTGGATCACGTCGGCCCACTCCTCGACCAGGGAGACGGATTCCGTGTCCACCACCTCGGTGACGAAAGGTAGCCCGGTCTTCTCTCTCGCCGCCGCCAGGATTTTGAGACCCTCCAGACCCAGTCCCTGAAAGGCGTAGGGAGAAGTACGAGGCTTGAAGGCTCCACCCCGGAGCATCGTCGCGCCATGACTCGCCACACTCTCGGCGATCGAGATCATCGGCTCCCGCCCTTCGACGGAGCAGGGACCGGCGATCAAGGTGACTCCGCCGCCGCCGAGCGCGACCTCCCCGATCCGGACGACCATCGTCCCGGGGCTCCTTCTCTGCGCCAGCGGATAGGGCGGCGTGACGCGTCTCACCTCCTTGACCCCCGGGAGGCCCTCGAACGAGGCTGCGCGCAGGTCCTTCTCGCTCCCCCCGAGCGAGAGGGTCGTCCGGCCAAGCCCTTGGGCCCGGTGGACCTTCAGTCCCAGCTCCCTGGCGAGCCCCTCGACGCGCTCGATCTCTTGCTCGGTGGCTTCCGGCCGTAAGATGATGATCATGGTCCGGTCCTGCCGACCTTTCCTGTCGGTATTGGAGGCGGCACCCGGATTCGAACCGGGGATGGAGGTTTTGCAAACCTCTGCCTTGGCCACTTGGCTATGCCGCCCGGGAGCATCGCTTCCGTCCGATAATCTCTCGGTTGAACTCCGCAGATCGTAGGGCTCCGGAAGGGGAGTGTCAAGCCTCTGTAGACGGAAGCCGGGTTGCACCAGGGACTTGAATCCGGTACTCTAATCAGGAAAGAACAAACTCCTTCAGTCGAGCCTTTCCTCCCGACGATAAGGGGGAGCGGGGTTGCGTGGGCAGTCCCACTCCGAGAGGGTATAGAGGGTTCGAAGGAAATGGGCAAGCCCCAGAGCGGCCAGGCAGACCACGCGTCTTCACAGGTCGGACCATCTCAGATCACCTACTCGTTCGCGGGTTTCCCCGCGGGAAGAGAGCCGTTGGTACCGTCCCTCGAGGACCTCCCCCCTGAGCGCCGGGAGAAGGTCGAGCGGATACGGAAGGAGATCCAGGGTGGCAAGTACGACACCCGAGAAAAGCTCGAAATGGCCATCGAGAGGCTGCTTAAAGAGATCCTGTGAATAGGCGGGCGAGTCGATATGATTTCATTCTCTGAGTTTCAAAAGATGGAATTGGTCGTAGGCGAGGTCAAGGAGTGCCGTTTGCACCCGAACGCCGACAGGCTGCTCCTTCTCCGGGTGAGCGTCGGAGACGGTGAAAAGCAAATCGTCGCGGGGATCCGAGAGCACTACTCGCCAGAAGAGATCGTGGGCAAGAAAGTCGTCGTTCTGAACAATCTGGAACCGGTCACGTTGAGGGGGGAGAGGAGCGAAGGGATGGTGCTCGCCGGGACGAACTCGTCAGGCACCGTCGTGCTTCTCACGGTGGATCGTGATATCGAGCCCGGATCAAAAATTAGCTAGAGTCGGTCCCGTGCGTACCAAGAATTTCATCCGCGTGGCCCGCACCAAGGACGCCATTTTCGTCGGTGTCGTTGGTCAGGGAAACATGAACAACTCGAGCACCTTCCGCGCCTTCGCCGACCGGATGGTCTCATCGGGATACAAGAACTTCGTGGTGGACCTGTCCGACTGCCGGGGAATGGACAGTACCTTTCTCGGTATCCTCTTCAGCATCACGCAGGGACCCCGGGGCGATTCGTCCCCGGAGGTGATCGTCGTGAACCCCGGAAATCACAACATGAAGCTGCTCCAAGGGGTCGGCCTGGACGCAGTGCTCAAGGTCAAGCTCGATCCGACGGAGGTCCCCGGACTGGCGTTCGAAATCCTCGAGGAGTCCACGGATCCCCACCGACGCCTCGAGACGATCCGGTTGGCACATCAAAACCTCCTGCTGCTGGACAGCAAGAACGAAAAGCAGTTCGGACCGTTTTTGCGGGCCCTGACCAAAGAGTTCAAGTAACACCCGTTCCAGTGCCTTCCGAACCCCCCCCCATCCTTCTCGAACCTCTCATCCGGGAGAAACCCTGGGGCGGCGACTGGCTGTCGAAGCGCCTCGGCAAACCTGTGATGATCGGGGGCCGAGCAGGGGAGTCGTGGGAGGCGGCCAGCGTAGCCGGTGTCTCTAACCCGATCCGGGAGGGCCCTGGGGCCGGGGGGACACTCGAAGCTCTGCTGAGGGAAGACGGCCCCGCCATCATCGGCCGTGAGGGACCCTCCCTGCCTCTCCTCTTCAAGTACATCCACGCCCGCGACCACCTCAGCGTTCAGGTCCACCCCGACTCCGAGATCGCCCGTCGCCACACGGGTCGGCCGGAGGGGAAGACGGAGGCCTGGAGGATTCTGGCGGCGGAGGAGGGCGCGACGGCGCGACTCGGCCTCGACTCCAGGTCGGACCGGGGGGCCTTCCAGCGGGCGCTTGACGAAGGTAGGGCCGAGGACTGCCTCGTCCGGCATACGGCCAGACCCGGCGATACGTACCTGATACCGGCCGGCTGCATCCACGCCATCGGGGGAGGGGTCCTCATCGCCGAGATCCAGGAGGCTTCGGACATCACCTACCGTTTCGCCGACTGGGGACGCTTACCCGACTCGAGCGCAGATTCGCGACCGATCGACCTGGAGAAGGCCTTCGAGTCTGCGAGGCTCGACCTTGCCGGCCCCTTCTCGTGGACGCCCGCCGAGGTGACGACCCAGGGTGCAGTGCGTCGGGAGCGCTTCGTATCTGACGCCTTCATCTTCGAGGCACTGGATGGCGACGGGGAGATCGAGGTGGAGAGGCCTGGCGGTTTCGAGATCATCTCCGTTGCCGGAGGGGAGACTTTGATCCGGAGCGGGGGAGGGGAAGCCTCTCTCCGGCTGGGTGAGACGGCCCTCCTTCCCAAAGGAAAGACCCCCCTCATCCTGCGGATGAGAGGGGCCCTGGTTCTTCGGTCCTACCTCCCTACTGCTTGAGGATCTCGATACGATTGGCGCCGCCACCCGCCGTCCCGGCGAGGATCGTGGTGCAGTCGGCGCAGGTATTGAAGACGAGCCCTATGTCGTCAACTCTCGGGTTCGTCAGGTTGTCCCCGACAGGACTCGTCAGTGGCGACCCCGGGTCCAGCGCGGACCAGAGGGAACCCCCGCTCCCCGTCATGAAGACGCCGTCGAACTCCGTTCCGATGAAAACATTCGAGGTGACGCTGGGATCGATGGCCACGGCGTTCACGGCCAACCCCGTGCCTCCCTGGGGGAGCCCCGTGTTGACCGCGCTCCAGACGATTCCCAGGATCTGAGTCTTGAACATCGACGGATCGAGCGGGTCAGAGAGAATGTTGATATCCGTCGTTCCTCTCGCCATTCCTCCTGCACCGGTCCCGGCGAACATGATGAAATTGAGCGTGGTTCGAGTCGGTTCCTGCGGGTCCGTGATGACCTGCAGCGCCGTATCGATCGAACGCAAGTCCAGGTCGGGAAGACCGGCGCTCACATCCTTCCACTTC
The DNA here is from genome assembly GCA_027296055.1 of Planctomycetota bacterium. GTDB lineage: Bacteria > Planctomycetota > JAPUJT01 > JAPUJT01 > JAPUJT01 > JAPUJT01. Next base: position 12,864 of record JAPUJT010000107.1, on the reverse strand, counting down.
ACTCCGTTCGTATCGCTGGCGAAGAGGCCTCCCGACGCCGTTCCCACCAGGACGAGACGTATGGGGAACGGGACCGTCGGGGGGAAGGGGTCCACCGCAAGGGGCCGGAATCGTATGATCTCGGGGGTGATATACACCGTACGGATCTGACTGAAGCCGAGGACTCCGTCCGGAGGGGCACCGGGCATCGAGAACCAGTTCACATTCGGCGGGTTCAGCGGATCGATCGCGTCGCTGGCGGAGCAGTTCGGGGGGCGCATCGTGATCGGATCATCCGAGCTCGGATCGCAGGTGCCGAACACTCCCGCACCGTCGGTTCCGATGTAGACCACCCTCTCCATACCGGGGGCGAAGGCGATCGACGTGATGTTCATCTCGTCCAGACTGGTGACGTCGAGCCCCGAATTCGTCTGGTACCAGGTTAGCCCCAAGTCGTTGCTCCGGAAGACACCCCGATCGGCGGTGCCGGCGTAAAGAAAGACCGTCCCTAACCCATCATCGAACGCGGCGAGGGCCTGCACACGGCGTGAGGTCATGGAGTTAGGGGGTGTGCCGTTGGCTATGGTCCAGGAAAGCCCGCTGTCGGCGCTGCGGTAGACGCCGTAACCGAGTGTCCCCGCGAACGTATCCCCGCCGCTGGAGCGCACCAGGGCGCGGACGTTCGTGTTGGAGACGCCGACATCCGTCTTGTTCCAGTTGATGGGCGGGGAATTGGCGTTCGTCGTCTTGAAGATGGCCCCCAGGGCCCCCGAATAGATAATGTTCGTCGGGCTCGGAACCTGCGAAACGATGCCAAGCGAGCGCATCTCCGGTTCGGCACCCGAGAGCGCGAGCCCCAGGCTCTCATCGATCCAGTTGCGACCTCCGTCATCGCTCCGCCATACGGCGCCCTGGCGGGTCGCCCCGCCCACGTCATCCACGACGGTGTAGATCCGACCTGAAGATCCCGGATCTGCCTTGACGTCGTAAGCGGCGGGCACGCTGGACGGCATCGACACAGGGGCTGTCCACATTCCGGTGTTGTTGTCGAACCAGAAGACGCCGTCACCGAACGTCCCGGCGAAAACTCGCGTCGGGAGGAGTGGGTCCACCTCCACGGAGAGGACGAACAGGTTCGTCAGGTTGCTACCGAACGCGAGGAAGGCGGCTCCACTCGTCGCCTGCCGGAAGACGCCCTCGCCCATCGTCCCCGCGTAGACCTCCCCGGTCGAGGCGACGGCAAGCCCCGGAACCTCGCGGGTTCCCGTCCCCACGACAAAAGCCGTCGAGGTGCTCCCATCGAAGGCGGCCTGGAATACGACACCATCCGAGCCGACAAACAGCGTCGGAGGGACCGTGCCCGTGTCCACCGCTAGCGACAGGATCGGGTTGACCGGCGTCGACAGATCCGGGTGGGTCGCCAGGAGCCAGTTCTCCCCCCGGTCGACGCTGAGATAGAGCCCCACGGGGGTCCCTGCGTAGAGAGTCTGTGCCGAGCTTACTGTTTGCGGGGCCACAGCGATCGCGTTCACATCCAGCTTCAGGGTAGGATCCAACGGATCGGGGATCGCCTTGGATGCCCAGGAGCCTCCGGCATTGTCCGTCCGGAAGACGGCGCCTGTCTCCCCTGCTCCCGCGCCGTCGATCCCGACGTACACTACGTTGGAATCCACCGGATCTACTACGATCCCCGTGACGAACCCGCCCAGGGGACCCGGGCTCTCCCATTCGGCGTAGGCGAAGGCGTCAGGGGTCGCGGTCGATCCGATGCTGTTGGAGGCCGTGACTTCCACGACCTCGCGGTTGTTGAGGCCGTCGTTGGCCTTGTCCGGGATCTCCACCAGGAGGATGCGTGTACTGACGATACGAGTCACGGTGGCGACGAGATTGTCAGGTACGGAGTCACCGGTCGTCGTGCTCGTGTCGAACGTGATCTGGACCAAGAACGGAGCGGTCGTGAAGTTGTCCCCTTCGATCGTCACTATCTCCGCCAAGGAATTCCCCGCCGCGTCCTGGTAGCTCCTGCGGCCGAAGTTGCGAATGATATTCCGGATCTCAGGGGCGCCCGGGGCGTAGACGAATCCATCGCTGAGCGTGATGTCCCCGAAAATGTTGTCCTCGATGGTGACGTCAACCGGACCCGGGGCGTCTCCCACAGGCACCCTCCCCGAAATCGTCAACTCGCCTGTCACCGGATCTGCAGTGCCCGCCACTGCGCTCGTGAGCCGGTTCGATCCGAACCAAACCGTCGGCGTGCTCGATACGGTGAGCCCACGCGCCATGATCACGACCCCGACGCCGCCTCCCAGGGGGCCGAAATTCGGCTCGATCGAATCGAGCGAGACGGGTAGGTACTGGAATCCGTTGATCAGCGTGTCGCTGCCGTTGGCGTTCCGGACCTCCACATTGACGAACCCAGGCCCCCCCGGGGCCAGCGGGGTGTTGCAGGTGATCATGTCCAGGCCACCGCTCACCATGACGTTCACGGCGCTGGCTTCCTGGCCGGACGATAGGTCCTTGAATAACACTTCGGTGCTCGCCGGATCGAACGCCGACCCCGTGATGGTGACGAGCGTGCCGCCCGACTCGGGTCCCGCGATCGGGAAGATCGACGTCACGGATACGGAGTTATACGTGTATCCGGCCGTCAGAACGGCAACCAGGGTAGGGGTTCCGAGAATCTTCGCCTCGACGTCCACGGCGCCCGGCAGGGCCCCGGGGGGCACATCCACGACGATAGCGCACGGTATCCCGGTGTAGTCGTAATTCGACGCCATGATTCCGCCGAAGCTGATTTCCGTGGCCGCGGTGAAATCCGCGCCCGTGACCGTCACGGAATTCCCGCCGCTCTGCGGCCCCGTGGAAGGGACCACGGACGTGACGACGAGGGTCCCGGCCGCCGAACAGGTGAAATAGGTGTAGCCGGGCGTGAGGGTTGCCGAGCCGACGGTCGTGAAGACGCTGACTGGCACCGTCTGCTCCGTCCCGGCGGGCACGGAGGGTGGGGAAAGCACCGTCGCCGTGTTCACAGTCAGCACGTTGACCGGATTGGCGGAGCTACTGCCGAACGAGACGGTCATACCCGGTACGAAGCCGGTGCCTGTCAGTGTGACGAGCGTCCCTCCGAGGACATCGCCCGCGGTGGGGACGACGGACAGAAGCGTGACGTTTCCACCGATGTACTCCCACCCCTGCCTGATCTTGTCGTTGCCGTGACGGCTGCGAAGATCGACCCGCTTCGGTCCCAGCGACGTTCCGGGGGGCGCGATACCCGTCAGGCTCGTCGATCCGCTCACGACCGTGCTCAGCAGCGATTCCCCTTCGATCGTGATCGTGGTGTCGCTCGTGAAGTGGGAGCCCCGGACGACGACCATGACTGTGTCGTCTCCCAGATCGCTCCAGTTCGTGACGAACCCACTGCCAGAGGGATTGGGCACCCCGTCCATACGCTGGATGCTCTTCAACTTGGGGTCCTGCTGGTGATTACAGCCTGCCGCAATCAGAACCAACAGCCCCAGGGAAGCCAAAACGCCTGAAAGCCTGGGCATGGACATCTCCTCCGGATGGGGGTTTGGGAGAGCCTGATGAAGTCTGGACAGTCCATAGAGATTTTAGCTCCCGTCCTGTCTCCCTGTCAAGGCGGCTGTCCGGTGCCGGAGCCCTTCGGCCCCCTATGGGGGCTTCATTGGCGCTATCTGCGGGTCGGCAATGCCCTTGGGACTCTGACACCCTTGATTTTCCGAAACTCACCCGATAGAATCGCCGCTCCCATCAGGTCGGCCAATCTCGAGGATTTCATCCGGAAGGTGCCCAAGTCATCATGGCCGGGAAACCAGCAGAATCGGGACGTAATCGTCGCATCTCGTCCCGCCGGGCTCCATCCGGTCGCTCCAGCTCGGCGCGGATGCGTGCCGGCCGGGCGCCGGCGAGAGGTAACGGCGATGGGAGCGGGGTTCAGAGCGGAGGCTTCTATCTCCTTCTCTTCGGCCTGCCCGTCGTCGTTCTCGCTGCAGGCCTGGTCCTCTATGCCACCGGCGGGAAGAAGGCCGCCCCGCCCCCCCTCGTCAATCAAGTCGACGATTACGGCAAGTCTCAGAGGCTCGAGCACGAGGCGGAGCCGCACATCAGGCGTTTCTTCCAGGCGAAGAGGGCGGGGAACAAGTCCAAGGTGCAGAGTGAGTTCAAGCTGGCGCGAGAGAAGCTGATCTCGGCGATGGAGCTGCTCGAGGGGCTGAAGATGAAATATACGAGTGATCACACCCTGGAGGGCAACCTGCCGGACGCCTTCGCCTACCTCGATGCAGACCTCTCCAGGATCAGCGAGACGCATTCCACGATCATCAAGGAAATGGAGTACTAGCCATGCCTCCAGCCACATCTCGAGGGCGATCCGTCGAGCGGGATCCGGCGGACGCGCCCCCTGATTTCAAACACTACGCCATCATGGGAGGACTCCTCGCCGGTCCCCCGATCCTCGTGGTCATCCTCTTCATCGCCATTTCGGGCGGCAAGCCAGAGACCTCGACGACAGGTCCCGCTCTGACGCAGACCGAAGACCTGGACAAGAGCCGGGCCCTTACTCAGCGGCAGAATCAGGAGAGGCAGATCGACGCCAAGGTCGGCCGGCTCGTCACCAAGGCGAGGGGGCTGCAGCAGCGTTCGGGAAGCTACGTGAAAAGGTTCTATACTCAGGAGGATCCGAAGAGGAAGATGACCGCCTGGAACGAAGCCGTGAAGATTCTTCGGGAGGCTCAGGAGAATCTCGACAAGGCGGACAAGTCGGACAGGTACCGGCGGAACGAGACGGAGGTCGGGGACTTGAGGCAGCTCGTGGACCGGGACCTTCAGAACATCATGAAGGACAAGCCGATCTACCTGGGAGACTGACATGTCCCGATTCCGATCAAGTCGACTTTCCGTTTGCCTCGTGGCGCTGCTCCTCGCCGCGTGCGCCGGCGAGAACACCGAAGACCAGACCAAACCTATATTCCATAGGGGCGAGGAATTCCGCCTCGCCGCCGATTACAGGGACCGGGCCCTGGACCATCACGAGCAGGCCCAGCTCGCGGGAACCAGCCTCGAACGGCAACAATGGCTGGAATCCGCCGATCGGGCCCTGGGAATGGCGCAGCTACAGTACGAAGATGCGATGAAGGTCTACTCGCATCACCAGCGGGAAGAGATCGAGTTCGAGATGGCTGCCGTTCAAGAATTACGGAAGAAGATCGAACGGGAGCGGTAGATCGGGCCTACACTATTGCGGCTTCGGATGTCCTCTATCAAACCTCTCCAAGCAACTGGCCTCTCCGTGATCCTCATCCTGCTGCTGCTCTCCTTCGCTGCGGCCGACCAGGAAAAGGCTTCTCCCAACCTCCGGATACCTGCCGATCTGCCTGAACAGGCCCGGGAGCTCTTCGTGAAAGCGAAGGCCCTGTACCTCGAGGCTCGGAAAGAGGGCGGGGCCAACAAGAAGCTGGAAAGGGCGATCCGTCAGCTCAAGGCCGTCCGGAGGAAGGCGGCGGATTTCCACCTCCCGCACTACTACCTCGGGATCGCCTACCAGGTCACCCGCGACTTCGACGATGCCGAGAAGAGCCTGTGGAAGGCCATCTCGCTGCGTGAAGGGTTCTACGAGGCCATGGCCGAACTGGGGGACACGTACTTCTGGAAGAGGGACTGGAAGAAGTCGGTCCAGCAATTCGACAATGCGATCGCGACCAACCCGAAGTACGACTACGCCTATCAGCGGCGTGCCTGGGCTCATGCGCGACTGAGGGACTTTGACAGCGCCATCGAGGACGTAAAGAAGTGGGGTAAGCTGGACCCCGAAAACAAGAGTCCGGAGCAGTTCCTCAAGATATTGGAGAAGGAGACGGATGAGTCCGGCTTCGCCGACTTCTCCCGCATCGAGACGGAGCATTACATCGTGCTGGCGAACGGGGGGGAGGAGGATGGCGAGATGGTGGCACGGGAGGCGGAGCTGATCTTCCGTGTCTATACCGCCTCCTTCGGCAAGCTCGACAAGGGAGCGGACAGGTTTCCGATCATCTACTTCAAGAACAAGGCGGATTACATCGCCTACGGAGCCCCGCCCAGGACGGGGGGCTACTACAGCCCCTTCATCCGAAAGCTAGTCCTTTTCGACACGGGAAACCAGGAGAGAAACCTCACCACCCTCTATCACGAGGCCTTCCATCAGTACCTCCACTATTACCTGGAGCGTGCCCCTCAGTGGTTCAACGAAGGGCATGGGGACTTTTTCGGGGCCTGCCGGAAGAAGCAGGGGGCGAAGGAGTTCGAAATCAAGCCTAACTTGGGCCGGCTGCGCTGGATTCAGTCCGGGTTGGGAGAAGGCAAATATCAACCGCTGCCGCGGCTCATGACGATGACGCGGGGGGAGCTATACGATCCCAAAACCGTCAGCATGAACTACGCACAATCCTGGTCCTTCGTCTATTTTCTTCGCCAGTACCAGGAGGGAAAGTACCGGCCTCTCCTCAAGAAGTACTACGGGCAGCTCCAGGCCGGTCGGGGCCGGAGGGATGCCTACAACCGCACGTTCGGCAAGCTGAACATGAAGAGGATGGAGGAACAGTGGAAGGGGTTCATACGTGGATTGGGTGGGCGCTGAAGGGTCGGTAGCCGAAAAGGGAAAAAGGAATCAGAGGGAACAGTGGTATCAGAAGGAACAGGGGGATCAGGGGGGGGCAGAGGGGCCAGGCGAATTCTCCGATAGGGCCTGATGGCTGGGCCGCCGATCATTCTCCCGAAAAGAACTCGTCGACCGCTTCCTGGGCCTTCTCCTGGTAGTCACCTAGCTCGGCGGCCACCTTCTCGCCGCCATCATCCGCCCGACTGTCAATATCACGGAAGACGGCCATCAACTTCGCCGTCGCCTCCTTGGCGTAGAGTCTGACCATCCCGATCGTGGTTCGCTCGTCGAATATCGTGGCGAGGAGGGTCCGGTCTCCGATGAGGCTGAGCTGGACGCTGTCCTTCTTGCCCTGATGGAAGAGGACGGAGAACTCCTCCTCTCCCAGGAGCTTCGCCATCTCCCGAGTTGCCGCGAACGACCCGGCGACGAGAGCGGAGATGGTCAGTAGATCCATGTCCTCCGTGGCGCCCGCCTTCGTGACCATATGCCCATCTTTGTCGATGAGGATGTTCGCTTTCGAGTCGGAAAGCTTCAGGAAGTTCTCCAAGACCTTGTTGATCTTGTCGATGTCATCCTTGTAGAAGATCAGTCTTTTTTCTCTGATCCCCTCATTGTCGCTGGCTGGAATGGGACTCCTCCTTTCGTGCCTCGTTCTGGCGGATATCTCTTTGCCCGCCGAGAGTCCCGAAGAACACTCTTGCTCCTACCCAGGGTCCGATCCGGGCCCTGAAAGCGTCCACTAGAGCATGTCCATGGCGTAGAGCACTACGACAACCACGATCAAGCCTATACCTACTATAACCCCGATCACCAATCCTTTCGAACTCTTCTGTTCCGGAAGGGGCGGGCGCTGCCTGCCGGATGTTGGCTGGCCTGCCCCCGGGCGCGCCCCGGGCGCCGGAATGCGTCGCGAGGGCGGACGTCCAGGACCGGGCCTGGCGGGGGGACGCGCGCCGGGTGGACCCGGCTTGCGCGCTCCGGGTGGCTGCCCCGGTCTCGCCGGTGGCCGCTTCCCTGCCGGCGGGCGACCTGCCGCGGGCCGTTTGGCCCCCGGCCGGGCCGCCGGCGGCCCAGGCTTCGCTGCCGGGGGCTTCTTGGGCTCGGCCGCCTTCGGAGCAGGCGTCCCTGCCTTTGGCCCTACCTTGGCTGCAGGCTTGTCGTTCAGTCTCTCCAGGACGAGAGCAGATAGCTTCTTCAGGGTGGGAAACACCCCCTGTCCCGTGGTGGCAACGGCCTCGTAATGTGGGGCGTTGAAACGATTCAGCTTCGCTTCCAGGTCAGGGACGGTCATCGCGTTGGGCAGGTCGCGCTTGTTGTACTGGATGACCATGGGGATCTCCATGATGTTCATCCCGTAATCCCTGAGGTTCTCCTCCAGGTTCGAAATGGACTCGAGGTTCTCGTCCATCTTGTCGTCCGCAGAGTCGGCAACGAAGATCACTCCGTCGGCGCCCTGCAGAACGAGCTTGCGAGTCGAGTTGTAGTAGACCTGTCCAGGAACGGTATAGAGCTGAAAGCGGGTCGTCATCCCCGAGACTTTTCCCAGGTCGAGCGGAAGGAAGTCGAAGAAGAGGGTGCGGTCCCCTTCCGTGGCGATCGCCGTGAGCTCGCCCTTGCGGTCCGTGGGCGCTTTCTGGTGGACGATCTCCAGGTTCGTCGTCTTCCCGCTCATTCCTGGGCCGTAGTAGACGATCTTGCAGTTGACTTCCTTCAGCGCGAAATTGATTTGGACCATTCGATCCAGCTCCTTCGTCCAGGCTTCCTATTCTACCCTTCGATGCTTGATCTTGCGCGCCGCGCTGTCGATCTCGAGCATCGTCGTATCCAACTTGAGGCTCTGGCTGGCGATGACCACCAGAAAGCCTATCTGAATGTTAACAAAAACGATCCGGCCATGTGCGGCCGTGAGCAGGAAGCGGTTGAACGACTCCAGCTCCATACCCTGCATGGATCGCTCGGCCCGGATGATCATGTTGGCTGCCGACGCGGCCACCATTTCCTCCTCGAGCGTCGGGCCCAGAGAGGAGGCCACGACCATTCCATCCGGAGTGACGACCATGCTTCCGATCACTCCGGGTTGTCGATTGAGTTCGGAAAGTATGTCCTGCATAGGTCACCGGGTCAACCGCCAGCTCGAGGGCGGGTCTAAGTATACAACGTGCTATCCAGAAACCTCATAATGTCCGCTTCCATCCTACCGATCTTGGCGCTGCGATTCCCGACCACGCCAAAGAGCAGATCGTCGAACGCGATGAGGAAGACTGCCCCCAGCGGCGATTCGAGGGCGGCCTTCGAGAAGCCGCCGATATCCATCAGGAGGGACGAATGGAGGGCGGCCTTGCGAATCGACGATATGTGTTGAGCGTGGTCTGCCTCGTCGGCTCCGCTAGCGAAATAGGACGCGACGATCTCATCGTTGCGATCCAGGATCACGGCCCCGACGAATCCCTGGATCTCTCCGAGCTGGGACAGCTTTTCCTGGAGAACATTCGGGTTCTTGTTGATCTTCTGCGGGCGAATGTCGCTGTCCGAGAAGATATCCTGTCCGTTTTCTCCCTCGGCCCGGCTATCTCGATACTCGGACAGGATCTCCTCCAATTCGCCGCCGGAGTCCGGGAGGGCGCTGACCGTGCTCAGGTACTCCCTCGCCCTCTGATCGTCCGGGGTGAGATAGAGGATGGCATTCAGCTTGTCCTCCGCCTGGGTCTTGGCCCCCACCTGGAGATAGAACTTGCTGAGAGCGAGGAGAGTCTTGTAGTTCTCCTTGTTCAGCTCCAGCGCCCTCTCGAGGTGTCGGCTCGCCAGGACCCCGTCCCTGGGGAGAAAGTCCTCCTTCCAGCGCTCGTAGCGGATCTTCCCCATGACAAGATGGTTTCCCTCGAAGTCCGGGAACTTGTCGATCCCATCCTCCGCCGAATTTATCGCCTTGTCCTCCGCACCCGAATCGTAGTAGATCTCGGCGAGCCTCTGGAACTGCGCGGGCTTCGGGTCACTCCGGACGCTCGCTTGCAGCTCCTTCATCTCGGATGAACACTTCTTTCTCTTCAGGTAGCGGTACTGGGTCCGGATCGATTCCGAGTAGGGGTAGACATCCGTCCCGTACTTCGCCGCCGAGAGGGCGTCGTCGATGTCTCCCAGTTCGATGAGCTTCTGGATGAGCGCTGATGTGGTGGAGGGCGAGGGTTGCTTCCGGGCGGCCGCCTTGGCCTCCTCCAACTCTCTCTTGCCTGTCTTTCGGCCAAAAAGACCCATCACCGCCTCCCGGCCGGCAGACCAACCTCACCCGAAGTCCCGGGGAAACACGGAATACTAACATCCAGCATCTGGAGTGTCAAACGAAAACTACCTCCCGAAAGGAGCCGGTTCTTCGGCGTAAGCCTTAAAAACACAACAGGTTGAGTCGGCAGGTCGGCCGCCGGATCCCCACATTGCAATCACCTCAGCACCGCGTAAATCTTGGCGCCCTCGCAAGGAAAAAAGATCAGATCGTCGGCCAAACATGGCCTCGCCGTGACCGCGCTCGGCAGCGAAATCTCCCAGACCATCTTGCCCGTCCGGGCGTCCATCGCCACCGCGAACTTCCCATCGGCTCCGAAGTAGAGTGTCTCGCCCACCAGGAGCGCCGAGGTCGTGTTGCCCCTCCCCCCGAGCTTCTTGCGCCAGGCCTCCCAGGCCTCTTCCTGCAGCCGGACGACGAGGACGGTGCCCCCATCGAGCGAGACCCAGACCATCTTGCCGAACGGAAGGACGGAGACGATCTTCCCCAGAGGAGGGGTACTCCATACCACTTCTCCCCGTTGTAGATCCAGCACGTTGAGCTTTCCGGCGGCGTCGGGGTATACGGCGATGTTCCCGATCTGGTGAAACGGACCGGTGGGTGCAGCGGGGAGGGTCAACTTCGGCATCGGCGCTCCGTCCTCCGCGATATCGAACCGGTGAACCTCCGAGGAACCGGGTTGGCAGACCAGGACGACATCCCCGACCACGAAAGGTGAGATCGGAATCTCACGGGGGAACGCGGGGCTCTGCCACCTCACCGCGCCACCCTCCACGGCATCCAGCGCTACGAGGACCTTCGAGGCGGCCACGAGGAGCGTCTTCCCATCCCCGGAGAGGGTGGGGGACTTGGACACCTTCTTCGCGAAATCCTTCCACTCCTTCGTCCAGATCCGCTCGCCGGTTGACGCGTCGATCGCCGCCACGATCCCGTGTGTCGTCCCCACGTAGAAGACGCCGTCCCGGACCACGCCCGGGGCCACGATAGAGCTCAGGCCGCCCTGTTCCAGCTCCACCCGGGCAATCTCCTTCCCCTGGGCCCTGGGATCGAGCACGAGGACTCGCGCGTCTCCGGTCGACACGACGACGCGTCCGGCCGCGGATACGAGGTCGGTCTTCACCTTGGTCTTGGGGCCAAGATCGACGAACCACTCAAAGGTCTTTACCAACTTCAGGGTGATCCTCGCCGCTTCGAGATCGGCGATCGCGATCTGCCGCCGCTCGACCACCAGGTCCTCGTACCCCCGCTTCGACAGCGTGATGGTCCACTCCTCTCCGGGAAGATAGTGCATCAGCACAGGGGTCTCGCCGAGCGATGAGCCGCGCTGGGTCACCGCGACGCCGGGCGGCTCCGTCTGGATTCTCAGCGGAAAGTTCACCGACTTGGCGCCTTCGGATCTGGGATATTTCCGGATCAGCTCCGCAAAGTTCCTGTAGGCCTCTCCGTAATCCTCGGAGGCCTCCGCATCCTTGCCGAGGATTTCGAGCTCGGTGGCGTCCTTCTGCACCCGCTCGATCTCCTCGATCAGATCCTGCGCATCCTTGAATCTCGACGGGTAATTGTTCTCCTCGCCGGCGGCAATCACGGCCAGGGCGACCTTGCGGGCCTCCCTCAATTTCTCATCATTTTTCAGCTGGAGGGCTCTCAGCAGGAGCTTCTCGTTGTCGGCCTTGATCTTCTCCTGGATGCCCCGGAGCCGATCTCTCAGCCTGTCCTGACGATGGGCGAGGAGCTCGTGGATACGGTTCAGATCCGCGTGGTCGGGTCCGTACTCCACCCGCGCCCTGGCGGCTTCCCTGAGAAGCTCTTCGCCGTCAGAGATGGCCGACTGGATATCCTCCTTATCCTCCTGGATCTCCGTTACCGGAGGAAGGGCCGCCACGTACCTCCTGATCGTTTCGACCGCCTGGCTCGCCTCCTGAAGGCGCTGGAAGAACTCGAACCCCTTCCAGCCGCCGAAGCCGATGATCCCGAGTACGATCAGGACAAAGACCCCCTTCAGTCCTCTCTTCGGCTTCTTGCCTCGGCGCAGCCGATGTCCGATCTCTTCCGCCTTTCGCTCGATGTCCTTCCGGGATCGATCGAGGCGCAGAATCGTCTGGTACGCCTCCTCTGCCTTTCCGTACTGCCGCTTGGACTCGCAGGCCATGGCCAGCATCTCGAGCTGCTCGATCGCCTTTACCTTCTCCTTCCGGCCGAGGTAGATCTTTATGAGGAGCTCCATCAGGACGACATCCCCGGGGTATTCGTCCAGTAGTTCGAGAAGGATCTCCTCAGCTCGGGGAATCTGCTTCCTTTCGACATGGAGGCGGGCAACGATCCGGCCCTCTTCGAGGGCCAGGTGCCTCTCCCGGAGCTCCCGATAGAGCGCGAATAGCCTCTCGTGAGTCTCGAGATCGGATCGGCGCAGCTCGACCGCGGTGGTGTAGCTCTCCAGAGCCTTCCGCTTCTCGCCCGCCCCTTCGCAGATCTCCCCCACGGCGCGGTATTCGTCCGCCGCCACATCCGTCTCTCCCCGATCCAGGGCCGACTCGGCAAGTTGCAGCCGCAGATCGATGTCGTCCGGAGTTCGGGCGATCGCCGCCCGGTAGGCCTCGATCCCCTCCTCCAACCGGCCGGCCGACATGAAGGAGCTGGCGATCCGGACCAGATCGCTTGTTGGAATCAGTTCTGCGTGACCCTCGTCGATCACGGCTTTCAAGGTCTTGCAGGTCCGGAAGTTACCCAGACCGGACTCCTGGATGATCGCCTCGACCGGCCGCCGTGCGTTGATCAGCTTGACGACGGCAAAGACATCATCCTGCGGGAGGCCGTACTCGTACCGCGCCACCTCGTCCGCCGGGTGGATCAGGCGGACGATCTCCGTCCGGCGCGGAATCGTCTGGTTGATCAGAGCCCACTCGTCGAGCCGACGCGCCCCCTCCATCATGATGTTGGTGACGTTGAAGGTGAG
>JAPUJT010000106.1 GCA_027296055.1 Planctomycetota bacterium | reverse complement strand
CTCTGGATAGAAGACAGACTGTCGAGTAGGATCGGCCATGCGGACGTACCTCCTTCTGCCCGTGAGCGGTTGCCAAGCCACTCATAGGACGCGAATGGGACGTCCGTTTTTTCATCCTTTATGAATAATTGCGGCTAGGGGGTACAGTCTTCACCACCCTCCCAGGGTGCGGACTGGTAGTGCCAACCCGCGGCGGACGGCCCTATCCCGTCCTCGCCTCGGAGAACATTTCGTGGACGCCACAGAGGAGGCGACCATGTCTAGTGATTGCGAAACTGATACAGCATCTGTCCAAGTAGTTGCAGAAAGAGAAGCCGACGGAAAGGTCCTTGATATCTACAAGGAAATTCAAAAGACCCTAGGAATTGATTTTGTGCCTAATATGTATAAGGCTTTGGCCAGTACTCCGGACTATCTGGAGATGACCTGGAAAAAAGTGCAGATGGTGATGGGTGAAGATGGGAAGTTAGGCAGAAAAACGAAAGACATCGTTGCGCTGACAGTGTCAATCATGAGTGGCTGTGAGTATTGTATCAAAGTCTACAACGAAGCAGCAAAACATGCTGGCTTGGATGATGATGCCTTGCTTGAACTATATGAGGTGATTGATCTTTATTCGGGTCTCAATAGGCTCAATATTGGATTGCAGACCAAGATGGATGAAAAACCCTGGCATGGTTGTGGAGGAGGTTCAAGGAAGTAAAAGCAAATGAACCGCTTGCTCACCACCCGCCAAATATCGGAGAGGTGCTCGGTCTCCCTTGGGACCGTCAAGAAGTGGGTCCGCGAGGGAAGGCTTCCCGTGATCCGCCTAGGCCCCACAGGCCCGGGAAGGCGGCCGCCAGTAAGAGTGCGCGAGGAGGCGCTTGAGGCCTTTCTTCGGGATCACGAGTGCCCGCCCGTCGACGACGAGGTCCGTCGAATCCTAGGCTGAATTGCAAGCAGCGCGCAGGCATCTACAAGGGGGAACCGCTGTCGTGGCTCAGAATGACGAAGACTCCCGCGCCTCCGGCGCCGAATCAAGCCTTGAGGGAGGCCCCTCAGAGCCCTCCGAGCCGTGACTTCAGGTGCTAGATCCTCTCGAACACCATCGAGATCTGGAGGACGGGAACGCGCCCATCAGCCGAATCGAGGCATTCCTCGCACCTTCGCATCCGGTCTCCGACCCCCTCACAAGCTGACCATGCGTACCCTCGTTAAGGACTAGGGGTGCTTCTCTAGTTGGAAGAATCTTCAGAGGATGCGATGGGCTTAGATCGTATGACTGAGGATCGGGACGTGCTTCACATCAAGGGAAGGCCGCGCTATGCGATCTGTTCCGGCTCGTTTGTTGTGAGGGACGAGACGCCCCTTTTCTCTTTCACTCATTGGGTCCCCCAGTTTCGAGACCGTTCTTGGCCGCTAAAGCCGCCTCAACTGGGGTAATCAACGCAACCAGGATGCCAAGGACACGAGGTCAAAGGGGAAATCCGGGGTAAAAGGGGCGCCTTGACTGGCCTCAGTGTTCTACCCCGCGGTGGTACGCGGATCGTTCCTTTGGAGCGGGGCAGATGAGTTTCGTCGTGGCGACATTGCCGTATTCGGCGCATAGGCCGCAATCTAGAGCGGAATCGAGGCCCGTAGCCATCTTGATGGGACGGGGAGGACTGATGACAACTGACAAGAAAGGAGCAAAGCCAAGGGAAATGCTACTTGACGCCAGGCGTACCCGTTCTATCTTGTAGCCGGAACGGGACAGCCCCAACGACCAGGCAGGAGGCCCGAGGCAGATCCTCAGGTCGAAGAAGCAACTCTCCAGACTCATCAAGGTCCTACGGAAGTGCTACCTCAAGATCCGGAGAAGGAGATGGCGTCGCGATTCCATGGCCAAGTCACTGGGCATGGACGTCAGGATGGTCGATCGATACCTGCAAGAGAATGAAGAAATCAGCGAGGAAGCGTCGTCCGGGTAAAGAGGAGGTCAGGAGTGCGGCGGGAGCTCCTCCGAGACGCCGCGGATCTCCCCGTCGACCTCCTCGAGGAAGTCTGCAGGCAGTTCGATCAACTGGGAGGGGTGGTGGCAGTTGAACTTCTGGACCACCAGTTCGATGAACCTTCTCCCATCCTTCCCGAGGTCGGTGAACCGGACCGCCATGCCCGTCGGGCCGTCGCCCCCCTTCGCGTCCGGGACGGAGCGGACCACCTCACCACGCGCCAGGATCGTTTTGTGCACCGGCTCCAGGTAGAAACTCATGTCCACTTTCGACCCTGCCGGGGGAGGGTAGTTCATTCGGATGAAGATCCCACCTTCGCTGAGGTCCGTCGAGTGCTGCTCGACGAACTGGTTGATGTCGTCGATCCGGACCCGGACGGGAAAGGTCAGGGAGACCCGCTCCTGTTCCCTCTTCTCCATCGTCCCGTCGTCCTGGCTCACGCTTGATGCATCGCTGTTTGGCACGATTCGCTTCCTCATACGATCTGCGGCGGACGGGGCCCCGCCTGCGCGATCCTACCGGGTCGCCAGGAGGTCCACCTTCTCCTCTTCTCCTCGAGAGGGGGCGACAGCCACGGAGACGGGACCCGCTTGGAGGACCAGCGGATCCAGCTCCAGAGCCTTCGAGACGGCCATGGGATCCCCCGAATACGTGGTCGCAACCTGGAAGATTCCGTCGTGCGGTTCCTCCCCATCGGCAAGGCCCGGGAAGTACCGGCTCAGGGAGGCTCGCAGTTGTTCACGGGTGGCGTAGGAGGCGAACCGGACGGAGAGCTGATCGGTGAGAAGGATACGGCTCCCCGGATTGCCCTTGGAGCGGAAGACACGGAACGCCTGGCAGTGCTCTTTCAATTGCGAGAGGAGTGGTACCCGCAACTCGGGTCGGACCTTCAGGATGAAGGCGTCCTTGGCGATCCTCAGACACTCCCGAACCGCGACTTCGTAGCAGGTGCCAGCCAGAGGGCTGGTGTCCTGGCCCTCCTGGAGGCGCACGAAGATCTCGTCATCTACCTGCTCGAGACCAGCGCGGCTCCACGGCAGGATGAACGGCTTGAGCTGCAGGGGAGGGTGATCGCTCATTCCGGTTTCCTCAAGCCCTCTCTCCCTCCCCCTTATCGGCACCTTGGCTCGACCCGACCTCGCCAAGGCAGACCTACTTCTTCGCCAGCAGATCCTCCCTGACTCCATCCTCCGAGGGCGATGGGATCGCCTCCATGAGGGGAACTACCTGGCGGATCGCTGGGTTGAACTCGATGGCCTTGCAGGCGACGATCGGATCGCTTGCGAACTTGCCCGTCAGTCGGAAGGTGCCGTCTCTTGTCTCTTCCTCGCCCCCAAGCCCGGAGAAGCATTCCTTCACCGCCAGGAGTCTCTGGCTGGGGGTGGCCTCCGACGAGAACCGGACGAGCAGATCTCCCGTCGGGACGAGACGGCTCTCCGGCTGTCCCGCGAGGCGGTACACCCGGAAGGCCTTGTACTTCTGCTTTAGCTGGGATAGAAGCAGCGCCCTCATATCGCGCCGCACTTTCAGAATGAAGCCGCTGTCCTGTACCCGAAGGCACTCCTCCACGGCCTGGCCGTAGCAGGTCCCCGCGAGGAACTCGGTGCCCGTCCCATCCTGGAGGTCCAGGAAGATCTCATCGCGGACTGGCTCGAGATCCTGGAGTTCTCCCCCTAGGACGAACGGCTTGATCCTTGGAACTTGGTGGTCGCCCATTTCCGATCTCCAGCCCTGTCTCTGATTACCCATCAATTTTCATACCGGGGGGCCGCGGACGCTGAAGCAGGACGAGGCGTGCCCGATCCCATCGGTGAGTAGGGCATTACGACTCGGGATCTGTCCACGCGGAGTTTCCCTGCCGAGGTCCGATTCCCAGATCGATACCGTAATCCTCGCCCTGGGAAAGGGTCCGGAACTCGAAGGTCACGCGAACGTGGCGTGGCTGGGGCCGAGGGCGCAGGAGGTCACGCTTGCCGGCTCAGGATTCTTGAATGGACAGCAGATCCTGCTCCATGACCAGGGCAGCAAGTCCCGCGGGAGATTCCGAAAGATCCCCCCATCGGCAGGAGTGACTCCCTTGCGCCTTCCTCCCCGTCGTCAACCCGAGGCCGTTCGGCTCGGCGGGGGGAGGGCGGAGCTCGGACACGGGGCCGATCATGATGATGATCGGGGCCGAATCTCGTCCCCGCTCCAGTAGATCAGCGCTTCTACGGGAATCATGGCCGAATGCTGGCCGACGGCGGTATCAGATCAAGTTAGCCATAACCCGTTGCCTGACAATCGCGCCGAAACTTTTCGGCTGGACAGGAATCACCTACCATTTCTAGTCGGCCTTCGCGGTCGGATACCCTTCGGGTAGCTCCCAGAAATTCCCACCCCGATAGATGAGGGGACGCCCATTCGCGGCCCCCGGCTCCTTTCCATCTCGCAGGAGCAGGATCAAGTCGGAGCTCACCTCGGGACTCGTATAGAAGTAGCTGTGACCGGTAAACCCTGTCGGGGCCGTGACGTCGATGATGTCGATCCGAGACGTCCTACGAATCCGAGTCCTTTGCTTCTCCGACAAATCTTCCGGACGAAGGCGGGCGAGACGCTGATGGCTGCGAAACCAGATGCTGGTGAAACCGATCGCCCGGTCTCCCTGGGAGACGTAGACCGTCAGCTTCTCGACAGCCAAGAAGACCCTCTCGGCGGTGATGCGTTGGCCAACCACTTCGAGGTCCATGTCCGGCGCGATCAGTATGAGATGGCCGATCTTGAACTCCGTCATGGGATCTCGACCGCCCGCCTTCGCCTCGATGAACAGCTCTCGAATGGCGCTCGTCCCGACAGCCGCTCCGCGGCTATGGGAGATGATGTGAATCTTCTCGAGATCCTCGCAGGCCGACAGCATCCTGAGGAATTGCTTCAAATGATGAACGGTGAACTCTCCGGACTCCCTGTCGTAAAAATACCCCCGAGCCCCGCCTATGGCCGCCGGCCACGTGTAGGCTATCGGCACCCCCTCCCTACCCAGATAGTGCCATACCTGCGCGATGAGAATGGCCGCTCCTTCGAACTTGCAGTTTACCCCGTGGATGAAGACAAAGGCTTCCTTGAGCGGAGTCATCTCCAGCCGCTTCCGGACCTCCTGCTGGAAGGACTCTTCCATCGCCTTGTGATCTGCTACGACGGTCGGATCATCGCGAACCTCTTCATCGACGACGACGAGAGGGAACGGCGTTTCGGGAAACCTTCCGAGCTCTCTCGTCTCTCGGAGGGCGAGCGGTAGAGAGCGAGAACGCTTGCGAGCGAGGCTGTTCTCGACGAGCACCTCCCAGGACACATCCTTACCGATCTCCACCGTGCAGGTGCCGTAGGCGAGCGAAGGGGACCGGCCGTGGGTGTACTCGACGGTGCTCCCCTCTTGTTCGACAGGCGTTCGGTCCGTTACGTAGAGGACTTCGACCTTGTTGGTTCGAAACTCGGCAGGTACATCGCGGAAAGGATTGGACTTTGACTTGGTGAAGAGAGTCGGGGTATCCATCAGCTCGATGGCCCCACAGCCGGAGAGCACGAGGAAGGCGAGGACCCGGGCAAGACTCCATCCTCTTAGGCGGGTTGAAATTTCCATCTGAATCTCCGCGCGCTGTGAAGTGGAATCTTTCTACGATGGCGTGTCTGAAGAGAGCCAGCGAACACATCGACAGAGAAGCAGGCTGTCGTCAAGGAGGAGCTTGCCGATCCAGACGAGGCGGGGTAGGTTTCACGCCGCGGGGCAGGAGTCGCCGCCAGGCAGTCCTTCAGTGAAAAGTAGACAGATGCGCAGAGACGAGGGCAACGCCATCCGGATCGCGATTGCATGGGTCTTCCTGGTGGCCGCGGGGGCCTGCAACTCTGAATGAAGCTAGCTTGGAATTCGTGCACGGTGACGCCTTGCCTATGATCGGCGTCCAGGGTCGGCTCCACGCCTCCGTTACTCTCGCAGGTTCTCCTCGATCGCGGTTATGAGATCCTCCGTCCTTATCGGCTTGGCCAGAAAGGGATGTCCGCCGATAGTGCCGGCGCTTCCCTCCACTTCCTGCTTTTCGACGATGGCGGTCAGGAAGATGATGGGCGTCCCCTTCAAATCGGGATCCGCGAGGATCTGGGCCGCCACCTCCCCCCCGTCCGCATCCGGCATCATGACGTCCAGAAGGATGAGATCCGGTCGGAACTCCTTCGCCGCCGCCAGGGCCTTCAGCCCCTCGTTCTCCGTCCGGACCTCGAACTTGCCCGTGACGTCGAGGTTTCGCTTCAGCATCTTGGTCATCTGCACTTCGTCGTCCACGGCCAGGATCTTCTTCTTGTCGCTCATTCCTTCTCTCCTTCGAATCGGAACCGTAGTGTGAAGGATGCCCCTCCTTCAGGGCGGTTTGCCACATCGATGGTGGCATGGTGAAGCTTCAGGATATTCTGCGTTACCGAGAGGCCCAGCCCCGTGCCCTTGCCGGGGGGCTTGGTCGTGAAAAACGGGTCGAAGATGTGCTGCAGATGATCCTCGGGGATGCCCGGACCCGTGTCCTCCACCTTCACGACGATGGTGGCCTCCGACCCCTGGCCGTCCGTGAGGCCGGTGGTGACGATGACGCTGCCATTCCGCTCCATGGCCTGAGTGGCGTTCATGAACAGGTTGATGAACACCTGCTTGATCTTGTTCGCGTCCATCGGGATGGTAGGTACCTGGTCGGCGAGGTGCATCTGCAAGATGATATTGTGCTGGGTCAGTTCGTGCTTGACGAGCTTGGCCGACTGCTGGATCACCTCGTTGAGGTCTCGGCTCTCCTTTCTGAGCGTCTCCGCGCGGGAGAAATCGACGAGCCCCCTTATCACGACGTCGGCGCGCGACACGGCATCCTCCATCTCCTGAACGACCTCGGAAAGATCCCCACTGTCCCGCGTCGCCTGGCGTAGGTAGTCGATGCCGAACTGTATCACCCCGAGGGGGTTCTTCACCTCGTGGGCGACGCCGGCGGCGAGGCGTCCCACGGACTCGAGCTTGGCTGCCTGGATGAGGTGGTCTTGCGCGTCCCGGAGCTGCTGGTTCGAGTGCCTCAGCTCCGTGGTCCGCTTGACGACGAGCCTCTCGATCTTCTGCTGGCGGCCGATATTCACGACGAAGTAGCCTGTCACCAGACTGGTTATGGCGAGGCCGATCGGAAGGAGGAGGAGAGGGTACCAGGTAAGGCTGTCCTGGATGAACTCTATCGTCGGGGTGCCGGTGACCTGCCATCGTCGACCTCCCAGTGAGATCTCTTCGACGTACCGGAGGTCTTCGAGGAGAGCCGAATCCAGGGAAAATTTGAGACCGTGCTCGGATCCGGCGCCCTTCGCCGCCACGGAGAAGAGAAGGCGATCGGCCGCGGACGCCGTGAGGTCCGCGATTTCCAGGTTCATCCCCGCATCGGGCACGTAGTCCAAGGAACTGCTCACTATTACTTTGAGAGAGAAGATCCCGAGGATGAAGCCTCGTAAGGATCGACGCCTGTTTTCGACGGACGCCGGTGGATCGACAGCGGCGTAGACGGGTAGGGCGAGGATCACTCCGGCCCCCCCCTCGGGATCCTGAATGGGCTGGATTCGCGCCGAGGCCGCCAGCTGGGCCACGTCCCGGGCTCGCTCCAGGGCTTCCCGCTCGACGGCACTGGATAGGGGGTCGAATCCGAAAACGGCCCGGTTCTCCTCGAAGCGCTCCACAAAGTGCACGGGGAAGTACTCCTCCCGCGCCCCCGCGGGGCCCAGAATCGCTCCCTCCACTACCTCCCGGATCCCGAACTCCGGGAATCCCTCCTCCCGCACAGCGGCCTCGTAGGCGGTCCGCTCGTCCGCGCGGACCCGGGGGAGCCACTGAAGGGAACCGACCCCTCCCTCGTGGGTGAGGAATGGCTGGGCAAAGTCCCGGAACTCATGTCTCTCTACTCTGGCCGAGCTGTGGAAGAAGGAACGCACTGCTTCCAGCATCAGGATCTTATTGTCGATGACCTTCCGGATAGCGACGACTCGGTCCTCCCCGGCCTCTCGGAATCGCTGGCCGATGGCCTCTCTCTCGATTCCGTAAAGCTCGTGGTTAAGGAAGACCGTGAGGGTCAGTCCCACCAGGAACACCACAGGTATGGGGACGTAGTGTTTCCAGTGTGGCGATCCCGACGGTGACAGCTTGGCGATGGCCTGCCGGGTGGTTAGCGAATGCAACACGGGCATGCTGGATTCTCCTGACGTCAGGCCCGTCCTTGTACTCATGGACGGTAAGTTGGAGACCTGGTCTTGCTCTCGACCCCCAGGCGAGTCCGGTGACGCCTTCGTTTCTTGTAGTCAATCTCGATCTTGTGAGTCCGGCCGAGACCGCGGGCCCCTAGGACCCAGCCATCGCTAGAAAGTGATCTGGGCGCGGATCTTGATCGTGTTGACCTCTCCTACGCCATCCTTGTTCAAGAAGCTGAAATCCAGCATGATTCGCGCATTGGGATTCAGGTACCAGTTGATACCGACACTCCCCTCGGAGAGCCTTCCCCCCTGGATGGGTCCGTCTGACAGCTCGACTCTCGAGTACCTGGCCCCTATCTCCCAAGCCCCGAACCCTCCGCCCTCCTCCAGGAAGTTCCGACGAGGCCTCACGAGGTCGAACCGTCCATTGGGCACGTCATACACGCGGTGCTCCCCGGTGAGAAATAAACTGGCGAAGAAATAGTACCCGAAGAATACGGGATCCTCCGCTGGACTTGATTCGATGGCGGTCAATGCAAACTCTCCCTGGAGGGAGAAAGGACCCCAGACCCACGCCGCCTCGGTGCCGAAAACCTGGGATCGGTCCGCCTCGAAGGTTAACGTGTCCACTAGATCATCTTCCAGCACGTCGTCCCGGTATTGGCGGAATGCAATCATGTCATCGCCAGCCGCCCGGAGGCTGTAAGCGACCCCAAGGTGGAGGAGGCTCCGCCCATCCTGCCGATACCACGGAAGCCCGGTGAGACGCAGCGTCGCGGCTAGGTCTCGCTCTGCGTCATCGGGCGAGATGGAGCGGACGGAGCGAAACCCACCCAGCGCCCAGCTCACGCGATCGTGGACGGCCGAGCCGAAGATCATCGCACCGGTTGTCCGTCCCGGCGTGAAGGAGCTCATGAGGCTCCGCTCGATGAACGTAACGTGGTTCGAGCTGGTCAGCGCTTCGAGACCTATCGGCTCCTTGAACTGCCCGATCCTGAGGCGGGCGGCCGTCCCGAGGTCACTAATTCCGACATACACGTCCTTGAATCCGTCATTGCCAAGTGCGAAATCATACTCGGCCTTGAAGTTGAAGTAGTAGTAGAGCTTGCCCGAGAGTGCGAGGCGACCGCGGCGGAGCTTGGTCCCATCCTTCTGATCTCCCACTGTGTTTCTGATGTTGCTGTCTTCCGAGATCCAGACAGAATCCAGCTGGATGCCCCCTCTGAGGAGGAAGGTGACATCGCCGTCCAAGATCTTGAGACGAAGCCCCTCTCCTCGATAGACATCGAATATCCAGCTCGGCCCCTCGTCAGCATCCTCCTCATCTTGTCCGTGGGCCGGCGCTGTCCAACTCCACGAGGCGAGGATCATAAGTATCCAACAGGCGTAACTGCTCAGGGTCCTCAATGATGCCTTTGGCATCAAGATGACCTTCCCGCGGCAATCGGCCCTGGAACCCACGATTTCGAGCCGAGCATTACTTCTCTACCTCGGCCGGCGCCGGGACCGAGGTCCCCGACCTCGACCCACGAACGCAGTGACAGGTCACTTCTTTCCCGGCCGTTCCGGTCTCGGGGCGAGCAGGGAATCGAGAGTGCTGTCCCGAATCCGTCATTCGCTGAAGACGTTGATGGCTTCCAAGACGGTTTCGAAGGGGCGGTACTCGTACTTTGGCTCCTCCTTCCTCCCTCGGATGCTTACCGCGACGAATTGTCCCACGACATTCCCCCAGAGATCCCCGAGGATGGGAATCCCGCGGAGCCCCTTGCGGCCGAAATAGGGAGCGACGATGAGGTCCAGCGACCCGTCGAAGCCTATGTGGCCCCATCCGATGATCGAGACGGTCGGGCTGGTCAGCCGGGAGGCCTCGACGTAGACGCGTTCTCCTTCGACCTTGGCTTCGAGGTCCAGGCTGTCGAACTTGGACTCGAGACGCAAGAAGCTCAGCAGGTCCGAGACGGCCGGGATCTTGCCGAGATCCCCGTCCCGGATCCGGATTTCGCCCTCGCCCTGGAGCGTTTCCGGTCGGTTCCCCTTTCCATGGAAGATGAGGTCGGCCGAGACATTCCCGGTCGCCCTCCTGGACTCCTCGAGTTCGGTCAGAGCCAGCTCCAGCCGTCCACCGGTCAGGCTGATGGTCCCCCGGTAGCTGAGCTCATCCGCCATTCTTAGCCGAGCACGTCCCTCTAATATTCCTCCGAGAAACTCCGCCCGAATCTCATCGACGGTAAGCTCTGCCGACCCACCGGGGCCGCCAGGTCGACCGTAGCGGAATCGGGCCGAGAGGTTTTCGAGCCGATGGTTCTTGCGGGCGGCCTCGAATCCCACGAGGCGGCCATCCGCTTTGATTGACCCATCGGTCCCGATCCGGCCCAAGGTCTGGATCCTGCCGCTCAGACCTTCGAGCCGAGCGTCATCCTTGACAGCTTGAAGCGAGACGTCTCGGAACTCTACCTCTCCCAGAACCAGCAGCCCGAGAACCGGATCCTTATGTAGCTGCACTTCAACGTCGATCTCCCCCCGAGGGGCGAGATCCTGCCACGTCCTGGAGGGGGACTCCGGAAGGTGCTGGCCCATATCACCGGTGAGCGAGAGCCTCTCGACGCCAATCGAGAAATCCATCTCTTCGTTCTCGAACAGGACGGTGCCGTCCACGCGGACGGCGGCATCGCCATGACGACCGCGGACACCCTCGATCGAGAGCCTGTTCTCCCTCAGGGAGATCGTCCCCGTCAATCGATCGATCGGGAGGGTAAACATTGGGGCGGCGACTTGTATCCCTTTCAGCGTGGCCGTGCAGTCCACCCGAAGCTCCCCTTCGGGCGGGCTCCACAGGGCCAGATCGACATCCATCGGTCCGTTGGGATCGAACTCGCCGATCGGCTCTCCTACCTCTCCGGGTAGGGCGTCGACGAGCCTCCGATCGAGGACGAGATCCCTTGCGGTGAACCTCAAGTCGAGCTCGTTGGTCCCCTCACCGAAATGGACATGACCATATGCCGATATGGGACTCTCCTCGATCAGGCCCGTTATGCGAGCACCTCCCACTTCTCCCAGGGCAATGCTTCCGACGGTAGCCCCATCCTGCTCGATCCGAACATCGCACAGGATCGAGCCGCGTAGCTCCCGGACCTCCACGGGAAATACGGAGGGCGTGCAAGTGGCGCTCTGAAGACGAACCTCGCCCTGGAGATCAAGAGGTCCCTCGCCGTGCTGCGTGAGCTTCAGATCTCCGTCGATCACTCCGCCCGGGCCGATCTGATCCCACACATTGAGTGCTTCGGGCGGAAGGACTTCCTTCAACGTCTCGTCGAGCCTCAGCCCGGTCCATGTCGCCGACAGCTCGATCTCCAGCTCCTCTCCATCCTTGATTACGTCGCCCTTTAACCCGAGGAACCCGTTATTCGCGAGCTGCCCCGTCACGTCGATGTGAATCTTGCCGGGGAGGACGCGGATCTCTCCGCTCTGAATCTGCACCGGGTAGGGGAATGCCTCATACTGCACCTGCGCCCCCCCAGGCATCACCGTCAGGGACTCCAGTTCGACAGCTCCCGATCCGGCCTTGATCCGGAGGGCAAGGTTGCCCCCGGCGAATCCCTCTGGCTGAAATTGATCGTAGATATTGCGGATCTCTTCGCTCGGGAGGAGCCGCCGGAGGTGCTCATCGAGAGGGATCTTCTCCCAGGCGACTAGGATGCGGGCGGATATCCCATCTTCCTTGAACTCCCCCTTGCCCGAGCCGCTCCACCGTCCTTCTCCATGTCTCGCCTTCACGTCGCTGAATTCGAGAATCTCATTCGTCAGACGGAGCCTTCCCGTCAGGTCATCTACTGGATAGCCTCGGACGGACGACCCGAGAAAGTCCGCCACGACTTCGTATCGCAGGATTCCGTCTACGCCCCGTTTCAGCAGGACTTCCGCGTTTACCTGCCCGGTGGGAGAAAGCTCCTCCCAGATCGGCAGGAACCCGGCGTCCAACGCCATCAGGGCCTCCGACAGATCGGGGGCGAGATCGATCTCCTTCGCCTCGAATCGGAAATCGAGCTTAGAGCCTCCCGGGAGCTTGCTCCAGCCTCCCGACGCGATGATTCGAGAGCCGTCGTGGTGACCATTCAGGTCTTCCAAAGTGACCTTGATCTCCGGCTGCCGTGAATCTCCTCCCGTCGGAAGCCTGACCTGCACCAGGAGCATCCCAGCGTTCACATTTTCGACACGATAGGGAAAGCTCCTGAAGACGACATCGACACCCTCCGGCTCCGCCCGGATGGAGATCAGTAGCTCGTCCACGCCTGCCACCTTGTCCAAGGTGATCTCGGTCAGACCGAACCGGCCACTGGGCTGGAGGAGGTCGAAAACACCTCCTAGGCCCGCGGCATCGAATGCCCTCTCCAGCTCTGCGTCCACAACTACGTCGCTGATCCTCGCTTCGAGATGGACGCTCGGATCTGACCAGATCGACTCCACGCTCCCCCAGATCTGCAAGGTCGCGTCGCGGAATTTTCCATCGATGCGGATCTCCGCGCGATCACCCCGGATATCGATTGTCCCGGACAGATTCCGGATCGGGTAGGGGAAGTTCACACAGTCGATACTCAGGTCGCTCAGTTTCACGCTCCCTTCGATTTCCTGCATCCCGCCATCGAGGTCCATATCGATGTCGGCCTCCAGGCCCACGATTCCTGCGGGCCGAAGCAATTCCCAGATGTCCGACGCGGCGCCCTTCGGCAGATATCCCGCGGTCGATTCCTCGAGGGTCACCTTCTCGATCGTCACCCTTCCACCGACCCGCTCCTCGGCGACCTCAAAGTAGAGCCGTTCGAACCGAATAGGCCCCACACCCCCTACCTCGAGCGTTGTCGGTCGGAGCTCGATTCGCCCCCCTCGGAACAAGTCGACCGTCATCTCCGGCAAGGTCATCTCCTGAACCGTTCCAGGCTGAAAGAGGGTGTCATCCGTGAACAAGATCTTCGCGTCCACGAGCCGAACATGCCGTACGGGGAAGCTCACGTTTACCTTTTCGCTCTCCGAAGCAGGGATCACATCTTCGACCTGGCCATCGTCCCCGTCGCCGAGCGGGAGATTCCAGCGGCCGTCGCTCCCGCGCTCGAGCCGCACTGTCAATCCCGTCACCTCGATTTCCTCCGCCTGCCAGCTAAAGATCGAAGACAGGCTCATCGTTGCCTCGATTTCCTCTGCCTCGATCACCACATCGCCATCCTCGTCGAGCAATCGCGCATCGATGACCTCTACCCCGATCAACCCGATCTCTCGCACATCTCCGAGTTCCAGCGAGAACAGCCCGAGGTCCGATTGGGCAGCCTTGACGGCGGAATGGACCAGGTCGGAGAGGCGTGAGCGCAAGTAGAGAAGCCCTCCCCCGAGGATCACGACAACGAATCCCGCCAGGATCAGGGGCCTCTTCCGGCGTCTCTTCCGGGTGGCCTTCATCCCCATCCTCTCCCTATGCTAAAATGCAGCTAAAGGCACCTTCCCGGCCGATTTCTTCGGTGACCATCGTAGCTGCGGTTCGTTGCCTTTCGTCGAGGCCGGGGCGTGCGCACCTGAAGGACGACGTTCTGGAGGAGGTCTTTTGCCTCCTCGCTGATCCGCACCGCCTCGTACACCCATGCCAGCCCATACACGGCCGCCCTCGCCTCTTCGACGATGCGATTGATTGTCTCGTGGTATCCCTCGAGCCTGACGTCGGCGACCCTCGGGGCGACCTCACCGCGGAGATAGAGCCTCCCGGGGAACGGGATGGTCTGCTGGACGGCGAGGGAGCGTCGAACAGTACCCGCTCGGTTCTCGATCGGTTCGATGGCAAGGGCGCAACCAGCTACTGGGACGGGGGGTCAGATCTCCTGTGACGGGACGTTCGCTGCCGCGCCCCAGTCCGCCAGCGCCCGACGGATGGCCGGATTCCTGAGGGCGGCCTCTTCCACGGCATCTTGATCTATAGAGCCATCGGGCAGGCCCTGAGATACAAGAGGGGTTGGCGGACGATTCGTGACGAGCATCGATGCTGGTCGATATTGTGGCGGACATTTCCGATGGTTGCGTCCGCATGTTCTCGGATCCTAGAATTCCCAATTGAGGGTCAGGCCAAAAATAGGGCCCCTCATTTGAAAGTCTAGCTCGTCGCGGCCGTCAGGGCTCACCCACTTGACGTCAATCAAGCTGTACCCGCCATAGATATCAAGATTCAGTGGAAACTCCTTCCACAAGAGAGATGAGATCCGGTAGGCAGCGACGCTGGTAAAGTGGGTCGTGTATCTCGATCCAATATCAAAGCCGCCGAAGTCCGCCGATGTCCAGATCGAGAGACCCTTGAAGACGTCTAGACGCACTATCCCTCCCACCACGATATCGAGCCAGTCCAATTGCTCATCCACGTCCGGAAAGGCGCCGGGACCGTCAATCTCCGTACGGAAGAGCCAGTAGCGATTGCCCACCGTTCCCCACAGGTCTAGTCCAGGGCCCCCCTCCTCCGACGAGAACGGGACCTGGAGGAGCCGATGGGCGACCTGAACTTCGACCATGGCCTGAGAGATTGTGATGTCGATCGTGCCGAGCCCAGGGATGGCCGCGTCGTCCTCGAACCGAAAAAGCTGTGCGTTGAAAAGGAAAGCCCAATCGTCCTTCGCGAGGAATACTTTATACACCCAGGAGAAATCCGTCTTCTTCACGACGTCCTGAAACCTTTCGGTGCTGGAAGTTCTCATTCCGTCGATAGTGGTTACCCCGTGGTAATCGGCCATCCAGAGATAGGGGCCTGTGTAGAGCTTCCACTCGCTCGCAGTGGTGATCGACTGTCCCGCGTCGGTTGTTGTCGCTGGGCCTGTAGAGGAATCGTCATCCCCCTCCTCACGGAAGAGGTGGGGATCGGCGAACCTCCACTCCCAGAGGCGGGATTCGGCGCTATCCACCTCACCTGGGGATTCGAGATGCACCTGGGAAAGACGTTCCCGCACCGAGGTCCCATCGTCTTGCGAGAATGCCGCAGGGCAAATGGCAAAAATCAGCAAGACGGCGTGGGCGGTCGCAAGAATGGCTCTTGTTTTCATACTTACCTCCTGATTACGAGTCCAAATGTATTGAAGGGGAAAGGTACGACCGACCCGCCAGCACTTCATGAAGCGCCGCGGTGAGGTCCGACACGATTCTGGATTTCACGACATACCCGGAAGCTCCGGCGTCGAACGACTCGCGAGCGAGATCTTGGTCCTCGTGGACAGTCAAGATCACGATCTTGAGATCGAGCTTGAGATTCCTGGCCCATCGAGCGAGCTCGATCCCAGAGAGACCCGGCATCGACAGGTCCAATACCAAGACGTCCGGTGCCAGCCTAACGACCGCTTCGATGGCGGAATCTCCATCGGTAAGAACTCCTACCACATTGAACTCCGGTGCCAAGAGTTGCTGGACCTGCTCGAGGAGAGGCCCGTGATCATCGACTACGATCACTCGTGGACGGTTCACGAAGCCTCTCCCTACGGTGCCGTTCGCTGCGTATCAGGACTCTCGGGTCTCTGTGCCTCCGGCGCACACAATCCCCTGCAGAAAGTACAGGTAGGATGATGACAAACTTCCCTGGTGGCATGCTACTGGCAGAATTGACAGTTTCGGGCAGGAAAGATGGGCAGGAGAGCTAGGCCGTCACCTTGCCCTGATTGACGGCAAAACGGACAAGCTCGGCGCTGGTCTCGATCCCCAATTGTTCCGTGATGCGATACAGGTGGAAGGCCACCGTGCGAGGCGTGATCTTCAGGATTCCGGCGACCTGTTTCATCGAGTAGCCCTCCGAGAGAAGCTGGAGGATGTCGCGCTGGCGGGACGCGAGCATCTCCGATGGTCGTCGTCTTCCCGGATCCTGCAAGGCCTTCACGATCCCGTCGGTAATTCTTGGTGTCGCATAGGATTGGCCGTGCATCACCGCCTTGATCGCCTAGAACAATTCGGATGCGGCCGAGCCTGCTCCTTCGTCGTCCAGGTTGGAGTGGAAGGACTCTGGCTCGTCATTTGGCTCAAAAAGGTTGTCCTCCTCTGCCTTCTTCGAAGGCTCGTCGGCAGCAGCTCGTATGTTTCCCGTGGTGGCAAAGAGGCCTAAGACAATTGCGGGATAGAGCGTCATGTTTTTTTCTCGTTAGCAGTCGGCTCGGAAGGCTTCGGCTGAACTTCATACCGCCCGCCTACTATCTGCAGTGCCACGAGCCGGGGCACCAGCACGGTTAGGTAGAGCTGCTCGGCCACGGCCTCCAGCCAAGCCAGGATGGGGGCCGGGGGCCGTTTCCGTACGATATCCCCGTAGCCGAGCGTCGTTAGCGTAATGAAGCTGTAGTACAAGAGGTGGTAGAAGCGTGATTGCTCCAGGGCAGCATTGTCCCCAGCCGGGGGTTCGGGCAGAGAGAACCAGCCAGGAGAGAGCAGCTCCATGATCAAGTAGAGGTTGGCCCAGGCGAGGCCGAAGAGAATATACACGCATACTGCCCCGATGATGCGGTTTGCAGTGACAGCACCGCTGCTCAGGACGTCTCTCAGGATCCACAGGACGCCGGCGCACAGGATCAGGAGAAGGACCACCCGACCAATGACAAACAGGGCAAGGGTATCCGTGAGCCGTCCCGCTTGCCGAGTGGCCATCGCGGCGACAATGAATGCCAGCGCAATCCAGGATGTTCTTTTTCGTTTCGATAGGGTGAATACGGCGCTGACGAACAGGATGATCATGACGACTTCCAGGACGGCTCGCCCTGGGTGCTCCGCCATGACCGATGTGACCAGAAAGAATAGAACGGACGCGACGAGAAGGATTGTATAGTTGCCCGAGACCACTCGGGGATGGTACGCGCTCAGGGGGCCAGTTATCGCAGCCTGCTCCCGGGCGGGGGATAGGGAACCAGCTTCTCCAGGTCCGGGCTGCAGGAGTTCATGCCTCCGATCGTCAAGATCCGGGAGTCGCCTTGAGGTCGAGACCCTTCAGCTCGCCTTCCAGTGACTTCAGTATGTTCTTCAGGCCCGTGTTCCACCCCTTGACGAGTCTGTCGCCGCCCTCCTCGCCGATGGGAATGGCTTCCTCGAAGTTCTTCTGCCGCACAACGACGGGCCCTCTCTCCCCCTCGCGAAGGAGAAGGGTTTGCACCTTGAGAACCGCCTTGGGCTGGCCTCCTCGGTAGTCTCCGTACATGGCCTGGACGGAGCCTTCGAGGACGTAGTCCGATTCCATGAGACTGCCTGATCCCACGACGTTGCCGAAGAGACCGCTGTTGGCCAGCCAGTCCCGCACCGAGCTGGTGACCATACGGCTCGGGGGGGTGAAGAAGAGGCGATAGAAGTCGGATTCGTAGCGGTTGTCACCGACACGGTAGACAAACTCCCTCTTCTCGTAGCCGGGAGAGATCTGGAAGTCGTTCACGCGGAGGACACTCCGGGCGCCCTTGGGCGACACTCTTGTCGTTCTAGAGGCCTCCAGGGAGTACAGCTTTTTCTCGGGATAGGCCCTCTCCAGGCTCACGCAGCCAGTGACCAGAGCCAGGAAGAGGAGCCCGTAGGGTGCAACAGAGGGTTTCGTGATCATGATTCAGTCCTCGATGTCTTTGGGATCCGGAGGCAGCCCCAAGATGATATGGGACGGGTACTCCTCGGCATTCGCAGAGACCTGACTCACATGCTCCGTGATGATTCGTAGGTTCATCATGAGAGTCGCAAGCTCACCCTGGTTCGTGGCAACGATCCCGTGTATACGTTTGAGCGTCATGCGTAGCTGAGCCGAGGCCGAGCCCAGCTCCTGGAGCGTCTTGTTCAGATCCTCGTTCTGGAGGAGGTTCCGGGTATCCTCCACGACGACACCAATGTCCTGCCGGATCCCAGCGGTGTCGAGATCATTCACGGCGACTCTCGTGTCGTCGAGTAGCCCTGCCACCTTTGCGCTCAGCCTACCAAGATCCGCTCCCGCGATGGCCTTCTCGACGGAATCGATGAGGTGCTCCAGGCGAGCCCTGATCCCGGAGATATCCATGGACACCACGGTCTCATCCAGCCGGACCAGAAGCTTGTCGGCATGCTCACTCAGCTCGGCGAAGTCGACACCCTCGACGCTCTTGAGGGTCGACACGAGAGATTCGCTCAGCTGCGAGAGGGTGCTGGGGGCGGAGGGGACGTAGCTCTCCTCGGGCTCCCAGCCCAGATCCAGGGGAGGGTAGAGCTCCGGCTCGAAGTAGTTTCCCTCTAGAAAGGCGAGTCCCGTGATGCCTTGAGACTTGAGTTGGAGCCGGAACCCCCGCTCGATGATGTGCTCCGTTCGAGCGCGACGCTCTGCTTTGGACATGGGGGACTTGTCCAGGGGCTCGAAGCTGAACTTGACGTAGACATACTTTCCGTATTCGAGATTCTCTGCCTTCATCATGTCCATGGGGTATTTCTCGGCTACAAGAGCCACTTCGACGACCGAGCCCAGCTTGACACCCCGATATTTGACCGGAGAGCCGACATCGAGCCCTTGAACGCTCTCGACAAAGTACGTCTCCCCGTAGACGACCTCTTCGAAGATGCCGCTGGCCCCCCAGACCACGACTCCACCGACGAACAGTGCGACCCCCACGAGGACGAAGACCCCAAGCTTGAAGTACCCCGTTTTCGACATATCGAGTTCCTCCTAGGAGCTTGTGTACGATCCGGCAGTTTCTGCTTTTCGATTGAAGAATTGTCGTACCCAGGAGTTGTCGCTGTGATCACGCAAGTCTCTCGGATCTCCAGTGGCAACGATTTTCTTGACGCGCTTGTCCAGCATGATCACGCGGTCGGCGATTGCGAAAATACTCGGCAATTCATGTGTCACGACCACGAAGGTCACGTTCAGGCTCTTGGCCAGCAGAAGGATGAGTTGGTCGATATCGGCGGACGTGATCGGGTCGAGCCCTGCCGACGGCTCGTCGAGGAAGAGGATCTCCGGGTCCATGGCCATGGCCCGAGCGATGGCGGCCCTCTTCTTCATTCCTCCGCTGATCTCCGCCGGGTAGTGGTTGACGTATGCGTCCAGCCCGACGAGCTTGAGCTTGAGAGTTGCAATGATGTCGATGGCTTCCTTGGGCAGGTTGGTGTAGAGCTCGATGGGAAGACGAGTGTTCTCGAGGAGCGTCATGGATCCGAACAGGGCCCCGCTCTGGTACATGACCCCGAACTTTCGAACGATCCTCTGCCGTGTATCCCCTTGTGCTACGACAATGTCATCGCCAGCTATGAAGATCTCTCCTTCCGCGGGATGGTAGAGACCGATCATGTGCTTCAGGAGTGTGCTCTTCCCACACCCCGATCCTCCCAGGATGATGAAGACTTCACCGGGAAAGACGTCGAAGGTGAGGGAGTCCAGGACCAGATTGCCGCCATAGCGGGCAGTCATGTTCCGGACCTTGATGATGGGTTTTCGCTGGTCGATCACTCTAGATCCCCAGGGCGTACAGAACCACGGCAAAGATCGCCTCTGTAACGGCGATCAGGACGATTCCGCTCACGACCGCGCTCGTCGTCGAGTCTCCCACTGCCTTGGCCCCCGTGCCCGTCGTCAACCCCCGCAGACACCCCACTCCGCCGACGAGGATGCCGAAGACGAAGGATTTGAGCACACCTGACAGGAAGGCTCCGAGGCTCACGACGCCGACGATACGGTCGATGTAAGTGACCAAGGGATAACCCATCGACATGACCACGATAGCGCCCCCGCAGAGAGCAAAGAAACTGCAGAAGAGGGTGAGCAGGGGTGTCATGAGGACCAAGGCAATCCCTCGAGTCACTACGAGATATCGAACCGGGTCGATGCCCATGGTCGTGAGGGCGTCAATCTCCTCGTTTACCTTCATCATCCCGATTTCCGCTGCGAAGGCCGAACCGCTACGGCCTGCCAGGACGATAGCAGTCATCAAGGGACCCAGGACCTTGATCATGGATATCCCCACGAGGTCGGCCACGAAGATCTCCGCGCCAAACTGCTGCATGGGAACGGCCGACTGGAAGGCCATGATGAGGCCCAGAAGGAAACCGATGAGGATGATGATGGGAAACGCGTTGGCCCCCGCCGTCTCCGCAATGATTATTGTGTCTTTCCAGGGGACTCTCTTCGGGTATCGGACGGCGAAAAGCAGCCCAGCGAAGAGCTCACCCACAAAGGAGACATGACGGTACAGATTGGACGCAAGGCCGGCCGCTGCCCGCCCCACTTGCTCGACGAAGGGGACACGCGTGACCTCCGTCGCCGGGGCCGTCAAGCCCTTCTTCGTGTAGAGCTCCAAGAGGGGATGGAACTCCGGAGAGAGAGAGCGTACCTCAAACGCCCCGCCGGCATGTTCCTCCATTTCCGCAAAGAGGGTCGCACCGGCGCCGTCGCAATAGGCAATCCCCGAGGCGTCTACGACGACCTGCTTGGGCTTGTCACCCTCGAGCTTGCCCATCACCTCGCGCCAGATGGGTCCTACGGCATCAATGTCAAGTCTGCCGCCGATAGTGACGGTGAGGACTCCACGGGGATGGAGGCGGATCGATACGGTGGCGGCCATTTCCGAAGATTGCGTCGGCATGTTCTTGGATCCTAGAACTCGAAATGAAGCCTCATGCCAACAACAGGGCCCCTCAACTGAAATTCCTCCTCGTCCCGGCCGCTACGGCTCACGTAGTCGTAGCCGCTGGGCCTGTAGAGGAATCGTCATCCCCCTCCTCACGAAAGACGAGGGCATCGTTGAACCTCCACTCGCAGAGGCCGGTTTCGGCGCCATCCACCTCGCCTGGGGATTCGGGATGCACCCGGGAAAGACGTTCCCGCACCGAGGTCCATCGTCTTGCTAGAATGCCGGAGGGCAAATGGCGAAAATCAGCAAGACGGCGTGTGCGGTCGCAAGACTGGCTCTTGCTTTCACACTTACCTCCTGATGACGAGACCGACAGGACGAGAAGTTCCCCAAATGGCGTGCAGCCCACCTGAGCACTCCATATGTTCACCTACGGATTCGACTCCAGATTTACTGAAAGGGAAATGTACGACCGACCCGCCAGGACTTCATGAATCGCCACGGAGAGGTCCGACACGATCCCGGACTTCGCGACATACCCGGAAGCTCCGGCATTGAACGACTCGCGAGCGAGATCCTGGTCCTCGTGGACAGTCAGGATCACGAACTTGAGATCGAGGTTGAGCTCCCTGGCCCGTCGAGTGATCTCGATCACAGAAGGACCTGGCATCGACAGGTCCAAAACCGAGACGTCCGGTGCCAGCCTAACGACCGCTTCGATGGCGGAATCCCCATCTGCAAAAACTCCTACCACATTGAACTCCGATGCCAAGAGTCGCTGGACCTGCTCGAGGAGAGGCTCGTGACCATCGACTGCGATCACCTGCGGACGGTTCACGAAGCCTCTCACTACGGTGTCGTTCGCTGCATATCAGGACTCTCGAGGCTCCGAGCCTCCGGGGCACGCAATCCACTGCAGGAAGTAGAGGTAGGATGATGACAAACTTCCCCGGTGGCGGGCTACTGGCAGAACTGACAGTCTTGGGCAGGAAAGATGGGCAGGAGAGCTAGGCCATCACTATGTGCTGCTTGACGGCGAAACGGACAAGTTCGGCGCTGGTCTCGATCCCCAATTGTTCCATCATGCGATACTTGTGGAAGGCCACCGTCCGAGGTGTAATCTTCAGGATTCCGCCGACCTGTTTCATCGAGTAGCCCTCCGAGAGAAGCTGGAGGACTTCACGCTGGCGGGACGTGAGGATCTCCGATGGTCGTCGTCTTCCTGGATCCTGCAGGGCCTTCACCATTCCGTCGGTAATTCTTGGTGTCGCATAGGATTGGCCTTGCATCACCGCCTTGATCGCCTGGAATAACTCGGATGCGGCCGAGCTCTTCAGCAGGAATCCCGATGCCCCGATTCGAAAAGCCTCCGCCGCCAGATCGGGGTCTTCATGCACGGTGACGAAGATCAGTTTCACTTTAGGGAGACTCTCCCTGAGCTTCCTAGCGGCCGCTAGTCCGTTCAGATTCGGCATGGATATGTCGAGAATGACTACATCCGGGTTCAGATCCGGAACGATATCCAGGAGAGCCCTTCCATCGGTCACCTTGCCCACTACTTCACACTCCGGTTCCAACAGCTTTTCGAATGCATCCAGAATAAGCAAGTGATCGTCGGCAAGGACGACTCTGGGGGCTCTCATTTCTCTATCCTCGAAAGCTCAGATATGTCGTGGCGGTACTTTTCCGTTACGGGCCCCATACGATCGTGGTTCGAGCTCTCTCCGCGAGCCCCGTCCCCCCCCTCCCCCATCTGGAGTGGGATCCGCACAACAACCCGCGTACCCCGACCGGCTTCAGATTTGAAGCTCACCTCGCCTCCCTCCAGTCGCACCCGCTCCCGGACGCTGACGAGGCCAAGACCCCGACTCCTGGGAAGTGTCTCCGTGTCGAATCCTATACCGGAATCGGCGATATAGAGATGGATTCCCTCCGTCCCTGCGGACAATTCGACCTCAGCAGTGCGAGCACCGCTGTGCTTCACGACATTCCGCAGCGACTCCTGCACGACCCGGTAAAGGCATAGAGATGTTTGATCAGGGATGGATCTGGGTACGCCGTTGTGGCGAAACTGTACGTCAATCTCGTGCTGCTGGCCCATCTCTCTGCAAAGACCGCGCACGGCACCTACGAGACCCAAGTGTCGCAAGTTCGATGGGTGAAGCTGGTGCGAGAGGCGGCCGATGTCCGAGAGCAATTCCTTCGTGCCTGCCAGGATTTTTAGGATGCGCGGCCGAACTTCCTTGTGAGACGGGCGAAGATCAGATCCGAGCTTCTCGAGCTCAACGGCCTGTAGAGCCAACCTCTGGCTGATATCATCGTGCAGATCTCTTGCGATGCGGCGTCGTTCCTCTTCATGGGAGGTGAGAATCCGGGTGCTGAGATCGCGGAGCGCTACGCGTGAGCGGCTGTGCTCGATGGTGACGGTCGCGAGGTGACCGGCATCTTTGACAAGGTCAACTTGACGATGCGTCGGACCACCAGGTCTCCTGGAGTAGATCGCGAAGGTCCCGAGTACCCGGCCCCTCCGCGAGAAGATCGGCTGGGCCCAGCACGCTCTGAGCCCCGATCGGCGCGCCAGGTCTCTATATTCTGCCCAGAGAGGATTGCTCGCTATGTCACTGACCACTAGCCGCCGGCCCGTACTCACGGCGGTCTCACAGAAGCCCCCATCTGGGCCGATGGCGACCTCGTCGAGGGCATCGAAGTTCTTCTGCGGCAGGCCAGGGGTGGCCACGTGTCGCAGGTGCTTTCCATCCTCGTCAAGGAGAAGGATGGAGCATTCCCACTCCGGCTCGCAATCCTCAATGACTCGGGCCAGATCGGCAAGGATCTCCTCGAGAGGTTTATCGCGTGCCAGCTTTGCCAGTACACGATTGTGGCCGCGGATCAGCAACGCTGACATCTTTTGCTCGGTGACGTCACTCACCGACACGACTGCACAGATCTGCGCGCCCCGATACGCAGTCACTCTAAGCTGGAACCACTTAGGGCCTTCGGGCTGGAGAGAAGGATACTCCGCCTCGAACTGCCCGCGCGAGCCGTCCAGGACGCCCCGGATTCCTGTCAGAGCATGACGGGCCCATTCGAGGGTCTCGGATGCTCTCATGCAAGCCAGGAGGCAGTTGGACCCAGCGCCCACTTTTTCTCGCGTGTCGGATCCGAGCAGGCCTCCGCCGCGGGTCCAGGCATCGTTGCAGGCCACGATGATTCCTTTGTGGTCGACGAGGGCGAATCCCTGCGGGAGAGCATTCAGCAGCATGCGATTGAGCTCCTCGATCTCCCGTACCGCAAGATCGGCTTGGAGGCGACGTCCCTCAGCTCGTACTCGATCCTGCCCTCGCCGACGAAGAGGTGGGCGTCACCCGCATAGCCCCCGAGGGCAGAGATTACGCGGAACTGGGCTGCGACACTGGTTACCATGTCCCCCGCCAACTTCGATGCCTTGGCACGAACGATGCCCTCCCGGTGCCCAACCCGCTAGCGCCGGCATGGTCACGGATGGCTATCAGGGCCTTCATCCGGTCAATTCAGGCCGGCCAAGTTCGATGAACCACCCCACGACCCCCGAGACCTCCTCCAGATCGAATATCCTCTCGCCCCCGATGGCGTCACGCGCCCTTTCCAGCTCAGACACGCCGTTGGCTGTCAGACTTCATCGGATCGCCAGCGCGGTCACAGCTCCATCCCGGGTTGTCACGCTCTTGAGCGGCATGCGCCTTCGCTACTTACTTGCCGGGCCCAACGTCAGTTGGGAGCACATGCGATGCCAAAAGGCCAAGAAAAGACCAATATGCTTGCAAGTGGTGTCATTTCAAGGTATAAGGGCTGCTTGCCCAGGCGTATCGACGAGCTCGGCGGACTATTAGGGGCTATATTTGACCCCTCGGTGTCAAATGCCGCCCGCAAGTTTCTGATGGTTGGGCACCCTCCGGGGTGATCTTGGCAGGAAGAGCTGACATGAATTCAGAGGACGTAGGGAAGGCGATCCCCGGTCCGCAGCGTGGGCGCTCCTTGAAGACGGGATCGCAGATGGAGCTGCAAGAGCTCTATGAACGATTCCACCTGCTGATAGAGACATCGCCTGTCATACCTTGGGAGGCGGATGCAAGGAGCTGGTGCTTCACCTACGTTGGTCCTCAAGCGATCAAGCTCTTGGGGTACCCCTTGGAGGAGTGGTACGAGAAGGACTTTTGGTCCACTCACATCCATCCCGAGGACCGGGCAGAAGCAATCGATATCTGCGAGAGGTCCTCCAGGCGGTGCGATGCGTACGAGTTCGAGTACCGGATGCTGGCGAGCGACGGCCGCGCTCTCTGGCTCCAGGACTTTGTCAGCGTGGAGCGCGTCGAGGGCGAGCCCGTGATTCTGCGCGGGTTCATGATCGATATCACGCAGCGAAAGGGCCGCGAGCAGGACCAGCTCGCTGAACTGGAGCAGCTCTATCAAACGGCGCCAGTCGGTCTCACGTTGACGGACCGGGACCATCGCTACGTTCGTGTCAACCAACAGCTCGCTGATATCAACGGAAAGTCAGTGGCCGAGCACCTCGGTCGAACCGTTCGGGAGATCGTTCCCCACATCGCTTCGCAAATCGAGGCCACGTTTCAGCAGGTCATCGATTCGGGTGAGCCCATTCTGGACTACGAGGTGGTGGGATCCACAGCGGCGAGTCCGAACGAGGTGAAGGTCTTCTTGGGGAAACACTATCCGATTCGGTCGGGGAACGGCGACGTCCGCTATGTGAGCACCATCGTCCAGGACATCACGGAGCAAAGAGAGGCGGAGGAGGCTCTACGTCGGGCGAAGGAGTCTTGGCAGGTGCTCGTGGAATCCCTCGCTCATGGAGTGGAAGAGATCGACACCCTGGGAAACATCGCATACGCCAATCCGGCGCTCCACAGGCTGTATGAGTGTGCCGACGGAGAACTGACGGGAATGTCCGTGCTGGACTTTGTTGCACCGGATCCCGAGCGAGCGAAACTCCGAGATTATCTTGAGTACCTGCTCAAAGAACAGCCGCCGCCCACGCCTTATTATGGAAAGAAAAGGTCGAGGAAAGGCAAATTGAAAGAGGTCCAGGTAGACTGGACTTACAGGCGCGATTCACAAGGTCGGGTAATTGGGTTCATATCGATCATCACAGACATCAGCGATCGGAAGCGGGCTCAAGAGGAGATTGCCAAGGCCTATGAGAGCTTGGAGAGTAGAGTGCTAGAACGTACCGCGGATCTAGTCCAAGCCAACGAGAGAATTCAGAGGCTCAAGAGCCAACTCGAGGCGGAGAGCCTCTACTTGCGAGACGAGATCAAGCTGGACCATGACTTCGAGGGGATCGTGGGAGAGAGCAACGCCTGGTCCGCTATCCTGGAGGGGGCGAAACACATCGCCGCTACCGACACCCCCGCCTTGCTCCTTGGCGAGACGGGAACTGGAAAGGGCCTGATCGCTCGGGCGATTCATGCACTGAGCTCGCGAAAGGACCGCCTGCTAGTCAAGGTCAACTGCGCCACCCTTACTACGCCCTTGATCGAGAGCGAGTTGTTCGGTCACGAAAGGGGTTCATTTACCGGTGCCCTCACTCAGCGGATTGGGCGCTTTGAGCTTGCGGACCATGGTACGATTTTCCTCGATGAGATTGGAGATCTTCACCCGGTACTGCAGGGAAAGCTTCTGCGCGTATTGCAGGAGGGTGAGTTTGAACGTGTCGGTTCCAACAGGACACAGAAAGTCGATGTCCGCGTCATCGCGGCCACGAACCGGAATCTCGACAGGGCTCTGAAGGAGGGCACATTCCGCGAGGATCTATACTTCCGGCTCAAGGTTTTCCCGCTGCAGCTTCCACCACTTCGGGAGCGCAAATCGGACATTCCGCTTCTTGTCACGTTTTTCATCGAGAAGCACCAGAGAGCCATGGGCAAGAAAATCGACAAGGTAACGAGCGAAACCATGCGTGTGTTGCAAGCCTATGACTGGCCTGGGAATGTTCGAGAGCTCGAGCATATTGTCCAACGCGCCCTCATGCTCTCGTCTGACTCGATCCTCCGGCATTTTACCCTTCCTCCATTGGAGGGCACTGCACGAGGAAGAAGGGAGACACTCCAAGAGGTGGAGCGATCTCATATCCTGAAGGTGCTGGAGGAGTGCGCGTGGAAGATAAAGGGGAGTGGAAATGCAGCTGACCGACTGGGCCAGAATCCGAGCACCCTGCGCGGCCGAATGAGAAGACTCGGCATCGAGAAACCCGCGTCGACGTCAAGTAGGTGAAAGAAAACCCGAGTCGGGGAGAAACGCCAACCTTGTTCATGCGTGGGCAGGCTGCTCACCATGAGTCCTTCGAGTCATCGGTCCAGGACGAAAGGTCCTTCCCTGAAGGCCGGCTAGATTTAGAACGGCAGCCCGGCCGAGATTGCGTGAGCCTCCATCACCTCATGCATGTCTGCCAGGACGTAGTTCAGCTTGACCCGGACATGCGTGGCTAGACTCAATCCAAGCGTGATCGAAGGTACGTGGCGAGCTCCCGGGGACGCCCGTTCCTGAGTGCTCACGATCTCCCCAGGCCGATCTCGCCGTCTCGTGACTCCCCAGGTGTTGTCCAGTTCACGCTGACTCGCCCTTTCTTCCGGCCGCGTCAAAGCCGGGATGTCCTTATCCCGACGCCGAGTTCTCCGCTCACGAGAGCGCTCGTCCATACAGCCCGTCCACCGCCCGGAGGAGGACCGGCAGCTGCGGGTTCCATGCCAGCAAGGGGCGGATGATCTTCCGCTCTCAGCTCCCCCTCACCCCGCGCGTGATCCCACAACCACTCCTGGAGCACTGAACAGAAATCCTAGTCCCAAGAACGCCCGGTAGTAGTGGTGGGATGGGGAAGCGCCTGACTCCCACAGGGCTCTGTCATTTTTCCCGATGCCATCCTGAGGATTCTGCCAGTAGCGCTGATTTCTTGGGTTGGCAATGATTGCACCTTCCAGAGTTTCGGGAGCAAGGGGTCGGGAGAGACCAGCGGGAGGACGGCAGGATGACACGACCGATTGTGATGTTATTCACTCTTGTGGTCGCACTTGCGCCTCCGGCAATGGCGAAAGGGGAGGAGCCGCCGTTGCCGAGTGGTTCCTTGCTCGATAGGTTCTCGCGATACAAACGCGAGCGCCTGGTCGCGGCAGAAGCGTCCCCGAACCGGAGCTACGCGATCCCGATCAAACTCCATCAAGAGACGAGCGAACCTGCCACACAGACACCCGGAGACGAAACCCTTCGAGAGGAATCAGAGGAAGAAATCGTCCGAAACGGAACGGACCCGCGGGACTTCTCTGCCAAGGCTACTCTGTTCTATCGCTTCGTGGAGCTACGGGATGGCACATCCGATCAGAGGCTCACGGTTTCCGTTGTAGCCCCTATTCTCGACCGAAAGGTGGCCGTTGGGCTCGAATTCCCGGGGGCTCGGAGTGTGGATCCCCAAGGTGCGGCCACCGAGAAGTCCGGTATGGGAGACATCGTGCTCCGTGCCGTCACGAAGCTACCCCTCAGCAAGCTCTTCACGGCGATCTCCCTCGCCGAGACAACGCTACCGACGGCCACCGAGGACCTCCTCGGCGGACACCACTGGCTCGTGTCTGCCGGAGGCGGAGTGATCTTTCACCCGGCACCTTTTTTCTTCTTGGCTCCGCTCCTCCTCTACGACGCCGACGCAGCGCGGGACGATGGGTTCGACCACGTGAGCCGCCTGCGCTTACGAATCTTCGGCATGATGGCCACCCCATGGGGGTTCTACTTTCTGCCGGAGTTCCAGTTGGTCGTCGATCTCATCGACGACCGAGGGGAGACCTTCATAGCCCCCGAGGTCGGGTACATGCTCGAGCCCGGGCGAGTCGTCTATGTCAAGCCCGGTTGGGGCGTGAATCCCAACCGACTGGAGCGGCAATGGCAGTTCGAAATTGGAACCCGCATCGAGTTTTGAAGAAGTGGGGGACCGTCCCTGAGGAGGGGACCATCCCCACGAAAACTGACCCAACCTGAAGGCGAGTATTTTGAGATGACTATGTCGCTTCAGGCCATGAACTGAGCGAGCAGATCCAGGGGATTCGGCCATTACCAAGGGCAGGCTTAATCGCTCCAGGGGCCCTCGATGAGCTGCAGAATCGTGACCGAGAGGGGTCCCCGGGATCGGCCACATGACCCCAACCTGCTCTTCTAACCGATGGGGAGTCAAGGCATGCGAATCACGCCGTTCTGTATGATCCTCGCCCTCGTAGTCGCCGCCGGGTCGACCGGCTGCGCCTCCATGGTGACGATCTCGTCCAGTCCGCCCGGCGCCTCGATCGAGATCGATGGAATCCGCGCCGGAATCACGCCCAAGGCCTTTCCAGTGATGTCCTCCACTTTTGGCACGTATCACCTGATCCTGCGGAAAAAAGGGCACAAGACCCTCGTGACGACGCTGAAGAAGCGGGTCTTCTGGGGCCGGCTCATCGCTGAGGTCTTCATTCCATTCGCGTGGCCGCTCGCCCTCTTCAACGCGGCAGGCCCGAGGGCGCAGCAGCATTTCGAGCTGACGCCGCTGAAGCCCGGGGAGACAGACCCGGGAGTCCCCCCGATTCCCGGGCGGTGGTCGAGAGGCCACCGGACGAGCCGTTCGACGGAAGGCGCAAAATCCGACACGCCGAGGGCGGAAGGGGCCGACCCGCCCCCGGACGAGCGATAGCGCGCGGAGACTCGCGCAGGGGGTCTCGTGGTGGAGCACCCTTGGGCCCTGACTGGGTGACCGGCGATCAAAAAACATGCAACAGGATTCCGGGCATTGAGTGCTGAACAGGAAGGACGCCAGCTAACAATTCAGTGCAGCGGACGGTGCTTACGCGCCGCGCTTAGGCGTGGCGAAGCCGGACTGTGGCAAGCAAGGAACCTTGGAGAGGGCACTATTACCTGACGTCCAAGACGCTGCCCCGAGGTCGGACCGAGGTCGCAGAACGGAACGAACCCTCCTGCTCGGATACTCCATCCCTGTACGGAGTTCCGAACCCCAACCGGCGGACTGAACCGCTCACCGGAAAGGAGACGGCCATGGGCCTCTCGAATGCACTGTCCAGCCACCCCCGAGCCATCCTCGGCGGACTGCTGCTGATCGCCTTCGCCCTCGAAGTCCTGCAGCCCCTCGTGGTGGACGCCGACGTCGTGGTCCTCAAGGACGGTCGCCGCTACGAGGGGACGATCGTGGCCGAGAGCACCCGCGCCGTGGTCATCTACACCAAATTCGACAGCGTGCGCACCGCCGCGACGTTCAAGATGGACGACGTGAAGTCCGTGGAGCGGAAGGCCCTCCCCGACGGCTTCTTCGGCGAGGAGCCGGCGGACGCCAGGGCCAGGGGGGCCAAGGCGCATGCGGCGGGACAGACCCTGTACCTCGAAGTGCCCGTGGTCGGCGAGTTCGGGACGGACGTCTTCTCGGGGGGCTTTCGCAAGATCTTCACGTACGCCCGCCGCCACGGCATCGGGCACATCGTCTTCACGATCGACAGCACCGGGGGGAACCTGGACGAGGCTCTCGAGATCTACCGGATCTTCAAGCGGTACCGGGGCAGCGTGAAGCTCCACGCCGTCGTGAAGAACTGCCTCGGCGATCCGCTCTCCGTTGCGCTCTGGTGCGACACTATCCTGCTGCAGCCGGGCGCCAGGATCGGCGGGATGAACCGGAAAGTGACGGACGTCTCCAAGAAGCTCGCGGGCGAGGAGGAGGAGATCATCCGGGCTCAGATCGCGGAGGACGTCGTCGCGGACATGCGCCGCGAGGGAGCCGCCGACGACGTCGTGCGGGCCATGCTGGACCCGGCGCAAACGCTCGCCGTCTGGAAGACCGAGGCGGGCAAGTTCCTGAGTGATTTCGCCGCCCCGGAGGGCATGCCGAAGGAAGAGGTGCTCCTGAGTGTCGGAGAGGGTGAGGTCCTGCAGATCAGCCACGATCAGGCCAAGGCCATGGGGCTCCCGACGCTGAGTGGCGGAGCTGCCGACCTGGGCAAGGCGCTCGGGCTCGAGGGCTGGACGCTCGAGAGCGGCTACGGCAAGTCGATGATGGACCGTGCCACCGCGGCGGCCAAGAAGAGGGCCGCCGCTGCCGCGGCGAAGTTTGAGCGGGCCGTCGAGCGCAACGTCTCTCGCCGCGAGACCACCGACCGGTCCATCTCGCACAACCTCCAGAAGGCCGCTGAGTGGGATCCGAGCGACGCCGACTACGGGACGTACGGCTCCCGCTGGGGCTGGGGCTGGGGGGGCGGCTGGGGCGGCGTCGCGTTCACCAAGGCGTCGCAGAGGAGATGGCGGAACAGGACGGACGCCAGTGTGCACTACCTGAAGCGGGCGCGCAGGGCGGCCACGTCGATGAAGAAGCTCGACGCCGAGGCGGTGAAGCTCGGCCTCGAGCCCACCTACGAGGATGGCGTGCTGATCCAGATGATCGATGATTTCAAGGTCCGGATGAAGAACCTCGTCGCGGATCGGAACAAGAGGGGAAGGTAGCGGCGATGCCGAACCCCGAGGGGCTAGCCCCTCAAGGTGGAATGAATGGGTGGGGAGTTCCCCCCGAGAACTGGCTCGTGTCAATCGGGGCGACTACGGAATCGACCAGCGTGGGCGCAACGTACTGCTTCTAACGAACACCTTCGCCGCGAGGATGGTTCTCGTGAAGAGGGGAGGCAAGGAGGTCCCCAGATGAACAGAACCGCAGGCCGGAATTTCCTCTTGATCTCGATGCTGGTGGCCATGAGCCTCCTGTCGTCCTGTACGAACTCGCCGACCGGTCAGGGGGAGCGTTATGCGCCCGTCCCGAAGTCGATCCTGACCCCGGACGTCGTCGAGACGCGGCTCGGCAAGCTCGAGTTCTTCGACGGCTTGCCGAGCGCGGAAACCGTCGAGAAGGTCTACGACCACCTTGACTTCATGCGCGGGGTCCGTGCCTTCCTGGACACGATCCCGATAGCCTCGCTCTACGCGGTGCGTGAGGGGTTCCGGGATGTCGGGTGCGTGGACGGCACGGTCGGAAT
The DNA here is from genome assembly GCA_027296055.1 of Planctomycetota bacterium. Lineage (GTDB taxonomy): Bacteria > Planctomycetota > JAPUJT01 > JAPUJT01 > JAPUJT01 > JAPUJT01. The sequence continues at coordinate 156 of JAPUJT010000106.1, read as the reverse complement.
CTTCGAGGAACTGATGGACTCGAAGTCGCTCTTCCTCACGCCCAATACCGAGAGCGTCTACGCCATGACGTGGCTCGATCTGAAGGATGGCCCGGTCGTCGTCGAGAGCCCGCCCAATACGCTGGGGCTCCTCGACGACTTCTGGTTCCAGTACGT
>JAPUJT010000105.1 GCA_027296055.1 Planctomycetota bacterium | reverse complement strand
TCGTCGCGGCCGGATCGAAGCCCGACGACGAACACCAGGGCGGCCAGTGCCCAGCCCGTGATCGAGATGTCGAGCAGATCCGCCGCACCGATCGACTTCAGGATGAGGACGAGCAGCAACCCGGCGACAATGTTCGTGAAGGCGGCCAGCCTGAAGACGGGACCCCGGAAGGGATCCCCCGCCTTCCGCTCAGCATAGGCGAGGTAGGCGCCGGCCGGGACGAGGAGGGAGACCGCGAGGAAGCCCTCTCGCAGGGCGGACTCGCCGAGGATCATCGCGAACCCCGTCGGCGCGCTCAGCGCTGCGAGGAAGAGCAGGGTCCTCTCGCCAGCGACCCTCGATCCCAGGGCGTAGAGAATCGAGCAGCCGAGAGCGACCCATCCCCACTCCAGCATCGGCCTCTCGATCGACACCACTTGAAAGCGGGCTGCGGCATAATAGCAGATCGGCAAGAGGACGGCGGAGAGGAGCGAAAAGGCGAGCGATGACCAGGTAAAGTCGAACAGTCGCTTCACGGCTATCGCCGCGGCGAAGATCCCGAGTGTCGCCCCGGGGAAGATCATGAACAAGAGGGGATGGTATTCGCCGCCGTAAGTGTAGAGCGAGCTGAACGCCAGGGCGGTCGCGGCGAGCACCCCGAGGAAGAAGAAAGTCTTCGCCAGGATCTCCTGCCACTTCCATTCGGCAAGCTCCGGGGATACAGGCGGCGCCGGGCGAGGGGTCGGCGCAAGCCTCTCCTCCTCGGGCGCGGCGCGGGCGGGCGGCTCCGTCTCGACGAAGGGAGGGGCTTCCACCTCCTCCGGTTCCTTCACCACGCCATCGGTGACGGGCTCCGGCTCCTTCTCGCTCGCGGACGCCATGGTCTCGTCGGGGTAGTTTGGCACCTTGGCCAGGTGCCCTCGCCGGCTCCCCAGATTCTGGATCACATGGGAGGCCCTCTCCCGGAAGAGCCCATCGAGGAGAGCGTAGGTATCGAAAGGAATCTTCCCGTTGTTGTAAAAGCTCCGGAGATCCCACAAGGAGGCGCGATAGTGCTTCAGCCTGTCCTGGCCTGGCCGATCCGATCCGGCGCCACAGGCCCTGCAACTGCCCATGGAGAGTCCGACCGTCGAGCAGCAGACCTCGCACTGGAAGGCCCGGGCGCCGCCCATCGTCGATTTCGTGATGGCCACGATCAGGAGCACGAGACCCCCGACGGCGAGCAGGATCACGAAACAGAAGATCAGGGAATCCATATTCACCTACCGGTCCTTGTGGCCCGATTCTGGCTATTCACAAACCATTTCGTCTTTGTAGTTTGCGCTTTGCGGGCCCGCGAATCCACGGATGGAAACTCCCCGGTTGCCGCGATGGAGGACGTCGATATAATAAGCTCGTCAATTGAATTCAGGGGGGTTCAACAGATTATTACGCTCCTCGCTGGAGCAGGCTTACTGACACAGAAAGATATCCCCAAGCCGTTATCCTCGCTGTCCCAGGGGATCACCCCATCCCTGGCGCACCCCCTACCTTGGTGCGCGAACTGACAGTGGTTTGGCGGTTTGGGGATTTTTACATCTGCGGTCGGGGGATCACCCGTTGACCGAGAAGCCCATCAGGTTCGTCGTCCAGAGACACGACCGCGAAGAAGACCCCCATTTCGACATCATGCTGGAGCGCGAAGGGACGCTGCGTACCTGGTCCTGCCCCGCCCCCCCCGGCGAAGATGGACCGCGAGAGGTCCGCTCGATCCAGGACCACCGCATCACCTACCTCTCCTACGAGGGGGAGATCTCCGGGGGCCGGGGGTCCGTCCGGATCTGGGATCGAGGTACTTACCGATCCAGCGCCTGGGATACAGAGGAGGTCGTTGCCCTTCTCCATGGAGAGAGGCTTCGAGGCCAGATGGTCCTGCAGCGAATCGAAGGCGACCGCTGGAGCCTCACCTGGACGAAATCTGAACAGTAGTCGGTGAGTTTACTTGCGGAAGAGGGCCCGGTAGATCCGCTTGATCAGGAAGTTCTCTTCGAAAGGCTTGGGTATGTAGTCGACGGCGCCGAGATCGTGCGCCTCGGCGAAGCTTTTGATCTCATCCTGGCTGGTGAGCATGATCACGGGGATTGCCGAGGTGCCCTCGTCTTCCTTGAGGGCCTTGAGGACCTCGAAACCATCCATCTCCGGCATCATGACGTCGAGGAGGACGAGGGAGACGTTGTCCTTCTTTGCCGCCTCCATGCCCGACATTGGATTGTCGGTCACCTGGGCCTGGAATCCGGCCCGGCGGACCATGTCCCCGACGATTTCGAGGAGGACGCGATCATCGTCGATCACGAGGATCTTCCCGAGAGCCAATGCTGCGCTCCTTGGAGGCTAGGATGGGGGAAGCAGTCATTATAAGCGATCCGTCAGATTCAGCAAGAGAGATTTTGTCCCCCCTGCGAGGGTGAGGTATACTCACCGGGCGTCCTTCCTGAATCGAATGCAGTCTCGAATCTCGGCAAGCACCGGCCGGTCATCGTGCCTCGGGGAATGCCGTTGACCCGATGGGGGGTCGGCTCACCAATCCGACATGGCAAAGAAGCTGATCCAGGATCGATACCGCCTCCTCGGCCGCCTGGGCAAGGGGGGGATGGGGACGGTCCACAAGGCCGAGGACACCCAGAGCCCGGGCCGGATCATCGCCCTGAAGCGGATCGATCTGGCCGGCACGGACAAGCTCCCGTTCCTGCGCCACGAGTTCAAAACACTCGTGGAGCTTCACCATCCGAATCTCGGCGAGGTCTACGACTTCGGCGAGATCCCCGAGAAGAAGGAGTGGTTCTTCACTTCGGAGTACATCGATGGATCCGATCTCCTGTCGGCCGGCCGGCAGATGTCCTGGGAACAGTTTCTCGACGTGGTGGTCCAGATCTGCCACGCCCTCGAGTACATCCACTCCAGGAACATCGTCCACCACGATGTGAAGCCGCGGAACATCCTCGTACGGGGTAAGAAGGGGTCCCGGCCGGAGGTGAAGATCGTGGATTTCGGACTCGCGGGACAGGGGGCCGCCCCGACGACCGGGAGCATCCGCGGAACCGTTCATTATCTCGCCCCCGAAGTCATTCGCGGCGACGCCGTCGACGGCCGGGCGGATCTCTACTCGCTCGGCGCCACCCTCTACCATTGTGTGACGGGCCGTCCGGTATTCGAAGGGGACACCAACATCTGGATCATACGGCAGCACCTGCACGCCACCCCCTTGCCCCCTCAGGAGCTGAGGCATGATCTCCCCGATGCGCTAGGGACTCTCCTGATGAACCTGCTGGCGAAGTCGCCCGCGGATCGAATCCAGTCGGCCAACCAGGTGATTCGCGAGATCAACAGGACCTCGACGCGCCATTACCCGCTCGAGACGGAAGAGGCGGCGGGCACCTTGTTGCACGGCTGCTTCGTCGGACGCGATCGGGAACTGACTCTCCTCTCCGACATCCTCTCTCGTAGAATTCGCGGAGACCGGGAATCGAAAACGCTCGTCCTGCTCGAAGGACAACCCGGAGTGGGCAAGTCCAGGCTGCTGAGGGAGTTTCAGATCCAGTGCAAGGTGGACGGTATCCCGTTCCTTCATGGACCTTGCTTCGAGGAGGGGGACAAGCCGCTGGGTCCGCTCGGCCAGGTCATCACGGATCTCCTGCCCATCTATGAGGCGCGAGAGCGGCACCAGCTCGAGGAAGGCACCCAGCCGAATATCCGGGGGCGTTTTCGAGACGAGCTGCAGCGGCTGCGGCCGGAGCTTCTGGATCCGGAAGTCTCGACGCCTCCTCCCCAGGCCGAGGGCGAGGACGCCAAGCTCACCTTTCTCGAGCGACTGGCTCGACTCTTCCTGGAAGTTCTGAAGGATACGCCGGCCGTGATCTATCTCTCGGAGCTTCATTGGTCCCACGAGTCAGCCCTCGAATTCCTCGAATACCTCGCGGGCGCGGCGGCAGAGGAGCGGTTCCTCCTGATCGGCTCGTATCGCCCCGGGGAGATCCGCGAAAATGCCTCGAAGGAGATCCTGACGCGCCTTGCCGGGAGGAACTTCGCGGAGGTCATCCGGCTCGGGGGGATCGACCAGGCCGAAGTGGCGCTTCTCGCTCGGTCGGTGCTCGGGACCGCGGAGATGCCGGAAGGCCTCGTCGATTACCTCCACCAGGGGACCGGAGGAAACCCCTTCTTCGTCGAAGAGGCGATGAAGCAGTTGAACGAATCGGGGACGCTATTTTACAGCGGCGGTCGGTGGATCCTCCGCTCCGATGCCGGGGTCGATTCTGCAATCCCTAGCGAAATCAGTGAGATGATCGTGCATCGCCTCGAGAGGCTCTCCTTCGCCTTTCGAGAGATCCTCGAGGCGCTCGCTGCTTTCGAGCGGCCTGCCACCCCCGAGCTGCTCACCCGGATGACCGGACGGGAGCCCCAGGATCTCCTCGAGAATTTGCGTCTGCTGGAGATGCAGGAGCTCATCTCTCGTGAAGGATCCGAGAGCGGCCCCCGGTTCTCGATCACGCACGCCCTCGTTCGAGAGGTCGCCTACGAATCGATGGATCGCGCGAGAAGAAAGGAGTTTCACGGACACATCTCCGATTGGATGATGGTCGAGGAGGGAGAATCTCCCCGCGGCAACCTGGAGGCGCTGGCCCATCACCTGTTCCGGGGCCCCTATCCGGCGAGGTCCGTGCCCTTCCTGATCGCGGCGGGGGACCGATCCCGATGGCTCCACGGGGATGAGGCGGCGATCCGATTCTACATGGAAGCCCTCACGATCCTGGGAGAGGACGATCCCGTGACCTCACTACAGCTCCTCGAGGCCCTCGGCGCGATCCAGCAGCGGGTCGGCCGGTACGACGCCGCGATCAAGCTCCAGAAGAAAATGATCCAGCTTGCCCGGAGGCAGCGCGACCCCCTGGCTCTCGGGCGAGCGTATCTTCGGATCTCCGAGGTTCTCAAGCTGAAGGGGGAGTACGAGGGCGCGGCGACTCATGCCGAGAAGGCCCTCGGCCTCTTCCGGGATTCCGAGTCGAGCGAGGACGTCAGCAAGGCCCTCACCTCCCTCGGATCGATCCATTGGGTCCAGGGGGATCATTCCCGAGCTCTACAATCGTTCGAGGAATGTCTCGAGGTGAACCGAGGCATCGGGGATTCCCTCGGGGAGGCTGCGGCCCTCGGCCATATCGGAAAGATCCACTGGGCGCGAGGGGACCATGATCGCTCCGTCGAATGCTACACGGAGTCTCTTCGCCTCCGGGAGGAGCAGGAAGACCTCCTCGGGACTGCGTCCTCTCTCGCCGAGCTCGGGGAGATCCACTGGGCCCGCGGAGAGTACTCGGACGCCATGGAATCCTTCAGCCGTTCCCTCTCGATCCGCCGGGAGGTGGGAGATCCCCTCGGGGTGGCTACTTCATTGGAGCTGATCGCACGCGTCCATTCCGGTCGGGGAGAATATGGCCTTGCGCTCCAGGCGTGCGCCGAGTCGCTCAAGATCCTGGCCCGGGTCGGCAATCGCCCCGGCCTCGCGTGCGCTCTGGCCAGCATCGGCGAGATCTACCTGATGCTATCGGACCTCCCCGTGGCCGCCCACTTTCAGGGACAGGCCCTCTCGGAGGCCCGTGAGATCGGCGATCGCGAGCTGGAGGCGACCATCCTCTGTGACGCGGCTCTCTGCCGGCTGCGCGCCGAGAACCTCGCCGAGGCGAAAAATCTCCTCAAGCAGTCCCAGGGCCTGGGAGACGTCTCGGAACAGACGGAGCTCAGAGCCAGAATCGACTACGGTCTCGCCTGCGTGGCCCTCGTGGAGGGAGACACCCGAGAAGCCAGGATTCGAGGCGAGCGCATCATCGAGAGTGGCGAGACGATCCGTAGCCCTCGACTCGAAGCATTGGGCCTGCTTCTTCGAGGGGAGACATCTCTTCGGGCCGGGATGAAGGATCCCGCCCAGGGCGACATACAGAGGGCCCTCGACATCGCCGGCCACCTCGGTGACCCGGAGCTCGTCTGGCAGGCGAGCCACGCGGCAGGGCGAGCGGCTATCCAGAGGCAGCGGCTGGAGGATGCGGCGCGCCACTTCCGCTCGGGCGTGGCGGTCATCGAGGGAGTGGCCCACTCCCTGAATGAGGATTCGCGGCATACCTACCTCTCCGATCGACGCAAGCGAGCCTTCCGAGACGATGCCCTCGCCCTGAGGGAGCTCCTGGGCGTCTGATAACCGGCGCCTTGAGTCTCCATCTGGGATCGGAACCCTCCCACCTTGGGAAATATAGGGCGATCTCACCAAGACTTATTTTCTAGCGCCAGAACCCATCTCCTTTGGCCGATATAGTTTTCGTCCCGCGCGAACCGACTCCCGCGGGTGGCACCTCCTTTGCGTCACGACTTGTCAGGCGGCGCCAGTCACGAACGGAGTGATGATGAATGATGAATCTCCTCTCCTCGAGGCCCGCCCACCAGTTTCCGAAGCGGTGGTAGATATGGCCGACGACCACACGTACAGCCCAGAGCGAATCGAGGAGCAAAGCGCGAACCGCTCATACCTGATCCCGCTCGCCTTCTGTGTCGTGGCCATCGGCGCCATCGTCGCCGCCCTTCTGAGCGGCGTCGACCTGACCGTCCTGAGCCGGTAGCCCCCCCCAAGACAGCCCCTGACCCCTAAAATTCAAGTTGACACCCCTGACAGGTGTCCTATACTCCAATATGTAGTGGCTCGATACCCCCGTGCCCCTACATATTGTGGCTGGGGTACCCAAGGGAGGTCCGGTGGCGCTGAAGTTCTTCCTGCAAGGGCCGCCCAAGCCGAAGCTGGCTCCGCCCTCCCTGGTCGATGCCCTCCGAGAACTTTCGAACAACGTCCAGACTGGCATCGAGAGGGCGATCGAGACGGCGGCGCCCCTGGAACATGGGGGCCAGCATCTGGGTCGCATCCTGGATGAGGGACTCCAGGCGGTCGAGGCGAAGGCTCGCCGGCTGGAGGAGCGTCTGGACGTCATTGTGATCCAGCTGAGAGAGGAAGGGGAGCGAAGAACCGATTCCGAGGATCGACTCCGGGAGATCGTCGCGCTGCTGACCGACGAGAAGAAGCGGATGACCGTATCCATCGAGGTCTGCAACGAAACGACCGCCACGCTCAGGGACGAGGTGAACCGCCTCGGACGGGTCATGTTTCGATCCTACAGCGCCTCCGAGTCCGCCGTCACCTGCCTCAAGCAAGCCCTGGACCATTTCAAGGGCGAGGCGACGAGACGCGATCGAGAGATGGTTCGCGCGGATGATTTCCTCACCGAAATTCGAGATGAGATAAAGAGACGAATGTTGACAGGCATGCTCCCCGTTCTCGATTCGCTGGATGAGGGAATCCGACAGGGGGAGCAGATTGCCGTGAAGGGCCATCATCCGTTCTCGTTGCGCCGCACTCCGGTCGCCGAGGGTCATTCCGCCTGGCTGGATGGGATCCAGCTCGTACGAAGAAGGTTGGAGCGAATCCTCGGTGATGAAGGAGTGCAGCGGATCGAGGCGGTCGGGAAGATATTCGATCCGAAGCTCCACCGAGCCGTCGGAGTAGTGAAGAACGGCGAGCAGGGTGTGAACAGGGTCGTTCGAGAGGAGCGGCCAGGATTCACGTTCGCCGGCGCCGTCATCCGCTACGCCGAGGTCGTCATTTCAAAGTAGTCTGAGCCGTGCCCAGTCGCTCACCGATTATCGGGATAGACCTCGGGACGACGAACTCCGCCGTTGCCATCGTGGAACGGGGCGTCCCCCGCATCATTTCCGACGAGTCGGGCGAAAGGATCACGCCCTCCATCGTGGCCCTCTCCACGGAGGGGAAGTTCCTCGTGGGGAAAGCGGCCCTCAATCTCCTGCTGTCGCATCCCGAAAGGGCCGTTCGGTCGGTCAAGCGCCGGATGGGGTCGGATGAGCCGATACGCCTCGGGGGCGCCCAGTATTCCCCCCACCAGATCTCGGCCCATATCCTCGCCCACCTGAGACAGCTGGCCGAGACGGCGCTGCAGCGTCCCATATGGAAGGCGGTGATCACCGTCCCCGCCTATTTCTCCGATGCGCAACGCCGCGCCACGAAGGAGGCGGGCGAGATCGCGGGCCTGGAGGTGATGAGGATCATCAACGAGCCGACAGCCGCGGCGCTGGCCTACGGGCTGGGGAAGGACGGGGACGAGCGACTGCTCGTTTACGACCTCGGTGGAGGAACGTTCGACGTCTCGGTGATCGAGCAGAAGAACGGAGTGACGGAGGTCCTCGCCACCCACGGGAACAATCATCTGGGCGGAGACGACTTTGACGCCAAGCTGGCACGGCACTGCGCGGATCGCTTCACCAGGAAGCACCCGGGACAGGACCTGCTACGGGACCTGCGCGCCTACCCGCGCCTCCTGCGGGCCGCCGAGGTGGCAAAGACGGAGCTGTCGACGCGGGCGGTGACTCGGATGACGGAAGAGTTTATCGTCCGGGAGGGGATTCGACCGCTACACCTGGACCTGGAGCTTCGCCGGCAGGAGTTTCAGGACCTGATCCGTGACCTCCTCGATGGGACGTTGAAGTCGATCCACATGGCGCTGGATGACGCGAGCCTCAAACCGGAGGACATCCAGCGTGTGCTCCTCGTGGGAGGCTCGACCCGCATCCCTGCGGTCTGGGAGCTGATCCGGAAGAGCATGGGCCGCGAACCTCACGCGGACATCAACCCGGAGGAGGCCGTGGCTCTCGGCGCGGCCATCCAGGCGGCGATCATCGATGGGGCGCCCGTCGACTCGGTGCTGGTAGATATCGCTCCCCATTCCCTCGGCGTGGAGTTCTCCGAGGTCCACAACGGCGTCCTCGTCACCGACCTGTACCAGGTGATGATCCGTCGGAACACCACGATCCCGGCGACGGCGAGCATGGCGTTCTACACCCTCACTCCCGATCAGGACTCGGTGGAGATCCGGGTCTATCAGGGGAGCGATCCGCAGGCGTCGAGAAACACATCTCTCGGCAGGTTCGAGTTCACCGGGATCACCCCTTCCGGGACCTCTCGCCGGGGGCGCGAGTTCATCATCCAGTTCGACTACGACCTCGACGGGATCGTGAACGTCTCTGCTTTCGATCGGCGAAGCGGCAAGAAGGAGGTCATCGAGGTCCACACGGTTCGCGGGGGACCCACCCGCAGACGCGACCTCTGCTTCAGCCCGAAAGATCCCTCGGCCGAGATCAAGCTCAAAGAAGTGGAGTCCCTGATCGAGAGGGCGAGCCGGCTCGAAAAGAGATTGGACGAAGAGGGAGACGCGACCAAGGTGAATCGCCTTCACGAGCTAACGCAGCAGCTTTCTCTCGAGACGGAGAAAGGGAACCTCACCGCGGCGGGCAGCGCGATCAGCGATCTCTACAATCTCGTCTACGACCTGGAGTAGCGGCCAATCCATCGCTGCCACCTTCCCCGTATGGAGATACCGTGAGAAAGAGGAAGGTGAATGGGGCCCGCTCGACGGATGACCTCGGTCGGCTCGCGCTCCGGTCCCTCGAGAAGGGGGACCTGAACGCGGCTCTGCGATCGTTGGAGGAGGCGGAGCGGCGGGGGATGCGTCTCGAGGAGGTCCGGCAACGCCTCGCCCGCGCCTTCTCCGAGCAGGCCCTCTCCGGGAACGGCGCCGACCCGGCGGCTCGCATCGCCGCCCAGCGCGAAGCGTGCGCCCTCACTCCCCGAAACCCCATCGCCTGGCGAGATCTGGGAAGGCTCCTGCACCGTCTCGGGGACTACGCTGGGGCGCTGGACGCCTATGATGAGGCAGAAAGGTCGGGGGACGATCGGGCGCTCTTGAAGCGTCTCGCCGCCGTGGCCCGATGGAGAATGAAGGGCGGCTTGCGCTCGTCCGGTTCGATCCCCTCCAGTACCAGGAGCGGCGCAGACCCATCGGGAGAGGCGGGGGAACGTCGCGTCGCCGCCGCCCTTGTACTCCTCGCTCGCGGCCAGCGAAAGAGGGCTCGCACGACCCTCCACCAGGTATTGCAGGGAGACCCACCGCTCGCCTCGGCGGTGGCGCGCAACGCCCGACACTACCTTGGCCGACTCTTCTTCCTGGATGGCAAACCCCTCGAAGCGATCCCCCACCTTCGCAAGGCGAGCCGCATCGAAGGAAAGGCTCCGGAGCTCCCCGACGGCTCGGGGTTCCATCTGATCCGCGCTCTGCTGGCCGCCGCGCTGGAGAGCCCCGGAGACAAGTTGGCGCCTGGCTGGATCGCGGAGGCGGAGGGTCTGGCCGGTCCCGAGGATGCGACGGGCGCCAGACTGGGCCGTCGGGCGGTCCTCCGCCGACTTCTCCAGGACGGTCTCCTCGAGGACGCCCTGCCCTGGCTCGAGGAAGAGCGAAAAATGGACCCCACCGACCCGAAGCGCGAGAAGGACCTTGCCCTGGCCTACGAACGCCTCGGCGCGCCGGAAAAGGCGATCCGACACTGGGAGCGGGCGATCCGTCTGGGCAAGAAGCGCCTGCACGGGGATCGGACCGACGCCTTGCCCCAGAGATTTCTCGTCGCCGTCCTGCGGCACTCGGCCCGTCTCGATCGTCGGATGGGCCGGACTGCCGAGGCTTCTCGCAAGCTCTCCTTCTCCCTCCAGCTCGATCCGGACGACCTTTCGGTGAGGAAGAACCTGGGGGAGATGCTGATGGGGCTAGGGAGGTACCGGGACGCCTTCCGGTGTCTCTCCCCCATACAGGATGACCCGAAGGCGGGGACCGAAGTGTGGACCCAGATGGGAATTGCCTGCGATCGAATGGGACGAGCCGACGACGCGATCTCGCTCTGGGAGAGGGCATCGAAGAGGCACCCCTTGGCAAGAAGGCTCCTCCTCACCCGACTCCACGAGAGGTTTCTTCTCCGATTTCGCGCGGGGGACCTCCAGGGGGCGAAGGAGGAGATCGAGAGGGCTCGCGGCATCGATCCGGGGGATCGAGACATCCATCTCGACACCAACTGTCTCGCCCTAGCCGGCGGCGCGGACACGATCAAGGGCGAGACTCAACCTGGGGACGGGGGAGGAGGGCGTCTCCGCGCGGCGTTCAGCCCGCGACCCGAAGTGGCTCTCCAGGACGGCCCGGCGATCACCAGGATCTGCTGCGGCGACGGCACGAGGTGTGAGGCCGTGAGGGCCCTGATTCTCCGACTGGCCGAGCAGGATGGAGGTGAGGGGGCCGCGCCTGTCCAGAAAGCCCTCCTCGACCAGGGCTGCCTGATGATTCGCGAGAGTCTGGAGGCGGCGCTGGATGAGGCAGAGAGGGCAGAGGATTCGATCGAGAAGGAGACCTGATGGAGACGGGCAGGTTCGAGACGTCCACACCCGATCCGTTCGCCGTGCTGGGGCTTCCCGCCGAGGCGACCGCGGAGGAGATCCGGGACGCCTATTTCGCCCTCGTGAAGGCCAAGCCCCCCGAACGCGCGCCGGAGCAGTTCAAGCGAATCCGCAAGGCCTACGAAGCGGTGCGATCTCCATCGGGTCGCCTCCGCTCTGCCCTCCTCCTGTTCGAGGCGGAAAAGGGGGGAGAGGTCCCTCCCCTTCCCCCGCCGGAGCCGATCTCGCGTGAAAGGGTCATGGAGGACCTGCTTGCGCAGGAGGAGATCGATCTCGGGCTGCGAGATCCTGGCTCCTCGACCGCCTGACCCGGACCCTCCCCCCGCCGGATACATTCGCTGCATCATTGACACCGGCGGGCCAAATAATTATTGTCCACGCTCGCTAACCACTCGAGTTCACTTCGATAGAGGAGATCCCGATGAATCGCTCGACCATCGCCGGTGTAGCCCTGGCGCTTTCGTTTGCCTTGGCGGGCTGCGGCGGCAGCAGCAGCAGCAAGAAGTCGCCGAGGTCCGTCCTGGAATTCGGCCTGGCATCCTCCTCCATCTCCGAGAGCGGCACGCAGATCGCCATCGCCGTGACCCGAACCGTGACGGCTTCGGGAGACATAAGCGTGTCCTACGCCACGAGCGATGGGACAGCGACGGCAGGCGTCGACTACGCGGCGGCGTCGGGGACTCTCAGTTGGTTGTCGGGGGATATGACGGACAAGACGTTCACGGTCGACATCACGGATGACTTCGCCGTGGAGGGAGATGAGACGGTGAACCTCACCATCTCTCTCGCCGTCGGTAACGCAACCCTGGGTCTCCTGGCCACGGCGATCGTCACGATCCTCGACGACGATGTTCCAGGAACGCTCCAGTTCAGCGCCTCCACCTTCCAGGTGGACGAAAACGACCTCGCCGGCACCGCCACGATCACGGTCACCCGGGCCGGAGGCGTTGGAGACGCCGTGAGCGTGATGTATGCGACGGCCAACGGAACGGCTGTGGAGCCTGGCGACTATACGGCCACTTCGGGGACCCTGAACTGGACCGCCGGGGATGGGGCGGCCAAGACCTTCACCATTGACATCGTAGATGACGCCGTGGTCGAGCCTGACGAGACCCTGGATATCACCCTGATGAATCCTACCGGCGGCGCCGCACTGGGCGCCCCGAGCGCGGCCACCCTGACGATCGTCGATGACGACGTCACCCTGCAGTTCACCTCGGCCACGTTCAGCGAGAATGAGGGGAGCGGAATGCAGGCCCTGATCCTCGTGAGCCGCTTGGGCTCCGTGGCCAACGCGGTACAGGTGGGCTTCGCCACGATGAATAACACCGCC
>JAPUJT010000104.1 GCA_027296055.1 Planctomycetota bacterium | reverse complement strand
CGAGGGCTCCTGTGAGAGGTAACCCATGCCGAGACGCGCCCGACGATACATCGGCTCACGCGTCACTTCCTGGCCTCGGAACATGACCGATCCGGAGTCCGGAGTGATCATCCCGACAGCCATGCGAAACGACGTCGTCTTCCCCGCCCCGTTCCGGCCGAGGAGGCCGACGATCTCTCCCTCCCCCACGGTCAGGGAGATGCCCTCCACCACCCTTCTGCGCCGGAATGATTTCACGAGGTCTCTCAGTTCGAGCATAGGGCCCTTACGTAACCGTTCACGGGGGATGTGTTCTTGTTCGAATCTTCGAGCATAGGGTCCTTACCTTATCCTCTGCATCCGCCACGGCGAGATTGGCCAGAAAACCAAGACGGCCTTGCCCACGAAGTTCTCCGCCGGGACGGCACCGATATACCGGCTGTCCTTCGAGCTAGGAGAGTTGTCTCCCAGGACGACGTATTCCCCGGATCTGACGCGGTACGGAAAGCGCATCGCGGACTCCGGCGGTGAAGTGTAATGGAGATCTCGGCTCACCTCCGGGCGAGCAAACGTCGCCGTTCCTCCGCGCACGCCGATCGCGGCGCGGGACGATCGGATCTCCGACGGCTCCCAGGGGACCGGCACGCGCAGGACCGTGACTTCACCCACCGTCACGGAGATTTCTGCATCGAGGATCTGACACCCCAGCAGGATCTCTTTCCCCACCTGGATCGAGGCGGATCCGCGAAGGGTGGACGCCCCTACATGTAGGGTCACGCTGCCATCCGCGTCAAGGGCAGTGATGACCTCCACGCCGTTTCTCTCCAGTATCAGAAGGGCCTCGCCGCTAGCGACGGCAACATGCGCCCGGAGGCGAATGTCGCCAACGATGTTCTCCCCGTCCAACCCGCGGAGGGCATTGTAATCCAGATGGTCCGCGATCATTCGAACCATCGGCGCTCGGGTCTCCCCGTCTCTCCGGTCGCCCACCAGAGCGCCCCCGTCTTTCCTCCAGTGGGCGGGGTCGAGGTCCCAGTCCCCGAGGCCCTCGCGAGTGACGGGAAACCAGAAGGACCTCTGGAGGCTTGCCGGCTTGGATGCCACCTCACCGTCGACGACGATGTCCCCCCCGATGATCTCCAGCTCCTCTCCCGGGAGACCGATAATTCTCTTCACGAAGTTCATGGCGAGGTGTCCCGGCCGGCGAAAGACCGCGACTTCCCACCGACGTGGAGAACGGAGACGATACGTCACCTTGTCCACGAGGATCTTGTCCCCTGACCGGAGGCGAGCTTCCCCCAGGGATCCAGCCGGGATCGGCTGAAGGCAAGAAGGGCAGCGTCCAGGCGCTGGACGGCCGGTAGCCGGTCTTGCCGATGCGAGGAGTCGACCGCAGGCGACACACTCGGTCCCCGCCTGGCCCACGATGGCGCAGGTGGAGCAGGTCTCCTGGCCTGCCATCCTCGAGGGGTCATAGGCGGGAGCGGAGGCCAGCGGTGCGGAGCAGCTGGGGCACTTCGTCTCCAGGTGCGTGCCCAACATCGTGGGGGCCATCGAGCCGGTCGTGATCGAATACGGTTCGGCCGCGAAAGTGCGGACGAGGAGGGCCACCGCCACCGCTCCCACGACGGCTTCGAGGTTCTCCCGGACCCACCGTGCGCCTCTTCGGCCTGTCCCATCGTCCCGGCGCTTTCGAGCCATGGGTCAATCTCCGAGCAGACGGTTCAAGCGCTCCCGGACCTCCCGGAGCGCCCGGGCCCGGTGACTGATCTTCCGCTTGACCCCGGCAGGGAGCTCGCCGAACGTCTCGGAATATCCGGCCGGGGTGAAGATCGGATCGTATCCGAATCCCGAATCACCCCTCGCTGGCGGGGCGATCTCCCCGTGGCATTCACCCTCGACCACGAACAGGACCTCCCCAGGCACCGCCAGAGCGACGCAGCAGCGAAACAGGGCAGGGGAACTCCCCACACCACGCCCAGACAGCTCCCGGAGAATGTGATCGATACGGTCACGGTCACTGGCCCCCTCTCCCGCGTACCTCGCGGAGCGGATGCCGGGCGCCCCATCCAGGGCCGCCACCTCCAGACCCGAGTCGTCTGCCAGGACGGCTTGGCCCGTCTGGCGAGCCAGATCGGTGGCCTTTTCCCTGGCGATGTCGGCGTAGCTCTCACCGTCTTCAGAGGGAATGCGGACGGACGGATAGTCCTCGAGAGAGGAGAGCTCGACGGGGAGGCCGTCGAGAGCGTGACGCATCTCGACCACCTTTCCGGCGTTGCTCGTTCCGATCAGCAGGGTTTGAAACCTCACCCTCACTCCTTCTGGAGCGTGCGAGCCTGGACCTCGAGAAGGTCCCGGATCCCTTTGCGCGCCAGTTCCAGGAGCGCGTCCAGAGTCTCCGTCCCGAACGGGGCCTTCTCGGCGGCCCCCTGGATCTCGACGAACTCCCCCTTCTCGGTCATCACCACGTTCAGATCCACTTGAGCCCGGGAATCCTCCTGGTACGTGAGATCGAGCAGGGGGATGCCTTCGATCAGTCCGGCGCTCACCGCTGCGACGGGAGTGAGAATGGAGGCCGTCTCGATGAGGCCCTGTCCGACGAGAGAGGAGAGGGCATCCGCAACGGCGATGTAGGCCCCGGTGATCGCCATCGTTCGGGTCCCCCCATCTGCCTGCACCACGTCGCAGTCGATCCAGATCGTCCGCTCGCCGAGACGTTTCAGATCCATCGCCGCGCGCATGCTGCGGCCGATCATCCGCTGGATTTCGAGGGTGCGCCCATCCACGCGGCCACGTCGCTCGTCGCGGGAGCGCCGACCAATCGTGGACCCGGGAAGCATGTTGTACTCCGCCGTCACCCATCCCTTGCCGCTGTTCGTCATGAACGGGGGGACGTTCTCGTCGATCGATGCCGTGCAGATGATCCGGGTCTTCTCAGCAGAGAGGAGGACGGAGCCGGCGGAATAGCCGGCGAAGGGACGGACAATATCGATCGATCGAACCTGGTCGGGCCTGCGCCCGCCTTCCCGAGTCATGGCCATGGATTACCCTCTTGAGCGGGGGACGGAAGATGGAATGGGCGTGGGCGGAGCGGAGGCCCTACACCTTGGCAAACCGCTCGACGAGCCTGTTGAAGCGCGCGTCTCCGCGGATCGGATCGAGGTCCCGGTCCTTCTTGAGGAATTCGAAGTCTCGATACCCCAGGGCGAAGGCCCTCTCCAGCGCCTCCATCGCCTCATCGGCACAATGGAGGAGTGAATAGCTGCAGGCGAGGTTGTAGTGGACGTGAGGATCTTCGGGACATAGGCTGGTCAATCGGACATCAACAGCGAGGCCCTTGGTGATGAGGCCGCGCGCCGTGTAATTGTTTCCGAGGTTAATCAGGGCTTCTAGGTGATCGGGCTCACGAGCGATCACACCCTCGAACAGGCCGATCTCAAAATCGCTGGCCGCCCTTTGAAGACTCTTGAGTAATTCTTTATTATGTCCGATTCCCATCGCTAACCGATAGAAAAGCTGACCGAATCATTATAGATGAGTCTTGCCCTGAATCAAGCAACTATCCAAAGGGGCCCGAGGGGCCGAAAGGGTCAGAAGATGCCGGGCTTGCTCAAGAGTGGCGACGTTGCCCAACAGGCGGGGGTTTCCCGCCAGGTTGTTCATGAGTATACCCTTCTCGGCCTCATCGAGCCCGCGCGACGCACTCCGGGTGGCCATCGCCTGTACGAACCGGGAGTTGTCCGTCGACTGCGCCTCATTCGTGAACTCGTAAAGAGCGGCTACACGCTCAGGGACATCCGCACCACCTTCTTCGCCTCGGGTCCCCGGAAGGGGCGGAAGGCCTGATGCTGCCGCAAAGATAGGGGCAGGACTCATAGCTGCTTTATATGGGCCTTCCTGTGCTCCGCTGTGTCGTAGTAGCACCGCCCGAGATTGGGAACGAACAGCTGGTGCTTGCTGGTGGGCTTCACTTCCACCTTGCAGATGGGGCAATAGTGGATGGTGGCCAAAGGCTGCACACGCTTCACGAAGTCCACCGGGGGGGCCAGGACGAGTGCGCTGGCGGCCTTCTTCTCCATCGATTCGATCTCGAAGAAAATCCGCGCCTCGGCGAGGCCGAAATCCATGTCGATCTCGATCCGCATCGGGAAGCCGGGGATCGTCTCGAACCGTTCCGCTATCAGCCTCTGGAAGATACCGGTGCCGGAGAAGAGGCGAATCAGCGCCTCCGGCCTCGGTAGATCAGGAGCTGACCAGATGCTCAGGACCGGCACGCCATTCTCCAGGATGCGGTACTGGTCGCAAGTCTCCCCCCCGATGGTCTCGGGCTCTCCGACCTTCTTCATATTGATCAGTGTCGTCCCATCGCGCCGGAGTCCATACTTCTCGAGGTATCGGTCCGCGTCTTCGTCGGTATCAGACTTGAGAAGGATCTGCCTTCGCAACTTATCCCGGGCCTTTTTGCGGTCCTTGCCGAGATCGGAGAGGATGCTGAGGGGGTCCTCGTCGTACGCCTTCGCCTTCGAATCAATCGTCTGGACGACCTTGCGAGCAAAATGGGTGATGACCCCGTCCCCCGAGTCCTCCGAGACGACACGAACGGCCTGGGATGAGACGCTCAACTCCATCGACTCGGTCCCTTCGGTCCGATTCCACGGTAGACCCTTGGCCTTCGCCTTGATGGCGTACCCCGTTTCCGTTTTATTCTGCGGGGGGGGTAGAGTCGGGGCCGGTAGGATAAGGAACGATGCGGCCAGGATGGTAAGGCTGAGTGCGAATATCATCTAGCTCTCCCGTAAGTTCGGCGGATGAATCCCCACGGCTCGCCGAGGTCGAGAGCCCCTGGCGCCCCCGGCAGGATTAGGATATCCGAGTGAGGGATGTCCTTCAACTTCTGACATGGCCAGATCGACGTCAACCCTGTTCGCCCTGGTGGGCCCCACGGCCAGCGGAAAGGGCGAGATTGCCCGCCGGATCGCCCCGCGGTTGGGGGCGGAGATCATCTCGGTCGATTCGATGAAGATCTTTCGGGGGATGGACACGTGCACGGCCAAGCCTCCCCGGGCGGCCCGGGAGGAGGTCCCTCACCACCTGATCGACATCGTCGATCCGTGGGAATCGTTCAGCGTCGCGGACTGGATACCGCTCTGCGAGAAGGCGATACGGTCGATCCTGGAGAGGGGGCGTCTGCCGCTCCTCGTGGTGGGCACGCCCCTCTATCTACACTCGCTCATGGCGGGCATCTTCGACGGCCCTTCCGCCCGCTGGGACCTTCGGGACAAATGGAAGGAGGAGGCGAGGAAGGCGGGACCGGAGGTCCTCCATCGCCGGCTCGAGGAGATCGATCCGGTGACGGCGCGGCGGACGCATCCGAACGATTTGCGGCGCGTGATCCGAGCCCTGGAGGTCCACGCGGAGACCGGTCAGCCCCTCTCGAGGTTGCAGGAGATGGGCAAGCAGGATTCTCCTTACGATATACGGATGGCGGGGATCCTCTGGGAGAGGGGAGCGCTTCATGATCGGATAGAGCGGAGGGTCCTGAGCATGTTCGAACGGGGACTTGTGGAAGAGGTGACGCGTCTACGCCAGTCGAAGGTTCCGATGGCGAAACCGGCGCGTCAAGCGGTGGGGATCAAGGAAGTGGGACGCCAGCTAGACGGTGAGAGCACGCAGGCAGAAGCGATCGTCCAGATGCAGCAGCAGACGCGCAAACTCGCGCGCCATCAAATGACATGGTTCAGAAAGTTCCCGGAAATACGCTGGCTGGCAGCGTCACAGGAGAACTTTCCCCTCCCACTCGCCAGGGATGCTCAGGAGGCACTTACCCCTGAGGGATAGGGACGCATGAGGGCAGATGGTCTTCCGTCGTCTACTCGTCCGCCGGATAGCGCTCGAGACCGAAGATCACTGCATCGATATCGGTCTCCAGCTCTTTCCACTGGATCCAGATGCGCCGGAAGTGCCGCTTGTTGTGGGCAACGCTCCAGTTGAGGGGCCAGATGCAGCCACTCATGGAAATCAAAACCCAGCTAGCCATCGCCAAGGCCAAACGCTTCCGCATCGATTCCTCCTATTCCCGAGATTCTGGAGTCGCCGGAAAATAGTAGCCACGACCCCCTGGAGTGTCAAGGCAAAAAGGGGCGCTCGCTTGAACCCTCATGATTGGCGCTTATACTTTTCCCGCAAGGACTTGGCGAACGAAGGAGCGCCCAGACGATGAACCTCAAGGCCCTGCCTGGCACTCGAGACATACTCCCCTCCGAGATGGGCCTATGGCGCCGGATCGAGGAGAAGGGCCGCGAGATGTTCCAGCGATGGGGATACCGGGAGATCCGGACCCCGATCTTCGAGGATACTCGCTTGTTTCGTCGCGGGCTTGGCGAGACGACGGACATCGTAGAGAAGGAGATGTACACCCTCGAAATGGGAAAGGGGCCGAGCCTGACACTCCGGCCCGAGGCCACCGCTCCTGTCGTCCGCGCCTACCTGCAGCATAATCTGCACAAGACCCGTCCATTCCAGAAGTTCTTTTACATGGGGCCGCTCTTCCGTCATGAGAGGCCCCAGGCCCATCGATGGAGGCAACATTCTCAGCTCGGGGTGGAGGCGATCGGATCGAAGGAGGCCTGGCTGGATGCGGAGACGATCCGTCTCGCCCAGCAGTTTTTCGCAGATCTGGAGATCACCGGGATCAATCTCCGGATCAACTCCCTCGGAGACGAGCAGTGCCGGCCGGCCATGAGAGACCAGCTCCGCAAAGAGCTGGGCGGGCGACTCGATGAGCTCTGCAAGAAGTGCCGTGAGAGATACGATCGCAACGTCTTCCGGATCCTCGACTGCAAGGAGGAGGGGTGTCGGAGCATCGTCGATGGCTTGACCGACCTGACGACCCTTCTCTGTGACGATTGCCGGAGACATTTCGACGCGCTCCGGGGCGCCCTCACGGCGATGCAGATCCCCTTCGAGCACGACGCTCGAATCGTCCGCGGGCTGGACTACTACTGTCGCACCGTCTGGGAGATCGATGATCCGGAGCTCGGAGGGTCCCAGAATGCTCTCGGCGGGGGGGGGAGGTACGATCCTCTCATCGTTCAGCTCGGCGGGCCCGACGTGGGAGGGGTAGGTTTCGCTCTCGGCGCGGATCGCGCGATCGATGCGATCCTGGCGAGGGGTGGCGCGGAGGACTCTTCGGAGCCTGTCCTCGATCTGTTCGTCGTCGTGGTGGAGGCGTCGGTCAGGGACGAAGCCTACCTGCTCGTGGATCGACTTCGCCTGCAGGGGATCCGGACCGACGTCGACTACGAGGGCAAGAGTGTGAAGGCCCAGATGCGCCAGGCCCACAGGATCGGCGTTCGCTGGGTGGCGGTGATCGGTCCCGGCGAGATCTCGCGCGGCGTCATTCGTCTCAAGGACATGGAGTCGGGGCGCGAGGAGGAGATCGGGGAACAGGGGATCCCGGGAAGGCTCGCCGCCTCGACAGGGGCGAAGCCCGCTTGACGGGAGTGAGATGGAAGTGAAGTCGAACCTGGACGATCTGCGCGACCTGGTCGAGCGTTTCATGGAGGAGATGGCGCTCGCTCGCTACCGCGCCGGCGCCGGTCTGGGAGAGGCGGGCGCTGTCGACAGCGTGATCCGGAGGCATAACTCCCTCATGGACCCGGCGATCCTGGAGATGGTCGCCGAGGAATCGGGTACCGAAGAGGCAGGCGTCAGCGATGAGCTGCGCCGGGCCCTCCTGTTCCTCCACCTCGATGAAGAGGCGCGCCCCTCGACCGAACGCCTGATGGCCGAGATGCGGAAGGCCCGACTCCGGGTCTCCGGAGAAGATATCCCCTTCCTGGATTCCTCTCGACGCATCGATGCGGAGGGCGACCGACGAAAGCGAGCCCTCATCGCTCTGGCGCGAGCGAACAAGGTGGCGGAATGGGAGCCGATCCTCCAGCACCGCCTCGCGCGTCTGGATGAGAAGAGCCGGGAGATGGGCCGCAAGGGATACGGAGCGCTGCTGGAGACGGAGAGCGGATTCGATCTTGCCGCTCTGGAAGGCCAGATAGGCGAATTCCTCGCCAGGACTCAGGACCTCTACCGGGAGGTCTTCTCCTGGCTGATGAAATCACGCCTCGGAATGGACCCGGCGGACGCGGAACATCACGATCTTCGGCGCGCATTTCGCGGGGAGGAATTCGACTCTCTTCTCTCCGAGGGGCAGCTACTCACCGCTCTCTCGAATTTCACACGCGCGATCCAGATCGATCTGCAGGCTGCCGGAAGGATCGAATTCGATCTCGAGGACCGGCCCGGCAAGCAGTCCAGGCCCTTTTTCTCGCGTGTTCGCGTCCCGGACCAGATAATCCTCACGGCCGCTCCCCGGCGAGGACATGCGCACATCAGGGCATGGCTCCATGAGCTGGGGCACTCCCTGCACTACGCCTACACGAGCGAGCGGGTCGGATTCGAGGGACGCCTGCTGGGAGACAATTCGGTGACCGAGGCCTTCGGCTTCCTGATGGAGCGCCTGGCACTGGAGCCCAGGTGGCTGAAGCGGTTCGCGGGGATGGACGAGCCCGTGCCCTTCGTCCAGTTTGCCTCTGCCCACAGGCTCTATCGGCTGCGACGAGCAGCCGCGCAGTATCAGTTCGAGCTGCGACTCTACCGCGAGGGGGTCTCGACGTCTCTCGCCGACGAGTACAGGGTGCGGCTCTCCGAGGCCTGTCTCTGCATGGTTCCCAGAGCCTTCTATCTGTTCAACATTTCCCCACACTTGTATTCGGCGCGCCACTTGCGGGGATGGATCCTCGAGGCGATGCTGCATCGTCATCTGGTCCATTACTTCGAGGAGGATTGGTTCCGTAACCCTCGGGCGGGGCAGTTTCTCATCCGCCTCTGGGCGGAAGGCCAGGAAGGGGGAGCGGATCGGATCGCCAGCCAGATCGGGGCCGAGTCCCTGGATCTCCAGCCCCTGATCGAGGACTTCGAGAAGAAGTTCTAGGCGGCGTCCGCCTGGATCGGACAGCACATTCCTACAGGACGTACTTCTGCAGGTCCTCGTCCTGAGAGACTCCCTTCAGCTTGTCTCGAACGTAGGCTGCGTCGATCGCCACGCTCCCGGCCGGTGGGTCGAACAGGAGATCTTCCAGGAGCCGCTCGAGGACGGTGTGCAGACGCCGCGCACCTATGTTCTGCTGGGATCGGTTCACCTCGGCGGCGATGCGTGAGATCTCCTCGAGCGCGTCTCGGCCGAACTCCAACTGGGTGCCTTCCGCCTTCAGCAGTGCGGCATACTGCTTGGTGAGGGCGCCCTCGGGCTCGGAAAGTACACGGACAAAGTCCTCCTGGGAGAGGGACTGGAGCTCCACCCGGATGGGGAAGCGTCCTTGCAGCTCCGGGATCAGATCGGAGGGCTTGGCCGAATGGAATGCCCCCGCGGCGATGAAGAGGATCGGGTCGGTTCTCACCATCCCGAACCGAGTGGCGACGGTGGAGCCCTCGACGATCGGGAGAAGGTCCCTCTGAACTCCCTCGCGGGAAACATCGGGACCGTGGGAGGAGCTTCCCCCCACCACCTTGTCGATCTCATCCAGAAAGACGATCCCCGACTCCTCGGCGCGCTGTATCGCGTCTCGCTGGAGCTTCTCCCTGTCGATCAGCTTCTCCGCCTCGTCGGAGGTCAGGACCCGCCGGGCCTCCTTCACCGTTAGCCGTCGGCGTTGCGACTTCTGGGGCATCAGTTTCTCGAACATGTTCTGGAAGTCGACTCCCATCTGCTCGATTCCGGACGAGGAGAAGATATCGAGCATCGGCGGCGTTCGACCGAGTACATCGACTTCCACCTCCTTGTCCTCCATCTTTCCCTCACGGAGCCACTCCTTCATTCTCTCGCGACTTCGTTGGCGCTGCTCGCCGGCCTCCTCGCCGGCGCCCTCAGGCTCGTTCGGAAGGAGCAGATCCAGGATGCGGGCCTCGGCCAGGTCCCGGGCCCGTGGCTCGACGTCGCGCATCCGCTCCTCCCTTACCAGGTTGAAGGAGACGTCCGCGAGGTCCCGGATGATCGACTCGACGTCGCGGCCAACGTATCCGACCTCGGTAAACTTGGACGCCTCCACCTTCAGAAAGGGCGCCCGCACGAGCTGGGCCAGTCGCCGACCTATCTCGGTCTTCCCCACACCGGTGGGTCCGATCATGATGATGTTCTTGGGAGTGACATCGGCCCGGATCTCCGGAGGGAGCTGCTGCCGGCGCCAACGGTTGCGGAGGGCAATGGCCACGGCGCGCTTCGCCGCCTTCTGGCCGACGATGTGGCGGTCAAGCTCCTCGACGATCTTCCTGGGGGTGAGCGCCTTCATCTCGGGTGTCGATCCTGTCATCCCGATCATGCCTTGTCCCCGTCTCCATCACCCAGTACCTCGACGAGGATGTCGGAGTTGGTGTAGATGCAGATGCCACTCGCGATGCTCAGACCCTCCGAGACGATCTCTTGCGCGGACAGGGTCGAATGTCCGAGCAGCGCCCGGGCCGCGGCGACGGCATGGGCCCCCCCGGACCCTATCCCGAGCACGCCGTCGTCGGGCTCGATCAGGTCTCCGTTTCCCGAGAGCAGGAGTGAGCGCTCCGAATCCACCACGGCGAGGAGCGATTCGAGCTTCCGGAGCACCCGGTCGGTCCGCCAATCGCGCGCCAGCTCGGTGGCGCTCCGGAGAAGGTTTCCGTCGTATTTGTCGAGATTCTTCTCCAATCGTTCCAGCAGGCTGAAGGCGTCCGCCGCCCCGCCGGTGATTCCCGCAAGGACCTTTCCGCCGTGGAGCCTGCGGACCTTTCTCGCCCCCTGCTTCACCATGACGTCGCCCAGGGTCACCTGTCCATCACCGCCGATGGCGACGGAGCCGGCATGCCGCACGCTCAGTATCGTGGTGGAGCGAATCACGTGGCCTCCTCATGAACTTTTCGCGAGCGCTTTCAGACTATCTTCGTGTAGCGGAGCCCGCAAGGGACCCCTATCGTACCTGGAAGGACGGAATCATGGTCCTATAATGGAGAGTCGGTCGAGAACGAAAGGGAGGGACTTTGCGAATCGGCATCGGATATGACCTCCATCGGATGCGGGATGGCATCCCGCTGAGGATCGGAGCGGTGGCGATACCCTTCCCGCGGGGTCCGGAAGGCCACTCCGACGGGGATGTCCTCCTTCACGCCCTCGCCGACGCCCTCCTCGGCGCGGCGGGCCTTGGCGATATCGGCGATGCGTTTCCCGACACCGATCCGAAGACGGCGGGGATGGACAGCCAGCGAATTGTGGAGGACGCCCTCCGACAGGTGGTTGATCGGGGCTTCGAGGTGGAGAACGTGGACGCGATCGTCCACGCCGAGGTTCCGAAGATCAAGCCGTACCGCGATGCAATTCGTTCCTCCATCGCCGGATTGCTCGGAGTGGACGTCGAGCGCGTGGGGCTCAAGGCCAAGACGGGAGAAGGGATCGGAGAGGTGGGGCGGGGAGAGGCCATCGCCGCTGAGGTCGCCGTCCTCCTGACAGAAACCCTGCGAGGCAAGGCAACATGACACTTCACCTCTACAACACGGCCAGCCGAAGGAAGGAGGAGTTCCGCCCGATCCGACAGGGGGAGGCGGGGCTCTACACGTGCGGCCCGACGGTCTATGACGTGGCGCATATCGGGAACATGCGGGCCTTTCTCACGTTCGATCTGCTGCGCAGGACTCTCGAGCTTCGTGGCTACAAGGTCCGACATGTCCTCAACCTCACGGACGTGGATGACCGGATCATCCAGGGGCTCTCACGGGAGAATCTCTCCCTGGAGGAGTACACGGCCAAGTACACCGACCTCTTCTTCGCCGATATGGATCGGATGAAGATTCTGCGCGCTCACGAGAACCCGCGGGCGACAAAGCACGTCGACGCGATGATCACCTTGATCAAGAGACTGGAGGAAAAGGGGCTCACCTACGAGGCGAACGGGTCCACGTATTTCTCCGTCTCGAAGTTTGCCGACTACGGTAAGCTGTCGGGGATGAGCCTCGATCAGCTCCAATCGACCGGTCGAGTCGATTCCGATCAGTACGAGAAGGAAGAGGCGCGAGACTTCGCCTTATGGAAGGGATGGACCGAGGCGGATGGGCCGGTCGTCTGGGAGACAGCCTTGGGCCGCGGCCGACCGGGCTGGCACATCGAGTGCTCGGCGATGAGCATGCAGTACCTCGGGGAGACGTTCGACATCCATGCCGGCGGGGTGGACCTGATATTTCCGCATCACGAGAACGAGATCGCCCAGTCGGAAGGCGCTACGGGCCAGCCGTTCGTCCGGACGTGGATCCACAACGAGATGCTCCTCGTGGAGGGGGAGAAGATGTCGAAATCGAAAGGGAACTTCACCATCCTCGACGACATCTTTCAAAAAGGATACGAGGGCCGTCATGTACGTTACGCCTACCTGCAGGCCCACTACCGCCAGCCGTTCAATTTCACGTGGAAGGGCATGGAGCAGGCGGTCGCTGCCCTGGAGGGGCTGGAAGATTTCCGGCTGAGGGTCCGGGAGGCCCGCGGCGACAAACCGAACGAAGCTCTCGACCCCATACTGAAGAAGGGCGAGAAGGCCTTTGACGAGGCCCTCGATGACGACCTGAACTCCGCCCGGGCGATAGCGGCTCTGCACACGTTCGTATCCGATGCAAATCGGGTCGGATTCTCCTCTGCCGATGCCCCTCGCGTGGAAGCCTTCCTCTCCCGGACCGACTCCGTCCTGGGCATCCTGGGGGCAACGGAACAGGCCGTCCTGACGAAGGAACAGGCGGACCTTCTCGAGCAGCGGGAGGCTGCGAGGAGGAGGAAGGACTTCGATGAGGCCGACCGGCTGCGCAACCTCTTGCGGGAAAAGGGGTTGGAGGTGAGGGACGGCCCTGGAGGCAGCACCTGGCGCCGGCTGGCCGATGGGGGCCGATCCGGGCCTCGCTGAGGTGTTCACAGGGCCCGATCCGTCTGCCCCCGGGCAACCCAAAACCGTGAGAGACCGGAGGATGGGGCGGTCCCCAATTTGCTGTAAACTGTTCACGGCAACAAACTTTTTTCTTGCCATGGACAGGCTGCATGATAATATACTTGACCTTTGAGGTGGTCGGCGGAGCAGGGGCGGCGGGTCGTGATTCCGTAACCGGTACCAACCGTAACGCACGCGTCCGGACATGAGTTCTGGTTTGTTTTCCTGTCCGGTCCGCTTCCTGGGCTAGCGTAGCTCAACGGCAGAGCAGCGGTTTTGTAAACCGCAGGTTGTGGGTTCGATTCCCTCCGCTAGCTTTCATCGATTTACGTACGAGGAAGGCGGCACACGGAGGCCCGGGGGAGCGTTATTCTCCTGGGAGATTCCCGAGTGGCCAAAGGGGGCAGACTGTAAATCTGCTGGCGTACGCCTTCGGAGGTTCGAATCCTCCTCTCCCCATGCCTCCCAGGCTGCTCGAAAAGGCTGCTCGAATCACTACAAGTCATTCGCACGGCGTGGGAAGCACAGAGGATGGTCGAATCTGGGTTCGTACGCCGTACCGCGAGGCGGCTGTAGCTCAATGGTAGAGCCCCGGCCTTCCAAGCCGGCCATGTGGGTTCGATTCCCATCAGCCGCTCCAGAGAGAATTTCTGAGGATGCGCTCGCTGCTGTAGCTCAGTCGGTAGAGCACTTCCTTGGTAAGGAAGAGGTCACGGGTTCGAATCCCGTCAGCAGCTCCAGCAAATAGAATTATCGAGTCGGCGTACGGCCTGGGGATCGGCCGAAGGGATCCCAGAGGAATCAAGGAGCAATAAGCCATGGCGAAGGAGAAGTTCCAGCGAACCAAACCCCACATAAACGTCGGTACCATTGGACACGTCGATCATGGCAAGACGACCCTGACCAGCGCCATCACGCTCGTGCTCGCCACGCAGGGGAAGGCGAAGGCGAGGACCTTCGATTCCATCGACAAGGCGCCGGAGGAGTGGGCGCGGGGAATCACCATCGCGACGGCTCACGTCGAGTACGAGACGGATAATCGACACTACGCCCACGTCGATTGTCCGGGCCACGCGGACTACATCAAGAACATGATCACTGGAGCTGCCCAGATGGACGGCGCGATTCTGGTCGTCGGGGCCGACGACGGCCCCATGCCCCAGACGAGGGAGCACATCCTCCTCGCCAGGCAGGTGGGCGTACCGGCGATCGTCGTCTTCCTCAACAAGGTCGACCTGGTCGACGAGGAGGAGCTGATCGAGCTCGTCGAGCTGGAACTCCAGGAGCTCCTGTCGAAGTACGAGTATCCCGGCGAGGAGATCCCGATCGTGAAGGGTTCGGCTCTCAAGGCGATGAAGTGCGGTTGCGGCAAGAAGGATTGCGCGGACTGCAAGTGTATCTTCGAGCTGATGGAGAAGGTCGACAGCTACATACCGACTCCGGAGAGGGTTCTCGACAAGCCGTTCCTGATGCCTATCGAGGACGTCTTCAGCATCAAGGGTCGGGGCACCGTCGGGACGGGCCGTATCGAGCGAGGGCTCGTAAAGGTGGGGGACAACGTCGAGATCGTCGGTCTGGACAAGGAGACACGCAAGACGGTGTGCACCGGCGTCGAGATGTTCAACAAGACGCTGGATGAGGGACAGGCCGGTGACAACATCGGCATCCTCCTCCGAGGCGTGGAGAAGGACGACCTGGAGCGTGGGATGGTCCTGGCGAAGCCGGGCAGCATCACGCCTCACACCAAGTTCGAATCCGAGGTCTATGTGCTGAGCAAGGAAGAGGGCGGCCGCCACACGCCGTTTTTCAACGGCTACCGTCCGCAGTTCTACTTCAGAACGACCGATGTCACCGGGACAGCCCAGCTGACCGAAGGGGTCGAGATGGTGATGCCCGGCGACAACGTAAAACTGGACAGTCAGCTGATCACGCCGATCGCGATGGAGGAAGGTCTTCGATTTGCCATCCGCGAGGGTGGACGGACCGTGGGCGCCGGAGTCGTGACCAAGGTCATCGAATAGCTAGAAATAGCAAGTTCGGGACCGGACACGCGTGGGAGGGGTGGTCTTGGCGAAGAAGAAGGGCGGAGCTCGCGAGTACCTCACTCTGGAGTGCACCGAGTGCGCTGCCCGGAATTATCGGACGCCGCGCCGCATGAAGGATTCGCCGAAGCTTGCGCTGAAGAAATACTGCAAGGTCTGCAGGCGGCACACAGCCCACAAGGAGAGGAAGAAATAGCCCCCTCCCCGACCGGTCCTCCCGGGGAACTGGAGGCGCGTCGCCCACCTGTTGCGGCGCCGACTCCGTGGGGCGGGGAAGACGATGGCACTGCGATTCTACAAGCATGGCCAGGGGAAACTCTCCCGTGGCATCGCAGCCCTGACCGTCGGGCTCATCGGCGCCTTCGGATGCTATCGCCTCTTCCTCTGGTTGGGGGGGTACAGGTTTTTTCGAAAGGTGCCGGAACTTCTGGAGGGAGTGCTCGGCACTGACATCGAGCTCAACTTGGCCCTGTTGATCAGCACGGGGTCGCTCGTGATCCTGGCCGTGGGGATCTACGTTCTCTCGAATCGGCCCAGGATCGCCGACTTCCTGATGGACACGGAAGCCGAGCTCAAGAAGGTCTCCTGGCCCACGAGAAAAGAGGTCGTCGGCTCATCGATCGTCGTCATCGTGGTGGTTTCTCTTCTCGGACTCTACATCGCCGTGATCGATGTCGTGCTCGCGAGGATTCGTGACGGTTGGGGGGCTCTGGTAGACCTCATCTTTGGGAAGTAGTCATGGCGCAACGTTGGTATGTTCTTCGGGTTCAAAGCGGCCGGGAGGAATCCGTACGCAGGGCCCTGATCAAGAGGATCGCCAGCCGGAGCATGGAGAATGTCATCTCGGAGGTCATGGTTCCGATCGAGAAGGTCTCCGAGATGAAGGGGGGCGACAAGAAGGTCCTGGAGCGAAAGAAATACCCGGGCTACCTGATGGTCGAGATGGAGACGGAGCCGGATGGGCGGATACGAGAGGACGTCTGGTATCTGATCAAGGACACGACCGGTATCGGAGATTTCGTCGGCTCTCACTCGAAACCGATGCCGATGACGCAGCAGGAAGTGGACCGGATGTTGAAGGAGGCCGAATCGGTCGAGGAGGCCCCTCAGCTCAAGATCAGTTTCAACAAGGGCGACGGCGTCAAGATCCGGGAAGGGACCTTTCAGAACTTCAACGGAGTGGTCGACGACGTCCTGCCCGACAAGGGTATCGTGAAGGTGACCGTCACGATCTTCGGACGGGCCACACCGGTCGAGATCGAATACTGGAAGCTGGAGGCGATTTAGTTTCATGGCGAAGGCGATCCTCACCAAGATAAAGCTGCAGGTCACCGGAGGCCAGGCCACGCCGGCGCCGCCGGTGGGCCCCGCCCTTGGACAGCACGGCGTGAACATCGGGGCCTTCGTCTCGCAGTTCAACGAGCGAACGAAGGCGTCGTCGGGAACGACGATTCCGGTCGAGGTGACGGTCTATGCGGATCGCACCTTCACGTTCATCACGAAATCGCCCCCCGCGGCGGTTCTGCTCAAGCAGGCCGCAGGGATCGCCAAGGGATCGGGAGTGCCTCACAAGGAGAAGGTCGGAACCGTGACTCGCGACCAGGTGCGTGAGATTGCGAAATTGAAGGAAGAGGACCTGAACGCGGGGAGCATCGAAGCGGCGATGCGAATTATTGAAGGCACCGCCAGGAGCATGGGCGTCACGGTGGAAACGGGCGCACAATCAAGTGAACAGGCAAGTGAATAGGCGGATCAAGTGAAGAGCCGAAGCAAGAGATACCAGGCGGCCAAGGAGAAGAAGGGGAAGACCCCGCCAGTGGCTCTCGACGAAGCGGTCGTCCTGCTGAAACAGCTCAAGCCCGCCAAGTTCGATGAGACCGTCGAGGTGGCCGCTTGTCTCGGAATCGACCCCAAGAAGTCGGATCAGCAACTCCGAGGGTCTTTCGCCCTCCCCCACGGGATCGGCAAGGAGAAGCGAGTCATCGTATTCGCCGAGGGGGCTCAGGCGGATGAGGCGAAGACCGCCGGGGCGATCGAGGTGGGGGGGCAGGATCTCTGCAAGAAGATCGAGGGGGGTTGGCTCGACTTCGATGTCGCCATCTGCGTCCCGGAGATGATGCGTCATGTTGGAAAGCTGGGACGGATACTGGGTCCCCAGGGCAAGATGCCGTCTCCCAAGTCGGGGACGGTCACGACGCAGGTAGCGAGTGTCGTCGGAGAGTTCCGAGCGGGGAAGATCGAGTATCGAACCGACGCGGGCGGAATAGTGCACGCCCCGATGGGGAAGCGCTCGTTCCCGGATGAATCTCTCAAGGCAAACATCGGTGCCTTCATCTCGCACATCTCCTCGCAGAAGCCGGCATCCAGCAAGGGGGTCTTTCTGAAGCGCGTGTTCATCTCCACGACGATGGGCCCCTCGATTCAAGTGACGATGTAGGGCGAAGGCATGGCCAAGGTCGTAAAACAACTGATCATCAAGGAACTGAAGGAACAGCTCGCTGGCATGGAGGGCTGCATCCTGGTGGACACCACCGGTCTCGACGGTCAGAACGCGGAGGAGTTTCGCTCCGAGCTTCGCGGCAAGGGAATGCGGATGATCGTGGTCAAGAACTCTCTCGCCCGGAAGGTTTTCGAGGATATGGGGCACGCCGTGATCGGGGACAGCCTGCAGGGTCCGACGGCGGTGATCCACGGAGAAGATGGAACGCTCGCCGTGGCCAAGGTTCTCATCCCCTGGAGGAAGAAGAAGAAGCTCCTACCCGTTCGGGCGGGGCTCTTCGACGGGCGGGTCCTCCCCCCGGTGGAGGTGGATCAGCTCGCGATGATCCCCGACCTCCCGGTGTTGAGGTCGATCTTCCACAGTCTGCTCCAGGGTCCTCTTCGCCGGCTTCATGCCGCTGCGGGGGGACCGATCCGCAGCTTTGCGGGGCTGATATCGGCCCTGGCGAAGAAGAAGGAAAAGGCAGGGTAGACCGATTTGACCGGTAGGATTGACCCTGGCAATTTGACCTGGAGATTTGGAAATAGAGACAGAAGCATCGTTCCGGGGATTGGTGGGCCCGGAGGCGGCAAGGAGGGAAGGAAATGTCCGAGTCGGTAACCAAGCTGGTTGGGGATATCCAAGGTCTTTCTAAGGAAGACCGGTCGAGCCTGATGCTCGAGGTGATCGGGTCCATGGCGGTCCTGGAGCTGTCAGACTTCAACAAAGAGGTGGAGGACAAGTTTGGCGTCGTGCCGATGATGGCCGCGGCTGCAGCTCCCGGCGCGGGCGGTGGGGCCGAGGAGGAAGAGGAGCAGACTTCCTTCGACGTCATCCTGGAGAAGGGCGGAGACAGGAAGATCCAGGTGATCAAGATGATCCGAGAACTGACCCCGCTGGGCCTGAAGGAAGCCAAGGCTCTCGTGGATGATTCCCCGAAGCCGGTCAAGACGGGCCTTTCCAAGGAAGAGGCCGAAAAGGTCAAGGCGAAGCTGGAAGAGCAAGGGGCCACGGTTTCTCTGAAATAGAGGCTCGGCCAAATGTCATCCTGAACTTTAGGAGACTTGATGAAAGTCAGGACGTACGGGAAGGTGACCGAGGTGGCGAAGATCCCGGATCTGCGCCATCTGCAGTTCAAGTCGTATAGCCGTTTCCTCCAGAGAGATGTTCCGGCTGCCAAACGGCAGAACCACGGACTGGAATCCATCGTCCAGGAAATCTTTCCCATCAAGAGCTATGACGGCTCCCTGTCCCTCGTCTATCTTTCCTATGACCTGGGACGTCCGCGCTACACGCCGGACGATTGTCGAAAGCTGCGGCTGACCTATGGCGCTCCGTTCAAGATCATGGTTCGCCTCGAGAAGGAGGAGCCGATCGAGGAGGAGGTCTATCTGGGCGAGCTTCCCCTGATGATCGGGGGCGGGGAGTTCATCATCAACGGGGCCGAGCGGGT
>JAPUJT010000103.1 GCA_027296055.1 Planctomycetota bacterium | reverse complement strand
CTCAGGGCCATCTCCCAGATCGTGGGTCGGCTCGGTCAGATCAAGATCGAGCGCTACGTGGAGCAAGCGGGTGAGGATCTCTCGAAGTTCGGCCTTGGCGTCCCTTCCTTCCGCGCGATCGCGGAAATGGAGGATGAGACCCACATCCTCATCGTCGGCGGCCAGGACCCGGATGGCCTTCATTACGCGATGAAGGCGGGGGGCGAGTGGGTCGTCCTCCTGACCGACGAGACCCTCTCCTATGTTCGGAAGAGGGCCGATGACCTGAGAGAAAGGACGCCAGAGGAAATTGCGGCCGAGGCAGCGGCGAAGAAGGCCGAGGCCACTCCGGTGGATGATGCCCCGAAGGTTCCGACGCCGGAAAATGGCGAACAGGGATCGGAAGATCCTCCCTCCCCGCCCCCTGATAAACCGTAGGCGTCCGCCGCCAGGTCTCCCGGATGGGCCCGCCTCTGCCATCCGTCCTGCCACCCGTGAGGTACCGAAAATGTCCCGCTCTGCATGGAGAAATCTGCTGCTGCTCCTGGTCTTCCTCGGCCTCGGAGGGGCCGCCCTGACGATCGAAAAACCGTTCGCCGAGAGATCGAAAGAATACGTCGAGTACGGACCCCTCTTCCCCGGATTCGAGCCCACCCGGGTCTGGGGCATCCGGATCACCAGGGGAGATGGCGAGGTGGACGTGCGGCGCACGCCGGCAGGTTGGGTCGTCAGCAGCCTGTATGACTATCCGGCGAACTTTTCCAAGATCCAGGAGGTCGTCGGCCGCGTGTGGCGATGGAGAAACGACCTCGCCATCGGAAAGTCTCCCGCCAAGTTCGACAAGATGGCTGTCAACAAGCAGCAAGGCACGTTCGTCTCGCTAAGGGACAGGTCCGGCGAGTCGCTGGTCGAGTTCTACGCCGGTCGAATCGGCGGGTTCGATCCGAAGCGACTGCCCCCCGGGAAGAACATCGATCCGGACGCCATCACTTTTTACGTTCGACCCGTGCCCGGGGATGAGGTCTACCTGATCAACGAGTTCCTGCTTGGAACGTTGACGTTCCAGCCGGAGAACTGGATCGAGAAGGAAGCCTTTCACTATGCCCAGGAAGACCTGGTCCTCGTCGAGATCGAGAAGGGGCAAGACCGGCTCGTGATCCGGGGAGCGGGAGAAGACTGGACGCTCGACGGAATGGAATTTCCGACAGACGTGAACAAGGTCGGCCAGGTGGTAAGTTCGCTGGGAACCCTTGCCGTGGCCGACGTTGCCGACCCGTCTCGACCCCTGAGCGACTACGGGCTGGATTCGCCTCGCTGGATCGCCACGGCCACGTTGAAGGACGGACGTAAGGTCCGTCTCTTGATCGGAGCCGACAAGGGTGACCGGCAGACCTACGGCAAGGTGGAGAACGGTCGATATCCGGTGCTCTTCCTCAAGGCCAATCTGGATCGCGTCTTCCTCGGGAAGGACGACCTGATCCGGAAGGCCTTGGCTCTCCCCATCAGGCAGGCGAAATCGATCACGATCGAGGACGGGGGCCATCGAGTGGTCCTCGAGCGTGACGGGGGGGCCTGGAAAGTCAGCTCCCCTGCCGAGATATCGATGGACCCGGCGGTGATCTCCAGGTTCGTATCATCGATGGATCGGCTAGCGCATGAAGGCTATGTCGAGAGTTCGAAGGACCTCTCCCGGTTCGGGCTCGATCCTCCTGCTTACCGGGCCACGATCCAGACCGATGAGGAGAGCCATCACCTGCTCGTCGGGAGCCCGAATGAGGAGGGCCTGCTCTTCGCCCGGAAGGCCTCGGACGGGTGGATATTTCTCCTGTCCGGGGAGTCATTCGCCTCGATCCGCTTGCCTCTGGAGGAGGAGCGGGGCGAGTAATCGCGGGACTCCTCTTCCATTTCCCCTTTTCCTTGACCCTCTCAGAAATTGCCCCTATCATCCGCCGTTCACCGCCCGTATTCCTCATGGGGGCGACCGCTTGAAACGGGTGCCGACCGGCCGTCCGCGAGGCTCCGGCGGGAGCGGAACTTGCTCCCTTGGCCAAGCCCCCAATGATCGAAGCGACGAAAGGGTTCGAGGTTGCCCAGAACCAAGGAGATTACCGCCGATTCTCTGCGCAAGGAAACGGTCGCCTTTCCGGAGTGTGTCTTTCTCTTCGGCGCTGACCTGGAAATGGTGGATCCGGGCCTGCAGGAGCTCGACCGCAAACATCGCCTTGGGCTCGGCGGTGCTCTCGCCCTGACCCCCCCCCACTGGTTGCATCTGGACGAGTTCTCCATCGGCCGTCACATGGTGTCGAACGCCGAGTACTTGCGCTTCCTGCACTATGTGACGAAAGGTCCGGATGGACAGGAGATGAGGATCTTCGATCAATCGGAGATCTGGGACGAGATCTGGAACGGCCTGAACTTTCGGATCGATCGGGTGAAGAACTCGATCCGTCCGCCGAGCGGACCGGTCGAAGAAGTGGAGGAATTCTACGGGGATGCCTCCAATTTCGCGGATGCCTACATCTCATCGATCCGATACGAAGCGATCCGGCTCCTCGGATCTTCCGAGGAGGGGGCCCTGGCTGGCCCTCCGAAGGAAAAGGAGACCCGATTCTTCCTCAGGCGGAAGACCAAAGGAGAGAGTCAACGCGTGGAGCTTCGGCGCGGGGATGTGATCCATCGACTCTTCGCTCTGATCAAGAGCCGCCTGAAGAACGCGGTCCTCTCCCCCGAGGCGGACCCATCCACCCTCTTGACCGAGAGCGAGAGAGAGGCGATCCGGTATTACGATGCTCCACAGAAGGTGATCGATGACATCCAGGCCTTGACGAGCCGGCTGAGGAAGAAATATGCGGAGCAAATCGATCCGCGGATAGAGCAGCGGTTCGCCGCGGGAAAGCACCGGGTGGAGACGATTCTCCTGCTGGATCGGATTCGCCAGGAGGTGGAGCGAGATCCCGCGTCGACGTCCATCCCCCTTCACCGAGTCCTCTATCCGCGAGGCTGGACGAGTCCGGATGGGAAACGCAAGGGTGGATTCGTTGGCGGCGGCGTGCGACATGTGCCCTGGGGAGACCTCCCCGTCACCGGCATCACCTTCTACGAGGCGATGGCCTACACCCTCTGGCTCTCGACGCTCACCGGGTTGAACGTGACGCTGCCCAGCGAGGCGGAGTTCGAACGGGCCTCATCCTGGCCCCTGATGGAAGGTCGCGTGGCGGGAAAGAAGATCCTCCTCGACCCCCGACACAAGCACCTCTTCCCCTGGCAGACGGATCGGAAAGATGATTTCCATTTCTTCTTCGGGCGTGAGGGGGAGGACCTGGAGAACTTCTACGTCGACGATCGAAAAGCATACGAGCTCCTTCTCAAGGATACGTCCCGCAAGATCGAAAGAAGGGATCGGCTGTACCAGCTCGAGGGATTCGGCTGGCAGTGGACTCTCGATCGACTCGATCATGGGGAGATCCGCTACAGCCGGTTCAAGGACCCTGGGTACCGCCGGTATCAGGATACCACCTGCAAGCTGGCGGACGATCCCCAGACCGATGCCGAAGTCTTCGACTACCGGCCCATAACGAAGATGGACTGCTCCCTGTTCGTGTTGAAGGGTTCGCCAGAAGTCTTGGGGGGGCCGGGTATCACCACGCGCCGTTACAGTGCCTATCCGCTTCGCGCGTTCCACAACGTCGGCATGAGGGTCGTCGTCAAGGATTAGCCCGGAAGATTCATGAGGGAATGGGTCGCATTCATTGAACTGGCATTGGGCCAAGGAGATACGCACAGGATGACCCGTGATTCAGCTCGACAGACTATTCTGGGCGAGGGATCGGCGGCGAGGTCAGTGGCGCGGCTGAAAGCCAACTCGATGGAAAGAGTTGGCGCTGAGATCGACGTCGAGACCCGGCCAGAACCCCGTGCCATCGTGAATTTTTCGGGCTACGTGAGAGGGCGAGAATAGTGGCGGACAATCCCTGCACGATCTGCGGAGCCCCTCTCTCCCTCAAGGAGGGTCGCGCCTTCTGCTCCAACGACGAGTGTTCCAGCGGGGGTCTATTTCTGCGATGCGGCTATTGCCGGCGCTACTCCTTCTCGATCCATCCGGATCAGATGTCCTGTTCCAATTCCAGCTGCCACATGACGGGGGTCAAGCGGAGCTACTGCCAGCACTGTGGCAAGACATCCGAGGTTTCCATCTTCGGGCAATCGATCTGCGTGAACCGGAACTGCAAGTCGAACGCCAAGGTCATCGGGCACTGCTTCTTCTGCGGCAAGAAAGCGTTCCTCAAGATCCCCGAGATCATGGTCTGCACCAAGGGGGATTGCCCCTACATTCTCAAGCGGATGGAGCCATGTTTCCACTGCAAGGCGATCGCATTCGACTTCAAGGGCAAGGTCTGCCGAAGCGCCGAGTGCGAGTACCATGAGGTCAAGATCGGCTCCTGCTCGACATGCGGGGTCGTCTCGCGCATTCTTCGACAGGATCACGAGCACGCGGAGAAATGCAGCAACAAGAAATGTGCCGACTACTACGACGCCCCGCCCACCTCTCCGCCGGCGGCAGCGCCCCAGGGGCGTCCTCTCAAGGGCGTTGTCTCGGAGAAGGACGCGACACAGATCATTCGAGAGAAGGTGCTGGCGACGGAGACGGAGCTTGACGTCCCGATCCAGTCGATCGAGGATGAGGAGCCGCAAAAATCCCCTCCCGCACCCCCGCCTCAACATGGGGACGATTTCGAGATCGCTCTCCCCAGATCGATCACGAAGCCGAGGGAGCCCCCAACTCGCGTGAGCCCTTCCGGCAGGCTGGTGCCCGTCGCGCCTCCCGAGGCGCCCCCGCCGACACCGTCCAGGTTTGCCCCCGCGGGAATGCTGGAACGGCCCTCGACCGAGGAATCTCTTCGGTCGGTCTTCCAGTTTCTGCGGGATCATGTCCTGACGGATGAGAAGGGAGCGCGGACAGCCCTCTTCACGGTGGTGGGCCTCTCCGGGTCCGGGAAGACGACCTACCTCTCGGCGCTAGGAGACATCCTGGCCCACCGCGGAGTCCGGTATCACTATCCCTGGTCGGGAGTGGACGTGAAGAGATTCGACGTGGAGAAGGTCATCGAGGAGCGGTCGCAGTCCGGGGCGGACTCGAGTCGCCTGCCTTCCGCCATCGATGTCCATCCCCTCCTGAAGGACCTCGCTTTCGACTTCGCCTCGGAGCAGATCTCCGGGTTTCTGAGCAAGGGGCAGTGGGCGCGTCCGAGCGAAGAGACCCAGTTTCTGGTGGCCCAGCTCGCCCGGAGGGGAAAGGTGATCGCCCGGATTGTCTCCATCGAGACCGAAGGCAAGGAGTATGACTCCACCCTGAAGAACATTCGCGATCGCGTCCGCGGGAAAGATGGTGGCAGCCACATTCAGGGGGCCATCGCGGATCTGCTCGGGCGCGCGGAAGGAATCGTCATCCTCCTGGACCCCGCCAACGACGAAAATGGAAAGATCTACCTCGATGTATTCCGCCTCCTGGGAGAGTCGGTCTCGACGCGAGCCATCGAGCGGTTCCGGGGGGCCGTCAAGCAGCGACTCGGAACGCGCGCCAGAGGGGGGGAGAAGGGCAAGAAGGTGGATCAGCTGTTGAACGACGTCCTGCGCGATGGAGATGAGAAGCCCAGGAAATCGACCGCCGACGAGACGATGCTGATCGATGACGGAAGCACGGAGCTCCGCTTCCGGATCGGCGAGGCGATCAAAGAGGTCCGGGGCGAGCACGACCTTCCGCCCGATTTGCCTCTCGTGTCCGAGCGCGCCTCGAAATCGCACCCCGGGCCCTCTGCGCTGGAGAACCTCAAGCACGTAGCCGTCGTCATCACGAAATCCGATATGCACCCGGTCATCTCACCGGCCGACCGTTATCCGGATCAGAAACTCCCGAAGTGCCGTCCGGCGATTGCCGCCCTCGACGGTTACCTCCGCCTGTGTGGCGGAGGCATCCGGTTTTACAATGCCTCGGCGACCGGGCACACGATTCTGAAAGACACTCTCTACTATCCGGCAGCCGAGAACACCCTCACGCCGATCAACATCGCCGAGCCCATCTTCGACATGCTCGAACGTCGGTGATGGGGCACTGAACACATTCCATATAGAAAAGAACTGGGCCGGCAATGAGCCGGCCCAGGAGGCAAGTAGTGTAGGTGTCTCCAAGTTTAGAACACGGACATTCTCCGAGTGGAGGAAGAGGAGACCAGGTAGCGGCGATCCGCTGGCGCCTCGGAGTGCTTCCAATCCAGGAGAGCCTCGAGTTGCTTGCCGGTCTCGGGGTCCATTGGACAGAACTCCACTCCGGTGAGCGTCAGCTTCAGTCCCCGCCTGTTCGCCTTCTGATCCACCCATCGGATGATGCCCCGAAGCTGGAAAGTGGGCACCGGTCTCGGACCGGTGATCTGCATCTCGATCACCGTTCTCAAAGGGAGCCGGTCCAGGCCGATCAGAGAGAGCCCTGAGATGCTCAGATTCCGGATCGGCCGATTCGCCGCGAGGGGCAGGGGCCCCGAAAGCCTGCGCGGGAGATAGCAGTCCGCCCGGCAGCCCGGGAGAATCTTGCGAGGGAAGAATCGGGAGTCCATTGAAGTCGATGCCTCCTCCTGCTGGAGAAAACCAAGTTCCTTTGGGGAGTGTCCCACCCCCCCCAATTGAAGGCGAGAGGATAGAGCGCAAAGCGTGTGCCCGATCTCGTCCAGTACGTCGGAATCGCAGGTCCAGCACACTGCAACTCCTTTGTCCTTTTTAGCTTGTGGAGGCATCTACAGCGGCACCCGCAGGGAAGTTCAGGGAGGACCCGTGGATTCGACCTGCCCCATTCTTGCACGCCGCGGCATTTCTCCCCACCGCCACCAGGAGATTGACTTCGACGACGACGCCGTTACGATCCAGTTGAGAATGCGACTCATTCTCAACTAGGCCGCGGGATTCCCTCATGATGCGTCACGCAACTCTCCGCCCAGGTTTCGTCTGTCTCGGCGGCAAGTCCCGGCTCGCCTTCGCTCTGGGGTTCATCCTCATGGCGTCAGGACCCGTGGGTTCGTGGGCCCAGGACAAGACCATCTCGAGCCGCAAGGACGCTCTCAAGGTGATGTTTGGCGCTTCCGAAAGGGTTCGGATGGTCAAGCGAGAGCTCGACGACAAGAGCCGCGCAAAGCTTCGAGGAGCGCTCGGCATCTCATCGCTGAAGAAGAAACGATATGAATTCTACATCGGGGAGACGGATGGTAAGCCTGATGGGTACGCCCTGATTCTCGACGAGAAGGGGAAGTTCCTTCCGATCACCTTTCTGGTGGGGGTCGATCCGGGAGGGAAGGTAAAGATGGTCGAGATCCTGAAATATCGGGAACCGATCGGGGGGGAGGTGAGACACCCCCGGTTCACCCGGCAGTTCAAGGGAAAGGATGCTTCGGATCCGATCAAGATTCGCAAGGATATCAAGAACATCTCGGGGGCAACCATCTCCTCCTCCGCCGTATGCCTCGGCGTCAAGAAGGCCGTCCTCCTCGTCCAGGGATTTTTCCTGGACCCGCCGAAGCCGAAGGGGACGCCGAAGGCGACCCCGAGTCCGCCGAAGCCAAAGGCGAAGGCGGACCAGCCGAAGCCGGGCACAAAGAACCAGTAACAGGACCCACCATGGGAAACGAAACCCCGGCCGCAAGCGGCGGACCGAAACGCAAACCGCTCGTTCACTTTCAGCTAGCTCGCGCGGCGACCCCGACGAAGCTGCTCATCACGTTCTTCCTCCTGCTTCTCCTCCTTTCGTTCTTCTTCGGGGCGCTCTACTCCTACGAGAAGACGGGACTCGGCATGGAGGGGACCCGACTTCGGTATCAAGGCGCCGCGGAGGACGAGGAGACAGAAGAGCTTCACTTCCCCATCTCCGATGAAGAGCTACTTCGGCTGACCCACGTCCACACGTTCGGTCTGGCAATCATGTTCTATCTATTCGGTCACATATTCATCCTTACATCCGCAAAGGCGGTGACGAAGAACGCGATGCTGATCTCCTTCTTCGTGTTTCTTCTCGTCTTCATCGCAGCCCCCTGGCTTACACGGTACCAGGCCGGCTTCGGGTTCCTGTTCATCGGAAGCCTCGGTATCCTCTGCGTCCAGGCCTTGTTCCTCTCCGCCGTTCCGATCTACGAGATGTGGTTCGATCGAAGAGCGTCCGAGCCGACGGCCGACTGAGCCCCATTACCGACATTCCCTCCCCCCCGCTCTCTCCACTCATCGCGCCTTCTCAAGGCCTCCAGGATCAGAGCAGTCGCCGGCGCCCGGATCGCTCGTTCGGTCTGCGATTTCCCCTCGCGGAAGAGGAACATTCCGGCGGAAAGATCCATCAGGTCGAAAAAGGCATCGACGCCTGAGCGACCTCCCTTCCTGGCCTGAATGATCTCACCTCCCGAAAAGTAGATCCTCCCTCCGGATCGCCCCCCTACCTCCAGCACGCCATCCATCCGGTGCAACTCGATGAACGGGACGATCTCCTGTAGCTTGACGCGAGCGAGGTCGCCGCGCAGCGTGGCCGCTCGGACCGCCTTCTCCTTCACCAGGCAAGCGGACCGCCAATCTTCCGTTCCATCGAACCGGGCGAACGGGGAACATACCCGCTCCCTGAACCGGATGTGAACTCCGCCAATGCGGATCTCATCGCCAACCCGCAGCCTCCAGCAAGTCACTCGCTTGCCGTTGCAGTAGGTCCCGTTCTGGCTCAAGAGGTCGTGGCAATGGAAAGCGTCTCCTCCCCATTCGATCGCCGCGTGATGACGGGAGACGGAGGAGATCGGAAGCACGAGGTCGCTGCGCGTGGATCGACCGATTCGAAAGCGTATCCCCCGCTCTAGCGGATAGCTGCCCAGTCCGGCGCACTCCAGGATCGACACCCTTGTGTCAAACCCTTGGGCGCCGGGAGGCATGCGCTCTGCACCGGAGGGCAATGCCCGACGGGGTTGCCTCTCGAGCCGGCGAGGTCTACCCGTCGCCCCGAGGGCCGCGAGGAATTTCCGCATCGCGGAGTGCTTCTGGAGGGCCGGGCGCCGTCGCCTTCGGAGAGGAGCGGATCGATCCCCTCGGACCGACCCTCGCGCGAGTGCCGCCTTCTTCATCGTAAAACGATCTTCAGTTTGCGGAGCACCCTGAGTATAGAAGGGGGGTCCGACACGCCGTCCTCGACGCGACAGAATCAGCGGGGCTCGGCGCTTCCAGTTGACTGCCCAGACGTCACCCGATATAACTTTTCGTCAGCCAATCACGTGGGCGGAAAGCTCTGTGAATAGAGCACAGGACTGAAATTCCTTCCGCGCCACCCCGACCGAAGTCTGCCCAACCCCTTCTCGATCGGTGACAAGGTGGGAACCGACAAGAGCGAGGCGGACCGACGCCTGGCCATTCCGGCCCTCCTCGCGCTCATCCTGATCATCGGTGTGTCCCTCCGTCTCTCGCTCATCCTCCGCGAACCACTCCGCGTCGCCAACTCCGACGAGGCCATCTCCGGGATCATGGCGATGCATATCCTGGAGGGGAAGGAGTGGCCGATCTTCTATTACGGGCAGGCATACGGGGGAGCGGGCCACTCCTACCTCGCTGCCCTCCTCTTCAGCGTGGCCGGCCCGTCGGCGGTGGGGCTGAAGATCGTTTCCCTCCTGTTCTTCGTCCTCT
Organism: Planctomycetota bacterium; assembly: GCA_027296055.1. Classification (GTDB taxonomy): domain Bacteria; phylum Planctomycetota; class JAPUJT01; order JAPUJT01; family JAPUJT01; genus JAPUJT01. The sequence continues at coordinate 4,427 of JAPUJT010000103.1, read as the reverse complement.
TCTGCCTCGCCCTGTTCTGCTACGCTCGCGATCGGGCGGGGGGAGGCGCGGCCCTTGTCGCCTGCGCCTTCGTAGCACTCCCGCCTCCCTTCTTCACGCACCACTCCATCAGGGCGGATGGGCTCTACCCCCCCATGCTCTTCTTCGGGACGATGGTCCTTCTCCTTTTCGGTCGAGCCTCGAGGCCCGGGGCGGGTTGGAAATCGCTCGCTCTTCTCGGACTCTTCGCCGGGCTAGCCCTCTGGACCCATCTCCTATCCGTTGTCTACCTGATCCCGGTCCTCCTCGCGCTCGGCCTCCGGATGGGACCGCGTCGCCTGTGTCGGTCCTTGATCCCCATCGGGATCGGCGCCCTCCCGGGACTCCTCCCACTGCTCGTCTACAACATCTCTCATTGGGGGGCGTCGGCGAGATTCCTGGGAGACCGGATAGGCTCCGTTGCGGCGCCTGGCCGCCTCTGGGACGCCATTGCAGAGGAAACGCCAACACTGCTGGGTATGAGGGATTACCTGGAACCGCTTCGATTCTATCCGGTGGTCTCCTGGCTTGGCGCCTTCGTCTGGTTGGGATGTGTCGCCATATACCTCCACCGAGGGCTCGGCCTTCGCCGAGAAGAGCGAAGGTGGGTGCTGGATCGCGAACGGATCGATCCCGGCGCCCTTCTCCTGCTGGTCCTGCCTTGCGTCGTGGCCCTGAGTGGTTTTCCTTCCTTTGCCACGAGCCCGCGTTACCTGACTCCTCTCTACTCGGTCCTGCCGGTGGCGTTGGGCTACGCCGCTGTTTTCCTGTGGCGGCGGCTGAAGGGCAGGGGGATGGGAATCGTGATCGGCGGCCTCGCCATCCTCGCGGTGCTTCACACTTCAGGAAACCTCGACCTCTGGAAGGCGGGCCTGCTCTGGAAAGAGCGGGACGAGGACCATGGCGAGATCATCCGTGTCCTCAGGAAGGATCAGGTCCGGCATCTTTTCACCAATTACTGGATCGGCTACCGCCTGTGCCTCGAAACACAGGGGGAGGTGATCCCGTCCCCGTTTCTCATACACGCGGGGAGGGAGTTTCCCTGCAAGGAACGCTACCCCGCATTCACCCAGGAGGTCCGCGCTCAGGATCATTCGAACTACCTCCTCTGGCGGGACGTTGACACTATCTTCGGTCCGCTGGTGGAGACGTACGCTGCCGACTACCAGAAGAAGGTCGTCGGGCCGTTCGTCCTTTATACGGACGTGGTCGCCCGAGGGAACATTGGGGCGCCTGGGATCCTCATCCGGGACAAGAGCGGGATGCATGTCCGGTTGCCGGAGGGGGAACGGGGGAGTCCGGCCCTCCTCGACGGAGATGCCGAGACCGTCTGGCGCAGCCGGGGTCTCCAGCGAGCGGGGATGGCCCTGGATCTGATTCTCCCGGAAGCCTGGGCACTCTCGGGCATCGACACGACCCTCCTGATCCACCCCGTCGATATCGGCGGCGGATTCAGGGTGCCGATCCCTGATGGCTTGCGCGTCCTGGTCTCACGAGACGGGACTTCGTTCGAGGAGATCCAGACCTTCCGGAGCCGCGAGGCGATCGTCGAGGGGGCCCTGGCGAATGCCCGGCCGATCCGAGCGGTCCCCTACCGGATCTTTGTGCCGCTCGGTGGGGTGGTGGCCCGGGCCATACGTCTGGAGATCCTGTCTCCGTCCCCGTGGCCCCTGGAGATAGCCGAGCTCGACGTCTACCGCACTCCCTGACATCATTCCCCTGCCTACCATCCGTCATTCGTCGGCGGGGCGGAGATCTCTCTCCCGAAAGAGATCGGAGACATCGGCGACCTGCCGGCACGACCACGATGCGAGGAAAACCCCGAGGGGAAGTAGGTGCAAGATGACTCTCGAGAGGGAGTACCCGACCTGCCACGGCATCGAAAGGGGCGTGACCAGCATGACCCCCAGGTACAGGCTGAGGAGGATCGCCCACAGGGGGACGAGGAACCCGATGACGACGCCCGACCCGGAGGCTTCGGGTCCGCCCGAGATCCTTCCCTTCCGAGATGCGAGGGAGAGGACTCCCGCCAGTACCAAGGGCCACAGGAGGAGCCACTTCCCGACCTGGAAGAATTCCTCGAGGGTAAGGCGGGCGAGCGGGAGGATCCGTGAGGGGAGGAGGGTCAACCGTTCGGGATGCAACTGGGAGAGGTACCACCCGATGCCCCCCACGTCGGACCTCGAGGGCCCGGCCCGGACCACCCACCAGGGGAGGGCGATCACCATGACAGCACAGGCCCATGCCATCACGCAGGGTAGAGCCTTCGCCCATTCCCCGCGCCTGGCGGACAGTCCGAGGTGCACGCCGAGAGAGACCCCGATCACAGCGATGAGGATGGACCCCTCCTGCTTGGTGCAGATGGCGAAGCCTGCCATCAGTCCTCCCAGGATGCCATCCATCGCCCGCCCCGATGCGATCCCCCGCGAAGTGGCCAGGGCACTCGCCGTCGCGAAGAAGGCAAAGGGCAGGTCCGCGAGTCCGGAGGCGGCCCCCCCCGCGCTGTCGGAGGAGACGAGCGGGGCGCTGGCCAGAAGAGCCGTGAAGAGGAGTGAGTGGGTCCTCGATGCAAACGACCTCTGGGCCCCGTAGATGAGGCAGAGGAGCGCGGCGTAGAACGCCGGGAAGATGATCTTGATCTTATGCTCGTCGTGCCACCCGATTCGCGTGGACACGCTCGCCTCGAGGAGGGGTACGAGCGGCGGGTACGTCCTGTGGAAATGGACGCGCAATGGATCGGTGAAGGCCTCGGCGCGGAAGTTCTGCTCCTCGAGAAGGACCTTCGCCTTCAGCCCGAAGTGTGTGATGGCGTCGAATCTCTGCAGGGGAAGACTCACCGCCGAGGTAGCTGACGACAGCAAGAGAATCACGATGATGGCGATCAGGGCGACATCGAGCGTCCGCAGAGGAGGACTACCGCTCCGGCGGGGTACCTCCGAGACCGACCTCCGCGTGCGGGCCATCCCGATGGCCAGAATCCCTGCGGGGAGGGCCAACCAGACAATCCCCGTCAGCGGAACCGGCCATCCGATGGTGGATGGCAAGAACAGCAACCAGGTGACGAGTCCCGTCCCCAGCCCCCATACATAAGCGCCCGCCTCCCACCGCCTCCATCCGGGGTGATGCCTCTCCAGAACGAGAGCCGCAACGAGCCCCACGATCAGGATAAGGCCGAAGAAGATCGCGACCCCGATCCAGGCCGTCATCGAAATGCATCTCCGGCCGGCAGGAGAACGGTGTCCATCGGGTCTCCCGTAGGACAGAAAATGACCCACTCGATCCGCTCCTTCGCGATGAAGGATCGATAGTCCGCTTTCGAGGGTATCTGCCAGTCAGGGAGGGGGACCATGGCGGGGTCTGGAGTGGAAAAGTGGAACTGGGTGGACTGCAGGATCATTCGCTCCTGCTCGGACGGAAGCATCAGGGTCGCTCTCGGGTAGAGGTAGTAGGCCAACGCGTGGGCCCAGGGCACACGCCACTCATCGGCCGCCAGAAGCACCCGTCCGTCGACAGGGATCTCCCGGAGATACTCCTCGAGGAACCGCCGAGGTCCCGCCCCATCCGATGCCCAGGTCCACACCTTGTCCCTGTCCGGTGGATGGGCGAGCCGACGAGACGCCCTGTACAACTCGGTCAGCCCCCACGACAAGGGAAGCGACAGCAGAAGGAGGTTCAGGGGAATGATCAGGAGCAAGACCTTCTGCGCCGGGGTCGGCGATCGGTCGCGGATCACACGCCACATCCGGCGAAGATGTTCCAGCGGCCTCTCCTCGAGGCATACGCGGAGAACCATCCCCGTGATGAAAAGGGTCAGCAGATCGGCCGCAGCCGGCACTCTCACCGGGGCCAGAGCCGAGTCGAGTAGCGGCCTGCCGATGATGAGGGGAACTCCGAGGAGCCCCGCGCCCACCCCCACGAGAGCGGTGAGGACGAAACGCAGCCCTTTCAGAATCCACCCATGTCCGTCGTCGATCCGTTTCCCCACCCGTGCTCCCCGGCCCGAGTTTCTCACAAAGCTCCTGCGATGCGATCCGCTCCCGCCGCCACCCTATCATATTGGCTACGTTCGTAGTCCCTTCCCGGGAATCTCCCCCCATCACGGGACCAGCTGACGGTGGATCGCCGGACCCCTGTCCTCTAGATTAGGGGCTGAGGATTGACACAAAACCATCCCCCAGCCGAAAGGTGGGCCATGTCGAGTCGAATCAGCCGAAGGGACTTTCTGATGGGCGCCGCGGCCGCGGGCATCGCCGCGAGTCTGCCCGGCGTAGCCCGTGCAGAGAGCGGAGCAGTCAGGACGGTGCCGATTGTCATTTCCACCTGGAAACACGGCGTGGCGGCCAACGAGGCGGCCTGGAAGATCCTCTCCGAGGGCGGGAGCGCCCTCGATGCCGTCGAGGCGGGCGTCC
>JAPUJT010000102.1 GCA_027296055.1 Planctomycetota bacterium | reverse complement strand
GAGTGCATCCGAATTAGGATCGCCGTGTCGAAGGGGTTATCTCTGGGACTCATGGTATCTAGTATATATCAACAGTATCTATTATCAAGGGATTCCCACTTCCGTTTCCACCGCCGAACTAACCAAGCCCAGGGAGCGCGCCCCGCCTCCAGCTCGTCTCGGAGCCCCAAGGTCGAGATCCTTAATCAACTACGATTGACGATGGCAGTCGTATTGGGCACGATATGCGTCTCTTCCCGATCCCATTCCAGGCCCAACTCACAGTGGAGTTTCTTGCATGCCGAACATCGCCGCCGCATTCCGAGAGGAGATCGTGCGTCTCGCCCGAAAGGAGTTGCGAGCCGCCGTCGGCCCTTTGAGAAAGAGAGTGGCCGAGCTGACGCGGAGCCACGCCGCCTTGAGGAAGACGGTCCCCGCCCTCGAGCGGGAGGTCACTCGCTTGAGCAATGAGGCGGAAGCGCGCCAGATCCAGTCGATCCGGGCCGGAGCGAAGGAGCTCAAAGGCATCCGCATCGGCCCCCGGTCGATCGGGGCGCAAAGGAAGCGGCTCAAGCTCACACGGGAGGAGTTCGGCAAGCTCGCCGGAGTGAGCGCCAACACTATCTACCTGTGGGAGACGGGCCAGGTCTCGCCGAGAGAGAAGAGCCGCGGGGTCCTCGTGGGGCTACGAAAGCTAAGGGCGAGGGAGGCGAAGAAGCTGCTTGCAGCAGCGGGGCCGGAGGAGAAGCGCTCGAAGACGAGGGGCAAGAGACGATTGGGACGGAGGGGGAAAAGGAGGTAGACCTCGACCGGCCATCTTGGGAAACTCCCCCTGACGTCTCGCGAACGGTGTCTCTGGCGGATGGGGCAATACAATACATTGAAGTCATTTCCGGGAGGGGAGCTGTCGGCGTCCTCCATGCCTGGTTCCGATCGTCGTCACTCTCCTCCCGGGCTACAGTGACCCTTCTCTGGTGAACCCGTGCGCGTTGATCCGTAGCCGAACTGACCATAATGCTCTAAGTGCCCTCCTTCCGCAGAATCCCCAGAGATTCTTCCCCCAGGCGGCCTGGCTACGGTGTCTTAAGTTTTGGGGGGGACAGATCCAGACAGGATTCTCGGCCTCCCCTTTGTCCTTGCATTCGGGGGATCTAGTGTGTCATCCTGAGCCTCGATTCACCAAGCACGGCACCAGGCAAATTCCATCAGTCCTCGGACTAGAGAATTAGAAGCGCCGCGTTCCGGCCAATGTGGTCGGGGGTAGAGGTTTTAGCTTAACCCCAGCCCGAATCGCGTTCTTCCTCGGGATTCAGGAGTGCCGGTGAAGTCCTGACGGCGGGAAATCCTCCCTTCCCGCGAGGGACTCAAGAGATCTCTTCGTTCGAGACGCAGCCGGGATTCAAGGAATGAATGTGACCCGGGTCGAGATTATCGGCGCCCCTGAGATGGGCGTTGGAAAGAATCGGCAGAGCGCGCGAGCCGAGAAAGCAACTCCGACGCGCGGAGAGCCAAGAGAAAGGCGGGTGATGATGGGCACGAAGCCAGACTTCTCCAATCTGGACGCATGTATAGACGACGCGAAGCGGGCAACGCTCGACGGCGCTACCGGACCGGATGACCCCATACGCTACCATGAGCTGCTCGGCCGCCTCGAAGCCGCGAAGAGCAAGCTCCCTCCACTGTACGTCGAAACCGTATTCAAGCCCTACGTCTCGACTCTGAATGCGGTAGGCCAAGATCTATTCAATTTGATCCTCCTCCGCGATCCCGAACGGGAGAGTACTGGAGGCCTCATGCTCGACATCGCACATGCAATCCTTCAGAACGGCGAAGGCTTCGAACCGAGGGCGACGGATGCCTTCCAGGAAGTTGTCAGCGACCTCTTCGATGGTTTCCTCAGTGCCGAGGACCGCCACGGCGTCAAACCTCCTGACAAGGGTGTCGTGGCCCCTCTCGTGAAATGGGGCAATCCTAGCTTCGGACCGTATACGTGGACCGTGGCCGCGACCGAAGCCTTCCGGGTGGGGGCAAGCATCGTCAGCCTGCCGCCGTCGCTCGCCAGAAAAGGGCTCGTTGCCTGGGGAACGCTGGGTCATGAGACAGGTGGTCACGACATCCTTCAGGCCGACACCGGACTTCAGGCGGAGATGGCTGAGAAGGTCCACAAGGCTTTGCGGAAGGCGAAATTCAAACAGCCTCTCGCGAAATACTGGGCAGACCGCATCAGCGAGACAGCCTCCGACGTGCTTGGCATCTTGAACATGGGGCCGGCAGCCGCCATCGGCATCATTGCCTACTTCCGGGGTCTCCGGGATGCGATCAGCGGAGAACCCAAGCTCAGTAATTTCGGGCCGTCTGGAGGCGTGCACCCGGCAGACATACTCAGAGGCTACCTGGGAGCGTCCACGGTTCGTCATCTGAGCTTCTCAGGAGCGGCAGATTGGGCCGAGGCGTTGACCGCGGAGACCGACAAAGACCTTTCCACCATTATCTTGGCACGACGGAAAACAACCGCCGAAGATGCCCGAGGTTCTGCGGCTGTCGTCGCCGAGACCCTGGTGCATGAACCAATGGATGCACTCGAATCTCATTCTCTTGGTTCTATCCAGGACTGGCGCGACGAGGATGAGGAGATCGTATCCACTCTTCGAACCGTGCTCACGAGCGCCGTCGACTTGCCAAATGAGATTGTACCGGGGACCTTCGCCGCCCACGCCGTTGCGGCTGCCATCGTTGCCGCCCTGGCAGATGGTGGCGACATACCGATCGTCTTCGACCGCATGTTGTCGGTTCTAAAGACCATGCACGATGAAAACCCCTCCTGGGGGCCGTTGTTCGTTAGCCAGCCCGGCAACATATACATGCGGCGCGCATACGAGAGCGTTTCCTAGGCAGGATGGGGGAGACGTTGAGGCAGGCCATGGCTCCGGGGTGTTCACCGAATGCTTGACAAGGAGGGGACCCGAATGATTCTGAACGGCGGGTCGAGGAGATCACCGAGCGCTACCTGGGCCGGCTCCTCGCGGGGGAGCCGCCAGATCGGAAGGCCCTTATCTCCGCCCGCGTGGAAATCGCGGCCCCACTAGAGCGCCGGCTGGCCTTGGTTGAGCTGCAATTCCTAGCCCGGCCTAGGTAGCGGCTGGGACTTGCACGCAAGAAGGCCGTCCAACACCGCTGTCAGAAGCCTTCGAGATTTCTCCCCCCGACGGCCACAGCGCGGTGTCTTAGGGGGTATCGGGGCCAGATCCAGGGCCAATGACCGTCCTAGAGTCCGTGTACGCTGCCGGAAGTACGCGTCGGGCCTACAGATGCGGTATTGCCAAGGAGAGGATCGGATTCAAAGGGCACGACAGAGCCCCCCGGGATCAACTTCACCTCGGAATATCCACACAGTGGCCTGAGTGTTCTCGTCTTACCAGGCTCACACTCTGGCACCTCTGTAGTGTCTAGGAACTGAGGCGACCAGCGCGAGCCGAGCAAAAAGGGGGAACGGCATCATGTCTAACTCAAGTTCGGGTAGTGCCGGCTCGCTGAAGAGCAAGATATTCCGTTGGGTGAACCAAGCAGTCAATGACTCGATTGGGAGAAAGACCACACTAGAGGAAAAGTGGAGTAGGGTTCTTGCCGATGCCAAGTACCTGGAGGACCAGTACAAGCACAGGAACAAGTTCACAATGGCGATCTGGCACGGCATCAATATGAATGCATGGAAGGATGGGAAGTACTACTTCTCGCGCTTTGATCAGACTGATATGAAGCAGGGTCCATACAATCCCGCCAAAGGTAAGCGCGTACTTTTCAGCAAGGTGAAGAGCCTTGTGACTCACCTCCGCGTTTACATCCATCAGGTATAGTGAGGAGAGAAGAATGATAGACGTCCTCTCAATTCCCTCTGTCGTGCTGGTTCAAGGCCTCCTGATCTTGGGCGGAGTACCCAGTCCAACGAGGAACCTTGCCGACACCGCTGAAGATGAGGCAACACCCCCTGTCGTCCTCGTCGAAGACCTGAAAGAAGAGGGGAAACGACTGATGGTCTACCTGGGAGTCTATGTGGATGAAGAGGGAGACGCAGAGCCGCGCCTGCTGAAAAAGTCTGAAGAGGGAGAGAATGGCCCTCCCTTCGAAATTCATAAGGTGGTAGTGGGTCCTGACGGTTCCCCGCTCATACCTCGGATGCTGGGCGATGCGATAGAAATCGATATCGAATGGGGACCATACGACGAGGAAGGAGCGTCCAACTTCAAAGTCAGGAGTAAAGATGACTCACTCAACCTTGAACAGCTTAAGGGCGATCCCTTTGTGCTGAAATTCTCTACCTGGGCGCTCGACCAACTCGGTGACACTGGGCTACCTCAGGAACATCTTTTCGAGCTAGACGATACCTTACTCGGGAGTCAGGAAGCCGCAGCGAAATCGCAGGAGGGGGGTGCCTTATACGAGAAAACCCTTTGGTGGACGGAGCACAATCGGCTCGAGTTTGTAGTTCGGGGCGCGTCCAGTGACGAGGCGGATGCCCAAGATGTCGCTGCAGATCTCAAGTACGACGCGCATTTCAAGAATTGGAAAGTCGGCGAGTCCGTTTATCTCAACCTCGACCTAGAGGCGAAGGCAACGCTTACGATAGCTAACACCAAATCGAAGAGGTTTCACACCTTCGCAGACGGTGAGTTGTCTCTTGAGCTGGTCTACTTTTACGCTATCAATAACAGTGGCCTCCACCTGTTGAGTCTAGCGGTTCAGCCTGCCTCATTTGAGGCGACTCAGAACTTTGATGTGGTGAACTATGCCGGGACGCTCAGGGCAGAGGCATGGGTACCGGGGTCGCGGCTGATTGCTCGGGGAGTACAGAGTCTCATAGGCACCCGGTCTTTGGAACCAATGGCTCCTCCCATAGGAGTCTCGGCCGAACTTGTCCTGGTTGATAACGTTCAGGCTCCAGGAGGGACAAGCAGCCAAGAAAAAGATGAACTGTCAAGACATCGGATTGATCTGGAGGTGATCTATCTTCTGCCACTTATCAGAGAGCTTGAACTCTATGCTCGCGGTCGGTGGATGTACCTACTGAACACAGATTCTGGAGAGGAGGCGACACACCGGCTTCTGCAGTTTGGCATCCGATACTACACGAATGAAGAACGGACCTCTGCGTTCGAAGTGATCTACACTGAAGGCAGCGTGCCTCCAGAATTCGTTGAGGACGAGACTATTAGCGCTGGTTGGAGCCTACGGTTTTGAATCGCCGGCGAGGGCAATCCACCTCGTGTGGACAGGGGCACGGATGGCCGCGCCTTGAACCAAAGCCCAAGAGAGCAATCGTAACTTCACGCCGAGGGGACGCCGGGAAGGTTGTGGCACGGCACGTCAAATCGTCCCAAGAGTGCTGGCCACCTTAGGCTGTGTGAGAGGAGTAAGAAAATGGCTGGAGAGAATGACCCGGGTCCAAAGCAAATTAGTTCCCAAGGAGGTGGGAGCGCGACGCAGGGGGATCGGTGGATAACAACGGGAGCCGGCAACAGGAAGTACATCTACTCCACCTTCGAGAAGAGCCTGGCAGGCATGCTCGCGGTCTACCTTTTCGTCGCGCTGTTTGGGGTATTCTGGTTCATCTTTGATGTCTGGGCCAACAGATTTAGCCTCTTCAATATGTTTGGTTATGGTGAAGTGCTTGGCGCTCTCCCCAAGGGCAGGCTCCCGCTAATGAAGCTTGTCATCTACTGCATTGCAGGCGGTTGGTTAGGAGGTACTCTCTCCGCGATGCGCAGCCTGCAATTGCACTACGCCAGCCCAGTGGAGGACGTCGGCGACGAACAGGCGCAAGAGGAGAACCGATTCCACCCAGGCTGGTGGATGCGGTGGTGCTTTGGGCCGTGGATAGGTGCGGGCCTAGCGCTGGTTGTTCTTGCCCTGGTGCGGTCGGGTATGTTGGTATTCGCGGCCTCGGAGGCAAGTGGCACTGTGACGGCAACAGAGAATTTCGCCACACTCGGCCTTGGCGCTCTTGTAGGCCTCGGGGCAAAGGAAGTGGTCCAGAAACTTATCGACGCACTTAAGAAGTGGCTGCGCGTCGAGGAACCCGAGATCAAAGAGCTCACAATGAGTCCTGAAGCACCACCTGATGTTCAGTACGGCGGAAATACCATCAAGTTCAAGGTGTCTCCAAAGATACCTGTGACTTGGGCGCTAACACCGTCGGATGAAGCTACGGCCGGCACGATTACGAACGGTGTCTTTCTGACCGCCAAAAAGGCTCCCGACGATGCTCTGGATAGCAGAAACATTGTCGTCACGGCCACGTCAAAGACGGATTCGGACCGTTCAGTTAGTACCACTGTCATATTGAAGAAGTCTTGAGCGCGTTTGCCACCGGCCATCAGGAGGGGGCCACGTACGCATCTAAGTTAGCGGGAGCTTGAGAGGGGCTGTACCTCGTGGTAAACCCATGGAATAAATGCTCGCGCCCTCCATGCCTTGTTCCGATCGGCTCGGGGTCGCGGGCTCTTCCTAAGCGGAGGCTCTTGACCAGCCTCCACCGACGATGCTAGCCTACGTGAATCTGGAACCAGGCAGCTGTGACTTTTCTCAAGTTTCTCTCCCACCAAGCCCGGTTTCGGTGTCTAGAGAATAGCTAGCAGTACTTTCCTTTCGCGGATACCCGGAGCCCGGTGCCTCTCTCGGTGCGCCCGGTTCCTGTAGCCGCGGCATGTTCAGAGATCCGGCCGGGGCCAAATTAGGAGGGAGATCATGAAGTCGATCTGGATTCGCGTCTTGGGAACAGCACTCGGCATCCTCGCCCTATCAGGTTTCTTCGGTGCACCGGCCTATGGCCAATCTCTTCGGATTTATCACATTGATGTGGAGCAGGCTGACGCGACCCTGATTGTATCTCCGTCGGGAACCTCCCTCCTTGTGGATAGTGGCAAGAACGGTCACGGTTCGCGCCTAAAGGCCATCATGGATCAGGCGGGTGTCACGCAGATCGACTTCTTCGTCTGCACGCACTACCACGAGGATCACTACGGCGGGATCGATGACTTGGTGAATGACGAAGGCATCACCGTAGTAAACGCCTTCGACCGGGGCGAGAAGGATCAATTGAGCGACACGAAGAGGAGCCAGGTTACGTTTGTGGATTATGAGAATGCTGTTGGGAACCGAGCCGTTCATCTTGTGCGAGGGGATACCATTCCTCTTGATGATCCAAGAACGACGGTGACCTGCATCGCGTCAGGTGGCATAGTCATCGGGGAGGACAGCCCGGTCGTAGGGGATAGTGAGAACGACAAGAGCATAGCTCTCCTGATTGAGTTTCAAGGTTTCCGGTATGTCATCGGCGGGGACATCGAAGTTACGACGGAAGGCAAGATTGCTACGAGCGATCTCGCACTGGACGTCGATATCTACCAGGCGAATCATCACGGCTCGCATACCAGCTCGTCTCTTGCATTCTTGACGGACCTCCAACCGAGAGTGGTGATCATCTCGAACGGAAACCACGGCGGGTTCCAGCACCCAAGACAACACACCCTTGATACGCTCGCGGGCCTGAGTCCCGCACCCACAGTGTTTCAAACGAATAAGTACCATAAGGGTGGCTTGGGCGGAAATGTTCCCGACGAGTTCATCGCAGACTTGGAATCCACTGATAGGGACGGAACGATCCTTGTGACGGTCACGGTCACGCCCTCGACTCGGCAGTATGTAGTCTCCTACACCGATGAGGCTCGCCCGTTCCCCATAAAGCCAAGGATTGATGTGCCAGTGACCATCGTCATAGAGAGCCTCCTCCCAGATCCAGAAAAAAATGACAGGATATTCGAGTCGGTGACTCTCAAGAACAAGAGTGACGATTCAGTTTCGCTTTCTTCTTGGACGTTGCGTGACAAGGGTGGCAAGTCATGGAGTCTCGTAAGCCTCGGCGACATTGGTCCAGGCGAGTCCAAGAGAATCGTCCGCAACGGGATGCCGATGAGTCTCAACAATAAGGGCGATACCATAACCCTATTTGGTCCCGGCAATCAGAAACGAGACACATTCACCTACCCGAACTCAAGGAAGGGAGTGTCGATCTCAACGGGGCACTGAATGAGTTTAGGAAGCGATCTTGGAGATTCCAGAGCGGGTGTCCGGTTCAGATTTGCCAAGGTGGAGTTGAATCGGCTCGATGGAAACCACCTAGAGAGCCGAGACGGAGGCCGGGGCAGGAAGCAAGGATTGCGAAATACGACAGGGGGTGGAACAACGCTGCCTGAATCTGGACTATTCACCTAGGCCGAACGATGCAGGGCCAGTTCGGGGTCCCTTCGGACCACCGGAGGGTGGTCGGCCGCAAGGCGACGAAGGGTGATGACGTTGTAGAGATAACGATCAAAAGCAACGGAAGGGTGTCCGTCGGATACCGGGCCGCCGACTAGGCCCGTATGCATGGAGGACGGCTATGCCAAGAGCCAAGAAGACATATCGAATACTGTCGCTCGACGGAGGGGGAATTAGGGGGATTATCACGGCCGTTTGGCTAAATCGACTTGAAGAAATCCTGGGGGGGCGCTTACGAAACCATTTCGACCTGGTGGCGGGGACTTCGACTGGCTCTATCCTCGCTTGCGCAGTTTCCGCAGGAATTGATACCGGCAAGGTAATCGATCTCTATCAGAGTCATGGCCGCGACGTGTTCCCTGGCCGAGCGCGGCGATGGTTGAGCAGGCTGAGTAGGGTCTTCACCGAGGGCCCCAGTGCGCCGAAATACGACGGAAAGGGCTTGCAGAATGAACTGAAGCGCCTGTTCAAGACACTCACCTTCGGACAGCTCAAGATCAAGCCAACGCTCGTCACCGCATATAATACCTTGGAGCGGCAGGCTGTAGTCCTAAAGAACACCACGAAGAGATTCCAGAGCATTCCAGTCTGGGAGGTCTGCAAAGCGTCTTCCGCGGCTCCGACGTTCTTTCCAGCGCACATCCTACGGATCCGTCGAAGAAAGGCACCGCTAATCGACGGGGGCGTTGTTGCCAATAACCCTACAGCGTGTGCCATAGCCGAAGCCGCGAAGATCCAGGCCAAGCGAGTGGAGAACAAGCAGGTGCCCATGGATCGGTTCGTAGTAGCTTCCTTTGGCACTGGAGCGGTAACGCGCCCTATTGAGATCGAAGACGTTCTGGAATGGGGAGCGCTCGAGTGGGCCATTCCGATCATCGATGTGCTATTCGATGGGGCCAGTGACGCAGTGGATTACATAGCCAGTAAACTCACGAGCGAGAATCGGTACTACCGGTTCCAGACGCAGCTCAGCAGCGCATACGACGACATGGACAATGCAGAGAAAACAAATATCAATGCGTTGTTGAGTACGGCAGCGCGTCATCTGTCGGCTGAGGGTGGCGAGGCGAAACTCGAGAAATTGGCGAAGGCGTTGAAGTGACACCCTGAGCCCGCGGCATCTGTCATACTGTGCCCCATGCGGACAGCCACAGTTTAAGTCTTCTCACTGAGCTGATCGAAGAAGGATTGCAAACGGGTTCTGTAATCGTCCCCTCCAACTCGGAGCACGTTGTCGTGGTTGGCGCCGGGGACTGCGAAGAATTCCTTCTCTACAACTGCTGCCTCGATCAGCCTCCGCCCAAGGTCGATGGGAACGACTTCGTCCTCCTCCCCGTGTATCGCTAGTATGGGGCCAGCCACTCCGCGAATCTTGCCGAGGGAATCAAAGCGGGACTGGACTAAAAGGTGAACCGGCAAGGCCCGAATGAATCGTCGCACGAACTCCTTCAACGTTGTAAAAGTAGACTCGATGATTAGCCCGCCCACGCGTTCTTTCGAGGCTAGGTTCACCGCTACGGCGCCCCCGAGCGACTTTCCAAAGACAACGATACGATCCAAGGGGAATCTCCGCACCTCGTGTAAGTAACGGAGCGCCGCGTCGGCATCTCTGTAGAGCCCGCCCTCAGTGGGGCGCCCGTCGCTCCTGCCATACCCGCGATAGTCAACGGCCAGGATGCCAACGCCCAGCGCATGGAACAGCGCGATCTGTTCTAGAATGTAGGAGATGTTGCCAGAATTCCCGTGCAAGACGAGAACCGCAAGTCCAGCCTCCCTTTCGGGGACCCACCAGCCGTGGAGCCGCACGTCATCCGCGGAAGCGATTGAGGTATCTTCGAAAGGGATACCGATCCGCGAAGGATCCCCCCTGAGCTCCCTCATGGGGCGGTAGATCAGCCGATTCTCTAGGATCCGTAGAACCATAAGTCCCAGCACGATTGCCCCCGCGCTGATTTCATCGCACAAGTGGGCTAGGTGTGTTGCGCAAGAATGCTCGGCTCGACGCCGGGCTGGGAGATCCCTCCGACGTGTTTGCCATCATTTCCGTTTGACGGACTACAGCGTCAGTCGCGATTACATTGACATTATATCCGTGAGCTTTGGGAACCCTCAAGGTACCTGCGGCTCGTAGAACTTTCTACAGCGTCGGCGTTCTGTCATCAGCCTATTGGGTTTGTGCGCCCAGAAGAGGACAGTCTTCCCCTTTGTTTGGAGAGTGAGATAGTCTTCATTGTTCTATCGATCAATGGCGAGAAGCCAATTTCCTTCTGTTTGCTTGAGATGTGCCCAATGCCTGAATCCAGGTGAGTCGCTTCCCCTTGTTGGGGAGTTGGTTCACGGGCAGCTTCCGTATGAGAGCTTCGCCATGGCCGTTGATCCTCGGCTGTTGTTGGCCCTTCGTAAAGCACAGGGCAGGGACTTGACCTCCTCACCTGGCAGCCAAGAACATCTCATCATCGATTAGCTCATGAAGCGTGAGTCTAGTCACGCTCCTGCCATTCGCATTGGTTGATTCCGATCCTGCATCGGTGGAACTCCGCGAAGAGTCGCCACGCTTTGCGCGTCACAGAACAAGGGGCCCTCCGCATTACCCTCGAACACATGCAATCTGCCCTATGGCGTCCCTCAGAACGACATGTTGTCTCTCTACTCCATATCGAACCGTGCGAATGTGCCTCAGGGCATCTGCGTTGATTTCATGGAGGCGGCCTGATAGGCTGCCGTTTGTCGGGACCAGGAACATTCGCCCACTACAAAGGATTGTCGAGAGAGCGTGTTGGTGCAGGCTAGGTGCCCGCACAAACCCGACGCATGGCAATCTCGGGAAGTGCCGCCCCCTCTCTCGGCTGCAGATCCAACGACACATGGACACACTCCCCTGTTAGGCGGAAATGTGATCGAAAGGAGTCAGGATGGAATGAGCTTAGTCCGAGTGGGCGTGCAACCGAGGGCACATCTTGCAAAGGCAGATCTTGTTCTGATACAGCATACTCCTCCCCAGCTCACTTGTTCCCGTGCGTCCCCGTGCAGTTGCTACGGGGGTGATCCGCTGAAATCGGCTGTGGGCGTCCTTCGGCGGTTTCGAGTATCTCGGCAGAGTCCTTCAAGCTCTATTTTGTGATAATTGAGCAAATCTGGCCACGCATCCTCCAGCAAGATGTATCCTCCTGAACCGCCCGATCGTTCGACAATTCTAGAGTTGCAGCGATCAATCCGTATCGGAACCGTGCGATGAGGAAAGTGCCATGACAGAGCCCGTTGATGTGAACGAGATAGCTGTAGGAATTCACAAGCTGGAATTGGAGATACTGCACACTCAACTCAATGCCGATCTCCAAGAGACACGGAGGACGGAACAAATCGTGATCGTTGGCTGTGGTGCAATCTTTACCTGGCTAATCTCGAACCTAGACAAACCAGACGTGTCAAAGTGGGCGTGGGGTATTCCATTTCTTCTTGCGATCCTGGGAGCAGTGCGGGCAAGCTCGATATTGGCCCGCATAAACAAGGCATCTCAATACATTACCCAGGTCGAAAAAACATTGCCTAGGTTGCCGGGCATCGAGGGGTGGCGTACGTTTTTCGCAGAACATGGGAGGAAGACAGCTCTTGGGGCCGTAATCATCACCTGGCTTTTTATTCTACTCGGCAGCCTGCTCGCCCCCCTCCTTCTGAAAGTCTGGACTGAGCCTTACCAGATAGGGATTATCGTCTTCGGTGCAGTTAATCTGGTAGTGTGGGCCGGGATTTCAATTCGGAGGGCCTGAAGCAATCTCGATGTCCTTTCGGCCTGATCTGATGGACACTGTGCCGATAGAAAGGAAATGTCTTCTTCGAGTAATCAGGATTGATATCGCGGACGAGGCTCCATTTTCCCCGGGGCGAAAGAATGAAGCCCATTTAGCGGATGCACTCGCCACCGGCTGATCCGCGAGCGGTTAAATGGAGGACACGGCGTCCTTCACGGTTGCTACAGATACGGCCCCGGCGTCCGATACGTTCGGTGCTACATGGTCAAGAATCGGTTTTCGATCCGCGCGCGACATCAACTCGGCGTATGGCCCCAACATTCTCTCGTACTCGTGATGGTAAAAGTCGGGCAGAGTGTCCAGGCGACCCTCATGGAACGCACGGAACTTTTGTTCAGAGCGTAGCTTCTTCAGTATGCGCCGATAGGTGTGGTTCCGAACCCTCGTGCTTACAGTTCGCGAGCAGTGAATCATCTTGATGGCGAGTGTTGGCGTGCTCCGTAGCCTGGCTCGAAGGGTTTCTAGCGAGGCCGAATGGGCAAACAGAGCAACAAGTTTCTCGTAGTAACTTCCCGCGTCGTAATTCTTTGGAATGAAGACAGTGTAAGGGGCGTAGTAGAAGCTGAATGGCATCGACTCGAGTAGCCGGTTCTCACTTCGCCACCGCTCGAACAGAGGTGTTCCTCCGAAGGGAACCGGGATATTTATGGTCGGCCAGGCGAAGGGAGCCCTTCTCATAAACTCCTTTGTGAGGTCTACCGGTTCATCCCCTTTGTCAGAATCGAGTCCGAAAATGAAGTTGGCCTGTAAGTAAGGGATGTGATCGTGAAGAAGGGAGAAGTGCTCTACAACTTTGTCCACCTTTCCCATTCCCCGCTCCCCGCTCTGGGCGGCCTTCTGCGAATAGTCATTCCACGACTCGATCCCTGTCACGACTGCAGCGCAGTTTGTGTCCTCGAGGCGCTGCACTCTCGCACCGCGCAAATTGCTAAGTGAACTCTCCATGACATATGGTAGCCGCAATTCTGGAGGACGACTCTCCAGAAGTTTGAGGACGGGATCGAATCTGACGGCAAAGTTCGGGTCGTGGAAGCTCACGAGGGTGCCAGGCATGTTCTCCGAAAGGTAGCGAAGATCCGACGCAACGAGATCGAGCGGTAGCAGGCGGTACTCATTGTCATAGTCAATGCAGAACTCGCACTTATACGGACACCCAATGCTTGCCAGCAGGGGAACACATGTCGTCAAATAACGCCGCCTGCGCCACAGGAGGGCGGAAGCGCGAATCTCTGGCATCCGTTCTTCGACTGAAGGCAAGTGAGAAAACGGCCTCGCGCTGGAGATGATGGATCCTGGGTCGAACTGACTCCGCAAAATATCTGCAATGAGGTTCTTGTCGCACTCCAAGACGACTAAGTCAAAAAAACGAAGGCAGTCAATCGGGAACGCCTTGGCATGAGGACCTCCCAGGACAGTCCGCGTCCCGTCCATTCGGTACTTCTTGCTGAGGGCATAGGCCAATGCGCTCGCCTGCGTGTGGCAGGAGATAAACAAGATGTCAAGATCTGGAGGGAGAGTCTCACATGGGTCCCCGACGCCATAGTACGTACCATATGCTGCCTCATGGCCTAACTGACGACACCAAACCGAGATCGCTTGGGGTGTGACCGAAGCGTACTGCTTGGTAAGGAGCACTCTGAAGACGACTTCCGCCGGCTGCTTGGTGGGCAAAGCCAGGATGTCTAGGATCCCAACCCTCATTGAGCTCTCCTTCCAGACCTGATTTCTAGCGCGACACCTACCTGGGTCTTGCCCCGAATGGTAGATTGGGAGGTCAGCTTGAGGAGAATTATGGCACGCCTTCAAATTGGCGGAGTATGCCCCGGCGCTACGTATCCAACATAGTATGTATCCATAGAGTAATCCCGGAGCGACTGTGGTGCAACGATTTGCGCTCACCTTGATCTCCACGTCGCATCAATATGCTGCCACACCAGGTCCTCTGGCAGTATCGGGTCTTGACACGGCCAGACTTTCGAGCTCTCTTCCAGTGAGCGAGAGGGTCTGCCTAGCAAGTCTGCCACCTGACCAGCGGCGCTCTGGGGCCGGTTGAGGGCGTCTAGCTAGGATTGTTGAACCTTCTCGAAGCCCCCAGCTCCACACCCTCACTTGCCCCCGGCCACAGGCTTCGCTTATCCTATTAGCCTCAGGGTGGGTCTCTCCTAAACCTAGTCTCGCAACTTAGTTTTGAGGACAGCCATGTCGTTCAAGGCGGTGTTCATTGCGATCGTCTTGGGTACGGCACTCATTATCGCCGCCTTTCTTATCCATAGCGTGAGGCCAAGCGTAGAGCTCTCCCAGCCAGGTCCCGAGTATGTACGAGCGACTGGCAAGTGCGCGGAGTGCCATAGCCGGGAGACGGCTGCAATTGTCCACCAATTTGCGCGAAGTAAACATGCCCGCCTCGGAATTACCTGCTACGACTGCCACCGGGCGGTGAAAGGGCAGAAGGGATCCGACCATAACGGCTTCGTCATTGCCGGAGAGGTTACGCCCTTGAACTGTAGCCAGTGCCATTCGACCGAATATGACCAGTACGTTAGGAGTCGGCACGGAGCTCCCGCTTGGGCGGCAGTCCTGGGCCCTGCGGGGTTTACTGCTGAGCAGATCGAGTTTGCCGAGGAGCATCACCCGGGAGCAGTTGATCGCCCGCCCAATGCCCTCGCAAAGGCCGAAGGGCCTGGTGCCCTTGCCAAGGGTTGCCTGGCCTGTCACTCGATTGGTAGGCCGAATGAGGATGGGAGCATCGGGACTTGTACCCCATGTCACTCACGCCATTCAGCATCGGTTTCACTTGCGCGCGAACCCCAGACCTGCGGTCAATGCCATATGGGGCCTGACCACGCCCAGATTGAGATCTACAATGAATCCAAGCACGGCGTATTGTTTGCTGCGCAGAGGGCTTCCCTGAACCTGGACGCTGATCCCAAGTCGCTAACGACAAGGGATATGCCGGTCCCAACCTGTGCGACGTGTCATATGAGCGGTTTGGAAGGGATGAAAGTTACCCACGACGTGACGGAACGTCTTTCCTACTACCTGTTCGCTGCGATATCCGAGAAGCGCCCCGGCTATCGAGACGGCCAGACGGAAATGAAAGAGTTGTGTCTCAAATGCCATGGCAAGACCCATGTTGAGAAGTTCTATCAGGAGGCGGAGGTCGTCTTGGAGGCCACCAACTCCAAGGTGACTGAAGCACAGAATCTAATGAAGGCTCTAAGAAAGGAGGGACTCCTGACAGCGGATCCCTTCGACGAACCAATTGAATTCATAGCATTCGACCTATGGCATTACTATGGTCGCACTGCAAAGCATGGTGCCTTCATGGGAGGGGCGGATTTCGTCCAGTGGCACGGCAACTATCAGCTGCTCTTGAAGATGGTCGAGATGAGGAAGATCGCCGAAGAACTGAGGGCACAAGCCAAGTAACACGATGAGCGCAAACAGGTGGTCGGCTTATCGTTGGATCTTCATCGAGATTTTCGTTATCGCCAACCTCGCCTTCCTCGCGTTTGACGTTTACCTGGCACATTCCGTGAACCAATTCCGAGCGCCGACGGAATGGATTCCCATCTGCTTTTCCGTCGCAGCTCCTATCCTCTTAGCCGTGGTAGATTTCAGGGCTCCCGTTGGTCGTCGGCCAGCAAATCGCGTCGTTGGCCTCGCCGTGGGTGGTAGTTCCATTCTTGTCGGGATTGCAGGGACTCTCTTTCACTTGCAGAGTCAATTCTTCGCTCACCTCACCCTGAGAACCTTGGTCTATACAGCTCCTTTTGCAGCCCCTCTTGCCTACGCGGGCCTCGGATTCCTCTTGCTACTGAACAGGATGGTGTCGGACGAATCGAAGGAATGGAGCCGCTGGGTGATACTCCTCGGGCTAGGTGGGTATGTGGGAAACTTTGTCTTGGCGCTGTGCGACCACGCACAGAACGGGTTCTTCCATTCTATCGAGTGGATTCCTGTCATCAGCGCCGCCTATGCAGTAGGGTTTCTGATTGTCGCCTTGACCGCAAACGCGACGCGAGCGTTTCTCAACATCTGCCTTGGCGTACTAGCCCTTCAAGTTCTGGTAGGCCTTATCGGATTTTGCCTTCACACCCTTTCAAGTCTGCAAGGTCCCTCCGCGAGTCTCTTCCAGAACGCGATCCATGGTGCACCGATATTCGCGCCCCTCTTGTTCCCCAACCTGGCGATCCTTTGTGGCCTTGGAATCCTGGACTTGCGTACAAAGCTCGGGGTGACCCAATTCTCCACTGACCCAGCCCCCTGAAACCGGTCCAGAAGGGATGTTTGGATTCTGGACGTTGAGCCTGTCCGAGCCGTCGACGACATGGTTTAGGCCAAGGTCGTCTCCACGCCCATTGATCCTATCGGCAAGCACGGATAGCCTAAAGGGGACTGGAAACTGCCAGGAGTAATGCCATGACCTGGACACGGCCTCTCCAGTTCTTGACCCTCATAGCGATCATCACGATGACTGCCGGCTGCCAGACGACGGTGGGGAACTACCTCGGCAACCGCGCTCGCGACTTCGGGGAGTCCTTTCGGGTTCAGGTGGGAGCGGGTCCTGGAATTGGTGTGAGCGTGGCCGGCGCGGGCCTGGCGCACGTGGGCCTTTCAGTTGCGATGGTTCCGAGAGTGGCAGGGATCGGCTGGGCGTACGGCGAGGGTCACTCTTTTGGCCTAGGGGCAGCAGGGAATACGTGGGACACGGAAGTGGACTATTCTGTAATCGTGCCGGCCTTTGTGGCGGCCGTTGCTGCTGTTGTCTCGAAGGGCACGGGACATGGGGGCGCGAGACTCGGCTGGTACCCTATTCGTACCACGCGGGGGGCGGGGCGGTTCTCCTGGACTTCCTCATTCCACTGGCAGCAGGAAGCGGTCTCGCAGCCGTCTCTGGATAGCAGGCTCTCCGATCACTCCTGTTACTGCATCCTCCCTAGCGTGTTATCTCGCGTGTCCCGAAAAGCCCGCCCCAAGGCAGGAGTCCACGCCTTCAACGTCGAGGCCCGTGTCTACGCGGGCATCGTCTACGCAAAGGCCGGCTTCAGCCCCGGTGAGTTCGTCGACTTCTTCCTCGGCTGGTTCGGGGTGGATATCGCGGGGGATGACGCCCCGCTGAAGACCGAGAAGTCGCCAGTCGAGGAGGAGTAGCTGGCCTTGTCTTGCGAGGCTGCTGGCGTCTATCATCTTGGGTAGCGAGCCGCTGCGGGCAGGTGACCGGCCTAGACGTTAGGCGGACAGATCCATGTCCACGGACACGACTCCATACGATTCCCGTTTTCCGGAGCGGGTCGCTTTTTCATTGTCGGAGGGGGTGCATCATTGGCGTGTGTCGGGCTGCATACCAACTCCGCCAGATCAGCCAGTGGCCATCAGCTTCTCCTTTGCTGGCGACATTCCATTTGCGGAGAGGCTTGCGTCGGACCTCACGCGCCTCCTTAGTTCCCCTTACAAGGCCACCACCCCACCTGACACAGCTTTGGTCGTTCTCGCGCCTTGCAAAGACGACGCGCACATCCTGGTCGAATTTCGATTCGGTGAGTTCACAGGTATGAAGGGGTTACATTTCACAGTACACGAGCTTGAGTTTCCACGTTTGGAAATTCCATGGGGAGGGTTTGTCGGGCTCCGAGAGCCCGCCTAAGAGCCCCCCGCACCTGACCAGCGGCGCAGGGACAGCGCGCTCTGCCCACCCCTTGGATTGAGATGCCGCGCATGGTCACCGCAGAGATGACAACTACTGACGAGCGCCCGAGAGTCCGGTCGGGCGTCTGGCTGCTCGTGATCGCGACGATTGGGTGGAGCGTCCTCTATTGGGGCGCAAGGCGGGCGTGGTTTGTCGGGGCGCTGGGTTACCCAGGCTCTTCCATCTTTAGATACTCCTTCTACTGGTACTGGTTGCTGCTAGGTGGAGCCCTCGCCGTTGCAGCGGGCTCACTGTGGTGCTTCGTCGCAAGGAAATCGCCCCATTACAGGATCGTGCTGGCCTTGGCTTCTATTCTCGCAACCATGCTGGGAGGAAGTCTGTGGGCGGCGCAGTCTGCGAGGGGCAAGCTCTTCGTCGCCATCGAGACGGTACGCTGGGATCACGGATCACAGGAGTTCGTGCTGACCGTCCTTTCGCCTCCAAGCGTATCCCGCGCATGGAGGAATGGCGATCTCGAGGCTCTCGTGTGGATACGTGGTGAGCGAACTGTCCCGGTCAGCGGAGAAGCGGTTAGATTCGAGGGGGAAGTCACCATTCAACTTAACGGCAGGGAGTCCATCTTTACCGCAGAGAAGATACAGATTGGGGAATCGGAATGGACACAAGCAACCCTCCGCTGCAGGGTAGGAGACCCCAGGGGATCGGCCCTCATTGGCTGGAACTTTGAAGCTGGCCTGAGCAAGCTTGTGGAAGTAAAGGGGTCGCTCCAGGCAAGCAAGTTGGACTACTCTGGCCCGATCGAATCATACACCTTGCGTGTGCCCTGGAGTCTGGTGGAGAGCAGCACGGGTGCCAGTATCAAGGTAAGAGTGGCCCTCGCAAGTCAAGAAGGCGTCCCGATTGGGCCCATGACTACGACCTCATTCAGGAATATCCCCCTGCCCCTCAGGAATGAAGGCCACTGAATCCTCTACGTGGCTTGTCTCGGCGAGGCCGGAGCTCGGGCACGGGGGCGAGAATGATGGAGAATGATGGATGATCCGGCGCGAACTCCCCCGCCGCCGAGGGTGATCGCAAAGGCCTCCACCGGCTCCGGACCTGCCGGGCCCGCCGAGTCGTCGCCCCTTGAGTGGTAAACCGGTTTTACAGAATCTTCCAGGCGAACGCCGCCCTGTCGCGACTGTAGGCGCGAGAGCAGGAGTAGCAAGCCCCCGCCCGGTCGGCCCTCGGCTCCTCTCCAGATTGCACCGGCAAGCGTCCCCTCTGGTCCCCGGAATCTGTGTCTTATAGGATGGGGCATCGACCGCCCCTGAACCCCGGAGGCCTTGTGCGAGTCCATCCTTGGCATACCTCGGTGCCCGTCGGATTGCTCATTCTCCTCCCCCTCCTCGGCTTCACACAGGACTCCTCGCGGGATCAGCCCCAGGAGGAGCCTCCCGAGACCCGACGAGAGCCCATCTACGTCCTCGGAACGACTCAATTCCGACACCTCGGTGATGTGCTGAACCTCGAGTATTCCCCGGACGGGACGATCCTCGCCTCGGGGGGGGGCGATGGGTATCTGATGCTTTGGGACGCTGGGACCGGAGGGCTGCAGCGGCGACTGGACGTGGGACCTCGTGTCAGTGCCTTCGCATTCTCCGCCGATGGGCGGTCCATCGTCGCCGGGGCGGGATCGGGCCAGATCGCCTCCGGGAAGGGCCTTGGGCTCTCCCTCTGGGACGTAGCCTCGGGGGAGAAGATTCGAACGTTTGACGATGAGAAGTCCGAAGTCACCTCGGCGGCCTTCACCCCCGATGGGAAGAAAATCGTTCTCGGTGTGGTCATCACCGGCGGGACAGGACAGGTCCATATCTGGGATGTTGAAGGGGGGGCCCTTCTTCACCGTCTATTCGGCCACGAGAGCCGGGTCAACGCCGTCGCGGTTGCTCCCGATGGCAAGCTCATGGCCTCCGCGGGACAGGATCCCTATATCCGATTGTGGGACCCGGTGACGGGGGAGAAACGAGGAAAGCTCGCCCTGCCCCACCGCAGGACCGCGACTTCCGATCTCGACTTCTCTCCGGACGGCGCCCGCATTGCTTCGGCCCATGAAGACGTGACGGTTCGACTGTGGGACGTCGGGCAGAGAAGGCTCCTGCATTCCCTCGCGGGACACCTGGGCCCCGTGGAGGGAGTCGCCTTCTTCCCCGACGGTAAATCCGTGGCCTCATCGGGGAGTGACCGCAACGTATGCATCTGGGATGGGGAGACGGGAAAGCTCCGACGGAAGATCACCCAGAAGGCGGGGTTCATGGAGAAACTGATGGCGATGGCGTTCGTGGCGGACAAGGCGCCTCTGGCCATCTCCCCGGATGGCAAGACCATCGCTGCCGGAGGGGCACGCTCCGTCATCAGGCGGTGGGACCAGGAGTCAGGCAAGGAACTGAACGTGACGGTAGGACACCGATCCTACATCGTGGCGATGGCCTTCTCGCCCGACGGCAAACGAATCGCCACCGGGGGAGGGGACAAGACGATCCGGCTATGGGATATCCGGAAGAGAAAGGAGATCCAGAAGCTCCATTCCATGAGGACGGGATCGGTTCACACCGTCGCATTCTCCCCCGATGGGAAGACCCTCGCGTCCGCTGGGCAAGAGCCGTTCGTGGAGCTCTGGGACCCGGCGTCAGGCAAGCAGCTCCGCTTCTGGGGTACCCAGAGCTCGACTGGAATGGGCCCGATAGGTGCTTTCGGGAATCCATGGTCAGAGAGATCGGTCAAGACCATCTCCTACACCAGGGACGGGAAGTTTCTCTTCGCCTCCGCCACGGATGGGACCGTGTGGAGGCTCGACCCGGGTCGTGCGAAGAAGGTCCGCTTCCAGCAGGCGGCCGGGGAAGATCCGTCGGAGGCTTTCTGGATCCAGGCGAGAGTCGGGCGGTCCTCGGATGACCGATCTCTGCTCTCCGGCCCCGATTTCCAGTCGAGCCCCTGGGAAGAGACCCTGGCGCTGACTCCTGGCAGGCAGATGATCATCTCCCGAAGCTCCTCCAGGTCCATCGACCTTCGTGATCGGGCCTCGGGCAAGCTCCTCCTGAAGCTCGTGTCTGATTCTCCCGAAGGGCAGGGGGTCTCGTCTGACTCCACCCTGGCCGAAATCGCTTCCCTGGCGGTCTCTTCCGATGGCCGCCTCCTGGCCGTGGCCGACAAGAAGGGCAAGCTCAGGATCTGGGAACTGGCATCGGGCCAAGCCCTTCGCACCTGGCGCCATTCCCGCCGTCGAATCACGGCACTGGTCTTTTCACCCAACGGGCGCCTCCTCGTGACGGCGAACGAGGACAAGGAGATCCATCTCGTGGACCCCCGCTCGGGAGTGACGGTGGAGAAGCTGGGCGACACCGGGGAGGGGCCCCTCTGTCTCGCCTTCTCCCCCGACGGATTTACCCTGGCCGCGGGGGGGCTGGAAGGAATCGTCCGCCTCTGGGACGTCCGAGACATCTCTCCGCCTCCGCCGACTGTCGGGGAAAACCTCACCCCCGGGGAGATTCGAGAGCTTCTTCGAGAGCTTGCCCAGGAGGATGCGATACGCGCCTACGTCGCCATGCAGACCCTGGAGATCTCGGCGGAGTTGTGTCTTCCTTTCATCGAGGGGCATCTCCTCGCCACGGCGGAGTTCGATCCGACGGAGGTGAGGCGGCAGGTTCTCAATCTGAACCACGACGACTTCGCCGTGCGGGAGCGGGCAGACAAGGTCTTGCGGAGTCTTGGAGGCCAGGTGGAGGCGATCCTCAAGAAGACCTTCGAGGCCGAGTCGCCCCCGGAAGTCAAGAGTCGCATCGGGAAGATCCTGGACGCGTGCCGCCCTCCCTATCTGGCCGCTCCCAGCGAGACGCTGCGCCGGTTCAGGGAGATCGCGGTCCTGGAGAGGATCGGGAGCGAGGACGCCCGGAAGATACTTCAGGCCGCGGCCAAGGCATCCGCTGGCCGCGCCGTGAGGGAAGAGGCCCACCTTGCCCAAGAGCGCATGGTCTCGCCCTGGCGGGGGTTCTGAGACGCACGCCGTCGGGGCGGGAGGCCGAGATCCGCAGCTACCAGATGGGCGCGGAGGTACAGTCGGGCGTATCGCCGCTCGAGAACCGCACCACCCCGTCTACGCAGACCACGAACTTTCGCTTCTTCGATTTCTTGTCCGCTGGGACGGCCACGCACTTCCAGTCGTAGGTGGAACCGGAGAGCGTGAAGACATAGCCGTTCTTGGTGCCCGATCCGAGAACGTTGTCAATCAGCCCCACATTGCTTAGCTCGGCAATGGAGGTGGCGTAATCCAGGGCCGAGTCCCCTTCCCTGTCCCCTTCCCTGAACTGGGCCTGCACGGAGGAGATGGTCCGGAGGGCCCCGATGGCGGCGTTCTCTTCATTGACCTTCCTGCCATCACGGCTGAAGTTTTCCATGAAGTTTTCCATATTGATTGCTGGGGAACTGCACTCGGCGTCCTTTCCTTCCACGAAGCGGACCACGCCGTCCGTGCAGACGATGAAATGGTTCTCCCCTTCCCCGCCTTCGGCTGGTTTGGCGGCGCACTTCCATTTGTAGGTCGAGCCGGAGAGGCTGAAGACGTAGCCGTGCTTGGTGCCCGAGCCGAGGACATCATCGATCAGTCCTACCTGATTCAGCTCGGCCAGGGAAGTCGCATAATCCAGGGCCGAGTCCCCATCCCGGTCCCCTTCCCGGAACTGGGCCTGGACGGAGGAGAGGGTCCGGAGGGCGCCTATGACGGCGACCTCGCCCTCCTCCTCCTCTACCACCATGGGGCCTTCTTCGGCCTGCATCATCATGGCCATGAGTTTGGGCATGATGGTCATGGCCCACTCCTGGGACGCCGCCATCAGATCGGGGGTGAAGGAAGATGTCTTCTTGGCAATCCCCTTACCCTGGGGCGTCTCGAAGAAGGCTATCCAGGCATCTACTTCTTCCTGAGTGTAGTGCTCGGTGTAAACGACGACCATCAGATTCACCAGGGACTTGACGTCCTCGTCACTCGGAAAGCCGTCCCAGACGGAGTCGGGTATCGCGGGCAGCATCTGCTTCCACGAGGCGATCATCGCTTCTTTCATGGATTCGAGGCTGCCCTGGACGTCCAGGAGTCTTCGGACGCTCTCCTCCGATGCGCCACCGGTGGGATCATCCGAGGCCTCTTTCGTTTCTGATTCCTCGCCCGCGGGGTCCTCCTTCTTCGCCTCTCCCTCTTGCGTCCACGCAAGACCCACCACCAGGAACAGGGCGGCCAAGGTTCCGATACCCAGCAAGATCGTCTTCATGAGTCTTCCTCCACATCCACACTCCCCAGCGGGCTGGCCGCGGTAGCCGACCGTTGTGAGGAGGGGTTTCCAGAAACGATTCCGAGCGGAAAGAAACAGGATACAGCCCCTCGAGAGGGCAAGCAAGCCCGAGGGGCTAGACCTCTGAGAAGGCGAGGCACGACAGAAGAGGCGTTTCCTTTTGTCGGGTGAGCTCCCCCCTGGTCCCCGGAATCTGTGTCTTATAGGATGGGGCATCGACCCTCTCCGTAACCCGGAGGCCCTGTGCGACTCCATCCTTGGCATGCCGCGGTGCCCGTCGGATTGCTTCTTCTCATCCCCCTCTTCGCCTTCTCTCAGGATCAGCCCCCGGCCAAGAAACAGACTCCCAAGGAGAATGCCCCCAAGCCCCGCCTGGACCTCTACGGCGACCCGCTGCCGGAGGGGGCGGTGGCGAGGGCAAGTTCGGTGATGGTCGTGCGGACGGTGGTGTAGCAGGGCATGGGATCTCCTTTCAGAATCAGATTCCCCCCACGACAGGCAAAATCGTGTCTCTCAAGGGGGGGTAATCTCAAATCGGTGGATGAGCGGGGCTCCCGGCGCGACAGTGCGTCACTGTGGCAAACGAATGGAGCACAACCTTGAGCTCAGACGCGTGGCCACGTGTATGAAGAGGCACTGACCATGGCATTCAACCCGTGGCTCCACTCCATCGGTTCATTCCTCCCGATTTGTTGGCGGGGGGCAGCATGCGCAAGCATTCTCGCTCTTGGCATTTGGAGTGGTCTCATCGGTCACGAGAGAGTCGTGCTGGCCGTCGGCTGCGAGCGAGGTGGAATCGAGCCACCGGTTGTCAATGAGGAGAAGAAGAGCGGTCCTCAGGAGGGCCAGAAGAAAGAGACGGAAGATGTAGACTCCAAAGAGATCATCGGTCTCCTGAAACAGGCAAGGCACTGGCGGGAGTTCGGCGAAGTCCTTTACGAGAACATCTCCTTCGCAGATCGGGAGAGGGCCGCCGGATTTCTGGCCAGGGCTTGGACGGAGTTGGAAAAGGAGTTCGCTCAGGAGGCGGAGAGGCTAGCGGACGTTCAGGCCGCCTTCGGCGAATTCTACGTGGGTCTCCAACTCCTGGACAGGGCGGAGCCAATGATCCGCTCCGCTTTGGAGGCCCATATTCGCCTGCTTGGAAAAGACAACCCTACAACGCACGCCTCCCAAACGAATCTGGCCGGGCTTCTGCGAGAGCAGGAGAAACTCCCAGAGGCCGAATCGCTCTACCGTGAGATTCTGAAATCGCGTCGCCGAGTCCTCGGTGAGGAGCACATCCTTACACCATGGACCATGACCCGGCTTGCCGACCTGCTTACCTACCGGAACAAGTTCACCGAGGCCGAGCCGATGTTGCGAAAGGCGCTGGAGATCCAGGAACGAACGATCAAAGAAAATCACAAGTACACGCTTGAGACCCTGACATCTCTCGCCTTTCTTCTGTCGGAACTCAGCCGCCTTGAGGAGGCGGATGAGGTGTACCGGCGAGTCCTGGAGAGCAAGCAACGATCCCTGGGGAAGGAGCATGTCGAGACACTCACTGCAATGGGCCATGTTGCCGCTGTGCTCTGCGACCTGGGGCACTATACCGAGGCCGAGTCCATATTGCGGGACGTGCAAGAGGGACAGGAGCGAGTCCTGGGCAAGGACCACCCTACGACTCTCTGGTCTGGCGAATGGCTGGCCGGCGTTCTGCACAACCTGGACAAGAACGAACAGGCGGAAAAGGTCTCGCGTGACGTGATCGACGCTTACACTCGCATTCGTGGGCCAGAGCATCCAAGTACCGCCCGTGCGAAGGCCAATCTCGGACGGTATTTGCAGATGCAGGGCAATCTCTCAGAGGCTGAGACCATTTATCGTGAGTCGATAGCGGTGCTCCGTCGACTGTCTGGCGAGAATGACCAGTGCACCCTAAACGCGAGGATGAACCTGGCCAGCCTCTTGGCAGAGAAGGGATCATTGGAGGCGGCGGAGAAACTCGGAAGCGAGGTGGTGGCGGCGGCTCAAGAGACCATGCCCGAGAAACACCGGCTCCGGGCGAAGTTCCACAGCTACCACGCAGCGATCCTCATCCTCATGAAGCGGTACAAGGAGGCGGAAGAACACCTGCTCGTGGCCCTCCCGGTCCTTCAAGAGCTGCCGGGCCTCAAGAACAAGCAGACAAGGAGGGCTCTGAATAGCATGGTCGAACTCTACGCCGCCTGGGACAAGCCTCAGAAGGCCGAGGAGTATCGCACTCTGCTTGAGGAGGCGAATAAGCCACGAACGAAATGGCGGTAGGTGCATTCGAGAGACACATAGTCTAGAGCTAGACTCGACGCTCTTCGGTCCCCCTCTTCATCCGTTCGACACTCTCCGCCGCCCTCGCCCGCGTCCGTCCCCACGGGTGGGTCCCTCCCGTCAGGCACCGCATGCTGGATGGGCTCCCGAGCCGGGGGGGGCACAGCTCTCAACTCACGTAGCCAAGTACCCAAAAACGAATCCGATGCGCATCTGCTCGGTCGCGAAGGTGGAACGAAGGGGCTGACCCAGACATACGCCGATAGTGATATGCTGTGGGCTAGAGGTGCGCAGCATGAGACTACGATGGCCCTCCAAGTACCTACCCGGCTTTCCCGCGGTTCTATTGGTGCCTGCGGTATTGGGTCTTGGGGTTGCGCTCTGCATAAATAGGTGTGACTACGATACGTCCGATCCGTCCGATCCGTCCGTCAGGTACATCGGACACTCATCATACTATCCTTGGCCTTATGTCGAAGGGCCGTGGAACGAGCCCCGAGGATTCCCCTTCCGTTTTTCTGGGAGTTGGGAAATACACACAACCAGCCCGATGCAGGTGGACCTAGCTTGGTCGGGCTTTCAGATCAGTTGGTTTCTCATTGATCTGGTCATTGCTCTGGCGGTCGCCTGGGTCCTCGCCATGATTGTCGACCGGGTGTTGTTTCCGCTGGTTCGTCGGCTACATGGGAAGAAACCGGAACAGGGAGAGGCAGGGTGACTCCCTGCCCGCTGATGCGGCTGATACCAAGCTGACAGGATGCCGACCACGGGCAAATGGCGCTGGCCGATCTTCTTAACTAGGAGCTGATAGAATGAGGGCAAGGAGAGAGTAATTGACGTGGTTTCTGCGGACCGTCGGTAGCATTTTGGCGGGAGCGGCACTGGTGCTTGTTCTGGCCTTCGCCCTTGATTACTTCCTAGGCGCGTCCTTCGGTCATGTCGTCTTCTGGGGCCTTGTCATCCTCGTCGCTATCACCACAGCTCATGAGAGAGCCAAGCGGTAAATTCGAAATGAGGTAACCATTCACGGAATCTGGGCCCTCGCGTAGCCATTCTCGGGGCCGGCTCCGGATCAATAGAAAACCCGTGAATGGTTACTACTAGAGCATCGATCTGATTCTCCGCGCGTTATCTCCGAAGGATGTGATCTCGAAGGATCGTCATCCTTGTTGAACAACGAATTCACATGCACGTGCGGAAGAAGGGAGGATCCGATGCGAAGCCTATGCGGACTCATCACTTTCGCGGCTCTGGCCGCGCTGTCACCGGGGCCGTCCTGGCCCAGACGCCGCCCCCCCCCCCAGGGATCACAGTCATCGCGTGGGGCCCTCCGGGCCCTATCTGCTCAAGCAGAGTCGGAATTCGGCACGGACCGGTGGGGGGCTGCTCCCTCTCGAGGAGAGTGAGCTCGTGCGGATGCGCACAGGAGGGTGAGCCATGATTCGGACGGCAGAACTGTGGGTCCGAGCGATGCTGGTTGCTGCTCTCGCGGTTTGTCTCGGCGCATGTCCGGGAGACGGGGGGCGGGGGAGCCCACAGCCGCCCGACGGCACCGTCCGGGCGTGGGGTTGGAACAGGGACGGCCAGCTTGGTGACGGGACGACGACGAACAGATGGACCCCGGTGCAGGCGGTCGACCCTTCGGACCCCACGGGTTTCCTCGCCGGGGTGACCGCGGTCGCGGCGGGCAGTCTCCACACGGCGGCGCTGCTTGGCGACGGCACCCTCCGGGCGTGGGGTTACAACGAGGGCGGCCAGCTTGGCGACGGGACGACGACGAACAGATGGACCCCGGTGCAGGTGGTCCACCCTTCGGACCCCACGGGTTTCCTCACCGGGGTGACCGCGGTCGCGGCCGGCGGGGGGCACACGGTGGCAGTGCTGGGCGACGGCACCCTCCGGGCGTGGGGTTACAACGGGGCCGGCCAGCTTGGAGACGGAACCGGGACGAACAGGTCCACGCCGGTGCAGGTGGTCCACCCTTCGGACCCCACGGGTTTCCTCACCGGGGTGACCGAGGTCGCGGCGGGCTCGTGGTACACGGTGGCCCTGCTTGGCGACGGTACCCTCCGGGCGTGGGGTGGTAACCTCGACGGCCAGCTTGGCGACGGGACGACGATGCACAGATGGACCCCGGTGCAGGTGGTCGACCCTTCCGACCCCACGGGTTTCCTCACCGGGGCGGCTGCGGTTGCGGCGGGTTGGTACCACACGGTAGCGCTGCTGGGCGACGGCACCGTCCGAGCGTGGGGCTGGAACTTCCGCGGACAGCTCGGCATCGGGACGACCTCGCTCCTCCCTAACCCCATCCCGGCCCTGGTAGTTGATCCTTCGGACCCCACGGGTTTTCTCACCGGGGTGACCGCGGTCGCG
>JAPUJT010000101.1 GCA_027296055.1 Planctomycetota bacterium | reverse complement strand
GGAACTCCTTGGGGTCGCGACCCCGCTTGGCGATGTGGATCTTCAAGATCTCGACCCGGTCTTCTTGATTGGGCAGATCCAGCGTGAAGATCTCATCAAAGCGGCCCTTGCGGAGCAGTTCGGGTGGCAGGCGGGAGACATCATTCGCCGTGGCCAGGATCATCACCGGTGCGGTTTTCTCCTGCATCCAACTCAAGAACGTCCCCAGGACCCTGGCGGTCGTCCCGCCGTCGGAAACGCCTGACGACGCGCCGCCGGACAGGCCTTTCTCTATCTCGTCACACCAGAAGATCATCGGAGCGCATGCCTCGGCCGTGGCGATCGCCCGACGGAGTTGCTCCTCCGACTGGCCGACCAGGCTTCCCATCAGCCGACCGAAATCGCACTTCATCAACGGTAGCTGCCAAGCCTTGGCCACGGCCTTCGCGCTGAGCGACTTCCCGCATCCGGGTAGGCCGACGAGGAGAAGCCCCCTTGGAGCGGGCAACCCGAACTCCCTGGCCTTCTTCGAGAACGACGACCGCCGCCTCTCCAGCCACTTCTTGAGGTTCCCAAGCCCACCCACGGACTCCAGGCCATCAATAGGCTGAAAAAACTCCAGTAGCCCCCCCTTGGCGATCCCGACCGCCTTCTCCCGGGCGATGACAGATGCATCCAACTTCCCGGCCTCAGCGAGCGACAGGGCGAAGGCGCTCTCTGCTTCATCGCACGTGAGGCCTTTCGCCGCCTCGATCACCTGGTCCCGCTCCTCGGGCTTGAGCTTCAGCGCCTTCTCGGAGACGCCGCTCACTTTGGCACTCTCGATCACGCCGTCGAGGACGACACCGAGCGTGTCGCGGTCGGGGAGTGCGTAGGGGACGACGACGACGAGCTTCTCCCACTCCGGAGGCAGCACTTGCCGGGGGGATAGAAAACAGATCACGTTCCCCCGCCTCTTCCCGGCGATGATCGCCTCTCATACGCCGCGATTCAGAATCGGGTCGGTCTCGATCGGAAAGAGGTGCAAGTCCCGGAGGACGATCAAGGAGTCAGAGATCGACGATAGGGACTGCAAGAGCGCGTAGGGATCTCGGATGTCCTCGGTGGTGCCGCTGTCGGGGTCGGCGAGCCCCTCGGTGCAGGACCAGATGCGGATCGAGAGCTTGGTCTGCTTGGCGACTTCTTGCAAGTCCCGGAGACCCCGTGTCTCCTCGTGGGTGACGAGGTAGAGGGCCGGGTACCCGGCGCGGATGTAGTTGCGGACCTGGGTGATGAAGGGGTTCTTCACTTTCACCTCTTGTTGGGGGAGTCTGGAAGACCTGTTTCTAACGGGGAGGCCCGAATCAGACCTTTCCATGTGTGATCCAGGTAGTTGCGGCGGTTCTTGGCGGTGAAACGAAGGCTCTCTGTATGTATCAGTGGAGGATTCGAATCGCATCCACGCCTCGGGTCCGTCTCCACTTCAGGTAAGCAATCCCCGAAGACCTCGCAGTGGGTACTCCCTGCCCGGCGTCTAATAGGTCGGGTTCTGCGATCGAAGCGGCCCTTGCGGGAGGACATCTCGAGTGTGGCGTGCATCTGGATTCCTTGTCGTTGGGATCACCCTTGCGGGCTGCTCGCTTCCCACGACCTGGCCCGACCGAGCGGAGACCTCAGCGAGGCCCTCACCCCCGTGGATCAGTGCAACGTCACTGAGTCCTTCGACCCCGAGGGAAGCAATAGGGCATGAGGTGGCGGAACTGGGCCTTGAGGTTCGGCCAGAGGTAGGGATCATCCGAATTACAGGACCGGCCACTCGGACATCGACGACGGGGCAGGGAAGTGCGAGGAGCGATAAGGATCGAGGAGCGAAGGGGTCGGGATTTCTCGTCGGCTTGTCCATCGGCTATCGGGTGCCCCTTGGCGCCGGTCACGAGCTCGTCCCGTACGCTCGCGGAAGGCTGATTTCAGTCGAGGCGGAGGACCAGGGTGGCTGGTGGGTTCTCGCATGGAGCGGCGGCCTCACCTATCGGCTCCCCAAGATCGGAAGATTCCGCCCCTGGATAGCATTGGAGGCGGGATGGATGGATTGGGGCGGCTACTACAACATCGTAGCGGGTCCCGCAGATGGGGTGTCGCCGAACGATCGCCACGGCTACACCTACGGTGCCGGGATCGGAGGCGATCTGATGCTGGGAGACCGGTTCGGAATCGGTCTCGAACTTCGATACGAGCGGTTCGAGGCCGCCGGCGAAGTTGACGCAGACATCATCACCCTGGGCATGACGTTTCCAATCTCTTTCTGATGTATATCCGCGCCTGCCGGGCGGTCTTGCGCGCCAAGCCTCATGCCTCCAACGATCTGAGCCCCAGCCGGTCACCATCTCCGTGAGGAAGCCACACTGGCAGAGTCCCGGAGGCCCCGTGTTTCTTCGTCCGTCGTGACGTAGAGGGCCGGGTATCCGGCGCGGATATAGTTGCGGACCTGGTCGATGAATGTCTGAGACAAACGCATCTCCTTTCGCTCTTCCCGC
Organism: Planctomycetota bacterium; assembly: GCA_027296055.1. GTDB lineage: Bacteria > Planctomycetota > JAPUJT01 > JAPUJT01 > JAPUJT01 > JAPUJT01. Next base: position 977 of record JAPUJT010000101.1, on the reverse strand, counting down.
CCACGCGGCGGGTCGGGACATTGGCGTCGGAACATTGGTTGACATGAATTGACCTGAGAGACGATGGGCGGATAGGATCGAGTCTCCTCGAGAAATGCAATGCCCGCGGCCCTGGTCCTATCCTCCATGCCTGGTTCCGATCGGGGCTTTGGGTCGCGGGCTCTCGCTCCCTCCGATCCCCGATCTCCAGGAATCAGAGTCGGAACTTTCGGAGACCCAGCTTCGCCGACGCTGACTTGGTCCGGGTCGAGCGAGCGGGGACGCTCGAGAGATTATCGACACGGCGTTCACGAACCTTACGGATATGCTTGCAGCTCCGGGTGCCATCCTTCGCGACCCGACGACACCATCCCGGACACGTGCACGAGAGGTTGCTCGCCTCGTCCCGGCAAACCCTCCACCATTTTCGGCCGGACGAGGCACGGAATGTCGCGACGGTGAAATACTCCTTTGCCACCGGCCTACCGTTCCCCGCGAAGCTTGCCGCGCTCCGCCAGACTCACATACCGGCCGGCCCCGATGATCACGTGGTCGAGCACGGGGATGCCGATCAGCTCGCCCGCGGACCGAAGGCGGGCCGTCACCTCGATGTCCTCCCGACTCGGAGTCGGATCCGAACTTGGGTGATTGTGCGCCACAATTATCGCCGCGGCGGCCGCCCGGATCGCCGGCCGAAACACTTCACGTGGATGTACGAGGGATGCGGTCAAGGTCCCGACGGAGACGACCTCGTCCCGGATCAAGCGGTTCTTGCTGTCGAGAAGTAGAACGTAGAAAACCTCCTTCTCCTTGTGGGCGAGCCGAGGTCCGAGGTACTCGAAGACGTCGCTGGCACTCCGGTAGGGACCGGGCCTCTCGCGGACGAGCTCGACGGAGCGCCTACCCAGGACGAAGGAGGCCTGAATTCGAGCGGCGGTGACGGGCCCGACGCCTGGGACAGAGGTGATCTCGGTTGCCAAGGCGCCGCGCAGGCCGGC
>JAPUJT010000100.1 GCA_027296055.1 Planctomycetota bacterium | reverse complement strand
CAGATTGGCGCAGTACGCGACGAGGCGAATCGCCGAGGGAACCCATCGGATCAGGAGAAGCTCGAGGGAGAGGGCCAGAACGGAGAGAGCGAAGAGTTGCAGTCCTGGCCCGCGAGGTGCGGTCTCAGCCCGTGGCGGGGTGGTTCGATGGCCAGCGTCCTGCAAGGAGCCCTCCAGGCTGCGATTGTAGGGGCACGACCGACACTGTGGCGCTATCTTCCCCGTGCGGAGGGCAGGCTTCGCTTCCGGATGCGGAAGATTTTTGGCGTCACCTCCACCATCTCGGTCGCGTTGATCCAGAGGAGGGCCTGGTCGAGGGTGAGGGTGCGCGTCCGGCTGAGGTGGATGTCATCGTCGGCGTTGGCGGCGCGCACGTTTGTGAGGTGCTTCTCCCGACTCGGATTGCACGGAATGTCGTGCTCGATGCTCGACTCGCCGATGACCATGCCCGGGTACACCTCGGTCCCGGGGGCGACGAACAGGGTGCCGCGATCCTGGAGATTCCATAGGGCGTACGCCGTGGCCCTTCCCGGTCGATCCGCGACGAGGCTTCCCCCCAGTCGACCCGGCACCGCATCGCCCGCTCGCTCGTAACCCGAGAGGTTCGCGTGCAGGATCCCCTGCCCGCGAGTGACGATCAGGAATGTGGATCGGAAACCGAGCAGGCCCTGTGAAGGGATCTTGATATCGATGCGAGCCCGGCCGTCGGGTCCAACGCTGAGGGTCCTCACCTGTCCCCTGCGATTGGAGAGCTCTTCCGTAACCGGCCCGATGAAGTTCGAGGGGACGTCGATGATGACATCCTCGTAGGGTTCCTGAACGACCCCATCCACTTCGCGGAAGATCACCTCGGGCCGCGAGACCTCCATCTCGTAGCCCTCCCGACGCATTGTCTCGACCAGGACGGCAAGCTGGAGCTCCCCCCTCCCAGCGACGACCCGACCGTCTCCCCCCGGGGCCTTGCGGATCCTGAGACTCGAGTTCCTGAGACCCTCCTGTTCGAGCCGGTCGGCAATGTGCCGCGCCGTGAGAAACCGCCCGTCCCGACCGGAGAGCGGCGAGGTGTTGGCCTTCAACGTGAGGCTGACGGTAGGCTCCTCGACCTGCACGCGGGGAAGCGCCCGCGGCCTCTCCCGGTCGGCGACGGTGTCTCCGATGCAAACTCCATCGAGGCCTGCCACACAGACGATCTCTCCGAACGGGGCTTCCTCTACCTCGACACGGCTCAGACCCTCGTAAAGGTAGAGGCGCGTCGTCGTCCCGGGCCGGACCACTCCTCCATCACCCACGACGGCCACGGAGGATGCCCTCCTGACGTGACCGGAGTGCAACCGGCCGATCACCAATGGCCCCACGTAGTCGTCGTATCCCAGTGTCGTCACGAGGATCTGGAGAGCTCCGTCCGGATCGCCCCTTGGAGGCGGGATGGCTTCGACGACCATATCGAGGAGTGGGGCGAGATCCTCCCCGGGTACGGACATGTCCAGCGTTGACGTTCGAAGCCGCGCACTCGTGTAGACGACCGGCGATTCGATCTGCTCCTCCGACGCACCTAGATCGATCAGCAGCTCGAAGATGGCGGAGTGGACCGCCTCGATCCGCGTATCCGCTCGATCGATCTTGTTGATGACGACCACGAGCTTGATGCCTGCCGCGAGGGCCTTGCGGAGGACGAACCGGGTCTGTGGAAGAGGCCCTTCGGAGGCATCCACCAGGACCAGCGCCCCGTCGACCAGGGAGAGGGTGCGCTCGACCTCGCCTCCGAAATCGGCATGCCCGGGGGTGTCGACAAAGTTGATCTTGACCCCCTTCCAGCGGACGGAGGTGTTCTTGGCCACGATCGTGATCCCCCGCTCCTTCTCGAGGTCGAGGGAATCCATCACCCGGTCCTGCACCTCTTCGTTCTCTCGAAAAGTGCCGGTCTGCCAGAGGAGACCATCGACGAGGGTCGTCTTGCCGTGATCCACGTGGGAGATGATGGCCACGTTTCTGATTTTCGGAGCCAAGGGTGTCATGTTCTGAGCCTTACCCGCAGATCTGCCGACCTGCGGACCCAACGAGGAAGGGGAGATGCTAACGAGGACGCCGGGGAGGGGCTACCGGGGGGCCTGCCTCTCAGAACCGAAAGAGGTCAGGGTCGTGGGATCTCCAGTCGGAAATGGCCTGCAGAGCGCGCTTAATCATGGAATCGATCATTCTCGACTCTCGCTCCGAGGCGGGCTGCCATCGGCCCACGCCACAGGTCCAGGTGTCAAACTTCCGGAGAAGCGCTCCGCCGAGCTGATGGCGGACGGTTTGCTCGTCCAGCTCCGCAACGCCTCGGCTCGCGAGCTCGGAGAGATATGTTGAGAATACCTCCTCCCGGTCCTCTGGCAGGGCGATGGTGTAGAGGAGGTCGGCCAGGTCGAGGACGGCTGGACCCTTTGCCGTCCGCGCCCAGTCGAGGAGAATGGGGCGGCCCGCCTCCGTCTCGAAGACGACGTTATCCAGGTGAAGATCCGCGTGCAGGAGCGTCACGGCCGCTCCCCCAAGACGCTCGTTAGCCCGCGCCTCCGCCCGTTCGATCTGCGAGAGTAGCTCGAGGCAGAAACGGTCCAGCCGCTCCTCGAACCGCCCCAGGAACATCGTGCGCCGGGACTCGAACCAATCGCTCCCTCGAACTCTCTCCGTAACCAGAGGCAGCCATTTCGCCGACTCCAGCTCCTCCCTCTGCCACCAGGCGGCATGGAGGCCGGCCAGACTCCGTGCAAGCATCTCCGAGCGGCCAAGCTCGAGTTGCTCGAGGCAATCACCCTGGATGACTTCCCCGAGGTCCTCCAGGACCAAGACTCCGCGCTTACTGTCCAGGTCGAAAGCCCCGTGATAGAAGCCGGGAATCCGCGTGCCCGTCTGGCCGCCAAATTCGCGGAAGAAGTGGATCTCCCTGATGCCGGCAGGCCCCTCGGTGTCCCAGAGCTTCACTACCACGGACGAGGGAGTCTCGGTTTCGGCCCACCGAAATCGAAACAGGCGGCTCGAGAGCCCGAAGCCCTCTCCGATCCGCTTCGACTCGACCGACCGGATACGGAGGTCCGGGTAGGACTCGGCCAGCGCGGCTCTCAGCCAGTCGGCCGTTACCTCCTCCTCGGAAGTCGGGACGGGTAAGGTTGGATGTTGCTCTTTCACCATTCCGTTCGAGGGGCATGATGGTAGTGACCCGGGTAGACAGGAGGCAAACGAAATCCGAGTCTGGTGCGCGTCACGAAACTCTGTGCTAAGCTGCCCTATCATGTTTCGAATAGCGCGAATCCTGGGGCTGCTCGCCCTCACCGCCTGCAGCGTAACACCCGACCGACCGCAGCTTCTCGAGGGCGGGGCCGTGGCCTCGCCGGAGCCGCGGGCCGCCGAGATCGGTGCGGAAGTGCTCCGGCGCGGCGGGAATGCCGTGGACGCTGCCGTCGCGGTGGGCTTTGCGCTGGCCGTCACGCTCCCGGCTGCCGGAAACATCGGCGGGGGCGGCTTCATGCTCATCCACCAGGGCGACGAGCAGGTGGCGATCGACTACAGGGAGACCGCCCCGTCCGCCGCCTCGCGAGACATGTACCTGACCGAGGCGGGAGAGGTCCATCCAAACCGCAGCCGTTGGGGCCACCTCGCGGCGGGAGTGCCGGGGACCGTCCATGGTTTATGGACGGCACACCAGCTATACGGCTCGCTTCCCTGGGTGAGCCTGCTCGCGCCGGCGATTTCCCTGGCGGAGGAGGGGTGGCCCCTGGACGAGGCGCGTGCCCGACGCTTTTCCGTGATGGCCCTGCTGACGAATGCGCTAGACCTGAACTTCTCCAGGTACTTTGGAGGAGAAAAGGGCATGCTCTTCCGACAGCCGGCACTGGCGGAGACGCTGAAGCGCATCGCTTCGGAGGGTCCAGCCGGATTCTACGAAGGGCATACGGCCGATCTGATCGTGGCCGAGATGCGCCGCGGCGGGGGTCTTATCACTCGGAGTGACCTTCGGAGATACCGGTCCGTGATCCGGAAACCGATCGCGGCCTCTATCGGCGACCTGCGAATCGTCTCCATGCCGCCCCCCAGCTCGGGCGGAGTCGCCCTCATCCAGATGCTCAAGATGGCGGCGTTGCAGGAGCTCCCCGAGAGAAACAGCTCGGCCTACATCCATCGAATCGCCGAGATCGAGAAGCGCGTCTTCGCGGATCGATCCCACTACCTGGGCGATCCGGATCGCGTGAGGGTGCCGGCTCGGGTGCTCATATCCGACGACTACATCGAAGCCCGATATCGAGAGATCCGATCGGAGGCGAGGTCAGAACCCGAGAGCATCTCGTGGGGGAAGGTCGAGAGCGAGGAGACCACGCACTTCTCGATCGTCGATCGATGGGGCCAGGCGGTCTCCAACACGTATACCCTCAACGGTGGATACGGCTCCGGTGTGGTTGTCGGAGGGGCGGGTTTCCTCCTGAACAACCAGATGGACGACTTCTCCGCCAAGCCTGGGGCGCCAAACCTTTACGGAGTCACAGGCGGCGAGGCCAACGCGATCGCCCCGGGAAAGAGAATGCTCTCGTCGATGTCACCCACCTTCGTCTACCGGGAGGGGCGTCTCTGGTTGGTTCTCGGATCGCCGGGCGGTCCGACCATATTCACTTCGGTATTTCAGGTGATAATGAACCGGACCCTCTTTGGCATGACACTGGACGAAGCGGTGCAGGCCCCTCGCTTCCACCATCAATGGCCCCCGCGGGATCACGACTCGATCCGGGTGGAATCCGGCTCACAGCTATCCCGTGAGACTGAAAGGGGGCTGGTCTCCCTGGGCTACACCATAGCGGTGAGTTCCCCGCTCGGGGACGTCCAGGCAATCGAGATCGGTCTCGACCGGGCTCACGCCGTCTCCGATCACCGAGGGATCGGCAAGAGCATCAGCGAGTAGTCGGGCTACTGCAGCCGCCAGATCACCATGTCCTCGTCGCCACCGGCATTGGTGCTCGAGCCGATGACCAGGATACGGTTGGCGAGGTCGGTCGTGATGCCGCGGCCGAAGTCATCTCCACTTCCTCCCGCGGCGTTGTCGTGAACGACCAGGCCGCCTGTTCCGAAACCAGGGTCCAGCGTACCCATCGCGTCGTATCGCCAGATCACCATGTCCTCGTTGCCGTTCATGTTACGGCTCCACCCGGTGACGAGGATTCGTCCGCTCGCATCGATCGCGACTCCCCAGCCGAAATCATTCAGGGAGCCACCGGCGGCGTTGTCGTGGGTGAGGAACCCACCCGAGCCGAAGGAATTGTCCAGAGTCCCGTTCGTCCGGTAGCGCCAGAGAACCATGTCGCGAGTCGGCCCCTGCGTATAACCGGCGACGACCGGTTTGTCGCTCACGTCCAGGCTGATCCCGATCCCCCAGTCAGACGAGTTCGTTCCTCCCGCACCGTCGTGTATCGCCACCCCACCTGAACCGAATGAAGAGTCGAGAGTGCCCGTCGTGTCATACTTCCACAGTACCTGGTCAAAATCCCCCAGGGGACTGCTCCCGTGTCCGCCAACTATGATGTCCCCGGAGGAATCGACCACTATCCCTCGTCCCGATTCGAAGGTGCCGCCCGCCACCATGTCGTGGATAACGATTCCTGCCGTGCCAAAGGTCAGGTCGGGAGCACCGGTGGCGTCGTAAGCCCAGATCACCATGTCGAAATTCGCTCCGTTGTGACTCTCTCCCGTAGCATAGACGACGTCGTTGACGCCGACGGCGATCGCCGTCCCTCGATCATGCCAGTCTCCACCCGCTGCATCGTTGTGGACGACGAATCCGGTCGTGCCGAAGGTCGTGTCGAGAGACCCGTTCGTGTCGTACCGCCAGATAGCCATGTCGTCGTCGCCCGCCCCGTTCCTGCTGTACCCGACGGAGAGGATTCGACCCATGGAATCGATCGTGAGCCCCTGGGAGAGATCGGCAGCCCCCCCGCCCGCGGCGTCATGGTGTGTCACCCAGCCCTGGCCGTTGAAGGTCGTGTCGAGAGAGCCGTCGTCGAGGTATCTCAAGATAGCCATGTCGAATCCGCCAAGCCCGATGCTGTATCCCGAGACGAGGATCCTCCCGGTGGAATCGACGACGATCGACCGTCCCACGTCAACTCCGCCCCCGTCGAAAACCACCCAGCCGCCCCCGAAGGTAGGATCGAAGACCCCGGTCGCGCTACCCGGCGTGGCGGCGGCCTCGATGGACTCGACGCTCTCGGCGCCGCTCCCGACGGTTGTCACGGCGGTGACGACGTAGTAGTACGTGACGCCGCTGGTGAGACCCGTGTGCAGATACGGGGAGGTGACCGAGGAGACGGGGGTGCCCGTCGCTTTGGTCACACCCATCGTCGTGGCCCAGTACAGATTGTATGAGGTGGCTCCGGTCACGAGGTTCCAGTCGACGGAGACTTCCGTGCCGCCGGTGACCGTGGAGGACACCCCCGTGGGCGCGGCGATAGGCATGGCGAACGTCTCGGTCGACTCGGCGCTCTCGGAAGGACCGGTCACGGCCGTGACGACATAGTAGTGTGTCGTGCCGTCGGTCAGGCCGGTGTGAACGAACGGGGCGACGATACCGAGGATCCGGGTCCCCGTGATCTTCGTCACTCCCGGACTCGTTCCCCAGTAGAGATTGTAAGACGATGCCCCCGGGGACGGGACCCAATCGACGGTGACCTGCGACGTCTCCGCCATGGCCGTGACCCCCGTCGGGGGAGCCAGGGGTGTGGCCGAGACCTCGGTGGAGTCGGCGCCCTCGCTTCCGGCGCGCACGCTCGCGATCACGTAGAAGTGGGTGGTCCCGTTGGCAAGAGGGCCATGGATCTGAGGTGCGGCCGTCGCCATCATCTGTGTGCCGGTCGCCTTGGTGACGCCGGCAAACGTGGACCAGTAAATGCTATACGAGTCCGCGCCGACCACCGGGTTCCAGTCGAGAGTGACCTGGCTGTCGGCGCCCGTCGCCACAAAACCCGTCGGTGGAGCCAGGGTTCCGCCGCCGGCTCCTCCACCGCCGCTACTACATCCAGCGGGAGCAAGGACCACCATCAAGACTGCGACGGAGATAAGTGTCCATCGAGGCTGGCCCTTCATGCGCTTGTTCCCCTGAAGTTGTCGACATCCCCACCAGATGGTAGTCCAAAGTGGGGTCGCACCTCAACCCTTCGAGATGGGATGAAAACCGGCCGCATGGGAGTCGCAACCCCCCGCGGCCGGCCTGCGTTCCGGGATCCAGGTGCTTGCCGTTCGATTACTTGGCCTTCCCCATCGCCTCGGTCACCTCCTTCGTCGTGACGACGGCGCTGGCGATGAAGCGGAAATTCGTCATGGCCGATTCGTAGCCATCGAGATCGGGAAGCTGGGCCGCCGCTGTCCCGTCCGAGACAACCGCCACCTCAAAGCCGTTCTCGATCAGCTCACGCATGTGGGCTTCCACACACAGGTTTGCCGACATGCCGGCGAGGATCACCTTGTCGATGTGCCGCTTCCTCAACTGGAGGGCGAGGTCGTTCGCCTCCGGACCGTAGACTTTATGCGGGCTCGCGATCACGGTCTCGCCGTCCTCGATCAGAGGCTTGTATAGCTTCAGCCAGTCCGCCCCAGAGCCCTCGAATCCTTCCGTCGTCAAGGCGCCCTTCCGATCGAACATCCCCATGGCGTGCATCGCCGCCTCGAGCGCCCCCTCGAACTTCCAGCCCTTATCGGTCGGGTAATAGTAATGAGGGGAGACGAAGACAGGAATTCCGGCCTTCTTGGCCGCCTTCATCAACGACTCGATGTTCGCGACCGTATTGTTCTCGGTAACGTTTCGGCCCACGAGCTTCCACGTCACGCCCTTCTCGCTGAGGAAGTCGTTCTGGGGATCGGTGATGACCACCGCGGTGTGATGCAGATCGACCGTCAGACCCGGAGTCGGCAGAGGCGTCTCGTCCCCTTCCCTCTTTGTCGTGCCGATGGCTACCCCTGAGCCCTCCGGCTCGGACGGCTTGGTCTTGCCCATCGCCGCCACGGCGTCCTTGGTCGTCATGACGCTGCTGGCAATGAAACGGAAGTTGGTCATTGCCGCCTTGTATCCATCCAACCCGGGCAGCTGTGCCGCCGCGGTCCCGTCCGAGACAACCGCCACCTCAAAGCCGTTCTCGATCAGCTCACGCATGTGGGATTCCACGCACAGGTTGGCCGACATGCCGGCGAGGATCACCTTGTCGATGTGCCGCTTCCTGAGCTGTAGCGCCAGATCGTTCGCCTCCGGACCGTAGACTTTATGCGGGCTCGCGATCACGGTCTCGCCGTCCTCGATCAAGGGCTTGTATAGCTTCAGCCAGTCCGCCCCAGAGCCCTCGAATCCTTCCGTCGTCAAGGCGCCCTTCCGATCGAACATCCCCATGGCGTGCATCGCCGCCTCGAGCGCTCCCTCGAACTTCCACCCCTTGTCGGTGGGGTAGTAGTAATGAGGGGACACGAAGACGGGAATCCCGGCCTTCTTGGCTGCCTTCATCAACGACTCGATGTTCGCGACCGTATTGTTCTCGGTGACGTTTCCGCCAACGAGCTTCCAGGTGGCGCCCTTCTCGCTGAGGAAATCGTTTTGAGGATCGGTGATAACGAGAGCCGTGTGATCCGTATCTAATTCGATTCCAGGATCGGGGAGTCCGGGCTTTTTCTCCTGGGCCGTGACCACTCCCTGGGAGATCAGCCCGCACAAGATCATGCTACACAGAAACAAACCAGGCGAGGTGAACCGAGGCATCGCTTGCTCCTTTCCAAGATTCCACAATATGCGCCGGGAGAACCACCAGAAGTACCGATTGCTCGAGTGGAGCGCAAGGAAGAAATTCGCACATTTGTCTCCAACTCCGGTAAAATGCGACCCGGGTCTCTTGGGACACTCTTTTCGGGAGACCGGACAAACAAACCACGACTACGGAGGAAGCGCGATGGTGATGACAAGATCAACGATGATGCCGCTGGGATCGTCAGCCCCGGAGTTCTCGTTGCCCGACTCGCAGGGACAGACCGTCTCCCTCGGCGACTATTCGGACGCTCCGGCGCTGATCGTCATGTTCATCTGCAATCACTGCCCTTTCGTCAAGCATGTCCGCGACGAGCTGGCGCGGCTGACCACCGATTACGGCAAGAGGGGAGTGGCGATTGTGGGGATCAACTCGAACGACGTGGAAAACTACCCGGATGATCATCCTGACAAGATGGCGGAAGAGATTCGGGCCGTCGGGTACACCTTTCCATATCTGTATGACGAGTCGCAGGAGATCGCCAAGGCCTACACGGCAGCTTGTACGCCCGATTTCTTCCTCTTCGACAAGGAGCGAAAGCTCATCTATCGGGGGCAAATGGACGATAGCAGGCCCGACAGCGGCATCCCCGTGACGGGCAAGGATCTGCGGGCGGCTCTCGATGCCGCGCTCGCCGGGGGGCCGGCTACCGCGGATCAGAAACCGAGCGTGGGCTGCAACATCAAGTGGAAGAAGGGCAACGCTCCTCCCTACTTCGGCTAACCCCTGGCGGACCGAGTCTGCGCCAGCTTTCGCATCCAGCGTCGGTCGATCCAGTCCTTCCAGCGCCAGGCCCAGCCGGCGTGAAACGCGACGCCTTTCCAGTCGAGGATCGCCTTCCGGTCTCCCGTCATGATGAGCGAGAGGAATCCCCTCTGGGGAGCGTACTCTCGCAAGTTCCCACCCTTCAGACGCGCCAGAATGTTCTCGGCCAGGATGGAGCCCTGTCGAACGGCGTAGACCCCGGCCTTCGGCAGATCCGGATGTCCCTCCAGGCTGACGCAATCCCCGGCTGCGAATACGTGGGGCGAAGAGGTCTGAAGCGTCCTGGAGACCTGGAGATAGCCGGTCCGATCACGACCGAGACCGGTCCTCTCCAGGAACGGGGAGGGCCCCCCCCCCGTCGCCCAGATCATGATTTCGTATGGAATCTCGACGCCGGTGGCTAGCGTGAGGGAATCCGACTGCACGCGCGCGACTCGAGATCCACTCACGACCTTTATGCCACGGTCTCCAAAGAGGCCCCTCACAATCCGGACCACCGCGGCGCCTCGATCCCCGAGAACCTCCTCCCTGCGCTCGAGGATGGTGATCGTCGCTCGCCGGCCGCGGCCGCGAAACCTCGCGTCGAGGCCGAACGCCAGTTCGACGCCGGCGGCACCTCCACCAACGACGACCACCCGGACCGGCTCACCCCCAACCGGGGTCCTCTGATCGACCTCGTCCAGTCTTCGAAGAAAACCGCCGAGGGGACGCGTCGGTATCGCGTTCTTCCGCGCCCCTGGGGTATCCAGGCCGCGCGAAACGGAGCCGATATTGACCGATGCCACGTCATATTTCATCGGCGGGCGGTCGCGAAAGGAGAGAGTGTTTTCGCGGGGGTCCATCCCTTCCACTCGAGCCGGGATGAACGAGATCCTCGCTCCTCGCGCGAAGGTGGCAAGGTCCACCCCGATCTCGTCCAGGTGATAGAGGTCCGCCACGCAGGCGGGCAGCATGCCCGAGTAGTGGGCGGCGGGTCCGTCGCTGATCAGGGTGATGGACACGTCCCCGGGACGGTCGGCCCCCAGCCTGCGGATCGCCACGAGATGCGCGTGGCCGCCGCCGATGAGTACGACTTCCCTCAAGTGAGAACGTCCTCCCCGGAACGAGTTCCTGACCGATCGACGCTCCGGATTGTATCGGTCGTGCGTCCCTCCAGCCACTGGACTTGCCGCCTGCGGCAGGTCGGGTCTTGATCGGACCGCCCTCAGATCGGAGAATGTCAAATTAAGGAGAGTAAGAATGGAATATCGACACCTTGGGTCGTCCGGTCTTCGGATCTCTACCCTGTCTCTGGGCGCCTGGGTCACGTTCGGCAGCCAGGTCGATGAGGACGTCGCGGAGGAGTGCATGCGCGTCGCCTTCGACGCCGGGGTGAACTTCTTCGACAACGCCGAGGCCTACGCCCGGGGAAAGGCCGAGGAGGTGACGGGCCGGATCATCAGGAAGGCGGGGTGGAAGAGGTCGGACCTGATCATCTCCACCAAGGTCTTCTGGGGGGGCTCGGGGCCCAACGAACAGGGCCTCTCACGCAAGCATGTGATCGAGGGGGCGCTGGCGGCCCTGGATCGGCTGCAGATGAAATACGTCGACCTGATCTTCTGCCACCGGCCCGATCACGAGACGCCCATCGAGGAAACGGTACGAGCCATGAGCCACCTCGTCGATCGGGGCAAGGCCTTCTACTGGGGCACCAGCGAGTGGAGCGGCCAGCAGATCCGGCAGGCCCATGCCATCGCACGCCAGGAGCATCTCGTGCCTCCCACGATGGAACAACCCCAGTATCACATGTTCCATCGAGATCGCGTCGAGCGGGAGTATCTCGGGCTCTACGAGGACTTCGGGATGGGGACGACGATCTGGAGTCCGCTTGCCAGCGGCGTCCTCACGGGGAAGTACAATGACGGAGTCCCGAAGGGCAGCCGCCTGGATCTGGAGAGCCTCGGCTGGCTCAAGGACGAGCTGGAGACCGATGAGGGACGGATGCGCATCGAGAAGGTAAAGAAGCTACAGCCGGTCGCCAAGAAGCTGGAAGGCACCATGGCTCAGCTCGCCCTCGCCTGGTGCGTGAGGAACCCCCACGTCAGCACGGTCATGACCGGAGCGTCGCGGCCCGAGCAGGTCCGAGAGAACCTCAAGGCGTTGGAGCTCGTGAAGAAGCTCACTCCGGAAGTGATGGCGGAGATCGAGGAGATCCTGGACAACAAACCCGAGCCGGACCGACGGTTCCGCTCGAATGGTTAGTTACGCTTCCTGAGAGATTTAAGGGCCTTCTTGACCTTCCTGGACAGGGACTCGTCGATCTGCTCGAGAGCCTTGTCGATCACGTTGGAGCGGCGAAGGCCCTCACTCCCGAGAAACGAGGAAGCGAGCCGAGGGTCGTTCCTCTGCAGGAAGATCTGATCCTTCGTGGACGCATCTGTCAGCTTCACTTGCAGGCTCAGCTGTGTCCCCGCGGTCTTCTCTACCGGGTGCTCGAGTCCGGTGAACTTGACCGACACACTGACGATGTGGGAAGCCGCCGACTGATCATCCGTCACGCTCATACCCAGATTCCCCAGGTACTCGGCGAGCTTGTCGCGGACATCGTCGGCTCCTTCGGCTTTGATGTAGAAGCGGATCCCTTCCGGCTTCGGCGGCCGTACAGGGGGCCGCCTCGGACGCTTCTCACCATTCTCACCGCTACCCTTCGGCTGGTCACGTCCGACCTGCCCATCCGGCTTGCCTTTCCCGGTCTCGGGCTTGGCCGGCTTCTCCGGTCTCGAGCCGTCGTCTGTGGAAGGGTCGTTCTCCCCTCCCCCCTCGTCGGTCGAGACCGGGGCCTGAGCGCTCGCTTTGCTCGTCTCCTCCGCAGGCCCATCATCGTTCCCTCGTCCCCACAGGGCCCACGCGGCCACCAGCCCGAGAAGAACCGCGGCTGGAATCATGAGCCAGCCCGGCATGCCCCGGCCAGTGGCCACGGGAATCGCGCCGTCCCCCGCCTGTGACTTGCCGAGGAGCCTGTCGAGCTCGGCCACGAGTTCCTGATAGGAGCTGAACCGCTCATCCGGCTTCTTCGCCATCATCTTCATGACGAGCTCGTTGACTTCCGGGGGGCACTCGGCCACCGAGGTGGACAACGGATCCGGACTTTCCTTCGTGTGCTTCTCCATGATCACCAGAGCGGAGGGGCCCCTGAACGGCGGGCGCCCCACGATCAGGTGATAGAGCGTCGCCCCGAGGGAATACACGTCGGACCGGAAGCTCACCGTCTCGCCCCTTGCTTGCTCGGGGCTCATGTAGAGGGGCGTCCCCATCACCGCGCCGGTCGCGGAGATCTTCTGGGACGCCTCCAGATCTTTCGCCAGGCCGAAGTCGGCGACCTTGGCGACTCCCTTCGGGTTGATCCGGATATTGTCCGGTTTGATGTCCCGGTGGATGATGTCCTGCTCCGACGCCGCCTGGAGGCCGAGGGCACAATCCCTGACGTACTGCAGCGCCCGCGGAATAGGGACCTGTCCTTCGGCCTCGAGGATGTCCTCGAGACTCTTCCCCTCGACGAACTCCATCACGATGTAGTGCGTCTCGCCGTCCACGCCGGCCTGCATCACCTGCACGACGTTGGGGTGATTTACCTTCGCGGCGGAGCGGGACTCCCGGAGGAATCGCTCGGTGAATCCCGGCTGCTGGACGTGGTACTCGGGCAGGATTTTCACGGCCACTTTCCGATCCAGGTATTCGTCGGTCGCCTCGTAGACGGCCCCCATGCCCCCTTCGCCGATCTTCCGATCGATCCTGCACCCTGCAATCGTCTGGCCGATCAGGCCCTTCTTGGCCGGTGATGAAGGCGGCGCGACCATCGTCATGAATGCCTCCATCGCCGTGTCGGTCTCGGGAAGTGGCTTGCTGCAGGATGGGCAGACGAACGGCTCCCGCGGGTTCAGAGACTTTGCCCCCGTCTCCGTCTTGCATGACTTGCAGACGAGGGGTTCATCTTTTTGATGGGCGACGAGCCGCTCCACCTGGGCAAATGGCAGGAACTTTTCCTGGACGAGGACGGCGGCGAGAGGTAGCTCCCTCCCCTCTTCCTTGGCCTTCTCCTGGAGGGAAAGCACCTTGTCTATCGTCTCCTGATCCAGAATCTCGAGCCGGAGCAGGACAAGTACCATCTGGGAGTCTTGGTTCCCGGCCATCAATCCCTCCGAGGCCTCAATCCCTCAATCCCCGATCCATCAATCCTTGTACAGTTGTTCCCACTCGGGCGGCAAGGGAGTCCCTGCGCTGCACGCGAGGAGCTTGTTGTCCTTCAGCCACTCCCGGTTGGACTTGATCTCGTCGATGACCTCCTTGGCGTATGGATCTTCCGTGTTCCACCGCCAGACGACGATCGCCGAGGTCTCCGGTCCCGGCTGGGCCTCGGCGATCCCGATGGGGAGGTCGACACCGCTCACTCTGGTATAAAGGATCATCTGCATCTTCTTGGCGATCCCGTGCTCGACACCCCGGTTCATCTGCATCCGGTCCCCCAGGATCCCGGTGACCTCTCCTCCGACGGGGAACTCGTGCCCCAGCTTGTTGGCCAGCCCGGCCAGGGCCTTCATTGCCGCCTCGTGAATCGCCTGCTCCTCGTCGTTGATGTCGAACCCTCCCAGCCGCTCACCCGTCAGGCTCGTCGAAACGGTTCTCTTCGCGCGACCCCTCGAATTCTGCGCGAATTTCGACGTGCGCGTCGCCACGTCCTCGCAGTTGAAGTCGCACTCCACCTCGTAGATCAACTCATCCACGTTGTATCTCTCCTGCCTCTCACGGCTCAGTGTCAGCGCCCCCGTGAGGACGAGATCGATGTTCGGCAAGGCATCCCCCTCGGGAACCTCGATATTCGCCTCGCCGACCGCCGAGAGGTTTTGCAGGACGCGCACACCGCCCCGGAGGTGCAGGGAGAAGATCGTGAAGCGCTTCAGCTTGACGATCTCGGTTTGTAGCCGGGCGCTGACGGTCTGTCCGACGTCGGGGGAGATCTCCCCCGCCTTGTAGGAGACCTTCTGAAAGTTGACGGCCATCACGAGCTGCCTGTAATGCTCCTCGTTGTAATTCAGTGGGAGCTCGATCGGCCCTTCGGCAAGCTGCTCGCGCGTCACTCGAAAGAGGAACGGGTTGGTCTCTATTCCGTCCGTGTCCGGTGGGACACCCGCCGGCGCCGAGCAGTTCCCCGATGCAACGAGGATGAGGATCGGCAGGAGAAACGCATACGTGGTGCGGCTCATGCAGGCTCTACCTCCCCGTGTGCTGCTTCAGGTAGTCCATACGGGCCTTTTCCTGCTTGTGGAACCGCTGGGTCGCGGTCATGAATTTGACCTGCTCCCTCATGCTGGCCATCGACTGGCCTACGAGACTTGCCTTCGCGGCGTCCTTCAGCCCCCAATCCTTCTCCTTGTACTCGGCGGCCAGTGCGGTCACGGCGAGGCTGACCTTGGCGAGTCCGGCCAATGCGCGCAGGTTTGCGTTGGCGCTGGCCTGGTTGGCGTCGTGGAATGCCACCACATCCTTCTTGTCCTCATCGGAGAGCTTGTCGAAGACCTCCTGGTGACAGCCCTGCTTCTCCTCCTCCGTCTCTTTACCCGCCTGACAGGCGTCCACATCGTTGCTGTAGGCGGCCCACGTGCGGCTGTTCCCCGTCGCGTCAATGTAGCTGTCCAGCTTGTGGACGCTCGACGAGTAGAGGTCCGAAACACCATTCGACAGGGTGTCTACCTTGGCGTCGCCGGAGACGATCGCCTCGGCAGCGTCTCGGCCCTCGGGCCTGCAGGCGGTGCACGGGTTGTTGTCACAGGCCTTCGGGACAGGCCGCGTATCCCTGTACTCCTTGAAGTCGGCAACGGAGCTGCCTTCATACGTCGGAGAGGATGACTTGCACCCCGATGTGAACGCGACCGCCAGCGCGACACCCAACAGCATTCCCATGGCTCTCTTGAACGTCATCGATTCTTGCCTCCTCGGATTCTGCCAATGCGATGGAAGGGTCAGGCGAAGCATCCCGGCATGACCCCGGTCCGGTTTCATGCGAAAGCCCCCTACCGTTCATCCGACCCGGAAAGGCGGATGATAGACAGGGGTATGACCTCGATTCAAGGAGTTTTCCGCGGCCATCCGGGCGGGGGGCGTTTGCTACGAATTCAAGATCTGGTGACCGATTGTGAGCATTCCGAAATCGACGACGATGTGCGAGACCCAGGCGCCCATGAGAGTCTTCTGCCTCTCGTAGAGGATACACCAGATCGCGCCGCCGACCCCGACGGCTCCCCCGAAGAAGAAGGCCCAGCCCGTCGGGAAGAACTGGGAGAGGACCAGGACGTGATGGGCGGCGAATGCCACGCCGGCAAGGAGAAGGGCGGGAACGAGGGGCACGACCTTGCGGAGCCCTCCAAAGACGAACCACCTCCAGTAATACTCCTCGAAGAGGGAATTGCCGAGAGCGATGAAGATGGCGAACAGCCAGTAGTGCTCGAGGAATCCGAACTGGATCGCCCGCTCGCGTATCTTCCCGGCGCCTCCCCTCACGACGTCACCCACACTGGTTTCCATCAGGACGAACATGGCTCCCACGATCACCCCGCCGACGATCAATCCGAGCGGGATGGCCCGCCAGTGCTTTTGGGCCTTGACGTCTGGCCACGGAATTCTCTCGCGGTAGATCACCACCGTGCTGAAGACCGGCCAGACGAGCAGGAACACCTTGGAACCGGTGTACAGGACTCTTGCAACGGGATGATCGGGGAGGATGTCGAAGTAGAGGAGCGATAGCACGAACGGCACCAGCATCGCCGGCGTTACAGCAAGCCAGTATCGTGAAGTGGGGGTCGTCATGCTGCGGCGATGATGATACGAGCGGATGAAGTGTGTCCACAAGGAAAACCTCGGGCGGGACGCCCGGACTCGATTGATCGCGCCCGGATCGGTCCCCATAATGCTCCCCCATGGCGACTGCGCGATCCGGAAAGAAAGGGCGTCTCCTCCTCGGGACCTCGTCGTGGTCCAGCAAGGACTGGGTCGGGACGATCTACCCGGAGGGGTGCGAGCCACGCGACTACTTGCCCGCCTACGCCCGCCAGTTCTCTTCCGTCGAGATCGACAGCACATGGTACCGGTCCCCTTCCGAGTACCTCGTGCGGAAATGGGATCGGGACACCCCTGTCGGGTTCATCTTCTCCGCCAAGGTCCCCAGGTCGATCACCCACGAGAAGGTCCTCATCGACTGCCGGGCCGAGCTCTCGGAATTTCTCGGAAAGATGGACATCCTGGGGGACAAGCTAGGTCCTCTCCTCTTCCAGTTTCCGTACGGGTTCAAATCGTCCGAGTTCGAGACGCTGGCGTCGTTCCTGTCCCAGCTCCCCAGCGGATATCGCTTCGTCGTCGAGGTACGGCACAAGTCCTGGCTCGGAGACCCGTTCTTCGACCTCCTCGAGCGGCATCAGATCCCCCTAGCCCTCATCGATCACCCCTGGATGCCGAGACTGGATCGACTGACGGGACCCTACGCCTTCGTCCGGTGGCTCGGGGACAGGAAGGGAATCGAGAAGAAGACGAAGACGTGGGACCGGCTGATCGTGAACCGTACCGAAGTCCTGAAATGGTGGGCAGAGAAGATCCAGGGGATGCTCGCAAGTGGCGTCGATGTCTTCGGGTACTTCAACAACCATTACGCTGGCTACGCCCCGGGCTCCCTCGAGGGTTTCATGAAGATCCTGGAGGACAATCCCGTCCCGAAACCCTCCTGATCCGCCGTTGCTAGCTCGGATCAGTATTGACACCGCCCAGTGCGCCTTGTACCTTCCGTGCCGATCGCACGCCTATCTACGGGCAGGGGGAATACGATCAAACTCATAACAGGTAGATAGAAGGAGGGGCGGATGGACATCGACCCGAGAGATTTCGCAGATTCCATGACCCGCTGGATTCACGTGGTGGCCGGGATCCTCTGGATCGGTCTGCTCTTCTTCTTCAACTGGGTGAACTCCGCCTTCGCTCCCACGATGGACGCGGAGACCAAGAAGAAGGTCGTTCCGGAGCTTCTTCCCCGGACTCTCTACTGGTTCCGATGGGGCGCCGCCTTCACGTGGCTCTCCGGCGTCATCCTCCTCGGCCTCGTCTACTACATGCACGAGGGGGCGGGCAAGGATCCGTTCCAGATGTTCGGAGCGGAAGGGGGGTGGAACGCAGGCGGCATTGCGATGATCGCCCTGACATTCGTGGCGGTCATCGGCTACGATGCCCTCTACAAGACGGGGTTCAAGAAGCCCCCGATCGGATTCCTCGGCGGGTGGGCACTCGCCTCGGTCATCGTGATCCTCTTCAAGGTCGTCGGGGATTTCACGTTCCGCGCCCAGGCGATCCACCTGGGGGCGATGTTCGGGACCTTCATGGCCTTCAATGTCTGGATGCGGATCTGGCCTGCCCAGAGGAAGATAATCACCGCCATAAAGAACGGCGAGAAGCCGGATGGCGATCTTGCTGCCCTCGCGGGGCTGCGCTCGAAGCACAACACCTACATGTCGGTGCCGCTGGTCTTCGCCATGCTCAGCCAGCACTCGACCTGGGCGGCGCCGATCGGGGACGACTTCAATAAGACGTTCCTCTACCTCCCGGCCGTCATCCTCGTCGGGTGGCTAGCCACCTACGCGCTCTACGCCCAGGCGAAACGTGTCAAGGGGTTCTGATCAGGGATTGATTTCGGCGAGGTAGTCGAGGAGAGCTTCGAGCTCCTCCCCTTCGACCAGGACGGCAGGCATTCGCGCGTCATCGATTTTCGACATCGGGTCCTTGAGATATTCTCGAACCCATTCGCGTGTTCGCACAGGGGCCTTCGGGTCGTCGAGGGCCGGGCCCATGATCCCTCCCTTTCCTCCGACCTTGTGGCACTTTCCGCATCTCTGATCTACGAAAATCTGCCGGCCGACCTGAGCGCCGCCGGCGCCGCCGTTGCTCGCGGGCGGGCAGCCCGTGGTGGCGGTAGCGAGGCCCACCAAGAGAGCGAGATATGCCAGGATGCCTGTCCTCAATCTCATGGATCCTCCCTATATCCTTTCAGCAGGAGACCAGAGGAATGACCACAGTATAAAGATAGCGGCGGTGGCATCAATCGGGAGCTGGAAACTGCCCTAACTCCAAAAAGTCCTTTGACTTCCGAATACGGATATGGTACCGATTTCTATCAGGAATCCCCTGAAAGTCGCCGGGAGAGGGAGACGTCATGCACGAGAGCACGACCAAGAAAGATATCGTCAAAAGGATCTCGGAGAAGACGGGGATCCAGCAGACCGTGGTGGCCAAGGTTGTCCAGATGACCCTCGATTCGATCATCGATGTGATCGCAGTCGAGGGGAACATCGAGCTCAGGAACTTCGGGGTGTTCACCGTCGTTCAGAGGGCCCCTCGAACCGCCCGCAACCCGCGCACCGGCGAAAAGGTCCACGTCCCCCCCAAGCGGGCGGTCAAATTCTATCCCGGCAAGGAGCTGGAATCGAAGGTGGCCTCGACCGACCAGAATCCCTGATCGCTCAAGAAATCAATGGATCCGGCAGGCCCGCCTCCGCGAATCCCTTCGCCCGGATCAAACAGGCGTCGCATCCGCGGCACGGCTCCCCCCGCTCGGTGGGATCGTAGCAGGACCAGGTCAAGCCGAAATCCACCCCAAGCTCGACCCCCTTTTTCACAATCTGGGCCTTTGACCATCGTATGAGGGGCGTCAGGATCCGGATCTCGCCTCTGCCTTCAGCGCCTTGTCGCGTCCCGAGGCGTATCACTTCCTCGAAGGCGGACATGAACTCCGGTCGGCAGTCGGGGTACCCGCTGTAGTCCTGGACGTTAGCCCCGATGAAGATCTCCAACGCCTCCAGGCTCTCTGCCCACGCAAGCGCCAGAGCCAGGAGGATCGTGTTCCGGGCGGGAACATAGGTCGGCGGGATCCCCTGGCCGATCTCCTCCGGTGCCCGATGGCGCGGGACCTCACCTCCCCCGGTCAGCGCCGACGTGGCGAAGGGGCGGAGATCCATCCGAAGGTACGCGTGCTGGGCCGCCCCGAGGCTCGTGGCGATGCGTTCCGCGGCGTCAATCTCGCGCCGATGCCTCTGACCATAGTCCACGGTGAGTGCATGGCACTCTTTTCCTTCGGAGAGAGCCATGGCGAGCGTGGTGGCGGAATCGACTCCGCCGCTCAGCAGGACGACAGCTCGAATCTTACCCACTTTCCGCTACACCCCTCTCCGGTCAGGGCCCCAGATGACTTTGTGGACCTGCACCTGGAGTCGAACGGAGAGACGATCGCGGAGGATCCAGCTTGCCAGCTCTTGCGGATCCATCTCCCCCCAGACGGGCGAGAAGAGCACCGTGAGCTTCCCCTCCAGTTGACGATCTCTCAGCACCCCTCGCGCCCACAGGTAGTCCTCCTCGTTCGCAATCACGAACTTGAGCTCGTCCTTATCCGTGAGCAACTCCAGATTGGCCCAATGGTTCCGGTGCGACATGCGACTCCCGGGACATTTGAGATCGACGATCTTCACCACCTCAGGTGGGACCTCTCCGAGCGAGCGGTGACCTCCAGTCTCCAGCAACACCCGGTATTCCTCTTCGAGGAGCCGTCGAAGTAGATCGATCGCCCCCGCCTGAACCAGAGGTTCACCCCCTGTCACCTCGACGAGCGGGCAGCCTATCTCACGGACACGCTGAAGGATGGAATCGATCGAGCGGGTCTCTCCCTCCGCGAACGAGTACTCGGTGTCGCACCAGCGGCACCGAAGGTCGCAGGTCGCTAGCCGGATGAAGGTGCAGGGGAGGCCCGAGTAGGTTGATTCGCCCTGGATGCTATGGAAGATCTCGGTGACCTTGAGGTCCATCGACTTCTCCTGCGCGGGATGGATGGGGATTATAGGGTAGGGATCGCGGCCTCGCCACGTGCGCGGGGTCTCGACCGCTAGAGATGACCGGTGAGCAGGAGGCGCCCCAGGGCGTTCGCCATCTGCTTCGCGGACGGGTATCGCTCGTCCGGATCCTTCGCCAGGGCAGTCAGACAGACCTTCTCGACCCCCTCGCTGACGTCGGGCCGGAGCTTCCTCGGGGGGTCGGGTCTCATCCGAAGGATCTGCTTGAAGACCCCCTCCGGATCTCGGGCGGGAAATGGCCTGCTGCCGGTCAGCATCTCGTAGAGGACCGCCCCGAGGGAAAAGAGATCGGTCCGGCCGTCCGTCCTGTGCAGATCGCCCTCCACCAGCTCGGGCGCCATGTAGGCAGGTGTCCCCAGCGTGACGCCTGACTCCTCGAGCACAAAATCCTCGGCATACGACTTCATGAAACCGAAGTCGACCATGACGGGTATCCCTCCCTTTTTCAGCATGATGTTGCTAGGCTTGAGGTCTCTGTGGATGATGTTTTGCGCGTGTATGTACTCCAGGATCTCGGCCAGCTTCAGGCAGATCCCGATCGCCGTCAGCTCCCGGAGAGGACCGCGCTCCAGGACGCGGTCGAGGCCGACCCCCGGGACGAACTCCATCACGAGATAGGGGCTCCGCCGATGGATTCCGTGATCGAACACCTTCACGATATTCGGATGATCCAGCTCGGCCATCACGGCGGCCTGTCGGAGGAATCGGCTCGTCCGGACGTCCCCGGATCCGTCCTGAGGCCTCAAGGCCTTGAATGCGACGAGACGGTCTCCCTCGAGGTCCTTCGCCTTGAAGACGGTGCCGGAACCCCCCTCCCCGATCCTCATGAGAAGCTTGTACCGAGGAGGCGCAATCTTCTCGAGGTCCTTCAATTCGTCCGCTCCCATGTATCCGCCGTCCTGCTTCTCACCTTCGGCCTGGCGGGCACCGGCTGTTCATCCGTGCCCCGCCAGCTTTGGCTGGATTACGATCGAAGGGTCCTGTACGCCCGCTATAACGTCCCCGTCGCCCGCGGCGTGATCCTGGATACTGTTGCCGGGGCCATCACGCCCGAATTCCTCCCCATCGGATCCTCCGTCAAGGTCGAGGAGTTTACGGCCGATCAGCTCGCGGTGGGCTGGCAAGGGACCACCCTCTTTCTTTGCTTCCGGAACCCGAATCGCGGCTTCTCCGTAAGAGAACAGATCGAGCGGGTCTTTGCCAGGGAGCCGGGAGGGACGCGCATGGAGTGGATCGCGCCGGAGAAACGAGGAATGGTCCGTCGTCGGTTTGTGGGTCCCGGCATGACGACCGAAGAGGTCGAGCTCTCGTGGGGACCGCCTCCAAGATCGAGCCCCGGCCCGGACCCCGGAGTCCTCGACTGGCTCTATCCGACGGAGGGAGACTGGTATACCCGGGTTCGATTTCGCGACGGAGTGGTCACCTTCGTGACCTCCGAGGAGGGGGATGCCCCCCTCATCCCCCATCCATACCCCCGGCTCCTCCCCGAGAAGAAGCGGCCCCACTCCCCCTACTGAAGACCTAACTTGTTATAGCATTTGGAGATCTGTCATCAGACACCAGTTGACCTTTTCCCCCTTCCGTCCTATAATGAATGGTTGGTGTGGGAACCAACTTTCAAGGGGGGCTCCGACGGCCCCGGTCCGGGTCTCGAAGTCGCAATTTCGGGTAGAGTTTCTCTTTCATACCCCACAGCCGCCGCCGGCTGTCTGGAGTGCTGCTAAATGGACCAGCGCGAACGGCTGGCCAGCATAGTCAAGAGGATCCAGGCCGAGCGAGAGCTCGAGTCCAGCTTGGTGGCTGCCAAGAAGCAGCAGCTCCACATGCTCCCGGATCCTCCTCAGGTCCCGGGACTCGAATTCGGCGCCTACTACAGCCCGTCATCGCAGCTCGGAGGAGATTTCTACGATTTCGTGGATGTCGGCCCCGATGAGGTCGGCACTGCGATCGGGGACGTCTCCGGCCACGGTATTCCCGCCGCTCTCGTGATGGGCATGACCAAGAAGACGATCAATATCTTCGGGAGAGGCGTTTCTTCCTCGGCCGCCACCCTGGCCCATGCGAACGCCGATCTCCACAAGGACTTCTCCCGCGGCTTTTTCGTGACGGTCCTCTACACCGTATTTAACCGCCGAACCCAGACGCTCAATTTCTGCCGGGCTGGCCATCCTCCCTTGGTCCTCGCCAATCCTAACCGCAAGCCTCAGATGGAGGTCTTCGAGCCGCGCGGCCTCGCCATGGGGATCGATGACGGGAGGCGGTTCAACCCCCTCCTCGAGGAGAAGCACATCCAGCTGATCAAGGGAGACCTGATCTTCCTCTACACGGACGGTCTGTGGGAAGCCACGAACCGTGACCGGGAGGAATACGGCAAGAAGAGGATCGAGAATACGATCCTGAGGAACGTCGACCGTCCGATGGACGAGATCATCCAGGCATTGGAAGTGGACGTCTACACGTTCATGGATGGACGCGAGCAGGAAGACGACATCACGATGGTCGGCTTCCGGGTCAAGTAACCCCCCCCGACAATTGCTCCTTGTGCCCGGAGAGCCTGCCTCTCCAAATCTTTCAGATCAAGTCTTGCCGCGCTTCCAGAAAGCGAAGGGAACCTTTCCGCCTCGTTCGCGAAGAAATCGATCGCGCAGCTTCGCCATCAATTCCGGCGTGATCTCACGTATCTCGCTCTCCTCGGCATATTTCTCCACCCGGCGAATGACCATTCCCCGTGCGAAGGACGGAACGGATTGGAGCCTCTGGCGTGCCTCCGGCGTCCATCGCACCCGAAACACCTCCGGGATTCCGAAAGTCATCTCCTGCTCGAGGACGACCGGTTCGGCCGAGAGGGTCCCCGGTTCGTAACCGCACGCCGGATCCTCCGCCAGGGCGTCCCCCGTCTCCGCATAAGCGCGGCACCGGCACCCCCCGCAAAACGACTTGAACTCACACTCCCCGCAGCGCCCACCGAGATCCGCCTTGCGCAAACTCTGGAGCAAACCCGATCCTTCCCAGATCTCGGTGAAGGTCTGAGTCCGGAGATCCCCGACGAAATGCCCCATGTAAGGGCAGGGAGTCACCTTGCCATCCGGCGTGATCTGGAGATAGTGGACGCCCGCAGGGCAACCGGTTCCGTAGGCCCTCAAGTTCGCCGATCCGGGATCGTGTTGCCAGATCACCCGCTTGAAATGCGGGGCGCACTTGGCGTTCACGATCATCTCCCCCTCGTGCTGTTTCTGCGAGAGATAGAGGGTCTCCAGGAGAGCTTCGTAAGCGTCCGGGGAAAGCGGCGTCTGCCCGGCGCCGCGTCCGGTCCCCACCAGGAAGTAGAGGTTGAAGACTCGAGCCCCGAGCGCCTTTGCCTTGTCGACGATCTGTGGGATCTCGGCCTCGTTCCAGGGAGTGACGGAGGTCTGGATGATGAAAGGGATGTCATGCTCTCTCAGAACGCCAGCCCCCCGAACCGTGTTATCCCATGCGCCCTGGACGCCGACGAAGCGATCATGCGGCTCGGAAGTCAGCGCATGCAGGCTGAGGCTGAGGCCCTGAATGCCCGCGTCCGGGATCTGATCGGCAAGCCGGTCCGAGATCACGGTCCCGTTGGTGCCGATGACGACCATGAACCCGATCTCGGAAGCCCGGGTCGTGATCCGGAAGAGATCCTTTCGAAGGAACGGCTCCCCTCCCGTGATGATCAGGAGGGCGCTCGAGTTCAATTCGGCCAGCTCACCGAGGACGCGGAGGCATTCATCGGTGGAGAGCTCCCCCGCGGGCGCCGAGCCCCCGAACTTGGCGTCGATGTAGCAGTGCTCGCATTTCAGGTTGCAGCGCTTCGTGATGTTCCAGGAGACGACACGCGGGACGGGTGGGCGCGGGACGGGCGGCCCTGCCGGGACGGTCATCGTCCCTCCGTCCCAGTCGAGCGGACCTCCTCGACGGCAGTGGGCTCGATCCCCGCCACGGCATGATGGTTGAGGGGGCTGGAACCACTCCCAAGACCCGGCATCGAATCGATGGCCGCCGAGAGGAAATCCTTGGCGCACCGCACCGCGTCGACGAGGTAGATCCCTCTGGCGAGATGGGCGGTGATGGCCGCCGAGAGCGTGCAGCCAGTCCCATGAAACGGTCCGCCACTGACGCGCTTGCTGCGAAACGTATGAAACTCCTCCGCCGTATAGAGGACGTCGACCGCCTCACCCGGTCCGCCTCCTCCGGTGACCAGCACCGAAGCGACGCCGATGTCGGCGATCGCCTTGGCTGCGTCCTTCATGGCCCCCACGCTGGAGGTGGACCGTCCGGAGAGAAACGCCGCCTCCTCGATATTGGGAGTGGCCAGGGTGGCGACGGGGAGCAATCGATCCTTGAGGATCTGGCGGGCTTCCGGCTCCAGCAGGACTCGGCCGTCGGTGGCGTCGAAGATGGGGTCGACGACGAGAGGAAACTTGAACTCCAGGGCGCGGGCCGCCACGGCTTCCACGATAGCGGCGGTTCCCAGGGCGCCAACCTTGCCCGCCGCCGGAGGCAGATCCGAGATGACGGCATCTATCTGCGCGACGACAGCATCCGCCTCCAGGGGCTGGACCATCTGAAGTCCGAGAGTGTTCTGAACGGTGATGAGCGATATCACCGCGGCGCCGTAGACTCGATGCTGATGGAAGGTCTTCAGGTCCGCCTGGATCCCGGCTCCCCCCGACGGGTCGGACCCGGCGATCGTCAGGGCGACCAGAGCTTCACTGGCCGGAGTCTCGCTGGCCGGAGTCTCGCTTGAATGTGTCGTTGACATCGTGCTGGAACCAAATAAACGGTCACCTTACGCGAGTCCAGGAAGTTCCGCCTCGAACTTCCTCTCCATCAACCGAGCTGATCACGGACCCATCGACTCAGTCCACCCATCAAGAGGATGTCGATCTGGCGCTGCGTTAGCGGCGCTCTCGTCGAATAGGATTGGCTCGTCGTCAGGTTCTTCACGGTGATCTGCGAGCCGCTCCCGAGGGCGTCACGGATCCCCTCGATCCGTAGCCGGTGCCCCAGTTCGATGCCGTCGAGGTCGTCCGGGTTATCGAAGGCGAGGGGCAGAACGTCGTAATTGACCAGATTGGCAAGGTGAATCCGGGCGAACGACCTGGCGACCACGGCCCTCACTCCCAGGTACATCGGTGCAATCACGGCGTGCTCTCGGCTCGAGCCCTGTCCCCAGTTCTCCCCTCCGACAAGGATCCCCTTCTTCTTCTCCTTCATCCGGCTCACGAACCCCTCGTCGACGTACACGAACGTGTATTCCGCGATCGCCGGGATATTCGATCGAAGGGGGAGGACCTTGTTCCCTCCGGGAAGGATGTCGTCCGTCGAGACGTTGTCTCCGAGGGCAATCACCACCTCTGCCTCGATCACCTGCTCCAGGGGTGGCACATCGGGGAGCGGCTTGATGTTTGGCCCTTCGACGATCTCGACCGATTCCGGATCCTCCGAGGGGGGGAGGAAGTCCGCCGTGTAGGTCATGTATCGTTCCGGTTCGATAATCTCGATCGGCTCGCCGAGGTCGCGCGGATCCGTGATCACTCCGCTGATGGCCGTCGCCGTCGCCGTCTCCGGTGAGCAGAGGTAGACCTGATCGGCCGCCGTGCCGCTACGGCCGCGGAAGTTCCGATTGAAGGTACGGAGGCTGATCCCGCCCGATGGAGGAGCGGCCCCCATGCCGATGCAGGGCCCACAGGCGACCTCGAGGGCGCGAACGCCAGCGAGCGTCATATCCATCAGAACACCTTCCCTGAGCAAGTTGAGCAGGATCTGACGCGAGCCGGGAGACATCGTCATGTGGAGGTTGGGCGCGACGTGCTTTCCCTTGAGGATCCGGGCCACCATCATCAAGTCCCGATAGCTGGAGTTGACGCTGCTGCCCACCGCAACCTGCCTCACAGGAAGCCCCGCCACCTCACGGACGGGCACCACATTCCCCGGACTATGCGGCTTGGCGATGAGAGGCTCGACCTTCGACAGGTCGATCTCCAGCACTTCGTCATACTCGGCGTCCGGATCGGGGAGAATCTCCTTCCAGTCCTCTTTCCTTCCCTGGGCTTCGAGGAACCGCTTCGCGATCCCGTCACTCGGAAAGAGCGTGGAAGTGGCTCCTGTCTCCTGCCCCATGTTCGCGAGCGTGGACCGCTCGTAGACCGACAGGGTCTCGATTCCCGGACCGGAGTACTCGAGGACCTTTCCCACGCCCCCCTTGACCGACATTCTCCGCAGAATTTCGAGAATCACATCTTTCGCGGAGACCCAGGCCGGAAGCTCATTCGTCAGGTGAACCTTCACCACCTTCGGCATGCGGACGTAAAAGGGAATACCTGCCATGGCGGCCGCCACCTCCGCGCCCCCGGCGCCCATCGCCAGTACACAGAGCGCTCCTGCATGGCAGGTATGGGAATCGGATCCGAGCATGGTCGCTCCCGGAAGGTCGTACCGTTCCAGATAAGCGAAGTGGCTGATTCCGTTTCCGGGTCGGGAGAAGATCGCCCCGTACCGGCTGGCCATGCTCTGCAGGAAGAGATGATCATCAGGATTCTCGAACCCGGTCTGGATCATGTTGTGGTCGATGAACGTGATGCTGATGTCATTCTTCACCTTTGGGATTCCAAACGTGCGGAACTGCTGCCAGACCATCGTTCCCGTCGCGTCCTGGACGAGGGTCTGATCGATCTTGAGAGCGATCTCGGTGCCCGGGATCATCTCGCCTTCGACGATGTGTTCCCGAATGATCTTTTTCGTCAGGTTTTCCTTCATGGTGAACCTTACCGACTGTTCAGATGGGTGGCCCGGGAGGATACTCGATCCGGGCGGCTACGCGACGGCTCAATCGACTCGGGAGAGGGAGAGACCGGCCCCGGCCGGGCTCGAGTCCAGCATTCGCCGGAGGGCGACCCGCGCCCATTCCGCCTCGTCCGGCGGAACCGTGATCTGGTTTTTTACCTCACCCTCTGCCAAGTTCTCCAGGACCCAGAGGAGGTGCGGCAGGTCGATCCGATACATCGTGGCGCACTGGCAGACGAACCCCGAGAGGCTGTAGACCTCCTTGTCCGAGTTCTGTGCCGCCAGACGATCGACCAGATGCTGCTCCGTCCCTACAGCCCACTTCGAACCGGGCGGCGAGGCGGTCACCTCCCGGATGATCTTCTCCGTCGATCCCCAGTCGTCCGCCTTCTGAACGACTTCGTACCGACACTCCGGATGGACAATGACCCGGATGCCCGGATAGGTCTCCCGCATGCGATCCACGTGCTCGGGGAGGAAGCGGCCGTGCACGGAGCAATGCCCCTTCCAGAGAATGACCTTCGCGTCTCGGAGTTCATCCGCGGCGCACCCCCCAAACTCCTGGTGGGGATCGTAAACCGGCATCTCGTCAAGGCGGACCCCCATCTCCCATCCCACGTTTCGTCCGAGGTGCTCGTCGGGAAGGAAGAGAATTCGCTTTCCCTGGTCGAAGGCCCACTGAAATACCGTCTCGGCGTTCGAAGAGGTGCAGACAGCGCCCCCCTCCCGTCCACAGAGGGCCTTGATGGCCGCACTCGAATTCATATAGGTGATGGGGAGGATATCGAGGGGATCCACCAGATTCGCCAGTGTCTCCCAGCACTCCTCCACCTGATCGATGTCCGCCATGTCGGCCATCGAGCAGCCCGCCCCGAGGTCCGGGAGGATAACCCTCTGGTCACCTTTCTTCAGGATGTCGGCGCTCTCCGCCATGAAGTGGACTCCGCAGAAGACGATCGTTTCCGCCTCCTCTCGTTCGGAAGCCAGCTGGGAGAGCTTGTACGAGTCGCCCGTGTAATCGGCGAACTCGAACACCTCGTCCTTCTGATAGTGGTGGCAAAGGATGACGAGGCGATTTCCGAACTCGCTCCTGAGGCTGGAGACGCGGGAGGCCATCTCCTTCATATCCATCCGGTTGAACCGCTCGGGAAGCGGCGTCTGGAACTGCATCCCTTCGACTCCTCGAAGTCCGGGGCAGAGAACTGAGCGAAGCCCCTCCGGCAAGACAAATCGCCTCTATCTACTCTATTCTGGCAATGAAGCGGGGGCTTCGCAACTCGGTTTTCGCTAGCCGCCCCCCGAAGTGGACTTGCCGACCCCGAGGACCTGCTTGATCTGCGCCTCGACGACCTCGAGCTCCTGCTTGTGGCCGCTTTCCTTCCAGTGGGTCGAACCATCGGGGCCGATGATGATCATGCCGTGCGTATCGAGGTCGTAGCTGGCGATCTCGGCCGCCCCTTCCTCGGACGTATACTCCTTCTGAGAGAAATCCATCCGATCCCCATAGGTTTTCTCCAGCCCATCGACCATGGGCCTCACCTTGGCGCAGAACATTCACCCCGGGATGTAATAGTACGTCAGATGAGGCTGCGCCGAGGCAATGGGGGGTACGGCCGGGGGCGGGGTCGGGGGGTCGGTCATCGTGTCCGTGCAGCCCGCGATCAAGGCCCCCGCAGCGAACCATGAGACCACGGCTCCAAGGACCCATACTCTATCTCGAATTTTCCTCATCGGTCAATCTCCTCTCGGATCAGTTGTTGCCTGCCATACTACAGCGATCCCTCACCGATTCCCAGAGGAGAGTAGTGGAGTTGACGCCGGATCCGAAAAGCCCCCCGGCCTTTCGGTCGAGGGGCTTGATTTCTCTGGAGTGGGGCTCCTCCCGTTACTCGAATCGAAGATCGTCGATGTAGATCTGGTCGCTCGAGAGCGGAGGCGCGGCAAAGTCGAAGAGGAGCTGGATCGAAGACAGCGAGTTCAGATCCAGGGCGGGGTTCGGGACGGTGAACTCCGTGAGATCCACCTGCACCTCCACGAACCGGTCGTAGACCCTCGGGTCCCCCCCGACGAAATCGGGCAGGTAGATGGTGCTGGGCGCCGCGCGGTCGAACAGGGTGACCGTGGCAGTCTCGGCGGAAGTGTCGGTGAGCCTCACCTGGAACGTGACCCAATCGTAGCCCTGGAACGTGGTCTGACCGCAGCGGAAGATCAGCCGCTTCCGGCCGGTGAGGTCCATGCCGCCGGGAATGTTCGTCGTGAATGTCGCCGTCGTCGACGTAAAGCTCAGGATATTGTTCCGGATCCCCAGGGACCAAAAGGACCCGATAAGCGGATAGACGGAGGCCTCCGTCGCGAACCCCCCCGTCATCGAATTGATCCCGCCCTGGGAGTTCGTGCTGGGGTCGATGTCCTGGTAGTCGTCCACGAGGATCGATTCCACATGGTTCTTCAGGGAAGCGACACCGACGTCACGGGACCCCCTGTGTTCGTTTCCGTAAAGGAACCCCTCCAGTGAAAGATCCAGCTCTCCCCACCTCTTCAGGAACGCAACACACTGATTGACGATGTAATCCTGCTCCTCCTGCCGGCTGATATACGGTAACCCATCCGGCGGGTGGGCATCGCCCAGATTGTTGTGATTCGCCCCGTAGACGGTGATGGCGGTCCCCTGACCGGATGCCCGCTCGATGAGTTGATCCCCGTAGGGGTAGACGAGGTCCCCGTCGTTCTCCGCCGTGATCATCAGGCTCGGCAGCCGCGGCTGGATATCCGGGATGCCGTAGGCGGGAGCGGTTCCAGGCGGAATGGTCGCGAAGAAGAACCGGAGATCGAAGGGCATGAAATAGATGACGCCGTTGATCTTGATGTCGAGACCTCTCGTGTGGGACCCGTGGGTGGACCCGCCTCCCCGGGAATGTCCTCCCACGAAGACCTTCGTCTCATCGATCTTGTTCTCGAATTGATCGCCCGGGGTCTGGCTCCTGGCGATCATGTGATTGATCGCACCCTCCTGGAACGCCGAGCCGGACTGCATGCCCAGCTCCGCCCTGAACTGGTCGTAGACGGGGTCGGGCGCAGGCGCCAAAGGTTCGAAGAACGACTGGTAGTCCTCCACGCTGACGCAGATGAAACCATAGGCCGCGATCCGGGAGAGGAGATTGCTGTATTCAGTGTAGTGGAATCCTCGCCCCCGGTGATGGACGAAGAGCGGAAGAGGCGATGTGATCGCCGCAAGGGGGGGATGGAAGATCTCCAGGTTCGTGGTGAAGATCTGGCTATCGAACGAGCTGGTGAACGTCGTCGAATCGGTCGTGGAAACGGTCGCCAGAGGACCTGAGGGAATGAAGCTCTGTCCCGGGACCCACTCCGTCTCTGCCGTGGAGAAGACGGCGAGGGCACATCGTATCGGCGTGGCATCGGTCGGCGATGTCCGGGCATACAGGGTGAACTCCCCGTTCGTGGGAGTCGTCGGGACCCCCGTGAGAGCACCCGTGCCGCTGTCCAGGGAGATGCCGGAGGGAATCGACCCCGATCCGATCATCCACTCGAACGCGGCGGGCACAGCAAAGGAGACGTCATCGCTGTACGTCTGACCCACCCGTACGCTCTTCAGGGCGACGAAGGGGCCCGGCAAGTCCTGTAGGTTGAGTGGCATGATCGTCAGGTCCGAGAACGCCTCATTGAGAGACCCGACATGGTTCCCCGCCAGACGGTAGGGTCCGTCCCCCAGGACGGGCGCCGCATTGACCGTTACGGTATCCGTTCCGCTGAAAGGCTCCGTTCCGGATTGGACTGTGGTGACGGTCGTGAGGTCGACCAGGCGCCACTCGAGATCCCCGGTGGATACGAAGGGCGCCCCCAGGCCGTCCAACAGCATGAACTGCACGGGCGGGATCGGGTCCCCACTGAGGATCGTGCCCAGACTCGTCGGATTCGCCTGGATGTCCACCTCGAAGGAAATCGGCCCCGATTGGATGCTCGCCGTGCGCTGGGAGCCAGCGAGAATGTCGAGCGAATCGAACGAGTCGTAGGCGAGACCGGGGAAGGTCGCCGTCGCGGTCGAGACGTTTTGCGTGAGAGTTCCGGATAGCGTCCCCGTGCCGGACGCCTTGCTGAGCGTGATATCGATCGGCGGAACCGGCGCCCTGGGCGCCCCGGTCACGTCGTCCACGACCGTGATCTCAACGGAAAAGGGAGAGTTCACCAGCGTACCGGCGGGCGGCAGAGACGTGAAGGTGAGCCGGATGCTCGCTATGCTGAGATCGACGCTGGCCAGGTTGCCGGACCCCACGAGGTTGGCATCGAGCTGATACGGGCCTTGCACGGTGATGGGGCTGAGAACGACCGTCGCTATCGCCGTTCCCCCGAACGATTCGGTGCCCGACTGCACGACGGCAGGTGCGGTCAGGTCCGTCAGTGTCCAGTCGAGGTCTCCCGTGCTGGCGTACTGCGCACCCAGGCCATCGAAAAGAGTGAACAGGACGGCGGGGATCGGATCACCTGGACGGACCGTTCCGAGACTCGCAGGATTCGCCTGGATGTCCACGTCGAAGGCGATAGGTCCGGCAAGGACCGTCGCAGTCCTCGGGGACTGTGACCGGATATCGAGCGAGTCGGTCGTATCGTACGAGAGCCCTGTGAACGTCGTGAAGGCGGTGGTCGCCGTCAGCGTGAGCACACCCGAGAGCGTCCCCGCGCCGGCGCCCACATCCAGCGTGATGTCGAAGGGAGGACTCGGAACGACCGGCGCACCTGTCATGGTGTCCTCGACGGTGACCTCCACATCGAAGAGCGAGTTCACCAGCGTGCCCGAGGGGGGAAGCGCCGTGAAGGTGAGACCGATGCTGGAGATCTGCAGATCGGCGGTGGCCTGATTACTCGAGCCGGTCAGGTATCCGGTGAGCCGATAAGGGTCCTCCACCGAGATCGGGGCGAGCGTGACCGTCGCCGTGGACGAACCGAGGAACGGGACGATCCCCGACTGGACCTGCATCGAGGTCGTCAGGTTCTCCAGACTCCAAGCGAGATCTCCCGAGACCGGGTACGGCGCCC
>JAPUJT010000010.1 GCA_027296055.1 Planctomycetota bacterium | reverse complement strand
TGCCGACGTGTGTACATGGACCCCTCCTCTGGTTATTGAGGTCAAGTGAGCGCGCGACGGGTCGAGATTCTAATCAGATACAGACACGAGATCTCGGATGGGCGCCTCAAGGCCCTCATCGATCATCTTGGCGGGGAGCTCCGGCTTTCGGGTGAGAACTCTCTTGCGGAAAGGGCTCCAGAGGAGCTTGACGATGTCGGAGAACTTCATGTACCGGCTGAATCTCCGGAGGAGCTTGAAAGTCTGGATGGGTCGACGGAAGGCCCGATGGGCGAACAGGAGCAGATATCCCTTCTGCCGGGCTGCATTGATCACCTCACCCGGGAGAACGGTCGGATCGACGTCGGAACACTTGAACCACTTGTACCAATCCCGCTTGTCGTCGATGATCCCTCGCCGGATGTACTCCTGCCAGAGCGGGGTTCCGCGGTAGACACAGAGCCGGTTGAATCCGAACGTATCCAGTTTGAGTTTCGCGGCGAAGCGGAAGCTCTCGATGATCTCTTCCACCGTCTCGTCCGGTGAGCCGACGAGGAAGAATCCGTGGGCCATTCCGATACCGTACTTCTTGGCCTCGTTGACCGCGTTCTCGATCTGGGCCAGGTTCTGCATCTTCTTGAGGCGGTCCAGGACCTTCTGGCTGCCCGATTCGATCCCGAAGGCGAGCATTTCGCAGTTGGCCTTGCCCATGATCGGGAACTGATCGACCGCCACCGAATCGACCCGTCCCTCGCATCCCCAGCGGAACTCGAGCTTCCGGTCGATGATCCCCTGGCAGATCTCGTTGATCCGTTTCCTCTTCAGGAGGAAATGGTCGTCCGTCAAGTAGATCGACCGATAGCCCTCATCATTGAGCTGCTGCATCTCCCCCAGCACGTGCTCGGAGGATCGGTGTCGCCACTTGCCGTCGGCCAGCGCCGGGATGTCACAGTAGACGCACGGGAAAGGACATCCCCTGGAGGTCTGCATCGTGCAGAATCGATCCAGGGAGAGGACGGCGGGAACGTCCAGCGGCATCGATTCGATGAAGTCGATCTTCAGACTCTTGCGGTCCGCGTAGGGGAACTTGCTCAGGTCCTTGATGATCGGGCGAGGAGGATTCTGGACCACCTCGTCGCCGCGACGCCACGACAAGCCTGCGATCACTCCGGGGTGCTCGAGGTTCTCCAGGTAGTCGGGGAGCAGCTCCTCCCCCTCACCCGCCCCGACACAATCGATGTAGGAGCAATCCCTCAATATCTCGGGCGCGTTCATCGTGGCGAACACGCCTCCCGTGATGATGGGGATCTCTGGCGCTGTCGTCTTGAGGAGCTTGGCCATGCTCTTCAGCGTCAGATAGGACGTGGTCGAGAGGAAGGAGAGGGCGATGACATCAGGCTTCTCGTCGAGCACAGCCTGGGCGATCTGAGGCTCCCTCATTTCCGGATGGCATGTATCGAACATCCGGACGTCGTGTCCGTGCTCGCGCAGGACAGGAGCCAGCGTCTCGATCCCGATGGGAGGAAAGGCCATCACCTTCAGCCTGTCCCCGCCGTTGCCGGCCAGCCTCTCCGGGAGAATCTGATAGAAGTCCTCATCCCGGACATAGATCAGGAAGACTTTCATGATCCGGGGCACCCCTTCGTAGTTGCTTGTGGGTGGGCCTGGCCTCGAGAGGGTGGAACGCTGCGTCTCGGGACCCTTCCGACCGATCCTTGACGGGCCAGTCTACCTGAGGGTCCGGCCTGGTCAACCTTTATGCCCTGATATCCGACTTCAATTTCGGGTCTCCCGGTGATAAGATCTGGCGGTTTTTCCCCTCGAAAGGCTTCCATGAGCAAAAAGGATCTGGAGCGGTCGAAGGCGCCGGGCGGCGCCCATCACTTCCTGGCTCGGTTGATCGGAGAATGGGAAGGCACGGCGAAGACCTGGTTCGAGCCCGGCAAGCTAGCTGACGAGTCTCCCATATCGGGTCGCTTCCGTCCCATCCTCGACGGCCTGTTCCTGATGCACGAGTACATCGGGAGTCTGCAGAAAGAGCCCCTCTCCGGCATGGCGGTCCATGGTTACTACATCGCATTCAAGAAATTCATGATTTCGTGGATCGACACGTTCCATATGGGAACGGGCATCCTGCTCTCCGAGGGGAGCGGCGAGATCAGCGACAACTCCTTCTCGGTATCGGGGAGCTACTCGGATTCGCCCGGTGGAGCCCCCTGGGGCTGGCGGACTACCGTGGAGATCCCCGGAACGGACGAGATCGTCATCACTCACTTCAACATCACGCCCGATGGCCAAGAGGCCAAGGCCGTCGAGATCCTGTACACTCGAAAAAAACACACGAGCTCGTCATTCGACGAGTTGAAAGTCGACGATTAGGGGGAAGTGATCCGAACCGACATCCGGACCTGTCCGCCGCCCTCGGATCTCGATGCCGTCGGAGTAGAGGCAGTGATCGATAGGGATCCAGAGCAGAGGGATGTCGGCCGGCCAGGTGGGTTGCAGCCCCCTCCCCCGAGACGAGTCTCGCAGTCCTGTGCCCTTCAAGAGTTTCCGGTAGTGATAGGACCACGGTGTGACGTTCAGGTCTCCGATCAGGAGTATCGGGGAAGATAGATCGCGCAGGAAGTCCGGGATGGATGCGAGCTGATCGTCTCTCCAGTGGGTGGACTCCCGGCTGCCGGGCGGCGGTGGGTGCGTGGCAAAGATGTTCAGGGTTCGTCCTTCGATCTCCACCGCCGCGATCACCGAAGGGACATAGGCGTCGCCCACGTAGACGATCTCGGCCCTCGCCAGGGGTACTTTGCTGAAGAGGCCGATCCCGAAATTGTCCCCCCTCGTACGGACAATCCTGTAGGGATAAGTTGATTGGAGCGGAGCGAGCTTCTGCATCCATTCGGAGTTGATCTCCTCCAGGATGAGAAAGTCGGGGTCGGTCTCCTCGATGAGCCGAAGGACGCGGGGCGGATCGCCGAGCTTCGTGTTCACATTGAGCAGCAGCGCCCGAAGGGGCGACGAGTCCCCGGGGGCTCCGGCTGGGGAACCGCCGAAGTAGAGGGGGAGGATCACCCCGAGATTGACCAGGCTTATCGCGCCCAGGATCAGGGCCGGCCGACGCTTCTTCGCGATTCCCAAGATCACGGCGATCAGCGCGATCGCCAGGAAATACTGGGCGCGAAAGTGGGAGAAGAGATCGAGTGGCCACCAGAGGCCGCCGAGGAAACCAACGAAGGTGCCGACGCCGGAGAGGGCCCCTGCGGCGGTGAGCAACCCCCATGGCCGCAGCCTCAATCCGAGAAACTCCCTCTTGCCCTTCGCAGCCTTCGCCATCAGAGATGATGATAGCCGGGATGGGTACTCAGGTCCCTTGCTAGATCCGGGATGCCGCCCAGGTCCTTGACACATTCGAGAGAGCGCGGCATTATTGCACCTCCTTCGCGACGCATCGCGGAGGCCGCCTCGCCCGGCGGGTTCCTGGAGGGCAAAAGAAAGGGGGAAGCGCCATGAGGTTTACCGGTCTCTTGATTCTCGGGGTCGCATGCCTGGTCGCCAGTGGATGCGCCTCGCAAGTGCACGTCACTTCCGACCCACAGGGGGCGGCCATCACCATCAACGGCCAGCATTACGGCCAGACCCCGCAAACCTTGAAGGTCCGGTCGTCGACTTTCGGGAGCTACACCATCCATCTGGAGAAGGAAGGGTACGTCCCGGTCGATGCAGCGATGCCCAAGCAGGTCCACGTGGGGAGGCTGATCGTCGACATTCTCTTCTTCTGGCCTGCCGCCCTCTTTAACGCCGCGGGTCCCAAGGCTCCGCCGTACGCTCACCACTACGTTTTGGAGCCGATAGGCGAGGGGTAGCGGAATCCGGCACAACCTGCCGGTCGGATCGACTTAGGTAGCCTTGGACATCGTCACGCACGGAATGATGGGCGTCATCGTCGCCAGCCCATTCATGCCGAGCTACCCGATCGCGGCGTCCTGCTTCATGATGGGATCGGTCCTGCCCGATCTGGACGCCCTCAGCCGCGTCCTGGGCAGGCGGGCCTTCCTCAAGTCGCATCAGACGTATACCCACGCGATCCCCATCATCCTCCTCATGGGAGGCGTGTGCTGGGCCGGGTTCCGATGGACGGGCATCCGCGCCCCCTTCGCCCCGGCCGCCCTCGTGCTGGGGATGCTCTTCCATGTCGCCCTGGATGTCACCAACACGTATGGCATCACCCTGTTCGCCCCCTTCTCGGGGCGTCGGTTCTGCCTGGAATGGGTCTTCTTCATCGATGCCTTCGTCCTGGCCGCCACGCTTCCGACCGCGGTCTGGGTGGGATGACAGTGGTCGCAGAGACAACAGGCGAGCTGGACCGTGGCCGGGGTCTACGTCGCGGTACTGGCCGGCTACTGGCTGAGCAAGGTCGCCCTTCGCAGGCGGGCCAGGCGAAGCGCTCCCGACGATACGCTGGCGCTCCTTCCTTCCGCTCTCGTCCCCTGGGACTATCTCGGATGCGCTCGAACCGGGACCCTCGTCCGGCTCTTCCGGATCAACGCCCTGAGCGGCGTCCTGATCGAGGAGGGGTCCTGCTCCATCCTGGACGCGGAATGGCTGGAACGAGTCGCGGACATCCCGGAGGTCCAGGTGATGCGGGAGCTCTCGCCCGCGTACCATGTCGTCGAGACCGAGAAGCTGGAGGACGGCACCGCGATAACGTTCCGTGACCTCCGGACGCGCAACTTCAAGACGTCTTTCGGTGAGCTACGCCTCGTGCTGAGAGCGGACGGCACGGTTCGGGATAAGGTCTTCCATGTCTGAGACTCCCCCGCAGCGCACCGCGGGGTTTCGATTCTGGCCCACCGATGCCCTCTTCATTGCCGCCTGCGGGGCCGCCGCGTGGTTCCTTTGGTGTCCGCTGGGGGAAATGGTCTGGCTCCTTCCCGTCGCGGTGGGCCACTTTTTCCTCTTCTGCAACGTATTCAGGGTGCGAAGAAGCTACGAGCTGATCTGGACCGCCATCTTCATCATCAATATGCTAGCCTGGTTCCTCACGGACTCGTTCTCCTGGGGGTGGGTCCTGGGAATCCAGGCGCCGGTGACGGTGGCCGTGATCGTCCTGGAGATGCGAAGCTCCCGATATCACGGGATCTTCTGTCGATCCATCAACGCCGAGCACCTGGATCGGTGGCTCGCCGGAGAGATGTTCCACTAGAAATGCCAGAAGCGGAAAAATCCCTGGCGGAGCTGATCGAAGGTCTGACCGACGCGGATGTGTGGGTCAGGAAGGATTCCGCCCGGGCCTTCGGTGCGCTGGGCCGAGGCGCCCTGGGGGCGCTGGATGTCCTGATCGATGCCCTGATACGGTCGGAGTTGCACACGTCGGCATACGACCCGGATCTCAACGGCAATCTACTCCACAGCATCATGCAGATCGTTCGTGGGTCGGCCGAATGGACGCGAGATGTGCCGCCGCCGGGGGCAAAGCCGGGAGAATGGAATCCTTTCCGGCCGCCCTCATCGCTGATCATCGCCGATGCCGTGACGAGGGCCGTGGGCAAGACGAACGAGACACTCTCCGAGGCAGATTACCAATCTTTGGATGCACTGAGCCTGGGAGGGTCGGAACTGGAGGATCTGGGGCCGCTGGAAAGACTGACCGGCCTGAAGGCCTTCAACCTGATCGGTTCGAAGGTGGAGGATGTGAGACCCCTGGCCTCATTGAAGGGACTCGAGAAGCTCAACCTGATGATGAATCCAACGACGGATTCGAGTCTTCTGGGCCGGATCGAATCCTTGCAGGAGCTCACCTTCTTCGGGCTCGGGCCGTACGGCAAGGCCTTCATCGACATCGAACCCCTGGGAAACCTATCCGGGCTGAGGAGGCTTCGGCTCGGAAACTTCCGGGTCTCGAATATCGAGCCTCTGAGGGGTCTCCACCGGCTCGAGGAGCTGTTTCTCCTGGGCGCCAAGATTTCCGATCTAGAACCGTTGAGCGGACTGGATCGTCTTCGCACTCTCTTTCTCGGGGGCTCCGAAATCACCGACCTCGCGCCGATCGCTGGGCTCGTGGGACTGGAGGAGATCGATCTGCGAGCGTCGAAGCTCGCCGACCTGCAACAGCTTGCAGGTCTGACGGGACTCCGATCCCTCGGCCTCGAGATGGCCGGTATCTCCGATCTGGGACCGATCGGAATGCTGACGGGGCTGGAACGCCTCTACCTCCAGGGGAACCCCCTCACGGATCTCGGGCCTCTCGGATCCCTTGCCCGTCTGCGTTTTCTCGATCTCGGGGCGACACCGGTATCCGACCTCGGGCCGCTGGCCGGACTGTCGCAGCTCGTGAGCCTCAGACTGCAGAATGATCACGTCACCGATCTCAGCCCCCTCCGAGGACTGACGCGTTTGCGCCAGCTCTCTCTTCTGCCGAAGAAGGTCCCGCGGGAGCAGGAGAGCCTCCTCAAGGAAGCGCTGCCCGACCTGAGGATTTACTGGTAACGTTGACCGCTGTGAGATTTTCGCGATGGATGACCGACTCGTACGCAAGAGCAAGCTCCTGAGCCTCGTGCTCAGGCACCGCCCCGAGGAGTTTGGCATCGCCCTCGACAGGCAAGGCTGGACTCCAATCGAGGGGCTCCTCGACGCCCTCGACGCACATCGCAAGGCGCTGACTCGAACAGATCTCGACTCGATTCTTCAGGGCGGAGACAGGAAGAGATTCGAACTGAGCGCCGATGGCGCCATGATCCGAGCGACCCACGGCCACTCCGTCCCGGTGGATCTCGGCCACGATCCGGCCGCCCCTCCAGAATTCCTCTACCACGGCACCGTGCGAGAGAACCTCGAATCGATTCGAGCCGCGGGACTCGATGCCGCCGGCCGGACGTACTGTCACCTCTCATCCACGCTCGAAGCGGCCAGCATCGTGGGGAGCCGCCGAGGTCAGGCGGTGATCCTGACGATTCGCGCGAGCGAGATGGCGGGCGATGGACACCTCTTTCACCACTCGTCGAGCGACATATGGCTCACGAAGAGCGTTCCTCCGCAGTTCATCGAGTTCCCACCGGAGTCCGACTGATTCCCGCTCACCTGTGTCCCGAGGCCATGCCCGTAGCTTCCGGCAGACGGCGCAGCCTCCACATGCTCAGGATCCCGAAGATGGGTCCGAGAGCGAGGACGGGGAACGCTCCCTCCCAGCCGACTGTATCGGCGAGCACGGGGATCAGCTGGATCGTCACCAGGGTAATCAGGAATCCGGCGCTCGTCTGGACCGTCAGGGCCGTCCCCACGTAGCGCCGGTCGGTGAGCTCGCTCACCGCGGCGCTGAACTGAGCGCTGTCCGCCACCACCGCGAATCCCCAGAGTAGGCAGATGGCCGTGAGGAGATCTGGATCGGCGGAAAAGAGGCCAACCGTCAACGCACAGGCACCCGATACGGCGAGGCTCGCCATCGTCACTGTCGTCCTCCCGATCCGGTCGGCGAAGATGCCGGCGACCACGCAGCCGGCGGCTCCGGCCGCGATGGCCCCGAAGCCCGCGAGGCGAGCCGCCTCTACGCTTCGGCCTGCCGACCGATAGCTTTCCATCAGGAAAACCGGCGTCCAGGCCCACATGGCGTACAGCTCCCACATGTGGCCGAGATACCCGAAGTTGGCGAGGCGAGTGGGACGATATCGAAACGTCTCGATGACGAAACGCCAGCGAAACGGGGCGATCTCGGCCAGGTGAGGCCCAGGGCGGAAGAAGAGCCCGACGAACAGAGCGGCGAGGACGCTGCCGCCGGAGGTAGCGAGGAGGACATGCCTCCAGGGAGGCATTCCTCCATCGCCAAAGATCTGCAGCGCGTTCAGCAGGTGGGGAAGGGCCGAGCCTAGTGTGAGGGCGCCGATCAGGATTCCGATACCGAGCCCCCGATCCTCCTTGCACCAGGACGCCACGAGCTTCATCGCCGGGGGGTAAACTCCCGCCAGGCTGAGCCCGGTCAGGGCGCGCAGACCCAGGGTCGCACCGACCCCGAGGTCGAGCCAAGCGATTGCCGCATTGAATCCTGCCGCCGCCACAGCGGAGATGGCGAACAGGTATCTGGCCTGGAAACGATCGGATAGGTTGAGTACGGCGCTGAGGAGGGCCCCGACGACGAAGCCCAACTGGACGCTCATCGTCATCCACGCCTTCTGGGAATCGCTGAGCGACCACTCCGCGGTAAGCTGGGGCACCACGGCCGAAGCGGAGAACCAGAGGGACATCGCCAGCAACGAGCCGAGGGAGAGGAAAAGGAGATTTCTCGTTTTGGAGATGTTCACGAAGGTCGCAGGCTAAGCGGACGACGGGGCTGGAGGTCTGGCAAGATGTGGCCGTCGCGCAGACTCGCTAGCCGTTGTCGCGCCAGTATCTCGTCACCACCCCCGCCTTGATCTCGAAACTCGTCGTCGAGATGAGTTCATCGTTATCGGACGACGACCAGATGAGGAACACGTAGGATCTCGTGGTCACCGTCTTTCGAGCCTCGTAGGTGAAGATCTCCACGTCCTCATCGGCAGGCTGAATGTAGGTGGGCTTGCCCAGGGCGGCGAGCAGCCATCCCCTCGTCGTCACTCCAGGCTCGATCCTCGAGAGGGTCTCATCGCCGACCCGTCGTGCCCCTGGCCTGTACTGGGTGACGCTCTGCTTGGCAATGAGAGTGCAGGAGAGGCAGAGCACAATGGCAGAAATCAGCAGGGTCGAGAGCCTCCTGGACGGCATCGGTTATCTCCTGAGGAGAATTGCGGGATCTGAAACACGCAGGAAATCGAACCGCACTATACCAGAGCGGAGGGTCTCATTCGACAAGGCCGGAGGGCAAACCGAGCATGGCGGAAAGAGTCGCCTGTATCTTCCATGCGATGTACTCCCGCTCGAACTCTCCGATCC
Source organism: Planctomycetota bacterium (assembly GCA_027296055.1). Lineage (GTDB taxonomy): Bacteria > Planctomycetota > JAPUJT01 > JAPUJT01 > JAPUJT01 > JAPUJT01. The sequence goes on along the minus strand of JAPUJT010000010.1, from coordinate 15,123 downwards.
GAAGTCTCTTGCCGGCGCTGGTCCAGGCGTCGATGGCATACCCCTGGACCATGCGGGTATGGACCCGGTAGGAGACGGAGAGGCGGCGGATCGAGCCCCACTCGTAGGTTGCGTGCCAGGTCTTCTCGGGGGAGGGGAGGGCCTTGCGGACCCACAGGAGGAGTGGGTTGATGTTGGAGACGGTGATCGTCCTTTCCTCCGGGTCGAATACGGCGCGGGTGTCCGAGAGGAGCAGGCTCAGGAAGGACCGTCCCATGATCAGCAGCCAGAACGCCGCCACGGCGTAGCTGGAAATCTGGGGTTCCTTGATCAACAGGATGATCGGGGGGACGACGAGGATGAGCAAGAAAGCGAGTTGCCCGGGCATGCCGCCCGGCTGGCTCACGATCGATATCCCGTCCTCCCCGATCCGGATCTTCGAGTCAGTCGAAGACTCGACCTCGGACTCGGAGAGGGTTGCCAGTTGATCGCGGTAGTCAGTCGTCATGGTCTTCCCGGGGTCCTCGAGCCCGGCATCTTGCTGCTGCCTCTGCGAGGTTGCATTCGATTCCGAGTGCAATAGGATGACGGATCCCCGCCGTCCGGTACAGGGGCGGATGGCCCGTGAAGATCGACAGGGAGGATGGTATGCGCCTGCAGCGGATAGGTTGTGTGCTCGCTTTCGTGGCTGTAGCAGGGATGGTCACCGCCTGCTCGAGGAGCGGCAGCAGAAGGAAGAACCAGGCCCCCAGCTTAGGGGCGCCGTCGGGGCCAGGCCTGCTCACGGGATCGGACCCGAGCTACACCGCTCTGGTCAACGTGGGCGACCCTCTAGATCTCGACATCACCGCCACGGATCCAGACTCGAGCGACGTTGTCACCGTGACCGCAACCGTGAGCGGTGGAACGCTGACGGCCACGCAGGCCGGTTTCGGTACTTCGTTCCCCGCGTCCGTATCCGGCGCATCCCCCCAAACTCTGGGACTCGCCGGAACTGCGGCGATGTCGGGAGAAATCGTCCTTCTCTTCGAGGCAGACGATGGCTCGGGGCGGATCGATGCAGTCATGCTGACGATTCGCATCAACACGGCTCCCTCCATCGGAAGCCCAGGCGGCGCGGGATTCTTCTCCGGATCCTACCCCGACTACACGCTGCTGGTGGTCGCCGTCGGACCGCTCAACATCATCTTCATTGCGGGCGATCCGGATCCGGGGGATGTCCTGACTTTCACGGCGGACGTGACCGGCGGTTCCCTCACCGCGGGCCAGGCGGGTTTCGCCCAGACGTTCCCTGTGGTGACGATGGGCCCTTCTCCTCAGACTCTAGTCTTGACCGGCACGGCAGCTAACTCGGGGGACATCGTCCTCATCTTCGATGTGAGCGATACCGCGGGAGCCGCGGACCTGGTGACTTTGACGATCGACATCCGTCCTCCCGGGCCGAGAGTCTCGGGAATGGCGCGCTATACCGATGTGAACATGAACGCCGTGGCGGATGCCGGCGACCAGATCGTGCTGCCGTTCACCGAGGACGTGATTGTGAACGGAGCCACCGACACCGATCTCTTGCTCCCCATCGCGGGCAACCTGTTCGGGAGCGGCGCCACCGTAGCGGCCGGGCCGGGCTCCGACGAAGTGACGGTCACACTGGGGTCTTCCCCCGACCTCAAGACCCGCGGGCCCTTCAATGGGGCGCGGGTGTTCGTCAACGACTCTTCTGCGATCGACGTGAGCCCCCTGATCGCCCCGGATGCGATCGAGAGCCTCGCCTCCGGGAGCGACGCGGTGCCCTCCATCCCGATCGACATCATCCCGTTCTTCGTTGACTCCGGGCAGAATCTCGGAAGCAGCTACACTTCTTCGATCGCTGTGGGCGATCTGGATGACGACGGCGACCTCGATTTCGTGACGACGGATCTCCTCGGCGGAGGGGGACTGATCTGGGAGAACGATGGCGCCGGGATGTTCTCGACCTCCGCTCCCTCGATGGGGGTCATGTCTCTCGGCGCGGTCGACCTGGGGGATGTCAATCGTGACGGCCACCTCGACATCGTTTTCGGTGGCCTGGGGTCCGGCGGGAATGACGTATGGCTGAACGATGGGCTGGGGAGCTTCCCCAGCGTGAACCAGTCCCTCGGAAGTGGTGACACGCATTCGATCAAGCTCGCCGACCTGAATGGCGATGGGGCCCTCGATCTCGTCGCGGGAAACGCCAGCGCCCAGGGCAACACCGTCTGGCTCAACGACGGGACAGGGAACTTCGTCACGACGGGGCAGTCGCTGGGCAACGGTGAGACCTGGTCGATCGCCCTGGGTGACCTGAACGGGGATGGGTACACCGACATAGCGTCGGGCAACGACGGCCAGCCAGACCTCGTCTGGTTCAACGACGGGACGGGGAATTTCCCCACTTCGAGCGCAGGCATAGGCAACGATCAAACGCGATCGATCGCCCTCGGGGACATGGACTCGGACGGAGATCTCGACATCGTCTCCGGGAGTATCCTTAACGGTCCGAACCGGATCTGGCTGAACGACGGGGTGGGGAGCTTCACCGATTCGGGGCAGACACTGGGCAGCACGAACACCGTCTCCCTCGCTCTGGCGGATCTGGATGCGGATGGCGACGTGGACATCGTCAACGGCGTCGGCTTCTCCCAGGGGAATCGGGTCTGGCTCAACGACGGGAGCGCTGCCTTCACCGATGCGGGAGCCGGTCTCGGTCTGGCATCGACGATCGCCCTGGCGGTGGCCGACTTCGACCGCGACGGCGACCTGGATGTGCTCGAGGGGATCGATGGGGCCAATCGGGTCTGGATGAACTCCCTGAGCGGCACCTGGGGGACATCGACGATGAACACGGGCCCTGCGTTCGGTCCGGGCAGCGTGTACGCCCTCGTCGCGGCGGACGTCGATCGGGATGGAAACCTCGATATCGTGATCGGGGTGAGCACGGGACCTAACCAGGTCTGGCTGGGAGATGGGACCGGCATGTTCATGGACTCGGGGCAGGCCCTGGGGAATTCGCAAACCTGGGGCCTCGAGGCCGGAGACATGGACGGTGATGGCGACCTCGACCTCGTCGCCGGGAATCGAGGCGGTCAGGCGAACCAGGTGTGGGAGAACGACGGCACGGGGGTGTTCACTCCTGGACAGGCGTTCGGTTCGAGCGACACCGCCTTCGTGACCCTGGGCGACGTGGATGGAAACGGGACTCTGGACGTCGTGGCCGGCAGCAGCGTCGGTCAGCCGGACAGGGTGTGGCTAAACGATGGGAGCGGGAACCTCACGGATTCGCTGCAGGCGCTCGGCGCCTACACGACCACCTCGGTGGCGCTGGGGGATGTCGACCTGGACGGGGATCTCGATCTCATCACATCGCACGCGGCGTCTGCCCCGACACCCACGCTCGCCTGGGAGAATCTCGGCGCCGGTGTCTTCCAGGACACCGGACAGAGCCTCTCGGGAATCATCAAATATTTCGCCACCCTGGCCGACGTGAATCGGGACGGTAGCCTGGACATACTCGCCGGAGGAGCCGGGTCGAATCAGGTCTTCTTCAACGACGGGACAGGCGTGTTCATGGATTCCCTCCAGACGCTGGGGGGAGGCGTGACATTCTCTATCGCCGTCGTTGATCTGGATGGGGACGGGACCCTGGACATGTTCGGAGGAAATATCACGGGGGCGGCGGACCAGGTGTGGTGGAACGACGGCGCCGGGAACTTCACGGATTCTGGACAGGTGCTGGGATCCAGCTCCACCTATACGGTCGCAGCGGGAGACTTTGATCACGACGGGGACATTGATCTGATCTCCGGGGATGCCTCGGGCGGGGCCTGTCAGATCTGGCTGAACGAGTGATCGTCCAGGACCCGACCATGCCCGGGAGTATCTGACCCTCAAGGGCGGGAGAGGACGGGCATGAAACTGGCCCAGGGTCCAACATGCCCCGCGTACTGCTTCGCCATCGCCCGGACGATCTGACCGAAGTGGCCCAGGTCGTGCGCCACCCACGTTGCGATGAGCTGACGCATTGTCACCGTTCCAAGCTCGGGATGGCTCTCCGTTCGATCCAGGTCCTCCTCCGACAGGTTCATCGCCCGCAGGCGCTCGAGGTTTCGCTCGCGCAGCTCGCGAAAGGTGTCGAGTAGCTCGTTCAGTGTCTTTCCCTTGCTGGCTTCGACTTGCGCAAACCGATCGAAAGCGTCGAAGGCCCTCGACTCACCATCCTCGATGATGATGTCCACCCTGGGGATCCAGTCCGTCCTTTCTCCGTGGATGAAGTGGCCTACCACGTCGAACGGGCTCCAGGTCTCCTTTCCCTCGTTGCCGGTGCCCCAGCCGGTCGGGACGTCCCGAAGCAATCTATCGAGGGTGCCGGGGGCTCGACCCAGCATGTCGATCGCTTGACGCAGTTCGAATTCCATCATTGCTCCTATTCTCGTACTCTGAAACAAGGCGACGGGGTAGACATCGAGACGGGGGGATCGTAGAAAGGGTCATCCAGGGGATCAATAGCTGCCTCGCGACGTTGTGAGTGGGGGCGGCTACGAAACCTCGTCGCACAACGAACAATCGTCGGCGATTCTCGAGCGTTGGGACACGGCCCTCGAACCTGAATGGTCGAAGGGCATGCCCCTAATGACGATTTCCATCTTTCCGGGACCGAGTGGTATCGGGTTTGCGCTCTCGCCCGGGGAGGGAGATATCAAATGAAGGTCATGTCGGTTTTGCTCCTGCTCGGCGTAGTCGTTACCCTCGCCACCCTGGCGACATGGATGGCCACAGGGATGAGCCCCTACACCAAGTTCAAGATCGTCGAGACGATCGAAGTCGAGGTCGATCCGGATGATCCGTTTGCCGGGACGGGATTCTTCGAAGGGACGACGGAGGAGAAGACAGTGGAACGGGATGCCTTTCAGCTCGGCATATTCCCGACGGCGGGGGGTCTGATCGACAAGCACATGGTTTCCGTTGCGACGATATTGTTCCCCGTCTGGTCTCTGATCGGTATCGGCGCCTGGCGCCGGCGCCGCGCGAAGAAGCTGGAGGGAGGCGCGGGATGAGGTCCGAGAATCGTTCAAGAGGTCGTAAAACTTTCTATCAGAAGGAGGATGGTCATGCTCGTCCGTACCCGATGGTCACTTTGGCTAGGGATTCTCGTGGGGGCTCTCGCTCTTTCGGCCGGGGCTGTCCATGCCCAGGGCAAGAACCCGTGTAACCCGTGCGGTCCGAAGAATCCCTGCGGGGGGAAGGACGGAGGAACGGCTGTCAATCCATGTCATGCCAAGGCAGGGACCGTCTTCTATATCGCCGATCCGATGGGACGGAACTCGGCCACCTTCCGGAGCGAGGCGCCTCTGGAGGACATCGTTGGCACGACGACCAAGATTTCCGGCTACGTCGTCTTCGACCCGAGCGACGCCGACAAGGGCGGCCGGGGAATCATCTCCCTGCCGGTGGCAAGCATCGACACGGGAATCCCGAGTCGGGATGAGCACCTGCAGGGCCCCGGCTGGCTCGACGCGAAGAACAACCCGAAAATCTCCTTCGAGATCGAGGGGGCCAAGAACGTGAAGGTGGTCAGCGACGGGTCGGATCACCAGACCTACGATATGCAGCTCGTGGGGACTTTCTCCGTCCATGGGAAGTCGAAGACGATCGAGGTCCCGGCACGTATCACGTACATGGCGGAAAGTGCAATTACGAAGAGTAAGGGCCCCGGGGACTTGCTGGCCGGCCGGGCGAGTTTCAGCATCAAGCTGAGCGATTACGGCGTGACCGGGCCTCAGGGGATGAAGATCATGGGCCTGAAGGTGAGCGACACCCTTTCGATCAGGATCACATTCGTCGCAACGACCGAGAAGCCGGAGATGGCGAATCCCTGCAATCCGTGCGGCGGGAAGAAGAACCCTTGCAATCCGTGCGGCGGGAAGAAGAAGAACCCTTGCAACCCGTGCGGCGGGAGGAAATAGAAAGGGCGACGACCCTTTACGGCTTTTCGATACCCATCTTCTTCATTCGGGATCGGAGCGTCGTCGGCTTGAGGTCGAGTCGGTTGGCCGCTCCGTGATCCCCGTAGATCTTCCATGCGGATTTCTCGAGCGCCGCCACGATCACCTCGCGTTCCATTCTCTCGAGATCGGAGAGGGTGAGCCCGTCCGCAGCAGCGGACGGGCCGGCGCCTGCGGGTGGGGCTAACCCCTGGGTCTCGGCCCGGAGGAGCGCCTCCACGGGAAGCTGCCGCCCCCGGCCAAGGATCATGGCTCGCTCGATGACATTCTGTAGCTCGCGCGCGTTACCCGGCCAGGAGTAGCCTTCGAGGGCCCGGAGCTCTTCCGGGGCGGGGGAGGGGCATGGAAGCCCCAGGCGGTTGCAAGAGAGCTGTACGAAGTGTGCTGCCATGGGGGCGATGTCCTCCCGTCGATCCCGGAGCGGCGGGATCTCGATGGGGAAGACGCTCAATCGATAATACAGATCTTCGCGAAACCTGCCCTCCTTCACTTCCGTCCTCAGATCGCGATTGGTCGCGGCGATGATTCGCACGTCCACGCTGCGCGTCCGATCTTCCCCGACTCTTTCGAACTGCCCTTCCTGAAGGACGCGGAGGAGCTTCCCCTGCAAGTTCAACGGGATCTCGCCGATCTCGTCGAGGAAGAGGGTACTCCTGTGAGCCAGCTCGAAGCGGCCCAGCCTATCCTTGATTGCCCCGGTGAACGACCCTTTGGCGTGCCCGAAAAACTCGCTCTCGAACAGCTCTGCAGGTATCGACGCACAGTTGACCGTCACGATCGATCGCTTCCGTCGACGGCTCTGTTCGTGGATCGCGGCGGCGATCAGTTCTTTGCCGGTGCCGGACTCGCCCATGATCATGACACTCGCCTCGGTGGGCGCTACCATCTCGACCTGCTTCAGGACCTTCTCCAGGGCCTCGCTTTCTCCGATGATCGAACGAGGGTTTCTTCCCTCCTGGATCTCCCCGTGCAGATACTCCCTCTCCATGGCGAGCCGCTTTCGCTCGGAGGTATCTCGCACCATTGCGATCATGCAGGTTCTGCCGTCCATCTGGACGACGGATGCCGACATCTCCGCGGAGAGAAAGTCTCCGCCCTTCGTCAGGCAGGTCAGCTCTTCGGTGAATCCCTTCTTCTCCTTGAATACGGACGCGGCGAAGGCCTTCAGCTTGTCCATCTCATGCGGGTGGATCGCCGATAGGGATAGCGAGAGCAGCTCCGCGCGTGAGTAACCGAGTATCTCGCACGCCTTATCGTTGACATCGATGATCTTGTCGCTGGCCGGGTCCACGACGAACACGGCATCGTTGGAATGATGGAAGACCTGGCGGTACCTGAACTCCCTCTGCTCGAGGTCGATCAGCCTCTTCCGGGTCTCGTCCAGAGTCGACTGCAGCTCCTCGACCCGGCGCTGCAGGGAATCGGAACTGTCCGGGGGAAGGGGGGAGGGCTTCCTGGATGCGCTCATCGGAGCCGATCCTTGGTCCTGGGGCCTCCGCTTGGAGGCCGATCGCCTGTGAGGGATTTGCACCTACAGATGCACGCGACGACAGAAAGACACAACAGGTATTCGCGACTCGCGAGATATCGTTGGCGTCGGCCCTGATCAGCTCGCTGGCCCATCCGCCGCATCTTGAGTCTTTCAAAGGAATTGAGAAGCGATCCGGGAGAGCGGGCAGGTTGGCACGGAATCGGCTGTATCGAGGAGGGGGGCCACGCCATCTTCGGCGACCGCGAGAGTTCGTGGAGTCGGGGGGGCCGTCGTCGGAGAGAGTCATGAGCAAGCCGATCATTCCGCCAGCAAAGCCGTCCGGGGCGCCAGGGGAGGCGGAGGAGACCCTCCGGGAGATCCGGAGAGTCCTGGGAGCGACACCGAACATCTATCGTACGGCGGCCCATTCGCCCGCGGCGCTTCAGTCCCTCTGGTTCCAGGTGGGGGCGGCGTCGCACATGAGTCTCACGGCTCGACTCCGGGAGATCATCGCCCTCCGGGTCGCCCAGTTCAACGGATGCAGCTATTCGCTCGCCGCCCATACGTCGATGGCCGTCGAGGTCGGGATCGATTCCGAGCAGGCCCTCCAGTACCGGCAGGGCGTTGCCAGCGACCCGAAGGAGCAGGTCGTGCTCGACCTGATCTCGAAGGTAGTCGAGAACAGGGGCCATCACACCGGTTTCGAGGTGCAGGCGGCCCGCGCGGCCGGAATCAGCGATGCGGAGATCGTCGAGGTGATCGCTCTCGCGGGCCTCTACACGTTTACGAACTATCTCGATTGTGTCGCCGATTCCGAGGTGGATTACCCTCCCGCCGATGACCTGGCGCCAGCCGGCAAGGGCCTTCCGTCCCACCCCCCGCCAGGCAAGAAGTCGGACTGCAAATAACATCGAGGTGAAGGACGTCAGAAGCTGAACGTGTAGCCCAGCGTGGCGAGGTAGAGGACGTCGGAGTGACTGGTTCCGGCGGCGGGCGATCCATCCCATCGGAAGTTGACGGCAAGCGTGGCAGCGAAGTTCTTGACGATGGTGAGACGCACGCCTTGCTGGATCAGGATGTAAATGTCCTCGCGCTTCTCGAGGCTGGGGTATCCCTCCTGGGCATGGAAGATCGCGAGGCGTTTCGGGATGATCGTCCAGTCCAGCTTGAGCGCCCAGCGGCCGGCGACGTGGGCGCTGTCTTCCGCCTTCCGGAAATCCTCATCGAAGTAGGCGACGCCCACCTCCACCGATAGCTCCAGCGCCTTCAGCGCCGGCGCCTCGAAGTCATCCTTCCGGATGAGCTGGTAGCCGAGGCCGCCGCTCGGGGCGGTCCGCAGCCGCAAGTCCTGGAACGCGTCCCCTTCTACGAAGCTGGCGGCGTACGGGTAGAGCCTTTTCGTGACGAAGAAGTCGTACTTCAGCGCTCCCCTGGAATTTCGTACGATCACCTCCTCGCCATCGTCCCCGTAGTTGGAGTATCCGTTCAGTGTCAGACGCTGGCGTTTGCTCCTCGCTTCGATCTCCCATCTGGAGCTGAAGGTTCGGACGTTCGTATTGCCGGAGCTGATGTTGAGACCCACGCCGATCGCGCCCTTGAATGCCACAGGCGGCTTGGTGAGGGATGTGATGGTCTCGACCTCGGCGAGCTTGATGACTTTCGGTTCGGCGAGCGACTCGGACCGGATGCGGATCTCTCCCGGGGCGGCCCTCTCTACCACCCCGTTCAGGATCGTCCCGTCCTTCAGGAGCAGCGAGACGGCCCTGGACGTTTCGAGTCCGGTCACCTCGGTCCACTTGACCTTCACTTCCTTGCTCCACTCCGTCTCCATCACGAGCTCGGCCTTCGTCATGGCAATGATTTTCCCTCGCAGGATGCTCCCCTTCTTTGTCGTTACATGATCCTGAGTCTCCGCGTCGAGGGGGCGTGGGATCGACAGGAGGGCGAGGCAGACAAGGGACATCGACGTCAGGGTTCGGCGGGAGAGCATCAGTCAGGGACCTCAGGGGGCAGGTGTCTGTCCGGCGATATGTCCAGGGGCAGCTTGGCCAGGCCTGCGATCCTGCCATCGGCGGCGAAGATTATCTTGAACATCTGGAACGGCTCCCCGGAGAGGGGGATCGCATCCGACTTGCGGGCCTGCTCCATCGCCTTCACGAAAGCGTCCGGCAGCTCCGTCGTGTCGCTCTCGTCCGAGATCCGGGTGAGCATCCACCCGTTCTTGATATCGAAGGAGAAGTCGGCCTTGGCGAGGAAATTCCACGTGTCTACCCGGTACCGGGTCCCGTAATCAGGGAGCCAGATGATCGAGGCGTTGTTTCCTCCCCTCGCGCCCGAGACGAGGAGCAGATACGGCTCCGGCCGATAGACGTCGTAGCCATCTCCTTCCCCGTTGTGGGTGATCGTATACCCCGCGCAGCTGCAGAGGAGAGTGAGAAACATGACTGCCGCCAACCGATCGGATCTACCGATTCTCATCGGGGTCCTCCTTCTCCATGACAATGGCGGCGAGTCCCAGCCCCTCCAGCGCGGAGGCGGCCGGGACCCCATAGGCGATGCATTTCCCCGGCGGGGTGATCCGGCAGGCCAGAGGGCCCCCTGCCAGAAAACCGACCAGCTCGCCGGAGACGGTGAGAATCGGTCCCCCCGAATCTCCCACATCAGGGAGATCCGTGGGGTCGATCTGCATTGCCAGCTGAAGCTCGAACTTCTGGAGGCCGTACCCGGGGTGAGGGAGCCGCTCCTCCGAACGGGGAGCGACGATTCTTCCCCTCTGGTAGCCAGCAGAGCGGGCGCCCCAGAAGACTACGTCCATTCCCACCGCTGCCTCGACCACGCCGGAGAGTCGTTGCGGGCCTCCCCCGGGAATCTCCGCGGGAAGCCGTGCGGGATCAGAGACGTTCGGATTGGAAATCGGAGCCGCAGCCAGATCCGCCAAATGAGCGGGGGGCAAGGCGAGGGTTAGCCCATCGTACACCGCTAACGGTTCTTGTAAAGACCTATCGTGCCTGGGATATAGCTCGACTCGCACTTCAGCGCGTGGAGGAAAGGAGTTGATCACGTGGTCACACGTGACGAGATGCAGGACGCCGTCTCTTTCCGCTATGCATCCGATCGTGCCGAACGCCAGGATCCCTTCGGGCCGAACGGGCTTGCCAATCGCTACGTGGTTTGTGCCCATGAAGTCGAGACAGTAGGGAGTCCCGAGGAAACCGTCAAGACCGCGTGTCCGTCCCCAGGGGTCGGAGATCGTCTTGCAAAGTCCTCGAGGCGCGGTACCGTAGCGGAACCGAGGGATCTGAAAATGAACACCGGACGATGGGCATCCAACGGCTCCTATGGCCAGGGCGCGTTCCTTGCTGTACTGATCTGCGCGATTGCCGCTACGGCCTCCGCATATCAAGAGGCGTCGGTTCCGGGGAAGACGTTCGATCACGCCGTCCTGGATGGGTTGCTGAAGAGTTACGTCGACGAGGAGGGCATGGTCGCCTACAAGGAATGGAAGGCCAAGGATCGCAAGACGCTGAAACGCTACCTTCAGTCTGCGTCCAGGGCTGACGTGGAGCAGCTCGAGGGCAAGCAGGAGAAGATCGCTTTCTGGATCAATGTCTACAATGCCCTCACGATCGACGGAATCCTCGAGTTCTATCCGATCGAGAGCATCAAGGACAAGGTGAGCATCCTGTTCGGCTACAACATCTGGAAGGACTTCAAGATCCGCGTCGGAGGGAAGGAACGCTCTCTCGACGAGATCGAACACAAGATCCTTCGAAAGATGGGCGAGCCGCGAATCCATTTCGCCCTCGTCTGCGCGTCCATAGGCTGCCCGCGACTGAGCCGGGAGGCGTATTCGGGCAAAGACCTGGCTGACCAGCTGGACCGACAGGCGCGGGGCTTTCTCAATGACCCGGAAAGGACACGGGTGGTCCGGAAGGAAAACACGATCTATCTCAGCCGGATCTTCAAGTGGTTCGATGAGGACTTCGGGGGTTCCGACAGAGCCGTGCTCCGGTTCGTTGCTCGCTACCGCCCGGATGGCGAGAAGTCGTTCTTCCGGGGCAAAAAACCGGCACGAATTCGCTACCTGGATTATGACTGGTCGCTCAACGAGCAGAAGAAAAAGTAGAAGGAAGGACCATCGTGAGAATGAAATCACGAGCGCCGAAAGGGATTCTCTTTGCCGCCGTGCTCCTGTCGGCTTGCGTGTCGGTGTCTGTCGCTTCTCCCGCGAAGGGGTCGACCGCAGCAGGAAGCCTGCGATAAATGCGGGCTAAATGTCCTCCCGGCGCGACTCGTGGAGATGCTGCTCCGCCTTCCCGCCCGGGATCCCCAGGACGCAGAGGAGCCCCACCACGCTGAAACAGAGACCACCGAGAAAGGCGTAGCGGAGAGATGAGGCCAGCAGCTGCCTCATCGGGTAGCCCATCATCACCGCTTCACCGGGCATCCCGGAAGACGACATGGCGTTCGAAAGCTCGGCGGCGTCGCCCCCGTATGCGGTGAGAAAGATCGCCCCGAGAGCGGCGACCCCAACGACGGACCCGGTCAACCGAAAGAGCTGTAGAGCCGATGTGGCAGCTCCGAGGCGGTCCGCCGCAACGCTGTTCTGCACTGCGACGATGAAGCAGGTCATGGAGAGGCCCAGCCCGAGGCCCGTCACCCCCATGTAGACAAGCAGGATCTCGTACGGCGTCTCCACGTGCAAGGTGCCGAGAAGACCCGCTCCGGTGGAGACGAGAACCAATCCGGTGATGGCAATAGCGCGGTATCCCAGCCGGAGAATCAGGCGTCCTCCCACGAAGGCCGCAAGGACCCACCCGAGGGACATCGGCGTCAACGCGAAGCCGGCCAGCATGGCGCTCTTTGCCTGGACTCGACTCACGAACAGGGGGACATAGTGAGCCGCCCCGTAGAGACACGCGCTCACGAAGAACCCCGCGAAGATCGACCATCTGACGATCCGTACCTCGAAGAGCCGCCGGTCGAGAACCGGCTCCCTCCCCCGGGAGTCGACGCGGATGAAGAGGAGGAGGAGGACGGGAGAGATGATGAGAGGGAGAATCACCTTCGCGGAGAGCCAGGGATGGCCCATCCCCGGGAGGAGAAGCCCGAGAAGCATCAAGAGGATCGAGCCGGCGAGGAGCCCAGCGGAGAGGTACGGCACGGAACGTTCCCTGCGCTCGAACCCCGGCTCGCGGAGGTATCGTCGGACCATGAGGCCGGCCAGAACTCCCAGGGGAAGGTTGATGATGAAGATCCACCTCCAGCCGGCGGTCTCGACGAGAGTGCCACCGACGAGCGGACCCACGATGCTCGCCAGGCCCCAGACGGAGCTGAAGACGCCCTGCATCCGGGCGCGCTCGTTGAGAGAGTAGAGGTCGCCGACTATCGTCAGCGTGACAGGCAGCAACGCCCCTCCTCCAAAACCCTGCAGTGCCCTCGAGGCCACGAGAGTTCCCATCGACTGGGAGAGGCCGGAGCCGAGGGAGCCGAGCATGAACAGGGCCATGCCGAAGAGGTAGACCGGCCTCCTCCCGTAGATGTCCGAGAGCTTCCCGAAGAGGGGCACGGTCGCCGTCGACGCCAGGATGTAGATGGAGACCACCCACGGGTAGTAGGCGATCTCTCCGAACTCGGCCACGATGGCGGGCATCGCAGTGCTGACCACGAGGATGTCCATCGCGACGAGGAACAGCCCGCAGAGAATAGCGGCGGTGATGATCCTTCTCTCGATCCCGGAAATGATTGGTGGGCCCATGGAGGCTCCGTAGTGGGGGGGCGAGAACCTAACATGCCTATGGGGAAGGATCAATCCGTGGAAGCTCCTCGGCAGCGCGCCCGCCGCCCGAAGAGTCCGTTACGGTGGGCGGCCGGATCTCTGCCACTTTTGGATGTGGTTTTCGAGACAAGGCTGCCAACATGGCAGAGTTGCAACTTTCTACAATTGCTCCCTTTATGTCACAAGATGAAAGGATTTTTGCCAAAATTCCCGTTCTCTCCTTGACCAATTCACGTCCGTGGTGTAGAATTGAGACGAAGTCATTGGGGGTGGTCACCAGAAGTCTTCAAACGGACGCAAGTCTCGGTGGCCTCCAGGCTTCGGGTCAGCCGTCCTGCCGTTCATCGGAATCAGAACGGGACAGCCCTCCTGTCCCAGGCCGGTAAGCTCACCACGGGGAAGTAAAAGGGGAATCAGGGGAAGTCAGTGCAGGCTCCCTGCGTTTTTCGCGCGCTATGCGTGCCCTGCAGGGGACCCAGGAAGGATCCGAAGAAACTGCCCAGTCCGAGGTGACCAGTGAAAACAGTGGCTGCAGTCCTTTTCTCCCTCGTCGCTGCAACAGCGGCGGCGGATGACATCAGGAGCACCACTGTTCCACCTCCCGAAACTCCGCAGAATTCACCCACCCGTCAGCCCAATCTGAGATTTGAGAGCAGTCTCGATGAGCTCTCCTCGCCGGACCGGATCGCAGAATCCACCGCGCCGGAACGGACCCGCGATGAATTCCTCTGGGACCCGCTGCACCCGTTCGCTGCGTCCACGACGGAGCGGGTCGATAGCCTCGACCAGGTGACCGAGAAGAATATCCTCCAGCGGAAGCGGCCGGGCCTCTATCGCTACCTGCGAAAGAGGGCGGTCCGCTTCTACAAACGGTACCACAAGGGGCAGATCCGCCGCGCGTGGCGAACGGACCCTTCCTATACCTACGACGACGAGGTTGCCGACCGCGGCGTCTGGTATAAAGCCGAGCGGCGTCGTGCATGGAGCGAGCAGCCCCCCCGCATCTCCGGCATATCAGGGGGACCCCCCCAGGAGCTGAGCGCCCCTCAGGCGTACGTGGCTCGTGTGGGACCGCTCCGCATCGACGAGGGATACCGGCTGGAGATCGATCTACAGGACCTCTGGTCCCCGGAGGCTCCGGAGTACGACCCGGTCCCCGGGCAGGTGGCCCCCGCGCGCTCCCTTCGCAAGACCCCGAAGCGGCGCTGGGTAGACGTCAAGTTCTCCCCTCGATTCAACCTGCGCGTCGGGAACGGCTTCGCGGCCGAGGACATCCTCCGCAATTACGGGGGACGTGTCCGGTTCAGTTTCCTGCCGAGCGGGACCGAGGGCCCGCTCTTCTCCTCCTCGATCCGCCTCAAGGTTCGGCTCGACGGTCGCGCTCAGCTTACCGTCAATCTCATCGAGAAACGTTTCTAGCCTCCCCACCAGAATTTCATGATGCGCACCCATTTCGCGAAACTCTGAATGGCGCATCGCGCGTCAGGAGAGGGGTTTGCATTCGAGGGCGCTCCTGTTACGATCACGCCGATCCTTGATCTCGAGTGTGGGGGAGACCTTTGCGTCGCGCCATTCTGGCCCTGGAAGACGGCAGGATCTTCGAAGGGATCGCCTTCGGAGCGATCGGGGAAGTGGCCGCAGAGGTGGTGTTCAACACCGCCATGACCGGCTACCAGGAAGTGATCACGGAGCCCTCCGACTGCAAGCAGCTCGTCACGTTCACTTCACCGCATAGAGGAAATGTGGGTGTCAATCCAGACGATGAGGAGAGCGCCGCGCCCCAGGTCGCCGGGGTCATCGTCCGGGACCTCAGCGCAATTGGCAGCAACTATCGATCAACCGGGGAGATATCGTCTTACTTGAAGGAGGCGGGCGTT
>JAPUJT010000001.1 GCA_027296055.1 Planctomycetota bacterium | reverse complement strand
CTCCATCCTCCTCTGCCGCCTCCCCCAAACGCTCGCGACCGACCGCCGCCCACGAAACCCGCGAGAACGGTCGGTCTTTGGCTCCGTCGCCGTAGATCCTGACCCGATCGCGATGCATCATGAATAGTCTCGGCTAGGACCAATGAAGATCTCTCCCCAGTCCCTCTGACCCTTTCCCCAAGACTCCTCATTCTTCACCCACAGCGCGTCTACACAGAGGAGAACTCTCAAGTCTCCCCTATTAAAGGCATCGGCTACTGTGGGGGTCGACAGGGCGCGGAGAACGAACTCTCGTTCCTCGTGATCCCACCAGATCACTATGGGAACAATGAATACCTGCTCAATCCCCTTGCGAGCTGCTACATAGCTTCCACACAACATCGGAGCGAGAAAGGCTAGAAGTGTGAGCAAGGTGCCTCGCCAAGATAGCCTATAAGCGATTAGGGAGAGGACTAAGGTTGCAATAGCACTGTAAACCGATCCCGCCACAAGCCAGGTTAGAAGGAAGGTGCAATTCGAAAGGCGGCCTGCCTCCAAGGCATCTAGAAACCAGCCTAGCCTCATTCCTGCGAAAAGAAAGATAGAGCCGCCCGCTAGCAGCAAGAGCAGCCAAACCCCGTGCCGGACTCTCGGGCGCTCGTCAGGAGTTGTCATCTCTGCGGTGACCATGCGCGGCATCTCAATCCAAGGGGTGGGCAGAGCGCGCTGTCCCTGCGCCGCTGGTCAGGTGCGGGGGAAGGTTAGATGCCCGCTCTGTGCCGGTCGGCTCCAGAGTGCCGACGCTATTGGTCCTTCCGAAGCAATGACGGAATCTCCTCGAGCCCTTGAATCCAGATCCATCTTTCATTCACGAAGAAATAGGTGCTGGAATCAAACATGCGTCCCTTCAGGTGCGTGACCATTCGATACGCCGGAATCTCTTTAGGGATCATCTTGAGAACCGGAGCGAAGCGAGAATCTATGCCGTCCCGAATACTGAATGCCTCAAACTTTTGAATTGCGCTGGCTCGAGAAAAGTCGGCCGAGCCTTTCTCGAGATGGTCAAGGAGTCGCTTGGCGGCAGGTTCCAACCTTGCCCATACTTGCGGAGATGATTCATTGAAGAGTACGTCGAGGTCAGCCTTGTCGGGAAGGCACTCCTGCAGAGCTTCCTTCTGTCTCGTGGAATCATTCGAAGTCATCTCATTCACGAAGGTCCACGAGCTTTGGACGAGAGATTCGGCCAAATCTGGAGGCGGTGACCAGGAAGTGTCCTTGGAGGATGTTTCGATTCGTTCCGTTGCGGCACAGCCAACCACGAAGGCTAGCAAGAATGATAGCGTCAGGACGATCTTCATTTCTGTGCTCCCGACTATTCCATCTTTACCTGCTCACCGGTGGGCTTAACGCATCGGCCGCTCACCTGCAAGCCGAAACGAAGCGATGGCCGGTAAAGTGCACATGATTGTCCTAATCATCCCTTGACGGGTTGGTTGGTGCCGCCTCTGATTTCCACTTGTCTCCAACCCCCATCAACGTGACGAGGGCATCGATTCGTCGGTCTACTCGGTCGAAATGTGCAAGAATGAAGGACAGAATAAGCAATCCCGAAAAGGTGAAAGCGAGCGGAACATTACCAGTGAGCGACACGCCGGAAATCGCTGCAGCGATCACGAGCCCTGACAGCAGGCCCACTGTCCGAGATGGAGATTGAGTTGCGCACTGTATCAAGCGAGTGCGTTGACCGAGCTGAGCCAAGGCCAAGTGCGCTTGCACTTCAGAAACGGCTTCCTTCTGCATAGTATTCTCTCCACGTGTTGTGCCAAACGGCCGCCTAACGGATCGGGCGCTCACCTGCCCGCAGTGGCCCGCTGCCTGAGATGCTAGATGCCAGAAGCCTTTCGTGACAAGGCCCGGTACTTCTTCTCCAACGGCGACTCCTCGTCCTTCAGCGGGACGTCATCTCCCGCGATATCCACGCCGAACCAGCCGAGGATGAAGTCGACGAACTCGCCGGGACTGAAGCCGGCCCTCGCGTAGCGGAGTCCGGCCTAAACACTAGGGACCACACTCCAGGATTCGCCGAGCCGTCTCCTCCCTGGACTGGGAAAGGGCACCGCGCTGGAGAAGCTCCCGCAGGGCCCTTCCCGCCGCCTCGCGGGGAGCGGGATTGGTTTGGGCGTGGGTGTAGATATTAACAAGGCCCTTCACGGCATCATCGCCGAGAGAGACGATCACTTCGATGGCGACTTTCTCGTGAGCGGGACGGGACATCCCACGGAGAAACCACACCAAAGAGCGCCTGTCGCCGGCCGCGGCCGCCCGTTCCGCTGCTTCTCGCCAATTGTCGGGAGGCGCGTCCGGGTCTTCCAGTACCCCCTTGTACGGGACACTTGCGTCATCCCGCCGGCTGGGGCGGGGGGTCAGCCCTGGCTCCCTGGGGTACGGGGCGTGCTGGTCGTCCCCCGCGATATCAACGCCGAACCAGCCGAGGATAAAGTCGAGGAACTCGCCGGGGCTGAAGCCTGCGCGGACGCCAACCACGCCGATGAATACGCCTACTTCTACGTCGAACACATGGAGGCGAGCCCACCGGTGCATGGGACGCCGTTTCATCAGGAGATCCTTTAGGTATCCCTCCACATCGAAGCCAGGAGGATAGGTAGTGCCTTGCTCCGCCATCCACTCTCCTAACTCGTCAATATCATTCCAGAGCCAAAAGGAATCCTCCCACGAGAGGACCGCGGGGAGAATCGAGAAGCAGCCGTGGGCCCCACGTATGACACCGACAGAACTGACTGAGCGGTGCCAGAACAGCGTCCCTTGGTCCCCTTCGAAGGGAAAGCCTTCCTCGGCGAACATTTCTGTCGGACGGGGATCGCCATAGACCCACCCGACACTCCAATGCCTCGCGTAGAAAGCCATTAGGGCGTCCGCGTGTACGAGGCCCGCCGCCTTCACGTCCACGCCGAGACCGAAACCCAATCCTGCCTGGACCATGAAGCACTCGCTCAAGTCCCGCCCGCGGTTAGCAAAGTAGTTCCCCACCGTCGTCTGGCAGCCGGTGGTTGCGAGAGCTGCGAAGAGGATCGCCAGAACTAGGCCCGGCATGACGGAAGGAGAAAGCTCGTGTCGCATGGCACCGTCTCATTCGAAAGCGTTCAACGCACCATCCTATGAGACACGGAATCCGGCAACGTGGGGGGACGCGTTATTTCCGACCGCTAGAGGGGGCTTCCCAGATTCTATTGCTCTCCGCGTCATACAGCTGCAGCGCGGAAGAGGCCCCTTGCCGCAAGCCGAGCGCCGCACGGAGCGTCTTGTTCTCATCACTGACGTACATCCCCGAGAAGCCGTCCGCATTCGACATGAGCGTCACCTTTCTGGTCCGATCTCGGTCCATTAGGCTCAGGAAGGGCAGTCCCTCCGGGCCGACCGTCAGGATGGCCCGCGGGCTACCTTGCTGGTCAATGACCACGTAGCTCGGTACGCCCGTGGGGTTCACTGTCGCAGAGAGCGCCAGGATCTCCCCCTCGCGGAAGAGCCTAAGACCTGTGCCCTGGTCCGGGTCGCGAAACAGCTGGCAGTGCAGCTTGCCTTCCCCATCAACGATAGAGAGCGAAGGAGTGCTATCTTGTGGAACCGACAGGAAGATCCTCGGCTTCCCGTCCTTTCCATTGACCGCTACCCCTGGTGCGCCATCGGGCGTGACTCCTACGGTGGCGCGAGGGACCGTGCCGTCCGAGATGACCAGAAAGGAACCGTCTGAATGATGCGCCAGACCGATTCTGAGTCGTTCTTGCTCGTCATGGAGCCCTAGGAATGGTTGCCCTTCGGCATTGACCGCAAAGGTGGCTCGGACCTTGGCGTTCTTGTCGCGCAAAGTGATCCCAGTCTTGCCCTCGGTCAAGTCCATTTGCAAACGGGTTACGCCGTCACTTCCTTGCATCCTCAGATAGGGGGCAAGGTCACCCCCTCCACCTAGAGTTAGCCGATCCTTTCCGTCCTTGCCGAGGAACACCAGCTTGGGAAGCACGATGACTTCGTCTTCCTTGACTCGAATTGTCGTCGCGTGGAGCCGCACCAGGGCCTCGCCACCCTGGCCGACGAGAATGAACTCCTTGGCGCGAACCTCATCCGGCACCTTCTCCTTGTCGTCAAACGCAGCTCCCAGAAGCCAGGCGATGCCCAGGACGCCTGCAGCGAGCGTGCCCACTACCTTTAGCCTCCGATTATCCCGTTCAAGGCGCTCGACTCTCACATTCATCTCCTCGTCCATAGAAAACCTCCTCTCTGGGTAGTGACGACCCCACTATCGCGCAGGCTCCCCAGTGCACGTCAAGGGATTCGGCGTCTAGGCTCCTCCGCCGAACCATACCGCCTCGACAAGCCCGAATACCTATCGCTAGAATGAGGGATGTCATAGGCTCCGTAGCATCATGACCTCCGCAGACTTTCCAAAGTGACAGCTCCAGCAGATCAGCCGAGAGTGCGTCCAAGCCTCTGGGCCGTCATGCTCGTTCTCGGTGGGCTCTGCCTGCTGCTGCTTGGTCACAATCAAGAGTGGTTTCTCGGCGCGCTTTCTACCGGGAGACTGCATAATCTGACGTACTTCCTTGCGTGGGCACTAGTCGGCTTGGTCTACAGCATCTTTGCCACAGTGCTGTGGATTCGATGTGTGCGCCCATCTGGCCGGGTGCGGAGGGATCTCGCGTGCCTCTTTCTCTTGGCGTTGACGACGACCGGCAGCCAGGTGGCGGCTCGCAAGGTCATGCGCCCGCTTTTCGGGGCCGTCATCCAGGTTGGATATGGATGTGACAAGGATTCTCAGGAATTCGTGTTCTACGTCGTATCCTCCAGCAATGCTGTTTCAGACGCACTCGTGCGGGAGGACTTGCAGACTGTCGTTTCAGTCGAGGGGGTTTGGTGGAGCCCATTGGAGAGGAAAACGTCGCAACCGCTTCTGGCGAGCGAAGTGGAAGAGTTCGCAGTTGGCCCGCCCGATCTCCTTGGTCATCGCCCAGCAACTTATAGCCGGGCGCTCTGGAGCACTATTGGGACCTCGAATCAAGGACAACTGGCGCGCGTGCCATGGAAGCCTAGCAGCGCCGGGCATGTATGGGCTTGCGTCGCTTGGGTTAACGTGGCATTTGTGAATCGGCAGGGAAAGAGGGTCGGCAGGGAATCAGTCTCTCAAGAGGGGTGGACAAACTTAGCCGGAGAAGACCCCACCGATCCCCGTCACATTCGCATGAGGGCCTTCATGGAAGCGGGGTGGCAATGGATGCTGGACCCTGATCGAACTGGGACACCATCTCTGGTCGAGGTACCGCCGCCCTGAGTGGCGAGCGCCCTTCCCAGGATTGAGATCGGCTGCATACCCCAAGGCTGGTTCTCCCTGCCCCGATCAGGGTATGTGCCCTGAGAACCTCTTCGCAGTATTCGCACAAATGGCCTGGGTCCCTATTTCTGCGAATTGTGCGAGTACATGCGGAGACCTCGGTCGTAAGTAGATTCCCTCCCCCGCTCGCTGCCATGACCTAGATCAGAATTTTGGGATGGGGCCGGATGGAGATCCTGGCTGGGGCTTCTGGTTCTGGGGAGGATCAGGGTGGCGTGCCTTGCTGTTGCACCTTCCTCCGGGCCATTACATCGCCAGCCCAACATGCGAACCAAGCAATTAACGCTGAAAGGAGAGCAGCCCCCGCCAGGAACCATAGATAGACCAAGAGGAGAGAGTCAGCGCGAAGCGGGACCAATGCTTCCTCGTAGGCGGCCGCCACCGAGGGAGAGACCTTGGGCAGGCATGCAAATTCCTCGATACGCCATGCATGATCTGCTATGGATGTTTTGGCAAGCGATTTGTTGGCCTGGCGAAGGCCCCCCGCTGTGGATTCCACTACCAATTCGGAAACTACCATGTGGTCCGAATCGTACTTGACTAGAATAGTTTGTCCTGCCCGGACGGGGAATCTGGCTCGTCTCCCGCTAATGAAACCGAACCATGGGCCTACACACATATCGAGCGGAGCTCTTCGTTCTTCATGCTGAAACCTCCCTATGGGTGTGGCGAGCAGCCTCTTGTCCGTCGAATTGATAATGGTAACGTGAGACCAGCCAAATTCGGGTGGTCCGAGCACCGTCCAGAAACCGTATATCGGTAGCCACAGCACCTGTAAACCGATCAGACAAACTATGAACACAAGAGGAAATGCCTTCATCGCTTTGACTGCTTGAGAATATCAGCCCCTTTTAATTTGAGCGAAGTGCTTAGAGTTTTCAAGTCCACTGCTCCCAGCGCCGCTGGTCAGGTGCAGCGGCTACTTACCGTACTGTCGTTAGCTCAGTTCCCTGCTGGAAAACAGATTTGCGGCCTCCAAGACTGTGGCCCGAATGTAGTCTCGATAGACACAGCCCCACAAGTAATTCCGCTGAAGCGTGAGGAGACGACCCGTTCGAGTGTCGAGAAGAGACGGGATATGAAATACACACCACCGCTTCTTGTACACGGATCGAACATGCTCAATCACCGGCTCAGGAAAGTCATCCGAGATGTAGATAGGTAGGAGCGCATATCCACATTGAATCGTGAAGGGAAGAGGCGTCCGCTTATGTACACCGGCGAACCGGCGCAGTTCTGGATAGTCCTCCAGAATATCCGAGATGGCGTTTATGGGTTTGCGAATCATGAACACGTACGTTACGAGTTGAGTAGCAAACCAGGTCAACCGAAATGGTTCCCGGTGCAGAACAGTAACATCGGTTCCTGACTGCCTCGGCCAGCAGTGTATCTGGTAGCCCAAGGACTTAAATGCATCGTCATTCGTCACGCCCAGCATCACGCAGCCTCACTCTGAGGGGGGAGTTTGAAATGCCAATCTAACGCCTCGGCCGCTCACCTTAACCTGAACACCTCTGGCTCCAGTCCTCCCTGCGCCGCTGGTCAGGTGCGGGGGGTTGTTGGGCGGGCCTCCAGATCACTTTCGAACGAACTCAAGAGCCTCCTGTCGAGAGACTTGGCGGAGATGAAACCAAGGTTTCCATTCCTTGTTGAAAGAGGGGTCATCACCGACGTCAATTGTCCAGTCCACCATCCGGCCAGTGCGATCAAAAATGTAACGAGGTGGGCCAGATGCGAACATCCTCCTCTGTGGGCCAGAGGCGTGTATGTACTCGCTCGCGTTGTGAGTGTGGCGATAGAAGCGGGTGGTGTCCGGGCTCCAGGCGAGGTAGTCCTTGAGAGTCGTTACCGACTGGGGGGGTTGCAACCGACGAGCGGACCGTTTCAAGTAATCAATGAAGCCAGCGGGAATAGCTAGGCCAAGTAGGAGGCCAAGGATGGGTAGCAGGAGGTAGGGATTGAATCGCTTTGGCGAATCCTTCGTTCTCATGTCCCGCTAACGAATAGGCCGCTCAGACTCCGGCTCCACCGGCAACAAGGTGCGGCCGGTTATTCGGCCGTATTGGAGCTCTCACCCCCCGGACTGGCTACATCTGCTTCAGGACGGGTGCGCTTGCCGCTGGCCAGCTCAATGAGCCAGGAGCCGTCGAGAAGCATGTAAGCGCCGATGCCCGTCCGCAGGAGGTTGCCGACGAGACCCATCCACAGGGCCGGTGACTGAAAATACGAGCCTCCGCCTAGCTCCGGGTGCGGCCATGCTTTTTGCATGAGGATTTGTACCACTCCGAGGAGACCTCCGATCAGAAAGTAGATACCGAGGCCCTTGACAATTGCCCACAAGAACTCGTGCTTCGTCACGTTCACTGTGTACTCCCTTCGGCCTACCGGATCGAGTGCTCGCCTACGCGCAGTGGTCCTCTACCCAAGATGATAGACGCCAGCAGCCTTGCAAGACAAGGCCAGCTACTCCTCCTCGACTGGCGACTCACCTGCCAGCGAATTCAGGGGGTGGTCAAGCCCCCCATTCTCTAAGACACGGAATCAAGGGAGGCCGGGGGAAGTTTCTGGGGCGAGCTGCGGCGCAGCCTCTGTCCTTCTCCGCACTACGCCCTTCGCACCACACCACCTCGACATGCCCAAGTAGCCATCGCTAGAATGAGGGCCGTAGCATCATGACCTCCGCAGACTTTCCAAAGTGACACCTCCAGCAGATCAGCCGAGAGTGCGGCCAAGCGTGTGGTTCTACGCGCTCGTCACGGGTGGAATCGGCCTTCTCGCATTTGGCTATAGTCACGAATGGTTTCTCGGCGCGCTCGAAACAGGGGCGCTGCATAACCAGACCTACTTCCTTGCGTGGGCATCTGTCGCCCTGGCCTACAGTCTTCTGGCCTCGTTCATGTGGCTTCGCTGGGCGGGCCAGCCTGATCGAATGAATCGGATTGTGGGTCTGCTCTTGCTCGTAGGCTCGATCGTGTGGGGCAGCCAGGAGGTAGCCCATCTGGTCATGGACAAACTTGGCGTGCCCATCGTCCAAATTGGATGGGACCCGGATTCCCAGGAGTTTGTGGTCGAGGTACTATCCACCAACAATGCTGTTGCTGGCGCACGCATGCGGGGGGATTTGCAGGCTATTGTTTCAGTCGAGGGGCTTTGGTGGAGTCCATCGGAGAAGGAAACGTCGCAACCGCCTCTCGCTAGTGAAGTGGAAGAGTTCGCTG